>NZ_JACSMM010000002.1:0-527131 GCF_018618655.1 Exiguobacterium sp. s95 | reverse complement strand
GTGATGTGAACGCAGGACTGAACCTCAAACAAGAAGCTGAACGCCTCTTAGCTTCTTCAACCGTCGGGACGACGGGGTTAGCCTGATCAGGTTTCGACCGTCAGGTCGGATCACTCAGGAATCCTCCACCTCTAAGCGAAGCGTAGGTGGAGGTAGTTCAAGGGCGTTTTATTTGTTTACATACGTCAATACGTCTGCGACAAATGTCCGACTCCCTGCAAGAACACTCGTTTGTTCTTGGAAAGTCATCGCGTCGCCTTCAATCGTCCCGACGCGCCCTCCAAGCTCCTCAATCAACAGTTGTCCAGCTGCGTAATCCCATGGCATGTTTCGCATCGTAATGTAGCCGTCAACACGCCCCGCGGCGACCCAGGCGAGTTCAAGCGAGGCGGCACCGACTGCCCGAACCCCAACAGCGTCTTTTACGAGTGGTGCTAGCAATGCTGCATCAATTCTTCGATTGGCAGTCACCCACGTTGCATTCATACAGATGATCGCATCACTAACCGGCTTCTCTTCAATTGGCGCTAATCGAATTCCATTTTCGAATGCGCCCTGTCCTTTAATGCAATGAAACATCTCATCCGCCATGACGTCATACACAAATCCATACTGAAGTTCGCCCTCTACCATGATGGCAATCGAAATCGCAAATAAGCGTTTTTGGCGAATGAAATTCATCGTGCCGTCAATCGGATCGACGAACCAAATCGTGCCACCCAATGTTTCAGGTCGCGCCGCACGCCCTTCTTCTCCATATATATGATGATCTGGATACTGATTCAGGATACCTTCAATTAATAAATCTTCGACATTTTTGTCAATCTCCGTCACTAAGTCACTTTTATTCGTTTTTTCTTCGATATGATACGCATGGTCTATCATCTGACGGATATATTTACCCGCTCGTTTCATTAAATCGATAGCATGTAACTCTATGCCTTGCATGCGCCTCACTCCTTTTATATGATTCCTGTCTTTTCCATAGTAACAAAAAAAGAAAACCAGCGAAAATTTTCGCTGGTTGATTGATTTAATTTAATTTGATTTTTAGTTTATCGTTTACTGAATCATGCCTCTAATAACACCATTTCTTGGCGGTATTTTTCGAGACGCTCTTTACTGGCACCAACCGCTTCTGCATCACTTTCTACGATTGCATCGTGCAATGTTGCGAGCTCATAATCAATTTCGAGACGCAATACCGGAATGCGTTTTTCTGCATCTTTTCTCTTGTATGCTTCTATTACTTGTTTCACAGTAACCACACTCCTTCGCGAGATAAATGAACGTTTTAATTATCAGACAATTGCGACTAATTAGTGGATTGAATCTATAATAGTACGATTCAACTTAGATGTAAAGCATCTATTTTTAAAAATTACAGTTTAACGATATCGTCTTGTATGTAATATATAACCCATTTTTCTTTATTCTAAACAACTAATCGGTTTCCCTTTCAGGATATATGTAGGATGCACACTAAAAAAAGACAAGGAATTCCGAATGAAATCCTCGCCTTTCTCTCTTAATCATTCTTCATTTTTTCATTCGTAAAATCGGTTCGTCTTGTTTGATTGCTTGTTGGACCGCACGGTAACTGGAGCAACCTGTTTCTTCGAAATAGAATTGATCGAGTTGTTTTTCTTCCGACTTCGCATTCACGATTTTCTTGAAGGCTTTATATGTCCGCATAAATTCTTCACGTGACACACCTTTTTCGTAAGCTTCTTCGACGATGTTAAAAAAATCAATGACGGTGACGATTTCCTTCGTCGACCAGTCTGGGTTGATGGGATAATTAAGAGCCATCCTGACACATCCTTTCTTCACGATTCTTATTTTACAATGAAATCGAAGATAAAACAGTTGCAACGTTATGAAAACTTGTTATAGTTAGCTTGTTTGATTGTTTTTTTATTCGGTTTTAAGGGGGGAAATCTGGTGCAAACAAAAAGCTTAACACAGCTCGATACACCTTTATTCGATGCGCTACTCGCGCATGCGAAACGTCAACCAATTCAATTTCATATTCCTGGTCATAAGAATGGGCAAGGAATGGATCCTGCATTTCGATCGTTCATCGGTCAAAATGCACTCGATATCGATTTAATCAACATCGCTCCACTCGATGATTTACATCATCCGAAAACGATTATCAAAGATGCCCATCAATTGGCGGCACAAGCATTCCATGCAGATGAAACGTTTTTCTCTGTCCAAGGAACGTCAACGGCAATCATGGCAATGATCATGAGCGTCGTCGGTCCGGACGATAAAATCCTCGTTCCGCGAAATGTCCATAAATCGATCATGTCGGCTATCGTTCTTTCTGGAGCGCACCCGATTTTCATTCACCCTGAATTTGATGAAATGTTTGGAATTGCTCACGGTATCACACCAAGTGCCGTCGAACGTGCCCTCAGTCTTCATCCTGATACGAAGGCGATCCTCGTCATCAACCCGACGTACTTCGGTGTCGCAGGCGACCTTGAGAGCATCGTCAAGCTTGCTCATGGGAAAGGGATCCCTGTCCTCGTTGACGAAGCACACGGCGTCCATATCGGCTTCCACGATGATATGCCGCTATCAGCAATGCAAGCAGGGGCTGACTTAGCCGCTACGAGTGTGCACAAACTGGGTGGATCACTCACAGGAAGTTCTGTCTTGAACGTCCGCCGAGGTCTGGTCTCGCCCGATAAAGTCCAGACTGTCCTCTCGATGTTGACGACGACTTCAACATCGTATCTGTTACTCGCTTCACTCGATTGCGCACGGCGCCACCTCGCGATCAATGGTGAGGCAATGAACCGACGCGCACTTGAACTATCGACACGGATGCGGATGGGTCTCGCTAAGTTGCCTTACCTCGCCGTCTTCGGTGAATCGGACTTACATTCAAGTGCGACATTCGCGTTCGACCCGACTAAAGTATTGATTTCGGTCAAAGGACTCGGTATTTCGGGTCACCTCGTCGAAGAGTTCTTACGCGAAGAGCACCGGATTGAAGTCGAACTATCAGATTTGAATAACATCCTCTTAATTATCACTTCAGGCGACTCTGAGGAAACGATTGACGCCTTACTGACTGGAATGACTGAGCTTGTTGAGCGGTACCGTGATACAGGTGCGAAAACAACTTCACATTCTATCATGTTGCCTGACATACCTGCACTCGCATTAAGTCCACGTGATGCCTTCTACGAAGAAACGGAAACGATTCCGCTCGCGCAAGCCGTAGGACGGATTTCTGCAGAATTCATGATGGTCTATCCGCCGGGCATCCCGATCTTCATTCCTGGTGAGATGATTACGACGGATAACTTAGCGTATATTAAAGAAAATATCGAAGCGGGTCTTCCTGTCCAAGGGCTTGAGGATCATTCACTCGAAACAATTAAAGTCATTCAACAATCGAATGCCATTCGATGATTCAAACGAAAGCAGACGTTACAGCTTCTCAAAAAAGTACGGGCGCAGGATATCAAATCCTCCGCCCGTACTTTTTATTTTACCAAGACCACACCTTAGCCTCTTGCATATGATAATGAAAAAAAGCCCTTAAGCGGTCGGCTCCCCGCTTAAGGGCTTAAAGCTTATTTCATGATGTGGATTGGGCTACCGATTGCAACTTCAGCAGTTTCCATCGCGATTTCACCAAGTGAAGGGTGTGCGTGGATTGTGAGTGCGATATCTTCAGCAGTCATTCCAGACTCGATTGCGAGTCCCATCTCTGCGATCATGTCAGATGCGCCTGTACCAGCGATTTGAGCACCAATCAAGAGACCGTCTGATTTGCGTGTGATCATTTTCAAGAAGCCGTCTGGCTCGTTGAGTGCAAGGGCACGACCGTTTGCAGCATAAGGGAATTTAGAAGCGAGGTAATCAAGACCTTCTTCTTTCGCTTGTGCTTCTGTATAACCGACTGTTGCGAGTTCTGGGTCTGTGAAGACAACCGCAGGAATCGCGCTATAGTCGAGGTATGCCGGGTGTCCAGCAGCAGCTTCAGCAGCGATTTTCGCTTCAAAAGATGCTTTGTGCGCAAGTGGTGGTCCAGGAACGATGTCCCCGATTGCGTAGATGTTTTCGTTAGACGTACGGCACTGATCGTCGATTTCGACAAGTCCGCGCTCGCTAAGTTTAACTTCAGCCATCTCAAGACCGAGATCAGAAGTGTTCGGGCGACGACCGACAGTGACGAGGACGTAGTCCGCTTCAACTGTTTGTGTTTCACCTTTCACTTCGAACGTTACTTTAACGCCGTCTTCTGTCTCTTCCACACTTTGTGCAAGTGCTTCGTTGTGGATTGTGATGTTCCCTTTTTGTTTGAGCTTTTTCTTGACGACTTGTGTCATTGCCGGCTCAAAACCAGAAAGGATGTCTTTTGTTCCTTCTAAGATGACAACTTCAGTATCGAAGTTAGCATACGCTGTACCAAGCTCCATTCCGATGTATCCGCCACCGATGACGATGAGTTTTTTCGGAAGTTCAGGAAGGTTCAATGCGCCTGTAGAAGAAAGGACACGTTTAGACCATTTGAACGCTGGAAGTTCGATTGGAGTCGAACCTGTTGCAATGATACATTTTTTGAATTTGTAAGGTGTTGAAGAATCTTCGTTGATGATACGAACTGTATCTTCAGATTGGAAGTATGCTTCCCCTACGACTGTTTCGATGTTGTTACCTTTAAGAAGGCCGCCAACACCACCCGTTAATTTGTTAACGACTGATTGTTTCCAAGATTGAACTTTCGAGAAATCGACTGCAACGTTCTCAGACGTGATCCCCATTGAGTCCGAACCTTTTGCATGTTGGAAGTTGTGTCCAGCTGTAATTAACGCTTTTGACGGGATACATCCAACGTTCAAGCAAACACCACCGACGTTTTCACGTTCGACGACTGTTACTTTAAGTCCGAGTTGTGCGCCACGGATTGCAGCGACATAACCACCAGGGCCGGCCCCGATTACGAGTAAATCTGTTTCTTGTGCGAATTCACCTACTACCATTGCTTATCCCTCCATAATGAGAAGTTGTGGGTCGTTCAACAAGCGTTTAACTAGGTTAAGCGCGTTTTGTGCTGTTGCACCATCAATGAGACGGTGGTCAAAGCTGAATGAAAGTGCAAGTACTGGTGCTGCAACGATTTCACCGTTTTTAACGACTGCTTTTTCAGCAATACGGCCGATACCGAGGATTGCAACTTCCGGGTGGTTGATGACAGGTGTGAACCATTGTCCGCCAGCAGAACCGATGTTTGTGATTGTGATCGATCCGCCTTTCATCTCTTCACCAGAAAGTTTACCATCACGTGCTTTACCAGCTAAATCATTGATATCATCAGCGAGCGAGAAGATTGATTTGCGATCTGCGTCTTTGACGACAGGTACGACAAGTCCGTTATCTGTATCCGCTGCGATACCGATGTTGAAGTAGTTTTTGTAGACGATTTCTTCGTTAGCATCATCGATTGAAGCGTTGATAGTCGGGTACTTTTTAGCAGCCGCAGTCAATGCTTTAACGACGAACGGAAGGTAAGTCAATTTCGTACCTTGTGCTGCAGCAACTTCTTTGAAGTTTTTGCGGAGTGCCACGAGGTTCGTTACATCGACTTCGTCCATAAGTGTTACGTGTGGTGCCGTATGTTTCGAGTTGACCATTGCTTTCGAAATCGCTTTACGGATACCTTTGATTTTTTCGCGTGTTTCAAGCTCAGGTTGAGCAGCAACATACGGTTTCACTTCAGCTTTAGGAGCAGATGCTTGTGCAGATGCTTTTTCTTCTGAAGCTGGTGCAGTAGAAGATTGACCACCGTTTGCAAATGCATCGATGTCTTCTTTAACGACGCGACCGTTGTCTCCAGAACCTTGAACTTCACGGATGTCGACGCCTTTTTCACGTGCATATTTACGGACAGAAGGCATCGCGATGACACGTTCTGATTTGTGGATTTGAACTTCAGTCGGCTTGTCTTCGACTTTTTGATCCGTGTCTTGGACATCTTTTGCGTTTTCTTCTGCTTTAGGTTGTTCAGGAGCTGCTTCTTCAGAAGGAGCTGAACCTTCACCTTCGACGTCGAATGAGATTAATACGTCACCAACAACAGCAACGACACCTTCGTCTACTTTTACTTCTTTGACTGTACCATCAACTGGTGACGGGATTTCAACGACCGCTTTATCGTTTTGAACTTCAAGAAGAACGTCGTCCTCTTTTACTGTGTCGCCCGCTTTTACGAACCACTTTACGATTTCGCCTTCGTGAATACCCTCACCGATATCCGGCAATTTGAATTCAAATAAACCCATTTGAATATGCCTCCTTTTATTTCACTCTTCTAGTCAATTGTTATCTTTAAAACGGAAGCAAGGAGAGAATTTCCCCTCTCCTTTTTCCGAATCACGCTTAGAAATTGTAAACTGTTTTTACTTTTTCAACGATATCTTTGTGGTCTGGAATCCAGACGTCTTCCCCTTGTGCGAATGGGAAGATTGTATCTGGAGCCGTTACACGAAGAATCGGTGCTTCAAGATCAAGAATTGCACGCTCTTGAATTTCAGTTGCGACCATTGCAGCCACACCTGCTTGTTTTTGAGCTTCTTGAACGACAACGACACGGTTCGTTTTCTTAACTGACGCAACGATTGTATCGATATCGATTGGGCTGATTGTCATCAAGTCGATGATTTCGACGCTGATGTTTTCTTTTTCAAGTTCCTCAGCTGCTTTAAGTGAAGCGTGGACCATCGCGCCGTACGTGACGATTGTAACGTCTGTACCTTCACGTTTGATGTCTGCTTTACCGAGTTCGACCGTGTAGTCCCCTTCAGGAACCTCGCCACGGAATGAACGGTAGAGTTTCATGTGCTCAAGGAAAACGACTGGGTCGTTATCGCGGATTGACGCGATCAAAAGACCTTTTGCATCGTACGGAGTTGACGGGATGACGACTTTAAGTCCTGGTGACTGAGCCATCAATCCTTCTAAGTTATCCGCGTGAAGTTCTGGTGTCTTAACGCCACCACCGAATGGTGAACGGATTGTAACTGGTGCACTGTACGTACCACCTGAACGGTAACGTAGACGCGCGAGCTGAGCTGCTACTGAATCGAACACTTCGAAAACGAAACCGAAGAATTGGATTTCCATGATTGGGCGGAAACCAGTCAAGCTGAACCCGACTGCAAGACCACCAATACCTGACTCGGCGAGTGGTGTATCGAAGACGCGGTCTTCGCCTAATTCATCTTGAAGACCTTCTGTCGCACGGAATACCCCACCGTTTTTACCGACGTCTTCACCGAACAAGAGAACTTGCTCGTCGCGTTTCATCTCGACGCGCATTGCGTCAGTGATCGCTTGGATCATCGTCATTTGTGCCATGGGTTATTTCGACTCCTTTGCTGTATACTCATCAAGCTGCTCTTGCAGGTTTTGTGGTAACTTTTCAGCCATCACGTTGATGAAGTCAGTAACTTTTTGTTTTGGTTCTTTGTCAGCTTGTGCAAGTGCTTCTTTCACATCAGCTTTTGCTTGCTCGATGACTTCGTTTTCTTTGTCTTCGTTCCAAAGACCTTTTGTTTCCATGAACGCACGGAAACGAACGAGTGGATCTTGAGCTTGATACTCATCATCCATATCTTTTGTACGGTAACGTGTCGGATCATCACCAGCGAGTGTGTGTGGTCCGTAACGGTACGTGAGTGTTTCGATCAATGTCGGTACACCGTTGAGTGCTTCGACACGTGCTTGTTTCGTTGCAGCGTAAACTGCGAGAACGTCCATACCGTCAACTTGAATACCGTTGATGCCGGCAGCGACCGCTTTTTGTGCAATTGTTTTTGCCATTGATTGTTTTTCAACCGGCGTCGAAATTGCGAAACGGTTGTTTTGAACGACGAAGATTGCAGGGGCTTTGAATGCTCCAGCAAAGTTCATTCCTTCGTAGAAATCACCTTGTGAAGAACCGCCATCACCTGTATATGTGATTGCTACTTGCTCTTTACCACTTTTCTTAAGACCGAGTGCAACACCGGCAGCTTGAACGATTTGTGCGCCGATGATGATTTGTGGCATTAAGACGTTCACACCTTCAGGAATCTTACCGCCTGTGATGTGTCCACGTGAGAACAAGAATGCTTTGTAGAGTGGGAAGCCATGGAAGACCATCTGTGGAATATCACGGTATCCAGGAAGAATCCAGTCATCCTTATCGAGTGCGAATTGTGTTCCGATCATTGACGCTTCTTGTCCTGCTACTGGAGCATAGAAACCAAGACGTCCTTGACGGTTGAGTGAGATTGCACGTTGGTCCCAGATACGTGTGTATACGAGACGACGCATTAATTCCGTTAATTCTTCATCTGAGAGATCCGGCATAGCGTCTTTGTTGACGACTTCACCTTTCTCGTCAAGAATGCGGAACGTTTCAAAGTTTTCTTCCACGTTTTTAAACATGTTTAAGTTCATCTTTTCACCTCATCCTTTCACTGTGCTCAGCGAAATATTCCTCTGACTGATTTGCCCACATACCAATAGTGTTCAAAAATCGAAGTCCCGTGTGACCTTTCTTGAACATATATCTGTGTACCTATTCAGTTGAGTAAACTGTATTAACATGACTCGACACGATTTGATGTCTTGTTCATTACGTTACAAGTATAAAACTGTAACGCCTATAAAATCAAAGGAAATGTTTTATTTTTTTTTACGACCGTCATTTGTGACACCTTTCACAAAAACCTTCTGTTTCTCCTTCTGTACTATTCAACTATTTGTAACTGTGTTAGTTATGAATTTCCCCTTTCGCTTGTGCTATAATTTTTATAGATGAAAGGGGTGTTGTTCATGATCACCATGAATGAAATCGTACGCGAAGAAGTTCCGACGCTTCACGAACGATCGGTGGAAGTTACTTTCCCACTCAGTGAGGAAGATAAAGAAACGATGCGCTTGATGCGCGAGTTTCTTGCTAACAGTCAAGATGATGAAATAGCTGAAAAGTACGATTTGCGTAGCGGGATAGGTCTTGCTGCTCCTCAAATCGGTGTCAATAAGCGGATGTTCGCGATTCGACTTCCAGACGGCGACGATCTTTTAGAGTTCGGAATCTATAATCCGAAAATCATCAGCCACTCTGTCGAACAGACGTTTTTAACTGGTGGTGAAGGCTGCCTATCCGTCGACCGTGAAGTCGAAGGTCACGTGCCACGCTATATGCGTATTACCCTTACTGGCATCGATCATAACGGAATTCCTGTAAAATTAAGATTAAAAGGTATGAAAGCCATCGTTTGCCAGCATGAATATGACCATTTAGACGGCATCATGTTTTACGATCGAATCGATAAAAAAGAACCATTCAAGGAATATGGACCTGCCACATGAGCTCTTCCACGCCTTGAAACAAAAAAGCCATTTCCTGATTCAGGAAATGGCTTTTTTCGTTAAACTTCCATAATGATCGGCATGACCATCGGATGACGTTGTGTTTTTTCAGTCAAATAAGGTGTTAATGTATCGTTGATGACTTGTTTGATATCTGTCCACTTCGTGTTTCGGTTCGTTAATGATTGTTCTAACGAACGTTTCAACAAGCGCTCGGCATCTTTAATTAAGTTGCCTGATTCACGCATGTAGACGAATCCACGGGAAATGATGTCCGGTCCAGAAACAAGACGGTTTGTTTTCGAGTCGAGTGTGACGACGACGACGACGAGTCCTTCTTCCGAAAGAATACGACGATCGCGTAACACGATGTTTCCAATATCTCCAATCCCTTTTCCATCGACGTATACCGCATTCGCCTGGATTTTACCAGTGATCGCTGCTGCATTGGCATCGAGTGCTAAGACTTCACCGTTATCCATGACGAAACAGTTCTCTTCCGGAACACCCGCATCCATCGCAAGCGACATGTGTTTTTTCAACATACGGTATTCACCGTGAATCGGCATGAAGTACTTCGGCTTGAGTAGGCGCAGCATCAAGAGTTGCTCTTGCTGACTACCGTGACCTGACGTATGGATATCATTGAGCTTACCATACATCACGTCTGCTCCTGCTTTATACAGCTGGTTGATCGTTTTCCCGACCGAAACAACGTTTCCTGGAATCGGTGAAGATGAGAAGATGACCAAATCATCAGGAATGATTGAAATCTGACGGTGTGTCCCATTGGCGATTCGGCTTAACGCTGCCATCGGCTCTCCTTGCGAACCTGTACAAAGAATCGTAATTTCATTCGATTTATACCGTTTCATTTCGTTCGGTTCGATGATTGTTCCTTTAGGTGCCTTGATGAAATCAAGTTCTTGTCCAATCATCATGACCTTGTCCATGCTTCGACCGAAGACGACGATTTTCCGTCCTGCTTCGACCGAGGCATTGACGACTTGTTGGAGACGATAAATGTTCGAGGCGAACGTCGCAAAGATGATTCGTCCATCCGCTTTCCGGAAAACATCCGAAATCGTTTCACCGACAACCCGTTCACTCATTGTAAATCCTTCAACTTCAGCATTCGTCGAGTCAGATAAGAGACAAAGTACGCCTTCTTTCCCGAGTTCTGCCATCTTCGCTAAGTCAGCAGGCTCCCCAACTGGTGTGAAGTCGAACTTAAAGTCCCCCGTATGGACGATATTGCCTTGTGGCGTTTTTACGACGACACCGAACGAATTTGGAATCGAGTGTGTCGTCCGGAAGAATGAAATACTTGTCTTCCGGAACTTGATGATCGAGTCCTCATCAATTTCATGAAGTTCCGCCGTCCGTAATAAACCATGCTCTTCTAATTTGACCTTGATTAAACCAAGGGCAATTTTCCCCGCATAAATCGGTAAGTTCACTTGTTTTAATAAGAAAGGAAGTCCGCCGATATGATCTTCGTGTCCGTGTGTAATGAACACACCTTTGACTTTATCTTTATTTTTGATTAAATACGTGTAATCTGGAATAACATAATCGATTCCGAGCAATTCATCTTCTGGGAACATGACCCCTGCATCAATGACGATGATTTCATCTTGGAATTGAACCACATATGTGTTCTTCCCGATTTCTCCTAAACCGCCGAGTGCGAATACGGCTGCTTGGTGGTTTTTGACGAACTTCATGCGAACGTCGCTACCTTGTAGTCAACACTTTGTTTTTCGTACTCTAGGAATTCTCCACTTACTTCGCGGATGAATTCAACATTAATGTCTTTGATGAGATGATCAATCGATGTTCGCACGTCACGAATGCTCTCTCCTTCAACATACATAACCTCTGTCCGTTCTCTTACTGGTGCTTCCGAACGAAGCGGTTGATAAAATACTTTAAAAATCATACTTAGCAACTCCTTATCAGTCCATTGTTTTTTGTCCTTAGATTAGTATACACGAAAACGGTTCATTTTTTCATCCTTATTCAACAACTGATATCTGCTTGAACCTAGGCGCTATGCTATACTTTCATTTGTAAACGGCTATTCAGCCAATTAAATAGAGAAGGTGAAACCATGGCAAATCAAAAAGTCGTCTTTTTCGATATCGATGGAACCTTGCTTCACGATGGTCATTTCATACCGGAATCGACAAAACAGGCAATCAAACAACTACAGGAAAACGGCGTTTACGTCGCCATCGCGACCGGGCGTGGTCCTGCAATGCTGTCAGGCGTCCGTGAGCAACTCGGCATCGATACCGTCATTGGCTACAACGGTCAAATCGTCGTTCATCAAAATAAAGTCATCTATAAACGTCCGCAACCCGTCGATGATTTGAAACATTTAACATCACGTGCAAAAGAGAATGGGCACACACTTGTTTATCTCGGCGAGAAACAAGGCTTCACGACGCGTCAAACAGACGAGACCGTCGCGACGTCACTCGGCGCGCTCGATATTCCCCTCCCTGCTTATAATGAAGAAGCTTACGAGACGCACGATATCTTCCAAACCCTCGTCTATTGTCAGGCAGAAGAAGAATCGATTTATACGCAAAACTATCAAGCATTCGATTTCATTCGCTGGCACCCACAAGCGATGGACGTCATCAATGCCGGATCGTCGAAAGCCGATGGAATTAAACAATTCCTCCGTTTAACGGATATCAAACGTGAAGATACGTTTGCTTTCGGTGACGCGCTGAACGATCTCGAGATGCTCCGCTACGTCGGAACAGGCATCGCGATGGGCAATGGATTAGACGAAACAAAAGCCGCCGCCGACTTCGTCACGAAACACATTCTTGAAGGCGGCATCGCGCACGGTTTAAAAAAATTCCAATTAATTTAAAAGGGATACAAAAAAAGCTGAGGAGATCCCTCAGCTTTTTACTTTATGGATGGCTCGTTCGAGACGATCCAAGTCTTCGTTTTCTCCAATGACGACAAGGTAGTCGCCCTTTTCAATGACTTCATCAGCTTGTAACGAAATCATGACATTTTCTCCCCGTTTGATGGCGACGACGTTCGCGCCGTACTTACTTCGTAAATCAAGATCAATCAACGTTTTGTTTGCCATGCGATCGCTGACCTTGATTTCAACGATTGAGAATTCTTGAGACAGGTCAAGATAATCCAAAATATTCGAACTCATCAGGCCGTTCGCAATCCTAACCCCCATGTCACGTTCCGGGTGGACAATGAAGTCAGCACCGATTTTCCGCAATACTTTTTCATGGTAATCGTTCGTCGCTTTGACAGTGATTGATTTAACACCGAGTTCCTTTAAAATCAACGTTGTCAAAATCGAAGCTTGAATGTTTTCCCCAATCGCAACGATGACGTGATCAAAGTTTCGAATTCCAAGACTTTTCAATACGTTCTCATCCGTCGTATCCGCGATGACGGAGTGTGTCGCAATCCCCATGTATTCATTGACACGTTCTTCATCGGAATCAATCGCTAGAACGTCATAGCCATTCTTCGATAATTCACGGACGATTGAACCACCAAAACGCCCCAAACCAATTACTGCAAACTCTCCATTCATGTTCAACTCTCCTTCAGATTTCGCTTCGTCAGTAGTAGTGTACCCGATTCCTTCTTAAAATACTATAAACGCCTTCACAGTGCGTGAAGGCGTTTAAGATCTCGCTATTTTTTTACTTTTTCGCCTCTGACATAATCGTTATCAAACAGGAACAATCGTAAAATCAGATAGAGTGCCGGAATCAATAATAATAGTCCGAAGATAAAGACTACGACAAGCGACGTCGCCATTGTTTCGTTAACGACCGCTTTATTGATATCGATGTACGGATATAAGATATACGGTAAATGAGTATAGCCGTATCCGAACCATGCAACTCCGTATTGAGCCATGACAGCGATAAAGGCAATTCCATAATTCCGCTTCAGGTAGACGAGTGCGACTGCAACACAGAAGAACACAAAACTTGCTGCGAACCACCACCAGTTACCATTCAAAATATTTTCATAATGCCATGCGGCTTGATTTTTTAAACCAAAGAACACAAGTCCACAGACGATGATCGTTGGAATGCTCCAAAAGAGCGCCCATTTCCGAATCAAGTCACTCGCCCCTACATCTCGCGCCTTATCTGCGTAGAACAAAAGGAACATCGCACTAATATAAAGGACAGAGACAATCGCAAGTGCTACGACTGACCAGGAATAAAAGTTCGTAAACAATTTCGTCCCTAAAAACTCAACCGTTTCATTCGTTTTACGAATAAAGCCACCTTGACTAATCGTCAACGTCGTCGACATCGCAGCCGGAATCAAGAGCCCCGTCGCACCATAGAGAAACGTATAGAACATACTATCGTTCGAACCGTAGTTCGCAAAGGCATAAAAGCTACCGCGAATCGCAATCAGAACGAGTACGATTGATGCAGGCACGAGAAGTGCCGTTCCATAGTAATAAGCTGTGTCCGGGAAAAACCCGACGAGACCAACAAAGAAGAAAACGAAGAAAACGTTCGTCACTTCCCAAACGGGCGAAAGATAACGTAAAATCAATCGATTCGTCAAATGATCTCGTTTTGTATATTTCGAGTAAAATGCGTAAAATCCAGCACCGAAGTCAATTGAGGCAACGATGAGATATCCATAGAGGAACGTCCAAAGTACGGTTATTCCTAGTGTTTGAATGTCCAACTCGTTCCCTCCTTATTCTTTATCGTCCGCAAACATCGCTTCACCGCGAGTATGGTGATCGTCTGCGAGTTCTTTACCGACAGGATTATTCTTAAACATACGGAGCAATACGACTGTACAAATCGTACCAAGTAAGAGGTACAACATGCTGAATAGAATCAGCATCGGTCCGACTGCAGTAGATGTCGTCGCTGCGTCAGCCGTTCTCATAATACCATATAGCGTCCATGGTTGACGTCCGATTTCCGCGTACATCCAACCTGCTTCAATCGAAACGATGGCAAGTGGTCCACCAATGAAAATACCGCGCAGTAACCATTTATTATACGGGTTCAACTTCTTCAGTCGGAATGCGAGTATGAACAAGGCGGAAATCGCTGCTAAATACATCCCGATCGATACCATGATATCGAAGAAATAGTGGACGAATAACGGCGCTTGGTCTTCTTTCGCAAATTCATTTAGACCGATGACTTCTGTATCTGGTGCGCCACCTGCAAGAATTGACAAGGCGTACGGAATCTTAACCGCACCTTTGATGTCATAACTACCATCTTCTTGCTCATCCAAAATCCCACCGAAAATCAATTCTGCTTCATTTGTCGTTTCAAAATGCCACTCCGCTGCTGCTAATTTTTCAGGTTGATATTTCGCAAGGTACTTTCCTGAAAAATCACCGACGAGCGCTGTCGAGAAGGCGAAAATCAATCCAGCCATGACTGTCAGACGAAGTGCCTTTTTGTGATACGCCGTCTCGGCTGCGGACAGTGTTTTCTTGCGCAATAGATGGAACGCAGCAATTGCTGCTAAGATGAACGCAACCGTCAAGTAAGCAGATACAATAACGTGTGTCGCTTTTGTTGGCGTTGCCGTATTGAACATCGCTTTTAACGGTTCGATTTGTGTTAACGTTCCGTTGACAATTTTAAAACCTTCCGGAGAATTCATGAACGAGTTAACTGTCGTGATGAAGAAGGCTGACGCCGTTGCCCCGATGACGACCGGAATCCCGATTAACCAGTGTAACCATGGATTTTTAAAGCGATCCCATGTGTACAAGTAAATCCCAAGGAAGATCGCTTCAAAGAAGAAGGCGAATGTTTCCATGAAGAGTGGCAAAGCAATCGTCTGTCCGGCTACTTGCATTAATGAAGGCCATAAGAGCGATAATTGTAATCCGATTGCCGTCCCCGTAACGACTCCGACCGCTACCGTTACGATATAACCGCGCGTCCAACGTCGTGCTAAAAGAATATAATCTGGATCTTTTCGTTTAATTCCAATGTACTCGGCTGCGAGTACCATCAACGGAACTCCTACACCAATCGTTGCAAAAATGATGTGAAATGCTAATGTGAGCCCTGTCAATAATCGACTGAGCATAACTGGATCATTGAACATGTGTGTGCCCCCCTCTTCCTAAACGTACTTCTATATATGTTTATATCCGTATCATAGAGAACATAATCATTTGTGTCTGTTCTAAATGTTTGATGTAACAAATTGTTCACATCTATTCGTGATTTTCTTCACAAAACGTTCGAAAACTAGATGATCTCGCTAAATGAAAACCCTTTACTTCGATTTGAGGCGAAGTAAAGGGCATTTCTACAGTCTTTTTACGATTCATTCAGTTTACACATATTCACGGAAGTAATGATCCAGTAAATTAATCACAAATGGGATCGCCTCTTCATCCGGATTCAACGTCGGCTGATGTAAACCGGACGTTGGATTATCGATTCCAAGCCAAAACATCATGCCTGGGACTTCTTTTAACATGAATCCAAAGTCTTCACCCGTCATCGCAGCGTCGCATTCAACATAATTTGCATTCATCTTAACGAATGAAGAAAATTTATCGACGACGTTTTGATCATTCACGACTTCGTAATAGCGGTTTCCAAATTGCAAATCAATTTTCACGCCAAATGACGCTTCAATTCCACGAACGATGTCACGTACCCGTTCTTCTAATTTTTCCATATCAGTACCGTTCAACGCACGCATCGTTCCATCTAGCACAGCTCGACCGGCAATAACATTTTCACGAATCCCCGCATCGACCTTGCCAATCGTGATGACACTACAATTCATCGGATTGATTGATCGACTGACGATTGTTTGCAACTGCATGATGAGTGCAGCCTGAGCAACGACCGTATCGACCGTCAAGTGTGGAAATGCAGCATGACCACTTTGACCATAAATCGTGATGTGAACTTCCCGCGCACTGGCAAATAATACGCCAGGACGACTCGCAATTGTCCCGACCGGATATTCAGGTGCCACATGGAGACCATACATTTCACTCGGACGATATTTTTCGAATAATGGACTTTTAATCATCGGTTCCGCTCCACCCGGACCTTCTTCTGCCGGTTGGAATAAGAAGACGACGTCATCCATGATCGGTAACTCGACAAGACGACGAAGCAGACCTAACGCAATTGACGCATGGACGTCATGCCCACAGGCGTGCATCATTCCCGGATGCTCCGAACCAAAAGGAAGACCCGTCGCTTCTTCGATCGGCAAACCATCGATATCTGCGCGGTAACCGATTGTTCGATTTCCGGTCAACCCTTTAACACGAACGAAAACACCTGTTTCAAACGTATCGTAGCTGACGCGGTCTTCAGGATAAGAGCGAATCTGATTTAAAATAAAGGCTTGCGTCTTGAACTCCTTGAATCCTAATTCAGGTATTTTATGAAGTTCTCTTCGCATTTCAATCGCGTATTCCATCTGACTGACTTCCCCCTTCTTCTTTTACGATGTCCCAAAAGGCTTGGACTTGTTTTAACTCAAGCATGGATTCCGTCGATAAAATCCATGTATCGCGTTTCAGTACTTTACCCGAAGACGTCTTCAACGGAATCTGCATCACTTCGCTCGATTCTTGAATCGTTGACTCTGGTAAAATCGCGAATCCAATGCCGTGTAACGCCATTTGTTTACAAGTTTCGATTTGGTCGACGACGAGCGTCCGCGCAGGCGGACTTGAAAAACGATCCTGCCACCACTCGAGTATTTCTTGATAGTACGTCGAATCACTTTTGAACTGAATGAATGGTCGGTCCGTCTTACGCAACTGTTCAAGCGTCGTCAACTCACTATCAACAAGATAGAGCGGGTCTGAGAACAACCGTTCCTTGACGCCCTTCCAGTCCGGATTACCTCGAATGATGCCGATATGAAAATGTTCTTCGAGCATATGCCGCATCATTTCACTCGACCACCCTGTTACGAGTTGGACGCGTACATGCGGGTAACGTTCCACGAAACGTTTCAACACGCGTGGCAACCAATATTGACCCATGATGGAGGCGACAGCAATCCGAAGGGTCCCGTAGACTGCCCCTTCTTCGGCAGTCAGTTCACTTTTCAGTTCTAATTCTTTTCGATTCATTTCTTTTGCGAGCCCAATGACTTTTTCTCCTTGGGGCGTAATGCTTAATCCACGGGAAGAACGAATGAACAACTTCGTCGCCCACCTGCGCTCAATCGCAACCAATCGTTGACTGAGTGCCGGCTGCGAGACGAAAAGACGTTCGGCTGCTCTTCGCATATTCAGCTCTTCCGATAAAGTTATCAACATTTCCATTTCCGACACTTGCAATGTAAGATTCGACTCCTCATGATATAAGATGGCATTAGTTTAACACGTTAGGAAGGAAGGTACATATGTCACGCTATCATTTTATGTTAATCGTCTCAACGATTGCGACCTTAGGAAGTCTGTACTTCAGTGAAGTTCGCGGTTTCATCCCTTGTCCACTTTGTTGGTGGCAACGCTTGTTCATGTATACGACGGCATTTTATTTAATCATTACACTCTTTCGGAATCGCCCCGTCGATGCTCTTTTCGTTCGACTATATGTTGGAATCGGTTGGGTAGTTGCTGCCTATCACGTTGTTCTCGAACGCCTCCCGGATGGCGAGGCACTCTGTACGAATGGTTGCCTGATTCAATGGGTCAACTACTTCGGTTTTTTGACAATCCCAATGATGAGTTTAATCGCCTTCACCCTCTTATTGATCCTTGCCTTTTACCCGAATAAACAAAGTGCATAAGTTGCAGATATCTGTTCAAACAAATGCGTCACGTAGAACTCACTACAAAAATTAACGCACAGGAAACCCGAGCGATTCCATTTCGATAACAGGAATGCTCGGGTTTTTCATTTCCTTCCGATGCCGATACTATGCTTGACCGTTTCACTGCCACTCCCTCGACACCGCGTAGGCACTTGAAAAAGATAATTCCGATAACTGACCTTCTCCTTCACACCAATCACCTACGAAAGCAATCGACGTATCCGCTTCCAAAAAGCAAGGCAACGGCCTTTGTCCCATCTTCCATTTGATTTCTTGAACGATTGCGCGTTTCATCGTCCGCTCTGTCACAAGGCGATCTCGCCACCCTGGATAGTGGTGATCTAATAAGTCATGGGCGTGCTGTACTTTTTCTTCAATATATGTCGCTTGACTGACCTGTTTATGATCAAGATATGCGACGACTTGTAAGACTTGTCCCTCTTTCGGAGAAATGCTTGCATCATAGTGTGACAATTCCGTGACGAAGACTTGATGGTCTCGATCGAATACATAAGAAAAAGGAGTATCAATGTAAGGACTGATTCCGACATCATAGACTAGGGCTTCGGCTGGTTCAAACTGCGCGTATGGTTCAATAAAGTGCTGGATCGATAATGGTAATGCAACTTTACGCATCTCGCGAGGAGGTATCGCGAGAATTACACGCTTAGCCGACCATTCATTTTTTTGGCGATCGCGTAATCGATAACCTCCCCTACTTTGTTCAATCGCTGTAATCTTGGTTTTCCGATGGATTTCTCCCCCGTAGTCCGTCAAAACGCGTTCGAGTTCATCAATTAAGGTTTGCCAACCTCCAGCAATATATGAAACCGGTTTGCGCGTACGAAATAGTTTCCGGTAATACGCAAAATAGACAGATGACGGAATATTTTCGGGTTCGGAAGTGAAAAAATTACTCGAAGCTAAATCGAGCATTAACCTTGAGACATCGTCTTCGACCTTTTCTTGGACCAACCAGTCCCCAATTGAAACTTCCGACTCTCCACGTTCGAGTGACAGTAGTGTTTTAACGACCGCCCATGTGAAACGCACCTTATCGGTTCCTTCCACTAGTTCTGTCTTCAACAGGCCGAGTGCATTCGCAGGAGCCGCAGTCAAATGTCCAGCAAACTCATATTTCGCCTTAGAAGAAGAAAAATCGAGCCATGTCACATTAAGCTTCAATTGTTTAATTAATGAACGGAGTGCTGATTGGTCACGCCCATAAACAGCATGCGCTCCATAATTGAACGTAAATCCTTTAAGCACTTGCGAAGTTGCCCTCCCCCCCAGTAAACCGGCATCGTACAGATGAATTTCCTTTCCTTGATCCGCGAGAAGTGCTGCCACTGATAAACCAGCTAACCCACCACCGACGACTGCAATCTTTTCCACTCGACGCACCTCCTTTTAAGCATCAATTCCCTTTTCTTGATTCTTTTCCCGATTCCAAACAAAAAAAACGACACCCCTAAAGGATGTCGTTTCAGCGTGTAGACAAACTATTAAAAAGCGTAAACATACGGTATCGAGATGCAATCCGTTCGCGCTTCCCTGTCTCGCCTCGTCTTCAAAGCGATTCGAGACGGATTGCGCTCTAAACCGTCTCCACGCCTGGCTTTTTGGTCACGGTATTAGCTAAAAAGCGTCATGTTTCGTTGACTCCTACGGGAAAAAGTGCGTTTTTAACGCACTTTCAGAGGCAGACAAGACCCTGCTCGTTGTCCGTAAGGACCAAGGAGCAACGGCTTGCGCCTCGCCCGAGGAAAGCAACGAATAAAGACGCTTTTTCTCCTGATAGCACTTTGTCTACAGTCTGAAACGAAACCCCTAAAGGATGTCGTTTTAAAAAGATACTTTGCCTCGGAGAGCAAGCATCGTCATATCATTTCCACCAGTCATCTAATGGAGAAACCGGCATATGATGTTTATGACCTACACGTTTATACTGTGTCTCTAGTTTCGTTTGACTTGCAGTTGAAATGCTTTTTCCTTCTAGATAGTCGTCAATCTCATCATACGTCATCCCTAATGCGAGTTCGTCAGGTAAACCAGGTCGGTCATCCTCTAGATCAGCTGTCGGTACTTTATCAATCAATCCGACAGGTGCATCTAAATAACGTAACAATTGTTTTCCTTGTCGTTTGTTTAAGCCAGTCAACGGTGTTAAATCACAAGCCCCGTCACCATGCTTCGTGTAGAAACCTGTGACGAATTCAGCTGCATGATCCGTTCCGACGACGAGACAACCAAAGTGCGCTCCAAGATCATATTGTACTTTCATCCGTTCACGTGCCTTCGTATTACCTTTACTGAAATCAGATAGGACTTCTCCTGTCGCGACTTCAAATGAAGCCATTGCCGCTTCTACTGCCGGCTTGATATCAACGCGTAACGAGTGATCTGGTCGAATGAATGATAAGGCAAGTTGTGCGTCCGATTCATCCTGCTGCTGTCCATAAGGAAGGCGGACCGCATAAAAATGAAAATCTCGTCCTGTTTCTGCTCTCAGTTCTTCTACAGCGAGTTGACAGAGCCGTCCGGCAAGAGACGAGTCTTGACCACCTGAAATACCAAGGATAAATCCTTTAGCACCCGTATGAAGTAAGTATTCTTTTAAGAAACGAATCCGGTTCGCCACCTCTTCATGCGCCTCGATGACCGGCTTGACTCCTGTCGCTTGAATGATGTCTTGTTGCATTGTCACATCACACTCCTCATTCTCTATTTTTCACCAAAATTAGACGAGAATACTCCCCCTTCTAAACGTTCAGGGCGAAGCCCTAGTCCAAGTGGGGGGATGAATCGTCGTCGGACAGGACGTGTCTTCCAATACGTCAATTGTCCGACGCGCTTCGTTTGAAAACAATTAAAATCAGGAATAATTAAAATGTCACGTTCTTTGGAAACTGAAGATATAGGGTTGTGACAGGAAGTTCGTCTGTCACGTAAAATCTTCAACGTCCACCTTGCGGATGACCGAAGTAGCGAAAACCAAGCAGAGTAGGCATCCGCTCAAAAGAAACGGGCAAGATTAACGTTCAACCGTCGGGACGACGGGGTTAGCCTGATAAAGTTTCGAACATTAGATCGAATAACTCAGGAATCCTCCACCTTTTAGCGAAGCATAGGTGGAGGTAGTTCAATAGTTTCAGTTTAGCATCATAGCTTCCCTTTAGAAATAACGGATGTCACCTTCGATGTCGAGTCACGCGCTCCCTCGAATTGTTGAACAGTCATTCCGTCGATTTCTTTTACATCGCTAGTATCTGATAATTCAATCGTCACTTCATATTCCTTTTCCTCATACGGTTTAAACTGTTCTTCTTCAATCGCTTGTGTAAAAAGATGTTCTTTCGAAAACGTGTAAATCACGTGATTTCGTCCATCACGCACCATTAATTCAAAGCGTTGTGATGAAGGATACGCAATTTTCACGTTTTGGTCATTTGGATTGTGCAACCGTACGATTGCCTCTATTGTATTCAATCCAACAGCCTGTCCTGACACGGCAATTTCAATCGGTTGATTCGACACTTTTGTTGCAAGGTCCGCTTTTTTAGTTTCTTGACTACATCCGACTAACATGAGCGCTAATCCAAGTAACAGCAACCGTGTTCGAGACCATTTCATGACGTTTCCTCCCTCTTTTCATCCATTTTATCATACAAAAAAGGAGACAAGGTTTCCCTCATCTCCCTTTCATAGTTGCTGATTAAGCAACAGGCATTTCTGTTACATCGGTTGAACCTGAGAATAATTGTTCCATCCCCGTTACGAATAACTCATCACAGATCGCATCTGTCGCTGTGACCGGTGCGACGAGTGTGATGGTCCGACTATCACCTGTCTCGATTGTAACATACACACCAGAAGCCGTTCGTTCTTTATACCCCACTGCTAAGTCTGTTTCTGCAAAAAGTATCATGTCCCCGCATCTCCTTTGTTATGTTAGATTTCAGTTAAACCAACTCACTCGGTTAATCTCGAATCCGTTATGTTGATTTCACTTTACCAAACGTCCAAAAGAGCAGGTGAATTGTCATTCGACAATTCATGTCAAAACTTTATGCCAGTTTTCTAACCCATAAAATGGATGATATAAAAAACAAATCATTTCTTTTGAAACATGCAGATTATCATCAGATTTCAAAGACATTTCAAAATCATTACAGTTTTTTCTTCTTTTTTTTACCAGGACATAAGTCTTATAGGTAAAATATGACTAGACAAAACATGCGCGATTTTGTCGAATGATTGTGCCAAACATGGTTTTTTCAAGTTCTTATGAACTTTCATCGATCAAACGGTTCATTTGTTGCCAGACTGTCCCTAGTGCTTCTTCCCCACTCTCAATTCGTGCTAAGGCGAGCTCGGCTTGGAGTGCGACTTCATATTCTTTATCTTGTGCTGCTTCTTTTAAGCGAGATACTGCCCGTTCCGTTCCAACATCGAATAGAAAGCGCGCGGCACGCCAACGAACAAGTTTGTTTTTATCGGTCAACGCTTCAATCATCATCGGCTCCGCTTCCGGAAGTGCCCAATCAGATACTGTATCCCCTGCGGTCCGACGAACGATTCCTGAAGGGTCATGTAAAGCATTCGTGATATATTCGAGCAATTCTTGACGATTCTCCTCAAACATCCCGAGCTTGACGATTGCTTGTCGTCTGATTTGCATTTTTTCATCCTGAAGCATCTTCGCATAAGCCGAGACCCAGCTTAAATCAATCGGTAATTCATCCAGTGCTGCAAACCGCTCTTTCCAGTCGCTCGAGCTAAGGGCTTGTCCATCAAACGTAACGTCTTCACCCGAAGCGAGTACTTTCAATCGTTCAACCCGCTCTTGAGGATAGGCGATTTCGAGCTCTTGCGCCACTTCCTCTAGACTATCGTCCAGTTCCCCATACCGTGGGGCTTGTTCAACCCAGCGTCGATCACTAATGACATTTTGGACAAAAGGTTGGACGAATAGTGCAGCATCCCGAAACCTTTCCGGTAACCCTTGTCGTTTTTCTTCTAATCCTTTGACGCCTTTGATTTGCATCGGGACACCGAGGATGAATTGAACAAAGAGATGCACAGGTTCGAATGCGGCATCTGTTTCATGATTTTCGACATCACTTAAATTCTCACCAAAAGCTCGGCGAATTTCGATGACGAGTGTTCGCCAATCGTATTTTGGAAAACGTTCGACGGCAAGAAAGTCACTCACTTGATAGACTGATTTAATTCCAGGAATGTCTAAAAGTTTCGTTACGTGCTCCGGCGCACCAAAAGCATGTTCAAAGGTCTGTCCCTTTTCAGAAAATGTTTCATCAACGATGACTTTCATGTTGTTTGGACTTGGTGTTGGTTCAATTGCTACAATTTTCATATCGATCCCTCCCCCTCCATCATTCAGAAACTTTAAAGAAATTGCAACGCAAAAGCTCTACGATTCGAACCGTAGAGCTTTGATGTTGTTTAAGCAAATACACGCTCGATAATCTCACAGAACGCATCCGGTGTTTCAAGCATCCCCATGTGACCACTGTCCGTCGATTCAAAGCTGATCCGTGAGTTATTCGGGCTAAATGCACTCTCTTTAGAGATAAGGGCATCTTTTTCACCATGAACAATCACACCAGGAACTGAAGTTTGATTCAATGCGCTCGTGACATCTCTCCGGTCGCGCATCGCACTTAGAGCGCGTATTGCACCTTCGACTGTCATCATGTAACCAATCTCTTTTGCTTCAGAAATTAGCATCGGATCTGCCCCTTCAGCAAATAAGCCGGGAATCATGCCGTCAACGAATGCCCGAACTCCAATTTCCTCGACACGACTAATGTTTTGATTCCGTTTTTGTTTCGCTTCAGTAGCGTCTGGTTTCGCCGTTGAATAGACGAGACCGAAACCGGCAATTTTATCTGCATAAGCTTCGACGATCGCAGCCGTAATATATCCGCCGAAAGAGTGACCAATGATAATCGGATTTTCGATTTCCCGGCGTTCCAAGTCCTTCATGACCCACTCTGCAAATCCTTCCACTGTGTCAGGTCCGACGTCCTCTCCTTCATGACCGGGTAGTCGCAGCGGCAAGACATCAAACGATAAGCGAAGCTTTGCTTCCACCCGATTAAAATAATCTGTTCCTCCAGCAAATCCGTGTAGCAATACGAGTGTTTGTTTCGACATTGACTAACTCATCCCTTCCATTCCGATGCAAGCATCCGGTAAATTGTCAAATCCATAAAACGTCCATGACTGTAGGCATAATCCTCAAGCAATCCTTCCGATTGAAAACCTAATTTTTGGACGAGTGCATTCGAAGCAAGATTTTCAGGTGCAACAAGGGCACTGATGCGATGGAGGGCGAAGTCTTCGAATCCATGTGTTAAAACAGCACGCGCCGCCTCAGAAGCGACACCTTGCTTCCAGTAGTCTTGACTGACCTCAAAACCGATTTCAGCACGGTGGTACTGCGCTAACCAATTATGGAAGCCGATTGTCCCGATTAATTGGTTCGTTTGCAAATCAGCGATTGCCCACCGAATCGCCTTCCCTTGTGTAAACTGTTCTTTGAAATAACTAATGACGTTTTTTGCTTCATACACAGTCGCTAACGGATCCGATCCGTAATAGTACATGACGTCCTCATCTGAAAGAATCTTAAATAAATCACGTGCATCTTTATTTTCAAGTTCCCTTAGAACAAATCGTTCCGTCGTCAACTCTGGAAATGGTTTTCGTAACCCCCACATCGTTTGATCACCTCTTTTTATGCTTCTATTCTTTATTATGCCCGTTTTCAAAAGGAATTATTCTTTTCGCTCGATTGAAGTTTTGCTACTATTGAAATAGTAAGTATTGATGAGTCAAGAAAGGAAGCAGATGGCTATGTCAAGTACAATGCTTTATTTTTATGAAGATGCAGAAAACCATCGTTTAACGATGTCTGGTGTGACATTTTCTGATTTCATGATTGCGCTAGATTTAAAACGTCCATTACTTGTCTCAGGTGCAGACTTTAAAGCCGTCAAACAATCGTTTCGTACTTCGCTCAATTACGTTGAAGCACATGAAATCGAGCAATTTTCCGCGTCGAATGATGTCGTTCGTCATCCATTGAACGCGATCGACATCCGCTCTTCACATTCCTTAGATACATTAACTGATCCTGAAGTTGCGGAGCTGTTATTCCTCATGCATATGAAGCGTGGTATGCCGAGCCCGTTCGCGTCATCGGTCGAGAACGAGTTCGCCTATTTCAGTGAACACGACGGATTTCAGGCAACAGTATATTTAAAAGATTGGTCCCGAATCGAGCAAATTCTCTCAGTCTTAATCCAGCGAAAGATTCGTCACGAGCTTCGTGGGTTATCTCCCCGTCCTTTGACGGCTGAAATCCTGATCCATATTCGTCAATTGCTCAGCGAAGGTGTGTTAATTGATTTCGCGAATATAAAACGCTCTGTTTTTACGAGACAACTCAGCATTCCTCTTTATATTGCGGGTCGTTACGAAGACATGGCCGTGCTAAAGGAAGACTTTGAGTCTGAAAAAGAGTCCATCATCGCACGTGGTGAATTCGTCCACCGCAAAAAAGCCTGGGATTTTGAGGTACGATGATCTTCAGCATCTCTATCATCAAATGATAGGATGCTTTTTTTGTATCTTATTTTTTTCTACTTTCATGTATTATTTCAAGAAATCTAATATCATACAATACCTCTCTTGAATTAATTGAATTTTCACATAAAATAATGCTAGCTTCTTTTAGAGACTTCGTTATAATGAGATTAACCTTTTGGATAAGTTAGAAGTTGCAGTTGTTTTTTTTCGTTACACGTATGATGATTGTTCGTGTTAGCTAACAAAGGAGGAACTAGTTATGGACCAGTTAAAAGTGAACGGAATCGGATCATTCGCTAAATTCGCGACGAACGGACATATCCTGAAACTGAAGGATGCGTCAATTGGCGAACTTAAATTATCACTGAATGATGCGAGCTCAATGGCAATCTCACCGATTGATGAAGAGACCGGAGTATTCACCATCCGAGGGCAGCAACAGGAACCGCTCGTCGAGCTAACGTTGCCCCGTCAATCTTGTGAAGTCGTTCACGCCTGGCTCCTCCACAAAATGAGACGACAAAAAAAGGGGCGCTTCATGGCTTCTAGTTAAACTTATGTCGCTCGTTATATCTATATTAACCATCCGGTCACTTCTTCAATGAAGGACCGGATTTTTTGTTATAATATGGTTCTTTTCGCATCTTTTTTAGTAATAATATGCATGATAACGTTCTCAATATTTTTTCTTTTGGAACAATTGTCAGAAAATATTGATTAATCATGTATCCCGTGATAATCTGAGACAAATTCAACGAGAGGAGCACCATATTATGAGCACTTTAGTTTTAACTTTGAATCACCGACTGATTATTCTGTACGCGTGGGACTGAAAACATTTCATGTGACGATGAAATAGTTTTTGGGCCCTCCTTTCGATGGATCGAATGAGGCGTCCAGTGAAACAGATGGCGCCTATCCAATCTAACGGATAGGTTTTTTAATTCCACATTGCGGTTGATCTTCTTTTACAAGTGTAGAGGTTAAAACGCGTTTGCTTCGACTCCTCGATTCTTGAATAACGAATGTTTTAAAATTTATTTATAACAGCTAATTTCTAATGGTATAGTGAGTAAGATTATGAGGAATCAGGAGGCATAATATATGTTGAACCGTAAAGATTTATTCGCTTTAGGATTTATGATTTTCGCTTTGTTTTTTGGTGCCGGTAACTTAATTTTCCCACCCGAACTCGGTGCTCTTGCCGGGACACAATTCTTACCTGCCATGCTAGGCTTCATCGTAACAGGCGTCGGTCTCCCGTTAGCGGGCTTAATCGCAGTCGCTTGGGTTGGCGGCGGAATTAGTACGCTGGCAAATCCATTGCCGAAAGCTGTTGGTGCTTTCTTGACATTCGCACTTTACGTCGCGATTGGTCCATTCTTCGGCATCCCGAGAACATCCGTCGTCACGTATGAACTTGGTATCGTTCCTTTTTTAGGAGAACCCAGCCAAACGACGTTAATCATTTCATCATTACTCTTTTTCTTGGCAACCGTGTTTCTCGTTTTAAGACCGGGTAAGTTACTTGATATCATCGGTCGCTTCATCACACCGTTATTACTGACGGCACTTATGATTCTCAGTATAAGTAGTATCGTCAATCCACTTTCTGCCGTCGAGGCACCAGCTCCTGCATACAACAGTTTTACGAACTCGTTTGTTCAAGGATTTCTTCAAGGCTATTTGACCCTCGACGCACTCGGTGCACTCGTCTTCGGGGTTATCGTCTTACACACGCTTCACACACGTGGAATTAAAGATCGTACATCACAATTAAAAAACGTGACAAAAGCCGGTTTAATTGCCGCAGTCTCATTGACTGTCGTCTATACAGGACTTGGTTTCATTGGACGAAACAGCTTCGGTGCTGTCGGTTCAGTCAGCGGTCCTGATTTGTTGCAACAATATGCTGATAGTACGTTCGGTACGGTTGGTTTAGTCATTTTAGGAACAGCGATTTTGCTTGCTTGTTTAACAACTTCCGTCGGTCTTGTGACAGCATTTTCAGAATATTTGATTTCATTGTTTAAACGATTGTCTTTCCCGGTCGCAAGTATCACGACAGCCGTATTAGGGTTCGCAATCTCGATTTTCGGATTGCAGACACTACTGTCGATTGCTGTACCTGTATTGATGTTCCTTTATCCGATTGTCATCGTCTTAATCGTCTTGACGTTCATTCGTTCAGCTATCAAGAAGCCAGCCATCGTCTATGGTGCGACATTGTTCGTAACGGCGCTTCTCTCTTTACTCAGCTCACTCATGTCGTTAAAAGTTTTACCTGCATTCGCCAGCAGTATGTATAAAGCTTTCCCGTTAGTCG
This sequence comes from Exiguobacterium sp. s95, assembly GCF_018618655.1. NCBI lineage: Bacteria > Bacillati > Bacillota > Bacilli > Caryophanales > Exiguobacterium > Exiguobacterium sp. s95. The sequence goes on along the minus strand of NZ_JACSMM010000002.1, from coordinate 498,981 downwards.
ACCAAAACATGGCATGGTTATTACCTGCAATCGTGACATTCATCATCAGTTCATGGATTGGACACGTTTCTCATAATTCCATCAGCCAAAAACAAGCAGGCTGATGATTCCGCTTTCATACCTGTGGTATAATGAGAAAAATGGAATTCTACTGGAGGCGTCGTTTTAATGGATAAGATTGCTTGGATCACCGATAGTATGGCTTTTTTCCGAGAGGGAGAAGCAGAACAGATCGGAGTCCATGTGGTGCCGACCCAACTCATCATTAACGGTGAATCGTACCGTGAGTATGTCGACATTTCAATTGAACAACTAGATGAAAAAATGAAACAACATTCTTCTGCCGTCCCTACGACTTCTCAGCCTTCCTTTGGAGAGTTAGTCGAGTTGTATGAGCGATTAAAGAACGAAGGATATGATTACGGGTATGCCATTCATATCACGAGTGGCTTAAGCGGAACATATGCAAGCTCAGTCGCAGCTGCAGAGGCTGTCGGTTTCCCCTTGTATGCCATTGATTCTTATACAGGGGCGACCAACCAGCAAGAAATGATTAAGATTGCGATCGAGCTCGCAACTTCTGGAATGCGTCCTGAAAACGTGATGACTGTTCTCGAAAAGTTTAAACACGGTTCTCACTTTTATTTGATCATCGGGAATATGGAAACGATGCGGCGTGGGGGTCGCGTTTCAAGTAGTCAATTTTTACTTGCGAACATGCTGAATATCAAGCCGATTGTTACGTTCAATGAACTTGGGAAACTCGTTCCCTTTAAGAAGGTTCGCTCCTTGAAGAAAGCTTTTCAGGAAATGGCTACGGAGGTCGTGGCAAAAGTCCAGGCTTCTGGTCTACACCAGCAAAGACTCTACGTCGGACATACATTGGCGTTAGAAGAAGCTGAACAACTTCGTGGTCTCATTCAATCTAAACTATCTGACGTTTCCATCGAAATCACTCAATTCGGCCCATCTATTTTGTCACATGCAGGTGCCGCTACTATCGGTGTCTATTGGTTCGACCAAATTGAATACCCGTAAAAGTAAAAGAAAAAGCATCCGACGTCACTACGTCGGATGCTTTTTCTTTTACTTTAATGATTCACGTTTGATAACGATGAAATAGTTCTTCCAATAACGCTGATTCATCCTCTACGGAAGAGATTCCTTCATGGGGACGAGTCAGACGTTCCGATAAGGTCATCGCCGGATAAGCTTGCCAGTTCGTCACTTCTACTTCTTCGAGATAGATTAAAATCGACGACATCGTGGCAGGTTGCTGATGTTGTCGCAGCCAATTTTCATATCGCTTATCTGATTTCCCTTCTTTTAGCAGGGTTTTCCCGCTCTCAAGAATTGCCCACTTTGGTTTTGCGTCGATTTGAAATAATTCAAGATGTTTAAACTGATCTACCGTTCGGCTCGTCACTGGAATCACTTGATTGATTTCAACTAGACGCTTCAGGCGCAGATGCGCCCGCATCGTCATGAACTGTTTGTTTCCATCCATTCGCTCGACGAGCAATGTCGGTTTGTTCATCGTCCGCATCGTTGCTTCATCGAACAAAATGCTATTGTCAATATCAAGTAACAACATTAATTGTAAATCTCCTTTTTTCGTCTCGGTGATACGAATGCATATGATAAGCTGAGGACGAAGGCCGCGAATAAAAATCCTCCGAGGACATCAGAAAAATAATGAACGTTCAAAATAATCCGTGAAGATCCCATTGCGAGAAACATCAACGTACAAATCGTGCTGACGACAATCCGCCCCGTCCGACTTAAAAAGCGCCAAGCAAGTACGATGAATCCTCCATAAACGGCAAATGCCATCGATGAATGTCCACTTGGAAAGCTATATCCTACGCCCCCTACCAAGTCATTTAATGATGGACGTTCTCTGACGAAAATCAATTTAACGACTTGATTTAACGCCCCGACGGAGAGACAAGCAATGAAATACCAAATGCTACCGACTTTATCACGCCAAATCAGGTAACTGACGATTGCAAGAATGCTCGTAATCGTCACAGCTCCGACACCTGATCCAATCCGCGTGAACCACGAGACATAGCTACCTGGAACACGTTCTGCCATTTCATTCGATAATTGGGCATCAAACAAAAAATAACCTGTCAGGCGAATCGATAACGCAATCGTTAAAAACAATACGAGTACGATTCCTGAGACGATTAACGCCCGATGATTGGTTTTCATTAGTACGTTCCCTTTCGTTGTTCAAGTTCTTCCGCTGAATAGTCTTCTTTATCACGTAAACGGTGTGCAAGGCGTCCGGATGCGTTCGCTGCAATCGCCGCGACGATGTCATCCATGAATGTATTGACACGTCCATCATCGACTTTCGTATCGAGCTCCTTGATAATACCGATTTTGGCTTTATCTAAGTAACCGAACGTCGTGACCGCGATTGAACCATACGTATTGACCGCACCAATCGCAATCGTTTCATCGACGCCAAACAATCCTTCATCACTTCGAATGATGGATAATAATGGTTCAGACAACAGACCCTTTTCCGCAAGAATATCAAGTTCTGCCCCAACTAAAATCGCATGTTGGAGTTCCCGTTTTTCGAGTACACGTTCGACTGAGCTGAGACATGTCTCGAGTGTCAACTCCTCCGTATAAGGTGCCTGCATCTGATACACGATTTCAGAAATGGCATGAATCGTTACTCCACGTTCGTGAAGCTTTTCAATCGCTGCTTGTTTGACCTCTTTTGAATGTGCTTTTTCTTTCATGACTAAATCCACCTCTCTGACAAAGTTCTTCACAAGTATACACAGATTCCCTGACTCTTCTCAAACATCTTTGACATAGCGCCCATAATCCGTCATGATTATTTTGTAAAGCGTTATCATTTTAGGGGAAAGTAGGGGATTTTCGATGAACATCGGGGTAGTTCTGTTTCCATCGAAGCGCATACAAGATTTCGCGAATTCGTATCGAAAACGATATGATTCAAAGTATGCTTTAATCACGCCACATATTACGATGCGTGAACGCGTGAGTGTTGATGAAAGTGAGTTAGAATCGATTGTTTCTGAATTAAACAAAGTGGCTGAACAAACGAAACCACTCGCACTACATCTTCAAGGGGCACGCTCTTTCCACCCGACAAACAATGTCTTGTTCTTAAAAGTCATGCCGACGGACGAAATGGAGCAGTTGCATCGTGCTCTACATTCAAATGGACTCGAACATACACCCAAGTACGACTTTTTGCCACATATTACGATTGGCCAAGATCTTTCTGATGTCGAACTGTTCGACGTTCTAGAACGACTAAAGATGGAAGATATTCGCTTTCAAGAAGACGTCACGAAAATGGCACTTCTCTATGAATTAGAAAATGGTGCCTGGAGCGTTTATGAAACATTCCGCTTCAAACAACACTAACATTAAACTTCCCGGTCGAACTTACGGCCGGGAAGTTTTAATTCCGGTAAAACTCCATATGCATTCGCTTGTTCTTCTAATTCATAATCATGTGACTGAATCCGCTCAATCGGATTGACTCGGGCAATCGGTTCTGTTTTTCGTTCCGGTTCAACACGAACCTGCCGATTGACGTATTGAACGACTGTAAAATCAATTTGATACATATCTCTTCCCTCCTATTTCTGTAGCCGTTATTTTCCTCATCTACTTTTCTTATTCCCAAAATAGCTTTTTAGAAAACAAAAAAACCAGGGTTGCCCCCGGTTTAGAACTACAGCAAATAGGTTGAGCACTTAAAGAATGTGGAAACCACTGTCGACGTGGAGAATTTCACCTGTCACGCCACTCGACATTTGTGACAACAGGAACAAGCCACTTTGACCGATTTGTTCCGTCGAAACGTTTCGGTGCAGTGGTGCACGCTCTTCAATGCTGTCGAGAATCGAGTTGAAGTCGCCGACACCTTTTGCCGAGACCGTACGCACTGGACCAGCTGAGATTGCATTGACACGAACACCTTGTTTTCCGTATTCAGCCGCAAGGTAACGAACGCTAGCGTCGAGCGCAGCTTTCGCGACACCCATGACGTTATAGTTCGGGACCATCTTCTCACCACCGAGATATGTCAACGTGATGACTGAAGCATCTTCTGTGAAAAAGTCTTTCGCTGCTTTGACGACTGCCGTTAAGCTGAATGCAGAAATATCGAGCGCTTGCGCGAACTGTTCACGCGTTACGCCTGAAAACTCGCCGCGTAATGCTTCTTTATCGGCAAAGGCGATCGAATGGGCAATCCCCGAAATCTTTCCGTGATCCGCATGGATGCTTTGGAACACTTGCTCGATTTCTTTATCACTCGTTACGTCACATGTATAGTAAGTAGCTGGTCGCGATAATTCTTTCCCTAACTTTTCGAGTGGTGCTTTAAATCGTTCGCCTACATACGTAAACGCGAGGCTTGCACCTGCCGCGTCAAGCGCTCGGGCAATTCCCCATGCGATCGAGCGTTGATTGATGACACCCATTACGACATACGTCTTTCCCTCAAGTGAAGGATAAATATTCATTTGAACTCCCCCTAAAATTAGTACCTGGTAATAACACCTATATCTAGGTTACAAAAACGTAACGCTTCTGTCAACCACCCCTCTTGATATTGCGATTTTGATAAATTACGTTAATATAGAAAGAGATAGAAAGTAGGGATGAAATGAACCGTTTTAAATCATTTACACAACGATATGATAACACGTTACTTTTTTTACTCGGTTGCCTGATGATCATCAGTATCATCGCAATCTATACGGCGCAACCTTTTTTGCAAGGCGCGATTAGTGAAATCAATTTCATGGCGAAACAGATTCAGTGGTATATCATCGGATTTATCGCACTATCTGTCGTCATTCTCATCGATTATGAGCAACTCAAACGTTTTCATTGGTATTTATATGGAGCAGGAATCGTCTCCTTGATTGGTCTTGTCGTCTTACGTAATACACCGCTTGTTGCGAACATTAAAGGGGCGTATGGCTGGTATCAGCTTCCGGTCATCGGAACGGTCCAACCGGCAGAGTTCATGAAGTTCTTTTTGATTGTCACGTTAGCTGCCGTCATCTCTGAACATAATGCACGGTACGTTCAACACGAACGTGATTTTTTACTTCTGCTCAAAATGGTTGTTGTAACATTACTTCCACTCGCTTTAATCATCATCCAACCCGATTTAGGAATCGGCTTAATTTTATGTGTTATTCTTGCCTGTGCGATGCTCTTATCCGGCCTCAACTGGAAGTGGCTCCTGAGCATGGTGATTTTATTTACAATTTCAATCGTCGGTTTCTTTTATCTCTTTTATTTCCAGAATGATTTACTTGCGACCTTCTTCCCAGGACACGCGATGAACCGAATCATGGCGTGGTTACAACCATTTGAGTATGCCGACGATTTATCTTATCAATTGGTCCAATCGATTAATGCGATCGGCTCCGGGCAAATGTTTGGTGTCGGCTATGGAAAACTCCAGGTTTCCGTCCCGGAATTGCATACTGATTTCATTTTCACTGCGATTTCTGCCCATTACGGATTTATTGGGGCTGCCGTCGTCTTAGTCATCCTGTTTTTGTTCATCTACCGCCTGATTCAAATCGCACTTGAAACAGCCGATCCGTTTGGAACCTATATCGTGACAGGTTACGTCGCAATGTTTACGTTCCAAATCTTTCAAAACATCGGGATGACGATGGGTGTTTTACCGATCACCGGTCTCCCACTGCCTTTCATCAGCTATGGAGGTTCGACGATGATCGTCAACTTAGTAGGTCTTGGCCTTATTATGGCGATCGCTTCCCAATCACGTGTCTCGATGTTTGATGAAGATTAAAAAAAGAGTTGATTCCCTGTTGCAGGAATCAACTCTTTTTTATTGTTCTATGAACAAGTCACTCGGTAACGGCGCTTCGAACATGACCATTTCTCCCGTCCCCGGGTGAGGAAACCGTGCGCTTGCACTATGAAGCGCCTGGCGCGGAATGAGCGGTGTCCCGCGATACATCGTATCTCCGACTAACGGATGACCGAGTGCTGCGAGATGAACACGAATCTGATGTGTCCGTCCTGTTTCCAGCTTGATTTCTAACTGCGAAATCGTTCGCATGAATGCTTCAATTGCCGTACTCTTCAAGATATGGGTAACCGCCCGTTGACCATCTTTACGGACCATCCGTTCCATGAACGAATGGTCCGTCTGACCAATCGGTAAATCGATTGTTTGTGGACCGAGTTCTCCTTCGATCAATGCAATATAACGCCGGTCGAGCAGTCCATTTTGTTGCATTTTACTCAATTGATGATGAGCTAGCGCATGTTTGGCAAAAATCACAAGCCCACTTGTATCCCGGTCCAATCGATTGACGATATGAATCGCATACGGAATCTGTCGTTGTTTATAGTAACCCAACACGAAATTCGCCAAAGAACGTTCCGGGTGAAGACGCGAGGGAATCGAAGCCATCCCCGGTGGTTTATTGACAATCAACAACCACTCGTCTTCAAACAAGATATCAAGCTCTCCTTGTGTCGCAATCATGTCTTCTGCTGGGTGCTCCTCAGGGAAAGAGACATGGATTTCGTCGTCGAGATCGACACTCTCGTTAACGTTAACATGTTGTCCGTTTCGCAAAATGTCACCATGATGCTTTATCGACACGAGCATTTTTCGGGAAATTCGGAGGCGCGTCGTACAAAAATGTCCGACACTCCAGCCGACCTGTTCATGTGTCACTGTTTCTTTCAATTCAAATACCATCATCACTTACCTCTTTTACTTAACTTCTTTCTTCTGCTAAAAATGATTCTCTGACCCGCTCCCAAAACGGGAAGGAACGAAAACGGGCAAATTTTACTTTCTTATCGGAGACACGACAGCGAATCGATTTTACGTTTTGATGAACAATAGAAGCATAATGATCGTAAGTCAATTGAAAATCAATCGGATTGACCGGTCGTATTTCGACATCATGATGCTTCGGCAACAACATCGGGGAACCGATTGTTCGATATACACGATTGTTGATGGAAGCCATTTCAGTAATTTGAATCGCTTCGAGGGCCGGGTGGACAATTGCACCACCTAACGCCTTGTTGTAGGCTGTCGAACCGGATGGGGTCGAGATACATAACCCATCACCACGAAACGTCTCAAAGTAGTCTCCACGTATCGACAAGTCACATACAAGTGTCTGATTAAAACTTTTAATCGTACATTCGTTTAGCGCCAACAACTTATTATGTGAACCGTCCGCATAATCAATCGACAGCTCAAGCAATGGGTATTCGACCGTCGCCAAATTTTCATCTGCGATATGACGAATCAACTCGTCCATTTCTTCCGGGCGCCAATCTGCATAAAAACCAAGATGTCCCGTATGAATCCCAACGAGTGTGATGTCTTCGACTTGACTCAAATAAGAATGAAATGCCTGGAGCATCGTTCCATCTCCACCAATTGAAATGATGATTTCCGGAGTCGCTGCATCAAGAACACTCCCCCGAGCAATCAACTCTTGTTCCAATTGATCGCGTAGCATTCGCGAGCGTTCATCATCTCGTGCTGTAATCGCAAAGCGCATGGTCATCCTCCTACTCGCTTACTGGATTATTAGTTTGTTTTCCGTCTCGTTCATGTAGGACGAGCTGTGCGTCTTGAATCTCTACTTTCAGTTGACTCATTTCCGCATCCAATAAAAAGGCGGCTTCCGCGGCACGTCGCAGTCGTTCGCGTGTTTCCTCCGGAATGTTTCCTTGGTATTTATAATTGAGTGAGTGCTCAATCGTCGCCCAAAAGTTCATCGCAAGTGTCCGAATCTGAATCTCAACGAGCGTCGGAATCTCACCTTCAATCGTTTGGACAGGATAGGCAATAATAATATGATAGGAACGATATCCGCTCTCTTTTTTTTGTGTGATATAATTTCGCTCTTCGACCACCTTAAAGTCTCCACGTGATCGTAACAGTTCTAGTACGTGGATGATGTCGTCGACAAATTGACACATAATGCGTAAGCCGGCGATGTCTTGCATCTCTTGTTCTAACGAACTGATCGCAATCGATTTCCGCTCCGCTTTTTGGATAATACTCTTCACAGGTTTTACCCGTCCCGTGACAAATTCAATCGGTGAATGTTCCCCACGTTGTTGAAATTGTTTTCGAATGGCCTTTAGCTTTACCTTCAGTTCATCAACCGCGATTTGATACGGCGCGAGAAATAAATCCCAATTTTCTTTTGTCATCGTTTTCGTCACCACTTTTAATCTAAATTGTTGGTTCAATTCGTTCCACTACTTCATTCATGTTATCATATTTTCAAGCATTCAACTAGAAAGGCGTGAACCGGAATGAGACAAGAAATGGAAATTGAATTTAAAAACTTGTTAACAGCAGATGAATACAAGCAACTGATGCAAGTTTACGGCAAACAAGACGAAACGATTTGGCAAGCAAATGATTATTTTGATACACCTACGTTTGAATTGCGTCAGCATGGCGCTGCTCTACGCATCCGTCAGAAAAAAGAGGGTCTCGTATTGACCTTAAAAGAACCGAAAGATGATGGTTTACTTGAAACACATGTTTCTCTATCGGAAGCAGAGGCAGAGGAATTATTCAAATATGGTCTGATTCAATCTGATGCGATGAATGAACAATTGAGTCGCTTCAACTTAACAGCATCGCTTGAACACTTAGGACGTTTAGAAACAACTCGTTTTGAAACAAAATTGAAAGACGGATTGCTCGTACTGGATCAAAGTCACTATTTAGGCGTAACCGACTACGAATTAGAATTCGAAGTGCAAGCCTTCGAACAAGGTCAACTTGCTTTCACGCAACTGCTCGAGAAACATCAAATTCCACGTCGTGAAACGAAAAATAAAATTGTCCGTTTCATGGAGCGTAAAGCGGTTTCACGCTAATCGTGTACAAATGTACAAGCAAAACCTTTGCTCTTTCATTTTTTTCGTTGCTAAAATAGGGTAACGATAACAACAGAAGGGGGTGAACGGATGGAACACGATCAATGTAACGGTTCTTATTGTTCATTGGACGAACCATCAATTCAACAACCGACGAAACCCCTAGAAATTTATCATTTTCTAGATGTGACGCAAACAGATGGTTTACGGTTGATACCCGTTCTCAAGAAATTAGAGTTAGAGTATGGTCATCTCTTCCGACTCAGAACGATTGCGACAATTCCTTGTGCTCCATCACGCTCTGCGTGTGATATGTCGCCATTGTTGATTTTAAAAGCAATCGAACTACAAGGTAAGACATTCGGAATGCGCTTCATGAGACGTCTCCGGATGTTGCATAATGTAGAAGGCGAAAGTGCCTATACACGTTCTTCTTTAATCCGCTTAGCCGAAGCCTTAACTGAATTCGGTCTCGACTTGGAGGAATTTCATCGCGATGTTGAATCAAATACGATTCAGCTCATGCTCGAAAAAGAAACGCAGCTCGTGACAGAATGGGACGTACGCGTCCTCCCTACCCTCGCTTTCATTGGAGATGAAGAAGCCATTAAAGCTGAAGGTGCTTATGAATACCTCATTTATGTCTCCATTTTAAATGAGTTATTGGATCAACCTGTTGAGAAGCAACCAAAGCCACCGCTCGAACATTTCTTGAAACGGTATGAAACAGCAACAACTTCAGAAATCGCTTTTATTTACGATGTATCTGAAGCGCAAATTGAACATGAGTTGAAAAAACTTGCACTTCAACAAAAATGTGTCTCACTTTCTTATTGTGACGGTAAAGTATGGCGTCACCTTAAAGACTCAGCACATGCTTAAGTTAAAAGAAAAAGGTGTTTCCGCAATTGCGGAAACACCTTTTTTGTCATTCACATGACCATTGGATGGGGGAAAAGAGAATCATCAGGGGAATGTGACCCTCTTCACATTCTTAGTATATAAGAGCCCCGGATTTTTTTTCTATAACTTTGTGCAAAAATTCACAGAGTTGTCACTCTCCGAGTAATGCTTCGAATTCATCCAACACACGTTCAAATTGACGTAATGCTGCTTCCACTGGTGCTTTTGTCGTCATATCGACACCTGCTGCCTTTAAGACTTCAATCGGATAATCACTTGATCCTGCTTTAAGGAAATTATTAATGTAACGATCAACAGCAGGTTGTCCTTCTTCTAAAATTTGCGTCGTCAATGCGGCAGCGGCTGAAATACCTGTCGCATACTGGTAGACATAATAATTGTAGTAGAAGTGAGGAATCCGTGCCCACTCAAGACCGATTTCTTCATCCAATACGATTCCGTCGCCAAAATATTTTTGGTTCAACGCATAATACGTTTTCGTCAGGAATTCTGGTGTCAACGATTGACCGAGTCGAGCCGCCTCGTGAATTTCATGTTCAAATTCTGCGAACATCGTCTGGCGGAACAACGTACCACGGAATGTTTCTAATTGATTGTTTAACAAATAAAGTTTCTCTTTTTTATCTGTAACACGTTTCAGTAAGAAATCATTTAACAAAGCCTCATTTGTCGTCGAAGCTACTTCCGCTACAAAAATCGAATAATCACCATAAGCATATGGTTGTGATTGACGTGTATAGTAACTATGAACAGAATGGCCGAATTCATGTGCCAATGTAAAGAGGTTGTTGACGTTATCTTGCCAATTCATCAAGATAAACGGTTGTGTATCATATGCGCCAGAAGAATAGGCACCACTGCGCTTACCACGTGTCTCGCGAACATCGACCCATCGATCTGTCAAACCTTCTTCTAAGATATGCTTGTACTCATCTCCAAGTGGTGCCAATCCATCGACCATCAATTGTTTCGCTTCATCGTAAGAGACTTTCATTTCGACTTCGCTAACGAGCGGTGTATACATGTCATACATATGAAGCTCTTCTAATCCGAGTACACGTTTACGAAGTTCAACGTAACGATGTAACAATGGGAGATGTTCATGGACCGCTTCTACTAATCCATCATACACTTGCTCCGGAATGGCATTTCCATGTAATGCAGACTCACGCGCCGACTTGAACTGTCGCACTTCCGCATAAAAATTATCTTTTTTGACTGATCCTGCAAGTGTCGACGCGAGCGTGTTTGTATAGTTGCCGTATGTTTCGTACATCGCCTTGAACGCTGCCTCGCGGACTGAACGGTCTTTCGACTCCATGAATGTAATGAATCGACCATGTGTCAATTCCGCCTCTTGCCCGTCTTCCCCTTTGATTTTAGGGAATTTCAAGTCAGCATTATTCAACATACCGAACGTCGTTCCAGATTGCCCTAATACTTCCCCTGCTTTAGCAAGAATTGCTTCTTCAGCTTCAGTTAATACATGGTCGCGTTCTCGATTAAGTTCATCAAACGCATGACGATACATCGCAAGATCCGGATTGCGATCTAAAAATCCCGTAATCGTTTCAACTGGAATCGTCAACAGTTCTGGTGTCATGAAAGCTAGTGCAGCTCCAATCTGCGAAGCGAGCGTCCGCGCACGGTCATTCATCGCTTGATAGAAGCTATCAGCCGTATTTTCGTCATAACGCATATGCGCGTATGTATAAAGCTTATGCAGACGTCGTGAAATTTCATCACGTAACTGTAAACCTTCAAAAAGCGTTGTATCATCTTTTCCAAGTCGCCCTTTGTAATCAATCATCAAAGGTAACATCGCTTTGACAGATTCAAAATCCTCTTCCCATGCTTCATTCGTTTCATAAATTGATTCTAAGTTCCACGTTTCTTCTACCGTGACATCTTTTCGTGTCAATAGTTCTGCCATTTCAATCACTCCCTTACTTCATTTATACCTGTTTCTTTTTCGACAAACAACTGAATTGCTCCTGCTAAAACAGCGTCTTCTTTAAAACGGTTTACAGTTGTAGCAATACTAGATTGCTGACATATGCGTGCGACAGCTAGTAAATTCATCCAATCCTCTACCACACGTCGAAGCAGATTCGGCTCATGAGAAATCCGGCATGCGTCGAGACAGGAGACTAACGCATGTTCAAGTCGGATTTTCGAGTAGTTTCCTTGTAAGGATAAATAAAGTGTCATTTGAAGTTCAAAAGGATGGAGTGGAAAGGCGAGAAGTGTTTCGATGGGTAAAAAACAGTGGGCTGGAAGGTATAAAACATGCAGACCTGCTTGATAGAGTGGATTTTTGAGTAGATGATTTGGCATCGTCGAGAAGAAAGGACGTAGTCGGTATTTCCGCACAAGTTGAATCCATTTTTTCGCAGAAAATTTCCGGGGAAATGCTTGGGGGGTAGGTCTAATAAATTGTGTGAAAGAAGTTTCTAGTCGTTGACAAATCACTAAGTGTTTCGTAAAAGGGACAGCAAAACCATAGCGGTTAATTTTTCCCTGTTCGATTAAATCGAGATAACCATCCGTCAATAATGCTTGTTTCATCCACCCGTCTAACTTAATGATGCATCCGCCTGTTGGATGAAAGCCAATCCAGCGCACAGCATATGCTTTTTGTTGATCAATCGTTCGTCGTCGATTCCACTCCAACGCGGTCATCTTCGATCGTTGGATTTCTACCGCTATCCGGAGTGCAGGGATCCACAAGTCAAATCGACGTTGCCCTTGAACTTGTTCTAAAGCGACGTCATAACCTAAGCTACGAAAGTATTCCGCTAAAGTCGTTTTCCAACCTTGATGTGCACTCGACTCTCCCGTACATGCTGAGACATGAACAAAATGCGTTCGCTTTCGTCCCTGCCTGACCCGTAATCGGTTCAGGCAATAAGGACAATACAACGTCATTTGCTTTAATTGTTCGACTTGTACGAGATGGATATTGATTCGGCGACCTGTTTCATCAACGGCTTCAAACATGACAGCACCCCTTTAGAGTAAAGGTGAGAATAGACGTGAAACTGACTCAATCAAGCGTTGCGAAAAACTGCGCTGACTGAAGTAATGGCGATCAACTTGAGTCGAATGCGAAAAATCATCATAAAAATCCCGGGTCAGTTCGTGAACGGAATTTGTACCATACAAGAAGGCATTGACTTCAAAGTTTAGATGAAAACTTCTTAAATCCATATTCGCCGTTCCGATGGTTGCAATCGCATCATCGACGACAATGACTTTGGAATGCATGAATCCTTTATTGTATTCGTAGATTTTAACGCCTGCTTGGAGTAAATCGTCGAAATACGAGCGACTCGCATAAAAAACAACTTTATGATCCGGAAAACTCGGCAAGAGAATTCGAACATCGATTCCGGACATCGCTGCTGTTTTTAATGCTGTCATCAAGTCCTCGTCCGGAATCAAGTACGGTGAAGCAATGTAGACCGAACTTCGTGCTTCCGTAATCAATGCGAAGTAAAGCGACTTCATGGTCTCTTGCGGTTCGTCCGGTCCACTGGCGATGATTTGAACGCCCCCTGTTGCATCCGTGACCACTTCGAGCGGCTCCATGTAGAAAGGTGTGAACAGACGCTCTCCTGTCATGTAGTACCAATCCTGTAAAAATATCAATTGGAGCTCTGACACAGCCTCTCCACGAACGACAAGATGCGTATCTCGCCAAAATCCGAATGCTTTATCTTTCCCGATGTATTCATTTCCGACATTGATTCCGCCTGTAAATGCGACCGTTCCATCAATAACAACGATTTTACGGTGGTTTCGATAATTGGATTTGCTGGAGATGAAGGGAAGGACGACAGGGAAAAAGGCATGCACTTCAATGCCAGCCTGAATCATCTTTTTAAAGTAACTTTTGTCAGTAGAGAAACAACCGACTGCGTCATATAAGAAACGAACCTCGACCCCAGCCTCAGCACGTTCAATCAAAGCGGCTTGTAACTCGAGGGCTAACGCATCATCGCGGACAATATAGTACTCTAAGTGAATATGGTGCTCCGCTTGACGGATTTCAGCGAGCAAGAGCGGAAATTTCTCCTCTCCGTTAGTCAATATCTTCGTATGTGTATTATACGATATTGGAAGCCGGCTGATGGAATCGATAAGTTTGACAACCTTTGCATAATATCCATGTTTGAACACTCGATTGTGTATGCCATGATCAAATTGGGTACGATATTTAATGTATGACTCTTCATCAAGCATCGCTTTTAAGCGAAACATTTTTTTACGGCGATAGTTCTGACCGAACGTGAAATAGACGAACACGCCTACGACGGGCAGCGCCATCATGACAAGCGCCCAGACTAAAGTCCGTTCGGGATTTCGATTTTCAAGTAAGATGATGATGAAGACACTTAAAACGATTAAGATGATGACGATTGATAACCAACCGACCATGTAGACACTCCAGTAGTAAGACAAAAACGCCAGTAAGCTACAGGTCAACAGTAACGTCATCAGCAGTTGAACACGTCGTAACATGAAATCCCCTCCTCTTTCTTTTTACTATGTATCAAGTTTTTCGACTCTATTATCAGAAGGGAAGTATTCGAATGAAAACTTACATCGTAACGGGCGCGACTGGTGGAATCGGGGAAGCGACCACCCTCCAACTTGCAAAAGAAGGACATACCGTTCTTGCCTTAGGGAGAAATACCGAAAAAGGAACGGTACTCGAACAACATGGACAAGGCAACATTCATTTCTTCCAGGTCGATCTTGCTAAACCACCAGAGATTCAGCAGTTCTTCGATGACACCGCGACTGACTTTCCAACCATCGATGGCATTTTTAACAATGCCGGAACTTTTGGAAAACCTGTCGCACCTGAACGCGTAACAGATGCCCAACAAGAAGTATTCCAAGTCAATTATCATGCACCTGAACAAATCATTCAACTCGCTGTCAAACGATTTTCCAAAGGGGCTTCAATCGTTAACAATAGCGCAATCGTCGGACATGTCAAATTCCCGGCGATGCTCTTACCTTATGCGTCTTCAAAAAGTGCTCTTATCACCCTTACGAAAACTTACGCGGCCCGGTTTCATGGAAAGTATCGTTTTAATGCGATCTGCCCCGGCCCCGTCGATACAGCATTAAGCCATTCCTTATACGGTGGGAAAGACAAGTTTGACTTGGCAATGAAACATCACCTTCGCGGGAACGCAGCACAGCCGGCTGAAATTGCAGAAGTCGTTTGTTTTTTATTGTCGGATAAAGCTAGTTATATCAATGGCCAATCATTAATCGTCGATGGTGGATATACATTGACGTGATGCTAACAAAAAAAGGACTGCTCCCTTTTTGTATAGGAGCAGTCCTTTTAACGTGACATTTGTATTTAGTTCGTAAAGTGCTTACGGACGACAGCAAAAACATCGTCGACAATGATGGTTTTACCATACTCTGCGACCGGATGAATCGTTTGTTCGCTAAATTGCAAGTACTCGGCAATCAAACTCATCACGTTTTCTTGTTCTTCCACTTCCACTTCGTCTTTAAAATGGACGTGGAGCAAGTAGGCACCATCTTTTTGATAGAGCGCTGTTTTCAAATCTTTGAAGACCGGTGCTTCTGCATATTGGCTAAGAGCAATAACATGCTCAAAATCCGTCGTTTCAAATAATACGTCTTGGCTGAGTTCTGTTTCTTTATCTTCTGCCTCAGACATTGCTGAACGGAGTAATGAATCCAACTCTTCTTCATCCACTTGTTCGCCATCAACTGTTGTTTTAGCGATTGTAACCGTCACTTCAAGACCTTTTTCAAATGCTTGAACTTGTATCCATAGTGGACCTTCGAAGGAGATGGACTCTTTTTCATTCGCTTCATCCATCATCTGCCAGAATAACTGTTCTCCACGCTCACGGTTATACCAAATCTCGTCTCGGGCAAAGCCGCGGCGTTCGATATCCGTATACGTAATGAAGAACTTGACCGTGTTGTCATTGACGCGTTCGATTTTCAATATGTCCACTCCTTTCATCTCGCTCTTATCTAGTATACGAACGAGCACATAACATGGATTCAAAAAGAACCCCTTTTTAACCATATAGGGTATATTCCTTTGTTATCTTTATTTTAACCTTTTTTGACGGTAACAAAAAGCACACTGCTCACGGAAGCAGCGCGCTGGTTAAAATTTATTCGTTTACCAAGCGTTGCGCTTCCATCAATTGGAAAGTGCGAACTTTACGTGGTAAGAAACGGCGAATTTCATCCTCATTATATCCAACTTGGAGTCGTTTTTCGTCAATCAAAATCGGACGACGTAACAATCCAGGATATTCTTGAATTAAATCATAAAGATGTTGCAGCGACAAGTTCTCGACTGAAACGTCTAATTTAGAAAAGACTTTTGAACGTGTCGAGATAATCTCATCTGTTCCATCTTCCGTCATACGAAGAATTTGTTTGATTTCATCAAGCGACAATGGTTCCGAAAAAATATTTCGTTCCACAAATGGGATTTCATGTTCTTCAAGCCACGCGCGCGCTTTACGACAAGAAGTACAGCTTGGTGAAGTATAGAGTGTTACCATTGAAAAACATCCTCCCCCTGATTTACATCATGTCTGAACTATAAAAAGGAACGTATCCTTTTCCTAATTATTAATGATGATTCTATTACTTGACAGTTTACATTGAATTTCAAATAAAACCTAGCTATTTTTTAAGATGAAAGAACTTTTTCGTAAAAAAACTCGCTGGAGCCACGAGGTGGCTTCAGCAAGCTGGCGTGTGATCAAAAGGTTGAGAAATCGTTTCTTTTGCTTTCGGGAGTTTCATTTCTTTTAATTTCTTTTCGAAAATATCCCGCAAAAGTCGTTTTTTCAACTTTTTCTTCTTATCACGTTCTTTCATAACTCCGACACCTCACTCGGTCCGAAAAAAGAACAAGCAACCAACGAAAGCTGAATTATCATCTTCTACATTAATTAGTATACCACGTTTGCCTAAATTCTATTCCTACTTCGGTTAATTAAATGTGTGAGATTGTTGCGTTCATTTAAGCAGAGAGTTGCAATTACTTGCAAATTCACGTAGAGTATATAGAAATACTTACTCGTTGAAAGGAGCATTTCAGTTATGCCAGTTACTTTAGTTACAATTATCGAACACCCGATTGCCCAAAAATATTTAGAGCGTTCTGGGCTCAATCATGCGATTTCCGTTGCGGAACGGGCATTGACGCTTGCGACACAGCGTGGTCTTGATGCTGATTCGGCGACAAAAGCAGCACTGCTTCATGACATCGGCCATTATGAATGGTATACGGATGGAACATGGAATTATGATCTTTACCGTCAAAATGATATTCATGCGATTAAAGGAGCAGAACGTGCCCATAAGTTATTAATTCGTTTAGGGGAAGAGCCGGCACGCGCAAAAGAAATCTCGCTTGCCGTCCTCTTACACACGGATTCATATCTCCCACCAGGTACAATTAACCGGACCCCACTCCAACAACTCGTCCACGATGCCGATACGTTAGAAGAGCAACCGGGTGGTTTGCATCATTATGAGAAAATCCCCTTTGATGAAGCCGTCAAACGTCTTGATGCATTAGATTCAGTTGTCCATCGCTTTAGTAACCTTCCACGAATCGCTTCCGAAAACTAAAAAAAGGCATTCCTGAACGATTCAGGAATGCTTTTTTTATTAGACGAGTTGTGCTTGATACGCTTCAAGCTCAGCATCCGTCATCGAGACGTAATGTCCCGGCTCGATTTCACGAAGTGCAGGGATACTCGAATCTTCACTCGATTTACCAACGGCTCCGCCTGTCGGGCGATCATAGACAATCCGTTTACGTGTCCGTTCGTGCTCTGGATCCGGTAGCGGGATTGCAGATAAGAGCGACTTCGTATACGCATGAACTGGGTTCTCGTACAAACGATCCGCATCACATAACTCAACAAGGTGACCTTGATACATAACACCAATCCGGTCCGAAATATATTTAACCATCGAAAGATCGTGGGCGATGAATAAATACGTCAAACTGCGATCACGTTGTAATTGTTTCATCAAGTTGACGACCTGTGCTTGGATGGAAACGTCAAGTGCTGAGATCGGCTCATCGGCAATGATGAAGTCCGGTTCTACTGCTAGTGCACGTGCGATCCCAATCCGTTGACGCTGACCACCAGAGAATTCGTGGGGGTAACGACTCGCGTGTTCTTTCGTCAAACCTACTGTTTCTAACAAGTCGTAGACACGGTTATCTCGCTCTTCTTTTGATTTCGCAAGTCCGTGGATATCAATTCCTTCTGCGATGATATCTCCGACTGTCATCCGTGGATTTAGAGATGCGTAAGGATCTTGGAAAATCATTTGCATCGCACGGTTGAACTTCAATTTTTCTTTACGTGATTTCTTCGCATGGACATTCTCACCTTTGAACAAGACTTCCCCGTCTGTCGCATCGTAAAGTCCGATAATCGAACGACCCGTCGTCGATTTGCCGCAACCTGACTCTCCAACAAGACCAAGTACTTCTCCTTCATAAATATCAAATGAAAGTCCGTCTACTGCTTTGACGACACGTCCTCGTCCAATATTGAAATGTTGCTTTAGATTTTTTACTTCAAGTAATTTATTACGGTTTTCCATTACTTAAGACCGCCTTTCAAAAGCGACTTCGCAAATGTACTATCTGGACGATATTTCAGTGCGAGGTCACGGATGGCTGCTGGTGGTTCTACGTAAGGAGCTTGTGGATGTAACAACCACGTTGCTGCTTCGTGTGTATCAGTGATACGGAAGAACGGAGGTTCTTTCTCGAAATCAATTTTCATCGCATATTGATTACGTGGTGCGAATGCATCACCTGTAGGCGGATGAAGCAAGTTCGGTGGCGTACCCGGAATCGCCGGTAAGTCCTGCGAACGGTCATCTGAAGGGCGTGGCATCGATCCGAGAAGTCCCCATGTGTACGGGTGGCGTGGTTCATAGAAAATCTCATCAACCGTACCTTTTTCAATCAATTTCCCAGCATACATAACAGCTACGCGGTCGGCCATGTTCGCCACGACACCGAGATCATGCGTGATGAAGATGATTGCTGTACCTGTTTTTTGTTGAATGTCTTTTAAGAGCTCTAAAATCTGAGCTTGAATCGTAACGTCGAGTGCTGTCGTCGGCTCATCGGCAATCAAAACTTTCGGATTACATGCTAACGCAATCGCGATAACGATCCGTTGACGCATCCCACCTGATAATTGGTGTGGATATTGTTTTAAACGTGCTTCCGGATTCGGAATCCCTACGAGCGTCAATAATTCGAGCGTCCGTTTTTTTGCGGCATCCCCTGTCAAGCCTTGGTGACGTTTCAAACCTTCTGCAATCTGTTTGTAAATTGTCATCGTCGGGTTGAGTGATGTCATCGGATCCTGGAAGATCATTGCGATGTCACGACCACGAACTTTTTGCATTTCCTTGTCCGACAACTTGACTAAGTCACGGTCTTCGAAAATAATCTCACCATTCGTGATCTCACCAGGAGGATTCGGAATCAGTCGCATGATTGCTTTTGATGTAACCGACTTTCCTGAACCAGATTCACCAACGATTGCAAGTGTTTCACCTTTTTTTAAATCAAACGATACGCCACGGACGGCTTGTACCGTCCCGGCATACGTATGGAAAGCGACGGTTAGGTCGCGTACAGATAAAATAGTTTCCATTGTGGATGAACTCCTCTCTAATTTCCGTTAGCGGCGTAGACGTGGGTCAAACGCATCCCGTAATCCATCGGCCAACATGTTAAAGCTGATCATTAGGAGTACGATGACCGTCGATGGCACGACAAGCAAGTAAGGGAACGTCTTCAATTCTTTGTACCCTTCGTTGATCAATGTACCAAGGGACGGTTTCGGTGGAGCGAGACCAAGTCCAATGAAGCTAAGGAACGCTTCGAAGAAAATCGCACTAGGAATCGTGAACATAAGTGAGATGATAATAATTCCAAGAGTATTTGGAATCAAATGCTTAAAGATTAAACGTGAGCTAGAAGCCCCAAGCGTACGTGCTGCGAGTACAAATTCCTGATTCTTAAGTTTCAAGATTTGTCCTCGAACGAGTCGACTCATCCCAATCCATCCGGTGATGGTCATTGCCAAGATAATCGTCGTGATCCCCGGTTCAAGAATCAAGATGAACAGAATGATTAAGATTAAGTTCGGAATCCCGGTCAGGATTTCCGTAATACGTTGCATGATGTTATCAACACGACCGCCATAGTAAGCAGAAAGTCCACCATATGTGACACCGATGATGACATCGATGATTGCAGCCATGACACCAATAAAGAGTGAAACGCGTGTACCTTCCCAGACACGTGACCAAGAGTCACGTCCGAGATGATCCGTTCCGAACCAGTAGTTTTCTGTTACTTGTTTTTGCTCGTAAAAATCAATTTCTTTATCACCTAATGTTGCCATACCATCAAATCCGGCCCACTCAAGCCCTGTTACTTTTGGTGGTAGCTTCGCTTGCGTGATTGTTTGCGTGTAAGCATCGCGCCCTGAAATCATCGGTCCGAAGATTGAAAGTAACGCAATGATAAGAATGATGATGAGCGAAAGAATCGCTGCTTTATTTCGAATAAGACGCGTCCAGGCATCTTGCCAGAAATTTAAACTTTTTCCGGCGATACGCTCTCCGGCTTGTTCGTTGAACTCAACCGTTTGAAACAGTGACGAATCGAATTGTTCCGTTTTTGCATTTGAATTTTGCTCTGCCATTATTCATTACCCCCCAAACGAATCCGTGGATCAACGACACCGTACAGTAAGTCGACGATCAAAATCATAAGGATGAAGACCGCTGAGAAGAACAGTGTTGTTCCCATGATGACTGTATAGTCATTTAGCGTGATTGATGATACGAACAACTCACCAAGACCCGGTACAGCAAAGATTCTTTCAATGACGAGTGTTCCTGTGATTAAGGCAGCAGTCATCGGTCCAAGAATCGTAATTGCTGGAATCAAGGCATTACGCACCATGTGTTTCCACGTGATCGATTGTCCATCTAGTCCTTTTGCCTTAGCAAGCGTGACATAATCCTGTCCTGTTACCTCGAGCATCTCCGTTCGAACAAAACGAGCGATGGAGGCAGTAACT
This sequence comes from Exiguobacterium sp. s95, assembly GCF_018618655.1. Lineage (NCBI taxonomy): Bacteria > Bacillati > Bacillota > Bacilli > Caryophanales > Exiguobacterium > Exiguobacterium sp. s95. Next base: position 477,955 of record NZ_JACSMM010000002.1, on the reverse strand, counting down.
CCTAAGGACAAGGAAATTGTAGGCAAAATCGTATGTGCTGGGCTTTCCCAGAAGGCGACCGGCAAAATGCCCCATTTCACTCCTACGTAGTATTGAAGAAGCGAAGCAAATACGAACGACGGTATTGAAATACCGAGTACTGATGCAAACATCGCACCGTAATCAATCGCTGTGTTATGACGTAGTGCCGCAACGACACCAAGTAAAAGACCTGCAAAGACACCGAGTATAAGTGCTTGTGCTCCTAATTGAGCTGACGGTCCGATCCGTTCCATGATTAAATCTGTAACAGGACGGCTATCATATTTAAATGATACTCCTAAGTCACCTTGGAACAAGTTAACCATGTACGCTGCGTAGCGTTGTGGAAGTGGATCATTCAAGTTGTACTTATCCCGAAGGATATTCAATTGCTCAGGAGAAAGCTTTTCCTGGTTTTGGAACGGTGAACCTGGTAACAGATCCATCAAGAAGAACGTGAATGAAGCGATGAGTAAAAACGTCAGTACGCCGTAAGTAAGGCGTTGAGCTAAATAACGGCCCATAGATGGCACCCCCTATAAAGATTTTTCTGTTTTTTTCGAAAACATCAATAAAACCAGTATGACGTAAAATTGTCGGAACATTCAAGAATTTTGTTGTAAAATTTTAAATTCTTTTTTGTCCCAACCTGATATGATGCCCCCCCATGATCACTGTTTTTTCACAGTTAACCAATATTTCAGAATTTTTCGTTTGATTCCATTATACTTTGCTAACAAAGTAATTAGAACATCTTTTTTACAAATAGTTCACATTTCGTTTAGAAATGATTACACATTCAGAAAAAGTAGTATAAAACAGGAGCGTTCCCTGAACCTAATTCGGGACGCTCCAGTTTTTTTACTTCATATCAACATATTTGTATTGGAAATCCGCACCAAACAATTGGCGTTTGAAGTTTTCAACTGTCGGACGGCTCAAGTAAGCTGCACCTGCTTGATACAATGGCGCAATTGCTTGATCTTTCTCGATCAATTGGGCTTCCGCTTGCTTGAACAAGTCGAGACGTTTCGTAACATCTGCTTCTTTATTGGCAGCATTCAACAACTTATCATATGCTGATGAGTCGTAATTAACATCGTTTTGACTATTTGTTGATTCAAAGATCGACAAATTCGACATTGGATCTTGGTAATCAGGACCCCAAAGTGAATACGACATTTGGTAGTCACCTTTAGACTCTAAATCGAGTTTGTTCTTGAATGGCTGTTGTTTGATTGAAACTGTCACGTTCGGCAAGTTTCTTTCAATTTGACCTTTCATGTACTCACTTGTCTTTTTAGAGTCTTCGCTGTCGAACGATAATAGTTCAATCGTTGTTTTCTTATCGCCATTTGCTTTTTTCCAAAGATCAGCTGCTTCGTTCCCATCACGATCGAACCAGTTAATGTCACTCGTATAGTCTTTTCCAGCTTCATCTTTAATGAAGTCTTTTGGAATGAAGCTTGTTGTTGGAATCGAACCATTCGCAAGTAACGTTTCCGTGATGCCTTTAGGATCAATTGCGCGAGCGATCGCTTTGCGGGCATTGACATCTTTCATCGTCGCATCTTCGTTATTGAACTTCAAATAAGCGATCGTAGAACGTAATGCCGTATTGAATTCAGGTTTCGATTCATAAACAGCAACTTGTTCAGATGTTAAGCCAGCATAATCGATGTCATTCGATTCATACAGGTTAGTAACCGTTGACGAATCTTTAACGACACGAATCGTTACTTCGTCAAGACTGACGGCATCTTTATCCCAATAGTTTTCATTCTTAGTCAAGACACGTTTTGAATCTGTTTTCCAAGAGGTCCAAACGAATGGTCCGTTGTATAACAATTTATCCGGTTGAAGTGAAAAGTCTTTTTCGTTCTTTTTATAAAAATCTTCACTAATCGGTGTATATGTTCCAAATGACGTCAGTGACAAGAAGTACGGCGATGGACGCTCAAGTGTTACTTCAAGCGTTTTATCATCAAGTGCTTTGACTCCTAATTCATCAACTGGTTTTTTCCCTTGTGAGACAGCTGCACCATTTTTGACGGTATCAAAGATATAGGCATATCCTGAACCTGTTTCTGGATCAACTGCACGTTTCCAAGCAAATTCAAAATCTTGTGCTTTGACTGGAGAACCATCAGACCATTTCGATTCACGAAGTGTAAACGTGTACGTGAGGTTATCACTCGAGATATCTGTTTTTTCGGCTAGTGCAGGAATCGCCTTACCTTCTTTGTCTAACCGGTAGAGTCCTTCCATCGTGTTCCCAATCATATCAAATGCGACTGAATCCGTTGCTTTAGCCGGGTCGACCGTCGTAATATCGGACGTACTCGTTAAGCGCAAGTTTTTCTTGTCTGAAGAACCTGAATCTTTATCTCCGCTCGTCGAACATCCTGCAAGGACTACACTCCCTGCTAGCATGACTGATAACGCGAGACCGACAGTTTTTTTCTTCATCGGTGAGTCATCTCCTTTTCAATTTTCAAGTTGCCATAAACAGTTATGACATCAATAACGTTGGATCGAATCCACATGCATTCCCCAAAATGCATTGACCTGGTTTCGAAAATTCAAACGAAGTGATAAGTTGATTTTATGTGAGAATAACAATAACGTCAAGTGAATAGTCACACTATTTGCTGTTTTAAGATATATAACCGTAATAAATTCGTAACTTTCGGGAGCATTGCGTATAATGAATTCATAATCCATATTAAGGGGGACTACTATGCGTTTTCACTTGTTTCGTCCGATTTTAATCGCTTTAATTTTATCGATTATTTACACCATTTGGGCGAGTTTCACGGATTCAACCCATTCTTTTTTTTATCACTTTTCGGGTGGGTTATTTATCTCAGGATTCATCTTAATGGCAATCGGATTATTTTCTAACATGTCTGCAAATGGATTTTTTAGAGGACTGACTGCCGGGTTCAAAAAACAACGTGAGGCAAGATTACGAGAAATCGATGGTGAGTATCACGAGGACGAGGATGAAGAGCACGAAGTGTATGAAGAAAAGCAGAAACGTTCTTTAAACCGGACAGGGCCATACTTGTCTAGCGGCTTATTGTGCATTGTTTTCTCATTGCTTTTATCATTCGTTTAAACGAATTTTTCGTGACGCTAGACAATGGTCTATGGTAAAATCTTGTTAAGTTACATGTATAATAACACGGTGAAGAAGAGTAGTACATCGAGTCGTCACTTTAAGAGAGTCCATGGTTGGTGTGAATGGATAGTGGATGCAGATGGAATGGACTTCGGAGTGGCTGACTTGAACAGTGAAGTAGAGTCAGACGGGATTGCCCGTTACAGCAGTTTAGAGCGGCTATTATCATAGCAACTTGGGTGGCAACGCGATGACTCGTCCCTTGATTATTCAAGGGACGAGTCATCTTTTTTTATTCTATTTTCGGAGGGAAACGATTATGAAAACGATTTTTTCAGGTATTAAACCAACCGGTACAGTCACGCTAGGAAACTACATTGGGGCGATGAAGCATTTTGTCAACTTACAAGATGAGCATGATGCCTATTATTGTATCGTCGATCTCCATTCGATCACAGTCGAGATTGACCGTGTCGAGTTGATGAACAATACACGTGCCCTCGCTGCACTGTATATTGCAAGTGGTCTCGACCCAGAAAAAGCGACGATTTTCGTCCAATCAGAAGTCAAAGCACACGCGCAGCTCGGATGGATGTTAACGTGCCTAGCAGGTATGGGTGAACTTGAACGCATGACGCAATATAAAGATAAATCACAAGGAAAAGAGCGGATTGGCGCAGGTCTCTTCGTCTATCCGACGTTAATGGCCTCTGACATCCTTTTATATGATGCGGAACTCGTCCCTGTCGGTGAAGATCAAAAACAACACATCGAGTTGACACGCGACTTAGCACAACGATTCAATAGCCGGTACTATGAGACCTTTAAAATGCCTGAGCCAGTCATCGCAGAAACAGGTGCTCGTATCATGAGTTTGACGACACCAGAGAAAAAAATGTCTAAAACAGATACGAATCCAAAAGGCTACATCACGATGCTCGATGAACCAGCTAGTATCCGTAAAAAAATTAAGTCGGCCGTGACGGATTCGGAAGGAATTGTTAAGTTCGATCGGGAAAACAAACCGGGTGTCTCAAACTTACTCGAAATCTATTCACTACTCGCTAATATCTCCATCGCTGAGCTCGAAGCGAAATACGAAGGTTCAAATTATGGCGTGTTCAAAGCAGATGTTGCTGAAGCAATCATTGCCGAGCTCGAGCCGATTCAAAAGCGCTATTATGAGTTAATCGATTCAGAAGAACTCGATGTCATTTTAGATCAAGGCCGTGAAAAAGCTGACCTCGTCGCTTCTCGTAAACTTGCTAAAGTAGAAAAAGCCATGGGGCTCCAACGCAAACGTGCTAAAGTCAAAAAATAATCAATTCTTTCATTAAAAAAGGTCCCGTGCTCTTTGTGTAAAGAGTATGGGACCTTTTGTCAAAAAAAGAGAGCATCTCTACACTAGAGACGCTCTCTTGACATTTTATTTACCTTCGATCGAAGCCCATTTGTAAGAGAAGTCTGCGCCGAAGTTATGCTCGACAACACCTTTTACGTATGGTTTAACGAGGAACGCACGTCCACGTTGATAAACAGGTGAGATTCCCGCAGAATCAAGAAGGATTTTCTCTGCTTCTTGAAGCTCAGACCAACGTTTTGCTGCATCCGTTTGTGTTTGTGCATCTTTGATGAGTTTGTCGTACTCTGGATCTGACCAGTCACCACGGTTATATGGTCCATCAGTCAAGAAGAGATCGAGGAACGTCATTGGATCTTGATAGTCAGGACCCCAGCCTGCGAATGAGAATTCGAAGTCGCCTTTGTTTTCAAGATCAAGTTTGTTTTTGAACGGTTGTTGCTTGATTGTGACTTTCATACCTGGAAGGTTCTTTTCAAGCTCGCCTTTCAAGAACTCACCGATTTTCTTCGCATCATCACTATCATAGTTAAGAAGCTCAAGTTCGACTGAATCTTTGCCGATTTCTTTTAAGCCCTCTTCCCAAAGTTTTTTCGCTTCATCCGCATTGAACTCGTTGAATGTTGGATACTTTTCACGGAAGTCTTTTCCGTCAGCATCTTTCGCGAAGTCTTTTGGTACAAGATAGTTTGCTGGAAGTGATCCGTTTGCAAGGATGACATCCGTGATTCCTTTTTTGTTATATCCCATGTCGATCGCACGGCGAATTTTTTCATTTTCGAGTGCTTCAACTTTCGTATTCAAGTAAAGGTAGAAGATTGTTGATTCACCTTTAGTTTCAAATTCTTTATTATCTTGATACTGAGCTACGAATTCAGATGAAAGACCTGTACGGTCGATCGTCCCTTTTTCGTAAAGGTTAACAGCAGTCGAAATTTCTTTTACGACCTTAACATTGATCGTGTCTAATTTGACGCTATCTTTATCCCAGTAGTTATCGTTTTTAACCATTTTCCAGCCTTGTTCACGTGTCCATTCTGTTAACTTGAATGGTCCATTGTAAAGTGATTTGTCAGCTGTCGTACCGAAGCCCTTACCGATTTCTTTCGAAAGTTCTTCCGATTTCGGCATGAATGGACCGAATCCAGTCAATCCGAGGAAGTAATCTGCAGGTGATTTTAATTTTACTTCGAACGTTTTATCATCAACTGCTTTAACGCCTACCGCGTCACGCTCGCCTTTTTTCGTGTTGTATTCTTCAGCACCTTCGATGTTGTAGAATACGTACGCATATTGCGATGCGTTTTCTGGGTTAAGCACTTCTTTCCAAGCGTACTCGAAGTCTTTTGCAGTGATTGGTGTACCATCAGACCAGTTAGCATCACGTAGCTTGAACGTGTACGTCAATTTGTCGTCAGAAACCGTATGGCTTTCTGCAATACCTGGTGTTGGCTGTTGCTTGTCATCCAAACGGTAAAGACCTTCCATCGTGTTGTTCAAGACGTTGAAAGAAACAGCGTCCGTAGAAGTTGTTGGGTTAAGCGTCGGGATATCCGCGCTTTCGATCAGGTTAAGCGTCTGCTCACTTGATTTTTTGTCCGAACCGTTATCGCCCGATGAATCATTTGAATCAGTCGTCGAACAAGCAGCAAGGAATGCGCTTGATACGAGCGCTACCGAGGTAGCGAGTGCAAAACTTTTCTTTTTCATGATACGATGACCCCCCTAAAATTTCCAAAGCTAGTAATCTAAAGTTTTTGTCCGAAAAAAAGTAGTACTTTTTGGCCGAACAAAACTCTCCGTTACAAATAGTTTACAATGTTCTGATAATTTTGCAAAGCTTTTATCCGATTTTTCTAAATATTTTTTCAAAAAAATAAGAAGGACATGGGTGCATCCCATGTCCTTCCTTAATTGATTAATTCGATTTCTTTACTGTTCGAAGCAAATATTCAGGTCCATAAATTGGCACCGTCAAGCCGTTTATCCCTTCTTTTACCAACATATTTTCCGTTGTCTGATAAAGTGGAATAATGACCGCATCTTTTTCAATCAATTTTTTTTCAGCAGTTCGATAACCTACAGTTTTTTCTTTTATTGTCTTTACATTTCTTGTTTCTTTAATCAATTTGTCATATTCTTTTGAATTGTAATTTACTTTATTCAAAGGATTATCGGATACGAATTGATTTAAATATGCGAGAGGACCTGGGTAGTCAGGCATCCAGCCTGTCAGCGTCATGGAAAAATCACCAGATTGTTCAAGGCGTATTTTATCTTCGATATCTACATTTTTAGTAACAATATCGATTCCAGGCAGCTGCTTTTCAAGAATTTTTTCAATTGTTTTCCCTAGCTCCAATGCTTTTTGATCATCAAAATTCAACAATTCAACCTTCACTTTTTTCTTAGTTGCCTGTTTCCACTTTGTCGTTGTTTGCTCTTGAGGTGGAGAAATCCAGTCACTCGCCGTTACTACAAAACGATTCGTCGGTTTCCCTGATAATCCGAGCGGCAAGTTCAGTGTTTGTTGATTCATCAGTGTAGAAGAGATGGCTTGACGGGCATTTCGACTTTTAAATAATGGGTCGTTCATATTAAAGGCCAGATAAAAGACTCCGCTCCGACTTTTTTGATAAGTAGGCTCGTCCCCCATCAAAAGATTTGTATCAAATCCTTCAATTAATGGCAACATGTCTGCCTGATCATTTCGATATGCTGTCACCTGATCTGACATACTTTTAGCGGTGATACTTTTGACGGTATCGAGCTGAACCACAGTCGCTTGATGATAATGATCATTTTTTTCAAGCATGTAGGATGCCTTTTTCATCTCACGCATTTTAAATGGACCATTTTCATTCAAATCCGACCATTCGCTTACTTCAGGTTGTGGATAAAAGACAGACATGGCCAGTAATTGTGATAAATCCGAAACCGGCTGATTTAATTCAATGATTAGCGTTGATTTTCCTTCTGCTCTAACACCAAGTTTATTCGGTGGGAGTTCGCCATCATTGACTTGTCGTCCATTTTTAAAAACTTCAAATAAAAAACCATATGGTGAATTTGTCTCATTTGAAGCAACACGTTGAAAACTATCAACAAAATCTTGCGCTTCGACTGGCGTACCGTCAACGAACTTTGTTTCTTTTAGTTCAATCGTGTACGTCAAGCCGTTATCCGAAACAGTCATCGTTCGGGCGAGACCTTTTCGGACAGATGGACCGCCAGTAAACACAAATAGTCCTTCATATAATTGTGCAAGCAACGTTTGTGAACGATTATCTGTTGCCTGTGCAATATCCGGTACTCGTGGCATCGATGACTCAATGATTGTCATATGCTGTTGTTGCTTTTTTGTAGAGGCTTCCTCTGTTGTGTTTTGTTGAAACACAACGAATCCACTAATGATTACTCCGATTACTAAAAACATTAAAACAAACAGTTTAAATTGCTTAGACATATTTTTCCCCTTTTATTTTTAAAGTGACTCTATTATTCAAACAGAATTCAACCAAAAAAGCGACCTTACTGTCTTATTGACAGTAGGTCGCTCCAGGCTGTAGACAAAGTGTTATCAAGAGATAAAGCATTTTTTTCGTTGCTTTCCTCGGGCGTTGCGCAAGCTGTTGCTCCTTGGTCCTCACGGACACGAGCAGGGTCTTGCCTGCCCCTGAAAGTGCGTTAAACACGCACTTCTTCCCGTAGGAGTCAACGAAATATGACACTTTTTAGGTAATACTATGACGGAAAACCGGGCATGCAGGCGGTTTAGAGCGCAATCCTTCAAGAATTATGCTTGCTGGTACCGCTTAAAGACGAGTGATGCATTGTGCCCACCAAAACCGAGCGAATTGCTTACTGCATACTCGACGTCCCATGCTCTGCTACCTTCACGAACGTAATCTAAATTACAGCCTTCGCTTGGTTGTTCGAGATGAATCGTCGGGTGAACCGTTTGTTCTTGCAACGACTTGATTGTTGCAATCGCCTCGACGCCACCTGCACCACCGAGTAAATGACCGATCATTGATTTCGTCGAGTTCACAGCGAGTTTCGCTGCATGTTCTCCGAAGACCGTATGAATGGCTTTCGTTTCCAGAACATCATTCATCGGCGTACTCGTACCATGCGCATTGATATATTGAACAGCAGTTGGCTCGATGTTCGCATCTTGAATCGCCATCGCCATCGCACGTGCGCCTCCATCACCATCCGGATCTGGAGCAGTAATATGATACGCATCTGCAGTCAGACCGTATCCACTGACCTCTGCGTAGATTTTTGCTCCACGAGCAATCGCGTGATCGTATTCTTCAAGGACGAGAATGCCTGCCCCTTCTCCCATGACAAATCCATCGCGTCCCTCATCGAATGGACGGCTCGCTGTATTCGGGTCATGATTTGTCGACATCGCTTTGTTCGCACAAAAACCGGCGAACGCTAAGTTCGTGATTGGTGCTTCCGCCCCACCGGCAATCATGACATCCGCATCACCACGTTCGATTACGCGTAACGCTTCACCGATTGCATTCGTACCTGAAGCACAGGCAGTGACAGAACAGTTATTTGGACCTTTCGCTCCTGTATAAATCGAAACTTGACCACTAGCCATATTCGGAATCATCATTGGAATGAAGAACGGGCTGACACGACGATGTCCGCGCTCAAAGTAGATTTTCGCTTGTTTTTCAATCGTCTCCACGCCACCAATCCCTGAACCAATCCATACGCCTGTACGTTCAGCATTCGACTTGACATCAAGTCCTGCATCTTTGACAGCTTCCATGCTTGCGACCAGTGAATAGTGAACAAATCGATCCATCTTGCGTGCTTCTTTTGCTTCGATGAATTCTGTAATATCAAACCCTTGTAACTCACCCGTCACTTTTGTTGGATACTCATCGATATCAAGTCGCTCCATCGGACGAATCCCGTTTTCACCTGCTTTTAATGCATTCCAAAATGTATCCACATCATTTCCAATCGGTGTTAGTGCACCCATACCAGTAACTACTACTCGTTTTCTCGTCATCTTATATGTTCTCCCCTTTAGTCCAAGTAATGTAAGAAGCTCCCCAAGTCAATCCGGCACCAAAGCCTGCGAGAACGAGTGTCGTTCCCGGCTGTAGTCGCCCTTGACGCCGCGCTTCTTCTAAAGCCAACGGAATCGAAGCCGCTGATGTATTTGCATGTTCATCAATCGTGACGATGACTTTCTTTTCATCGATGCCTAATCGTTCGCGTGCCGCGTCGATAATCCGTAAGTTTGCTTGGTGCGGAATCAATAAGTCAAGTGATTCCAACGATCCGTTCGCTTTTTGAATGACTTTATCGACAATCTCTGGTAATTTTCGAACGGCAAATTTAAACACTTCTCGTCCGTTCATTTCAATTGGCCCATCCAACTCTTTAAACAACAGATGCGCTCCTCGCCCATCCGTTCCGAGTTCAAACGCATTCAACCCTTGCTGTTCTGTTGGTCCGAGGACGACTGCACCCGCACCATCTCCAAATAAAATTGCTGTCGACCGGTCTGACCAGTCGACGATGCTCGACATTTTTTCTGCCCCAATGACAAGCGCATATTTAGAGTTCGTCGTCTCCATCATGCTTGATGCTGTTTGAAGAGCGAAAATGAAGCCGCTGCAGGCAGCACTAACATCAAATGCCGTCGCGCCTAGCGCCCCTAACCGTTCCTGAACGATACAGGCTGTTGAAGGAAAGGCACGTCCCGTCGCTGTTCCGACGACAATCAATCCGATATCGTCTGCTGTTAGGTCCGCATCGATCAATGCTTGTTTAGCGGCCTCTGTCGCTAAATCCGTTACATCGACTTCGTCTGTTGCAATCCGTCTTGCACCGATTCCCGTTCGTGTCCGAATCCATTCATCGCTCGTATCAAGCGTTTTCGCTAAATCATCATTTGTAATTCGACTTTCTGGTAATGACGTCCCTAGTCCTACAATCCCGATATTCATGTGGTCGCTCCTTTAGTATTAGTATCTGGTACTAATATAAAGCGTTAATCCTTTTTTGTCAAAGAAAAAAGAAGGGTCCCTTCAATCAGGGCCCTCCTCCGTCCACCTTACGCTTCAGAATCTGCTAGCGTTCGTACAACTTCCATGACCATCTTCGCAGAGTTAATCGACGCAATTTCTAAAAATTCATCAAATGAGAGTGAAGCTTCCTCATCTGCACTATCCGAGATCGAACGTGTTACGACGAAAGGAACATCGAATTGATGACAGACTTGTGCGATCGGTGCTGCTTCCATTTCAACTGCTGCGACGTCCGGGAAGTTCTTTTTAATAAGTGTCGAGCGCTCTGTATCATGAATGAAGGAATCTCCTGTCACGATTAGACCGTGAACGACATTAATCGACTCCATCCGTTCGATGACGGCTTCAGCTGTCGCGACAAGTTTTTCGTCTGCCACGTAAGCAGCTGGCATACCCGGTACTTGTCCATATTCATATCCGAATGCTGTCACGTCGACATCATGATGACGGACTTCTGTCGAGACGACGACGTCACCGACAGTCAGCCCTGCCTTAAATCCACCAGCAGAACCCGTATTGATGACGGCACTGGGTTTAAAATGATCCAGTAACAATGTCGTTCCAATCGCAGCATTCACTTTCCCGATGCCTGATTTCAAGATGACGACTGGCACACTGTTCAACAAACCTTCATAAAAATGATAGTTAGCAATCATCGTGTCTTTTCGTTCAGAAAGTTCATTCCGAAGTAAGTTGACCTCTTCTTCCATTGCTCCAATGATAGCGATTGGCATACTCATTCCTCCATCATACAGAAAGCCGGATTGCTCCGGCTTCATCGTTTTATTTATTTAATCGATGTAATTTTTACAGCGAAATCTCCACCTGGAGCCTGTACCGATACTTTCTCACCTACACTATGTCCGAGTAAGCTTTTAGCGATTGGTGATTCGTTCGAGATTTTACCTGTGAACGGATCCGCTTCTGCACTTCCGACAATCGTGTACGTTTCTTCTTCATCATCTTCAAGAATCAAGAATGTGACCGTCGTTCCGATACTAACGACCGAAATATCCTTTTCTTCTTCAGAAATAATTGCTACGTTACGTAGCATTTCCTCAAGTTGTGCAATTCGTCCTTCGACCATCGCTTGTTCTTCTTTCGCTGAATCATATTCTGCGTTCTCAGACAAGTCTCCGAAAGATCGTGCAATCTTAATATTTTCAACTACTTCTTTACGGCGGACTGACTTCAGTTCGTTTAACTCGTTCTCAATTTTCGCTTTACCGTCAAGCGTCATATAATACTGTTTTTCTGCCATTTTTGTCACGCTCCTTTTTATTCCACTAGTATAGTATATTCACATCTTTTTTGGAATCAATATCCTCTTTCATCAAGTGCTGTTCGATAATCGAGTATGGCACGAATCTTCGTTACGAGGAGATCAATCGCGACATGATTCTCTCCACCTTCCGGAACGATGATATCTGCATAGCGTTTTGTCGGCTCACAAAACTGAAGATGCATCGGACGGACGACATTCGTATACTGCTCGACGACCGAGTCGATTGATCGACCACGTTCGTTGATATCACGTTGCATCCGTCGTAAAATCCGTACGTCCGCATCTGTATCGACAAACACTTTAATATCCATCAATTCCCGTAAACGCTCATCTTCAAGCGCTAAGATTCCTTCGACGATGATAACATCACGTGGATCGAGTTTGATCGTCTCCTCCGCTCGCGTATGCGCAACGTAATCATAAACAGGTTTTTCGACCGCAATGTTTTCACGTAACGATTTGATGTGGTTAATCAGCAAATCATTATCGAATGCAAACGGATGGTCATAATTTGTTTGATATCTTTCTTCCATCGAGAGTGTACTTTGATCTTTATAGTAAGCATCTTGCTCGATCATGACGATCGATTCGATCGGGAAAGCTGCGACGAGTGAGCGTGCGACTGTCGTCTTTCCTGATCCCGTACCTCCAGCAACGCCAATTACAACCGGTTTTTGCATTGATTTTGTTCCTCCATCATTCCGACTTGATTTTTCGACTTACGGAAACACCGTCTCCGAGTGGAAAAATCGTCGTATCGTATTGTTCTTGTTCCATCATCCAGACTGTGAATTCCTTGACGAGACGGACGAGTCGTCGTCTTCTTCGATCAAACGTTTTTGGATCTGTTTCTAAAACATCACCATGTAAAAACAGATTATCCGTGTATAAAATCCCGCCTATTGGCACAAGCCGCCCATAACCGTTGAAGAATTTTTGATACTGCCCTTTCGCCGCATCGATGAAGATTGCATCGAACTCTTGGTCAAGGGTTTCGGCTAATTCTACTGCATCTGCAAAAACGATGTCAATTCGGTCCGCGACATCTGACCGGGCGATGAATGCTTTTGCCTCTTCATACCGTTTTGCATTTCGTTCGACTGTCGTGATGCGTGCGTTCGGCAATGCACGTGCCATTCGAATCGCGCTATATCCAATTGCCGTCCCGAGTTCGAGTATCCGCTTTGGTTGTTGTAGCGTCAGCAAGGATAATAACACTTCTGACCCCGTCAATTCAATGATTGGGATGTGATGTTCCTTAGCATATGCTTCCATCTCTTCGAGTAGCGAATCACGTGGCTTAATCATTGCTTCAACATACGCTGTAAACTCATTCATTCGAACTACTCCTTCTCCGCATAAACAGGTTGACCTGGAACGAAAATACTCGTCCCAAACCAACCCGATGCTCATTGCTCTTTACTTGCTTCGTATTCAACCCATTCCGGTTTATACTTTACGACATTACGTTGATGTTCTTCATACGTCTCTTCGTAAAGAATCTGTCCTTTTGGATTTTTTTCACTCGGTGGCCGAGCAAAGAAATAAACATACTTTGTTTTATTCGGATTGAGTACGGCGAGTACGGAATCTTTACTGACTGTTGAAATCGGACCGATTGGAATCCCCTCATATTTATACGTATTGTATTTCGAGTTATTCTCAAGATCTTTCAATGTCGTTAATGCCGTGTTTTCCCCCGTACCATACCAGACTGTTGGATCCGACTGAAGTTTCATACCATCATCAAGACGATTTTTGAAAACGCCAGCGATTTCACGGCGGTCTTTCGCTGTTGCCGCTTCACGTTCAACCATCGATCCAAGACTGAGGACTTCATGGAATGTCATTCCTGATTCTTTAATCGCATCTGCATTTGCATCATAAATTTTTTCCATCTCGTCAAGCATCGTCTCAGCAATTTGATTGATGTTTTTCCCTTTATCAAATTCATACGTCGCCGGGAACAAGTAACCTTCAAGGGAGTAGAGTACTCCTTTTTGTTTCACTTCATCCGTTAACATCGGATACTTTTCAATCAAACTGTTGATGTACGTTTGATCCGTCAGTGCTTTACGAACAGCCTCTTGCTTAAAGCCCGTTGCTTTTGCAATCACGGCGATTTGCCGATCCATCGTAATCCCTTCAGGAATCGTCATCTTGACATCTGCTGCTTTCATGACTTTACCGGTTTTCAACTTATTGATGATTTCGTCCGGTGTCATCGCTTGCGTCAGCGTGTACGTTCCCGCTTGGAATGACGATTCATTCTTATAGCGAACGTAATAGCGAAAAATCGTTTCATTTGCAATCAATTCTTTGTCCTTTAGGATATTTGAAATCGTACTTGTTCCAGCACCTAACGGAATTTCGACTTTCACGGATTTTGTTGCGTCCGCGTTGACGGGTTCGAGTGAATTTTTTAAAAAGATATAGATTGCCGCACCTGCTACTAAGAAAATCGTGAATAACACTGAAAGGATGATGAGCGTAATCCGGCGTGATGTCCGGCGGCGCTTGTTTTCGATTTCAGCATTGTGCTTCCATTCGTTCTCCATCGGTTCCTCCTTTTTCTCTTAAAACAAGGTGACCTCGAAAGAGCATTGCTCCTTCGACATCACCTTATACACGAGTCGGTTATTCAAGCTCGTCTTCTAATGTATTGAAGACTTCTTCGATTTCATCCCACGTTTCCGTGTCATCTTCTTCGATCGGAACAAGATTGAAGTCATTGTCTCCGTCGCCATACTCGTCTAGTTCGTAAACGAAGATGTCGACTTCTTCCGCGTTGTCGTAGTCAGCACCGACTGGCTCGAGGAAGATATACGTTTTGTTTGAGCGTGGGCTCTCATAACGTAACCGCTCCATAAATTCGAAATCATTACCTTCACCATCTGGAATTACGTAACGTGTTGGTTCATTCTGTTGCATCATTCATCCGCTCCTTTAATGCAGTCTCGAGTTCATCCCAAGTCTGCTCATCATTTTCATCGATCAGGCTCAATTCAAAATCATCGTCGCCTTCTCCATACTCATCAATCTCACAGATGATTAAATCATCTGCGCCATCTTCTGGATTCCCTATCATTTCGAGGAACAGATACGTTTTCCCTGTTCGCTCGCTGACATAACGGTACCATTCTTCGAAAAGATGTTCGCCACCGTCTTCATCCGGAAAGAGATACTGGCGCTTTTCTTCAGACATCTCATTTCCTCCTTTACCGGTTCGCCCGATCCAAATACGATTGTAGGATCATGACTGCCGCCATCTTATCGATGACTTGTTTTCGTTTTTTTCGACTGACATCTGCGTCGATCAACATACGCTCTGCCTGCATCGTCGTGAGACGCTCATCGACGAGAACTGTTGAAAGTCCTGTCGCTGATTCGATTTCACGCGCGAACGCTTCACTTGCTTCTGCTCGCGGACCAATCGAACCGTTCATGTTTTTCGGATGTCCGATGACGATGATTTCGACACCGTACTCTTTAATGATTGCCTCTAGTCGCTTGAAGGCGACAGGATAATCGGGTTCTGTCCATTTGACGGTCTCGACGCCTTGCGCCGTCCAGCCCATCAAATCACTCACCGCGACTCCAATCGTCTTCGAACCGACATCGAGTCCGATCGCACGCTTCATTTTTTGTCTCCACTCTCCGACAGATAGGATTTGACGAGTTCTTCAAGCAATTCATCTCGTTCAATCTTACGGATTAGATTACGTGCATCATTATGACGAGGAATGTAAGCAGGATCCCCAGATAGAAGGTATCCGACGATCTGATTAATTGGATGATATCCTTTCTCTTCCAAAGCGTGATAGACCGTCAACAACACTTCCCGTGTCGCTGCTTTACTATCGTCTTCCGGAAAATTAAATTTCATCGTTTGATCCATCTGACTCACGTTAATCACCTCTTTCATTTACACTACTTTTCTATTATGCCAGTGATTGCGCATAATGTGAAGCATACGCCAACGCTTCATTTAATTTCGAAGCATCTTTCCCGCCTGCTTGGGCCATATCGGGGCGACCACCGCCACCGCCGCCGCAACGTGTCGCAACTTCTTTAATCAATTTCCCGGCATGATAACCTTGGTCGATTAAGTCTTTCGAGACACTTGCGACGAGGTTCACTTTGTCGCCTTGCGCACTGCCGAGGACGATGATTGCTGACTCGAGTGAACCTTTCAATTCATCCATCATCCCACGTAATGCATCCATATCAGACACATCGACACGTTTCGAAAGGACTTGGACACCATTGATCAGTTCAACGTCATCTTTAAGTGATGCTGCTTCGATATTCGAAAGTTTTGCTTGGAGTGATTCGTTTGCGCGTTCTGTCTCACGTAATTGAACTTGTAACGCTTCAATTCGACTCGGAACTTCCGTCGTTTTCGTCTTCAGGACACGTGCTGCTTGTTCGAGCGTCTCAAGATGCGCATTCATGACACGATATGCACCAGCTCCTGTGACCGCTTCAATCCGACGTGTACCAGCACCGATACCTGATTCAGAAACAATTTTGAAAAGACCGATTTCCGCCGTGTTCTTGACGTGGATCCCGCCACATAATTCGATTGAATACGTTCCTGCCGATACGACGCGGACCGTTTCACCATATTTTTCACCGAACAGTGCCATTGCCCCTTTTGCTTTTGCATCGGCGATGTTCATTTCTTCGATATCGACAGCCAGCGATGCCCAGATTGCCTGATTGACATCCTGTTCAATCGTTTTCAGTTCATCTGCCGTGACTGCACCAAAGTGAGAGAAGTCAAAGCGGAGACGATCTGCTGACACGAGTGATCCTGCTTGATTGACGTGCGTGCCGAGTGTATCTTTTAGTGCTTTATGCAACAAGTGTGTTGCTGTATGGTTTTTCGTAATGGCTTTACGTGCTGCGCCTTCGACTTCTGCGATGACTGAAGCGTCCGCGAGTGCAATCCCCGTCCGAACGATGACCGTATGCAAGTTTTGACCGTTCGGTGCTTTTTGTACGTCTTTGACGTCTAAGACGAAATCTTTTCCTTCAATCGTTCCTGTATCCGCGACTTCACCACCGCTCTCAGCATAAAACGGCGTGATGTCTAAAATGACTTGTGCCTGTTCGCCTGCTGCGACTTCCGTGACATGTTCTCCATCATGAAGCAATGCGACGATCGTTGCATCCGTCTTCACATCCGTATAACCGACGAACCGGCTTGGTACCGTCAATGTCGCAAGAACTTCAGATTGCTGTTGCATCGATCCGCCATCTTCACGTGCCGCACGGGCCCGCTTACGTTGCTCATCCATCGCCCGTTTAAAGCCTTCTTCGTCAACTGCCATTTGATGATCTTCTGCATATTCGACTGTCAATTCGAGGGGGAAACCGTACGTGTCGTAAAGACGGAATGCATCTTCCCCACTAATCGTATGCTCTCCATTGTTTTTAGCCGTCTGAGCGACCGTATTTAAAATCGCGAGACCATCTTGTAATGTTTCATGGAAACGTTCTTCTTCATTCTTGATGACACGTTTGATGAAGTCCGCCTTCTCTGGAACTTGTGGGTAAAAGTCAACCATGACGCCACCGACCGTATCCACGAGCTCGTACATGAACGGACGTTCGATTCCAAGCATCTTCGCATAGCGGACTGCCCGGCGAAGTAAACGACGGAGGACATACCCGCGTCCTTCGTTCGATGGCAATGCGCCGTCGCCAATCGCAAACGAAACTGTTCGGATATGATCAGCGATGACTTTGAATGCTACATCCAGCTTCGCGTCATCACGGTATTTTTTACCACTCATTTCTTCCGTCTTATGGATGATCGGCATGAACAAGTCCGTATCGAAGTTCGTCGGCACGTTTTGTAAGACACTAGCCATCCGTTCGAGACCCATTCCTGTATCAATGTTTTTGCGTGGAAGTTCTGTGTAGTTCCCGTTTCCATCATGGTTATACTGACTGAAAACGATGTTCCAGATTTCAAGATAACGTTCATTTTCGCCACCCGGGTAGAGTTCTGAATCGTTCGGGTCGTCACCGAAGTCTGGACCACGATCAAAGAAAATTTCCGTGTTCGGACCAGATGGACCTTCACCGATTTCCCAGAAGTTATCTTCGAGCGGAATGATCCGTTCAGCCGGAACACCGAGCTCAAGCCAGATTTGGCGTGCCGCATCGTCTTCCGGATGGATCGTAACAGACAAGTACTCTGGATCTAGACCGTACCACTCGTCACTCGTTAAGAGTTCCCAGCCCCATTTGATCGCATCTTCACGGAAGTAATCACCGACTGAAAAGTTACCGAGCATTTCAAAAAACGTATGGTGACGTGCCGTTTTACCGACGTTTTCGATATCGTTCGTCCGGATCGATTTTTGTGCATTGACGATTCGTGGATTGTCTGGGATGACACGTCCATCAAAATATTTTTTTAATGTCGCGACACCTGAGTTAATCCAAAGCAATGTTGGATCTTCCACTGGTACGAGAGAAGCACTCGGTTCCACAGCGTGACCTTTCGATTGGAAAAAGTCGAGATACATCTGACGGATTTGTGCGCCAGTCAACGGTTTTAATGGTTTCATCGAAAATACCCCCAATTAATTAATAAGTTCATCCTGAACGCAAAAAAAACGATGCATCATCCCCTAGGAAAGGGACGAAAGCATCGCTCTCGTGGTACCACCCTCGTTCGCAACATCCTCTGTTACGGATGTTACCTCGAAAAATCCAATAACGGGGATTAACCGCAAGTGTTTTCACTCGACTCAAGAAGGAGCTTCAAATGATTCATCATGGAGATGGTTGCAGCAAATCCATCTCTCTCTTCGTCATGATTGCATCACTCTACTTATCTTCTATCAACGTTTTGCGTCCATTCATCTAACGTGATTATTACCTATCCAACGTATTCCGTCAAGTCTTTGTCGCACCACCCAGACGTTCAATCAACCGCGTCCGTCGACGAGGTTCTTCTTCTTGTGATGCCTTGTGAAAGGCGCGTGGATCTCCGAACAACAACAAACTTGTTTTCGCACGGGTCACGGCCGTATAAATTAAGTTTCTCGAATGCTTAAAGGCGCCCGTAAAGAAGACCGGCATCAGAACGATCGGAAACTCCGACCCTTGGGCTTTATGGATCGTGATCGCATAGGCATGTGTGAATTGGTCCCAGTCACTGCGATTGTATTCGACTTCCGTCTGGTCGAACCGCGCGATAATTTTATCGACTTTATCGACGTTTTCTTTCGCAAAAAAGATGTTGACGATTTCGCCGATATCACCATTGTAGACATTTTCTTCCGCATTGTTGACGAGCTGAAGAATCTTATCTCCACTCCGGTACAGCCGATTCCCTTGCTTCACTTCCCGTTTTTTCGGTGCTTCCGGATTGTAGACATTTTGCAGCGCGAGATTGAGTTCATCAATCCCGACTTGTCCGCGATATGTCGGGGCGAGGACTTGGACGTCGAACTTCGAGTAACCTTTTGCTAACGCTTTTTCAGCGAAGGCGGCAATCCCGCGTAATGATTCCTGCGGAGCAAGTGAATAAAAACGACGGTCCGATAACGGTGCCAATAAATCAGCTGATGTGACCCGATTTTTCAAATCATGAGCCAATCGTAAAATCGACGAATCCTCCGCTTGACGGTGTACGACATTGAGTCGTACGACCGGAATCCCGTCCGTATCCATTAAATCAGCCAAAACTTGTCCCGGACCGACCGACGGCAGTTGATCCCGGTCACCAACGAACAAGATTTTCATCCCGTTCGGTACGGCGCGAAGGAGACTCGACAAGAGGTAGATATCAATCATCGATGATTCATCGATGATCAACACTTTTCCGGTGATTGGTTGATCTTCATTCAATTGAAAATTTGAGCCGTCGTATTTCAACAGCCGATGAATTGTCATCGCCGGAACATCGGTCGCTTCCGACAATCGTTTTGCAGCACGCCCGGTCGGTGCGACGAGAACGTACGGATACACATCACCTGATTTGACTTGACTTTTTTCGAGCGGCCAATCATGGATTTCTTGTAAGGCATGTAAGATTCCTTTGATGACCGTCGTTTTACCGGTTCCCGGTCCACCGGTCAAGACCATCAATGGTGCTTTGACGGCCAGTTCAATCGCTTCTCGTTGTTGCGTCGCATATTCCATTCCGAAACGTTCTTCGAGCTGACCGATTGCCGTTAAGATCGTCGCGACATCGACTTCTTGCTCTGCTCCATTCGCCATGACGCGTGCCAGCTCTTTTGCCGCCCTGACTTCCGCATAATAAATCGTCGGCAGATACAGACAGCCTTCTTCGAGTTTTACTTTATCTTCTGTCAACAACAACTCGATTGCCTGTTCGAGTCGTTCTCCTGGGTCTTCGCCTAGCAGGCGGGGTGCCCGCTGCAACAATGAATCAATTGTCGCAAAAGCATGTCCTTCCCCTGCCTCTTGCTCAAGTATGTGCATGACGGACGCTGCAACGCGTTCCGGGTGAAGACCAATCAAGCCGAGATGGGAGGCAATTTGATCGGCCGTCTTAAAACCGATCCCGCTCACTTCGTACATCAAGGAATACGGGTTTTCACGAATCCGCGCCATCGCATCCCCTTCGTACGCCGCATAAATTTTAGCTGCAAGTTTCGGCGTGACGTCGAACGGTGCCAAAAACAACATCAATTGATCAACGCCATAGAGCGTTGCCAGTCGACTGAAGATGACGTCAGCTTGTTTTTGTTTAAGTCCAGGCACACGATCGAGGGCACGGCTATCTTTTAAGATGACATCAATCGCATCCTCGCCAAGTGCCTCGACGATATTTTTCGCTGTTTTCGGACCAATGCCGGTAAACGATCCATTCGTCAAAAAGCGGACAGCGGCATGCTTCGTCATCGGGACAGAACGGCGAATTAATTCTGCCTTTAATTGTTTACCAAACCGTGGATGGTCCACTAAACGGCCAAACGCCTGATACGTACCGCCAAGTTCAATCCCGACTCCCGTTCCCGTCACGACGAGTTCAGTTTCTTTCAATTCAAAGTTTTTTTCCTTAACAGCCACCAATACGATGGAATGCGCTTCTTCTTCGGAGGAGAAGAGCACACGTTTAACACGACCGACGACTTGATGAGGGTGCTCCATCACTCCACCTACTTTCTAAAAGACTACGATTTACTACGCTCTCATCATCATAGCACTCGTTTAATCGATTTAAAATCAGGGAAAGTGAACTTGAACTAAAAATTGAATTGGAGGAGAAGCATGTGGGACGATTACCAATTGCTGGTTTATGTGAATTAGTACTTGAAGTAGAGGATATGGAACGCGCTGTCAACTTTTGGCATGGGACGCTCGGAATACCGATTGTCGAGCAATGGGCTCCAGATGACGCGGAACCAAGTAAAGAACAAGCGACGCAAGACGGCGTTTGGGCGACATGGCTCTATATTGGCGGAAACACGCGACTTGGACTCTGGCTCAAACGAGATTTCACACTCGAGGAACGGACTGTGAAAAATCTACCGGTCACGAAGTGGGATTCGCTTTATGATGAAGGAGGGACTCACGTCCACTGCGCCTTTTACATTGAAAAAAACCGATTCGAGGACGCTCTGAACGTCTTACGGGAAGCAGATATTGCCGTTAAGATTCGAGAATGGGATGAACAAGAAACTTCGAATGATAAAGAATACTCCGCTTATTTTAAAGATACTGAACAAAATGTGATTGAGCTCTATACAAAAAATATGGACGAGGCGTACGAAGACTTTTCTGGTCCGCCGCAACGCGTCGTACGTGAAGTCGGAAACTAACGCAATCTTCAAAACGATCAGAGACGGAATGCGCTTTAAAGCGGTCGCATGACACAGGCAAGTATTAAACCCTCTTGAACGATAAGAAATTGCACAAAAATGGCCGATGGTCCCTTGAAAAGTGGGATCATCGGCCATTTGATTGTTGAAGGACGGAAACATCCGTCACACGGCTTGATGCTGGTCTGACTTATGAGTCAGACCCATTCATTGACCTTATTTCAACAAAGAATCCATTTTCGCTTTCGCATCTTGCGCAAGCGTATGATTCGGTTGATATTCAAGAACCGTCTCGAGCTCCGTATAACACGCTTCTTGCTGACCAAGAAATGCAAGGGCAATCGCGTAGTTATAGCGTGCGTCCGTGTGCGTTTCTTCTAACAACAGGACTTGCTCGAAAATTTCTGCCGCTTCTTCGATCTGTTCGTTTTGTGCGAGCGCAAGGCCGTATTGGAAAGCAATTTCGACGTCCACCCCGTTCAATTCCGTCGCTTGTTTCAAGCGAGGAATTCCCCGGACAGGATCGCCGAGCTTTTGATACGTCAGACCAAGCATGAAGTGTAGATCGGCGTCATCAAGTCCATGGAGTAAGGCGAGCCGCAAGGCATCTTCTGCCTCGACCAGTTGCTCTGCCGCAAAGAACAATGCCCCTTTTGCATAGTGGGCACTGGCGAACGTCGGGTCAATTGTCAGCGCCTTTTCATAAAAGCGTAATGCCCGGTCTGCATCATCCATCGATTGAAGCAACGTTCCCAAGTTGACATATGCCGTCGGATCATTCGGGTTTTCTTCAATCGCATCGTTGAAGGCTTGCGCAGCCAGTTCGTAATTTCCCGCTTCTAAATGTCTGAATCCTACTTCGTTATAATTCATCGTGTTCTCTCCCTTATGCAAGATACGTAAGACGTTCGCCCGCTTTGTACGCTTCGTCAATCGTTGCGCCACCTAAGCAGACATCACCATCATAAAATACGACGGCTTGTCCTGGTGTAATTGCCCGTTGGCGTTCGTCAAAGGCAACATCAAGACGTCCATTTTCAAGCAAGCGGACAGTCACGCCTGAGTCTTCTTGACGGTAGCGGAACTTCGCCGTACACCGGAATGTATCGCCGACTTTAAGTGGTGCCGTCCAGCTGATGTCCGACGCATACAATCCTTCCGAGTAGAGCAGTTCATTATGGAAGCCTTGATCAACGAACAAGACGTTATCCGCAAGATTTTTTCCAACAACGAACCAAGGCTCTCCGTCTCCGCCAATCCCTAACCCATGACGCTGTCCCATCGTGTAATACATCAAACCATCGTGACGTCCCATGACTTTTCCGTCGAGTGTCCGCATTTCGCCTGGTTGTGCCGGGAGGTATTGGCTGAGGAATTGTTTAAAGTTCCGTTCCCCGATAAAACAGATACCGGTCGAATCTTTTTTCTTCGCCGTCGCCAAGTTCGCTTCTTCCGCGATTTTCCGGACTTCTGACTTTTCCATGTGACCGATCGGGAACATCGCTTTCGCAATTTGGTCTTGTGACAGTTGGTTCAAGAAGTACGTTTGGTCTTTATTCGTATCGATCCCACGGAGTAACTTGTGTTCCCCGTCTTCATAGACCGCACGCGCGTAATGACCTGTCGCGACAAAATCCGCCCCGAGACGCATGGCGTGATCAAGAAACGCTTTGAACTTGATCTCCTTGTTACACATGACATCCGGATTCGGTGTCCGACCCAGTTTATATTCATTCAAGAAATACGTGAAGACTTTGTCCCAGTATTCTTTTTCGAAGTTGACTGCATAGTACGGAATGCCGATTTGATTGGCGACCGCGATTACATCTTCATAGTCTTCCGTCGCTGTACAAAAACCGTCTTCATCCGTATCATCCCAGTTTTTCATGAAGATTCCGATGACGTTGTACCCTTGTTCTTTCAGCAAGTGTGCTGTGACGGACGAGTCGACGCCGCCAGACATTCCGACGACGACTGTCGTCTCACTTGGCGCTTTTGCTCTTGTATTCATTGCTTTCACCTCTTATTTGTTCTGAAACGATTTTACGACATCTATCAATCCTTGTGCGAGTAGTTCGACTTGCCCGGCATCATTTCCACGGCCGAAACTAATTCGGACCGATTGCCGCGTCCGGTCATTTTCACCGTACATCGCGGACAACACGTGAGATGGTTCAATGGAACCTGCCGTACAGGCACTCCCGCTCGAGACGGCAATTCCGCGCATATCGAGCATGATTAAAAACGGTTCAATCTCGACACGCGGGAAATAGAGATTGACGATATGCGGCAGTCCTGGATGCCCATTTTGTTCATAGGAAATCGAACTAGCCTCGAGACGATTGAGTAACAGGCGACGCAAGTCTTCCGACTGGGCTTTCAGTATGTCACGTTCTGCTACGATCAATTGAACGGCTTTTGCGAAACCGACGATTCCAGCGACGTTTTCTGTTCCCGCGCGACGCTTCCGTTCTTGTTCGCCACCGTACGACTGCACTTCTAACTGGACGCCTGTTCGGACGTAGAGCATCCCGACACCTTTTGGTCCATTGATTTTATGACCTGATGCCGATAATAGGTCAATATGACATGCTTCGACGTCGAGACTCAGCTTGCCAAAGACTTGGACCGCATCCGTATGAAAGAGAATGTTTTGTTTGTTTAATAACTGGCCCATTTCCTTGATTGGTTGCAGTGTCCCGACTTCATTGTTTCCGAACATGACCGAAACAAGAATCGTATCCGGGCGAAGCGCTGCCGCGAGTGCGTCGACCGTGACGACGCCCGACTCCGGCACTTCTAAATACGTCACGTCAAACCCACGTTTTTCGAGTTCTTCGAACGCACGCAGGACGGCATGGTGTTCGAAGCGTGTCGTGATGACATGCTGTCCCTTGTCTTGATGTTTCATCGCGGCACCCAAAATCGCATAGTTATCCGACTCCGTCCCCCCCGCCGTGAAGATGATTTCATTCGGTTTGGCATTCAGTTCACTCGCGATTGTCCGACGTGCCGCGTCAATCGCCGCCCGGCCGGAACGACCGAACGCATGAACGCTCGACGGATTCCCGAATTGCTCGAGCATATATGGAGTCATTGTTTGGAGTACATCAGGGTGCATCGGCGTTGTCGCCGCATGATCAAAATACATCATTTCGTCTCACCTTTCATATATAGAACATATATCCAGTATCATCGTCTTCCGCTAAATCCTTTAATGTCGTCGAATCCAGTACTTGATCGACTGCACTTTGGATTTTATCCCATAACTTTCGTTTCGTCACTTCATCAGAATTGTCCCCTTCGACAACGACGAGTGGTCCTTCAAGCAAACGAATGATATCGCCGGCCGTGATTTCTTCCGCTTTACGCCCTAACTTATAACCGCCGTAAGCGCCACGGACACTTTTGACCAGCCCGCCATTTCGGAGCGGGGCAATCAATTGTTCCAAATAATGCTCCGACAGATTATACATTTGCGCAATTTTCTTTAAGGATAACGGCTTTTGTTCGCCTCCTTTAGCGAGTGCGATCATGATTGTCAGACCATACCGGCCTTTCGTCGAGATTTTCATCATGCGAAATAACATCCTTTCTAGTATAGTAGGAGCTGAATCCACGTCGAAAGAAGGAACGCTACCTATGGCTAATTTATTTGAATCAAAATATCCTGCTGGACCGCTCGCCAACCGGATGCGTCCTCAGTCACTGGACGAAATCGTTGGCCAACGGCATTTAATTGGAGAGACGACCCTCTTACGTCGCGCTATCCTTGCCGATCGGCTCGGGACGGTCATTTTTTATGGTCCACCGGGAACAGGGAAAACGACACTCGCACGCGTCATCTCGAGTTACACGAAGTCGGCTTTTGAACAGTTGAATGCCGTCACCGCAAAACTCGATCAATTACGCGACGTCTTAAAGGCGGCGGAGTCTCGTTTACAGTTTGATGATCAAAAAACAATTCTCTTTTTGGATGAAATCCATCGTTTTAATAAAATGCAGCAAGACGCGTTGCTCCCTGCTCTTGAAGCAGGTACGATCACTTTAATCGGGGCGACGACGGAAAATCCAAGCTTCGAGGTCAACGCCGCTTTACTCTCTCGGGCGACCGTCTTTCGGTTCGAACCACCGACGGCAGACGATTTACGTGTCGTGCTTAACCGAACGTTAGCTGATAAAGACCGCGGTCTCGGAAAATATCCGATTTCGATTACAAAAGAAGCGATTGATCATTACGTTAAACTATCCGACGGCGACTATCGCGCCTTGCTAAATGCACTCGAGCTCGCCGTCTTGACGACTCCGGAAGTCGACGGTGAAATCACGATTGACCTCGCCGTCGCGGAAGAATCGATTCAGCAAAAAGCATTGAAATACGATAAAGACGGCGACCGCCATTATGATGTCATCTCGGCTTTCATTAAATCAATCCGTGGATCCGATCCCGACGCAGCATTATATTGGCTCGCCGTCATGATTGAAGCGGGCGAAAGTCCTCGCTTCATCGTCAGACGATTGTACGTCCATGCCGCAGAAGACATCGGGCTATCGGATCCACAAGCCCTGTTGATTGTCGACGCTTGTGCTCGCGCGTGTGAATACGTCGGTTTTCCGGAAGCACGGATTCCGCTCGCTGAAACTGTATTGTATTTGGCGACGGCACCTAAATCAAATACCGTCATCACAGCAATCGACAAGGCGCTCACTCTCGTACGACGTTCGGACGGTGGACCGGTCCCACCGCATCTTCGTGACGCCCATCATCCCGGTGCAGAAGCACTCGGAAATGGTGTCGCTTATCAATACCCGCACCAGTTCCCTCACGCTTACGTGAAACAAAGCTATTGGCCTGAAAACTTAGCGCGGACAAAACCGGTCTTTTACGAGCCGAGTCCACGCGGTTTTGAGAAACAACTCCAAGCCCGACTCGAGTTTTGGAAAAAACAGCCGTAACCATTCAAGATGCGAAAAAGCGACCGAAGTGGTCGCTTTTTTTAACGGACGCGTTCAATCGTAACGCCTGCTTCGCGAACGATCTCATTGATGACGTGACTTGCTGCAATCAAACCACCGACTGATGGAACGAATGCGTTCGAACTTGGGGGCATCTTCGCTTTTCGAATAACCGCTTCGTCATTTCCGACGACTTGACGCACTTCTTCGATGATTTTGACAGGTGGTTCATCCGAGAAGACGACAGGAACCCCTTTATGGATCCCTTCCTTGCGTAAACGTGTCCGAATGACTTTCGCTAACGGATCATATGTCGTGTCTTTGATGTCAACGATCTTAATCCGTGTCGGATCCATTTTATTTGCCATCCCCATACTCGAGATGATTGGAATGTTTCGTCGTTTACACTCTTTAATTAAATGAATCTTGAACGAGACAGTATCTGATGCATCGATGACATAGTCCGGTTGTTGTTCAAAAAAGGATTCGTACGTTTCTTCATTGTAAAACATCTTCAGACGGACGATTTCAATGTCGGGATTAATCAACATCAAACGATCTGCCATCGCATCGACTTTCGGCTGTCCGACGGTCGGGAGCAAGGCATGGATTTGCCGGTTGACGTTCGTGATATCGATGTCATCTTTATCGACGAGAATCAATCGTCCGACACCACTCCGTGCCAGTGCTTCTGCTGAAAACGATCCGACGCCGCCAATTCCTAAGATAGCGACAGACTTTGATGCCAATGCTTCAAGTCCCGTCTTACCGATTGCTAATTCATTACGTGAAAATTGATGCAACATTTCTCTAACCTCACAATTCTCATACTGTTTTACTCGGAATTATATCATAAAAAAAAACGTCATGCGACGTGTCTTTTTTAAAACGTTTTTTAATTTTAATAAAAAGACGATGGGACCCGAAGTGCCGTGTCGATACCTTATTTTTGAACCTGCTGTGCAGGTGGGTGTCTTATCCGATTCCTATTCGTACGTCCTCCTGCTGTGTTACGAGGCATGTACTACTAGTTGGAACGTCAAACTCCCTATCAAAAAAGAGTGGCTCAAAGATAAAAGGCGGCTCTCGTACATCTCAGGAACCCCATCTGTTGCATTTAATATAGCATTCCCCTAACCGAATTGCAACTCAATCTGCTTCTAAAAAAATGATATTTTTTTAACGGCTCAGCGTGATGTCCAACGCTTCGTGAAGGCGCCTGTCGGATCATACATTTGCTGCTGAAAAGTAGGATTGAAGCGTGGAATTCGAGTCGCGTTTCCGACACCTGCGATATAAGCCCAGTTACCGTAATTTGAAGCGACGTCATAATCGATCAGTTGGCTTTCAAAGTATGACGCCCCGACGCGCCAGTCCTGTCCAAGCTCATGAATCAAATAACTCGCAGTAATTTGCCGCCCACGATTCGACATCCATCCTGTTTCTCGAAATTCATGCATGAAGGCATCTACGAACGGTTGCCCGGTTCGTCCTTCGATCCACATCGAAATGACTGACTCGTCCGTCGGCCAGACTTTACTCCCTTCTCCTAATCCGTGTGCAAGAAATAATCGGTTCTTTGTCTCACGCATCGTGAAATGAAAAAAGTCGCGCCAAAGTAACTCGAAATACAACCAGTATGTCGATTCATTAGCACCATGGCGTCTTTCCGCGTTTTGAAGTTCTGCCATGACCCGACGTGGGGATAAGGAACCGTTCGCTAACCAGGCCGATAATTTGGAGGAATCATCCCGACCGAAACCATTCCGTGTTTCCTTATACGTAAAAACGGGTCCTTCCAGATACGCTTTTAATCTTGCTTTCCCGGTCATCTCGCCTCCTTCAAAGGGAAACGCAGCATCTGAGTCATAAGCGGGTAACGTAATAGCAGCCCTAGGGTATTCAAGCGCGATTGGTTGTTCAAAATGACCCGACCGCTCGACTTTCTTTCGAAAGGCCGAAAAGACATGCGCCAATTTATCGCTACCGATTTGTTCACGGCGGTACAACGTCTGTGTTTCGTAGATGCGTGCCGTGAATTGTGCAAGCACTGCCTGCTCATCAATTAACTCGTAATACCCTGTCATTCGATGAAAATAAACGACGTCTCCCGGCTTCATAAACCGTCCCAACTGTTCGCTGACGTCCCCGGTTAAAATCGTTAACTCGATTCCGAGTCGTTCTAACTCTTCCTGAAGCGTCTGTAACGTTTCACGCTCAAATTTCAGTTGCGCATGTCCCCGTTCAAATCGTCTCGTATTTAACGGTTGTTGAACAAAAACAGCTTTGACCGTCGAATGTGCCTGCCGTGCCTGTGCTAAGGCTTCGTGATCATCGACACGTAAATCAGCACGTTACCATACGATTCCACTCATCATCTCGTCTCCTCTCCACTCGTCTAGTTTCACCATCTCAAGGATTTCGTGATTCGCCTACTCTGCAATATGCCGAAAAGGTTTCAGCTTTTTGTTTTCGTGGAATATAATTAATACAAAACGGTGTAAGGAGTGACAGGCAGATGGCTAAAAAAGGAAAATTAAGAACGTTAATCACGCTCGCGACGACAGTTGGACCAATCGTCTATAAGTTTTATAAACAACAACAATCTAAAAAAACGACGAACACCCCTAAATAAAACGTCAAGACGCGACGAACTTCATCGTCCCTCGCGTCTTTTTTGTTGTCATTTTTTACTGACACCAAGACTTCCCTCTTCATAAAACCGCCACGGATAGTGTGTCGCTTCACCGGCATTCGGAATCCCGACTCGTGTCGTCTCGATGATTTGTCCGGCTTGACCCGCAACGAGCCGGAACCGTTCTTGATACAAATCTTCTCCCGACTCTGCAGTCGTTAACCCGAAGGCCTGACAAAGCTTCGCCGGTCCGTTGACTAAGTTTTTGAGTTGAGCTTTTGTCAGTTCGTGATACGATCTATTAAATCGACGGTAGGCGATGATCTCATGACCTGAGATGATTTCCGCCCCACGCAGTAAAACGGCATACCCTTGTCCAACGTCTCCACAGACGAAATTTAAGCAATGATGCATACCATAAGTGAAGTAGACATAGAGATGCCCTGCTTCACCGAACATCGGTGCCGTCCGTTTCGTCGGGCGGCCACTGTAAGAATGTGCAGCTTGATCGTACGGTCCGAGATACGCTTCGACCTCGACGATTCGCATCGTGACGTCATCAACCGTCAGCACACTTCCAATCAAGTCTTTGCCGACCTCAAGCGGCGATCGTTCAAAAAAACTCCGTTCCATTGCTGTCCCCTCCTATTCTTCCAATCACTCTTACGGAAATCAGAATCTTGAATTAGTCAAAACCAATTCAACTAAAAGAAACAGACTCCCTTCCAAAAGAGGAAGAAAGTCTGTTGTGATGATTATTGTTTGACAGCCGTCCGGATTGACAACTCATTTAATTGTGCGTCCGAGACCGGGCTCGGTGCTGCAGTCAATAAGTCGCTCGCCGACGCCGTTTTCGGGAAAGCGATCGTATCGCGTAAGTTTGTCCGTCCCGCGAGTAACATGATTAAGCGGTCAAGTCCGAGTGCAATTCCAGCATGCGGTGGTGTGCCGTATTCAAATGCTTCCATCAAGAAACCGAACTGTTCGTTCGCCTCTTCTTCCGTGAAACCAAGTAATTTGAACATCCGCTCTTGGATATCGCGCTCATAAATCCGTTGCGATCCGCCACCTAACTCATATCCGTTCAAGACAAGGTCATAGGCGACGGCAAGGACGCTGCCCGGGTCCGTTTCGAGTTTATCAAGATCTTCGCGGCGCGGCATCGTGAATGGATGGTGGTTCGCATAGAAACGACCGTCTTCTTCTTCGAATGTCACGAGCGGGAAGTCCGTCACCCACAGGAAGTTAAAGACCGTTTCGTCAATCAAACCAAGTTCTTTCGCCAGTTTTTGACGCAGTGCGCCGAGGCTGTCGGCAACGATTGACGCTTTTGCTGCGACGAAGACGAGTAAGTCGCCTGTTTCTGCTTCCGTCGCAGCGATAAGACGGGCAGCCGCTACTTCATCAAAGAATTTGGCAATTGGTCCGTTTAAGCCGTCCGGAGTCACTTTGACCCAGGCGAGACCTTTCGCGCCGTAAATGGCCGTGAACTCTTGTAATTTATCGATGTCTTTCCGCGAGAAGTTGTCTGCCGCCCCTTTGACGTTCAATGCTTTGACTTCGCCACCGGCTTCAAGTGCCATGTCGAAGACTTTAAAGCCCGCCCCTTTGACGGCTTCCGCAACATCGATCAGTTCGAGACCGAAGCGTGTATCCGGCTTGTCCGAACCGAACCGGCTCATCGCTTCTGCGTATGGCATCCGTGGGAATGGTGTCACGATGTCTTTTCCGAGTGTCTCTTTCATGACACGTGTCATCATCGACTCCATCATCGCATACAAGTCTTCCACGTCCATGAAGCTCGTTTCGATATCGACTTGTGTGAACTCCGGCTGACGGTCTGCCCGTAAGTCTTCGTCACGGAAACAACGTGCGATTTGGAAGTAGCGCTCAAAACCAGATACCATCAGTAACTGTTTAAACAACTGTGGTGATTGTGGCAAAGCATAGAATTCACCTGGGTGGACACGGCTTGGTACGAGATAGTCACGCGCGCCTTCCGGTGTCGACTTCGTCAAAATCGGTGTTTCGACTTCGAGGAAGTCCTGTTCGTCGAGGAAGTTCCGCATGATGTTCGACGCTTTCGAACGGAGGCGGAATGTCTCTTGGAGCGACGGACGACGTAAATCAAGGTAGCGATACTTCAAACGAAGATCTTCTGACGTTTGCTCTGCTTCTTCACTGATTGGGAATGGCGTCATTTTTGAAGCGTTCAAAATGACGACTTCATCCGCAACGACTTCAACGAGCCCCGTCGGCATGTTCGGGTTCGGATTTTCGCGTTGGACGACTTTCCCTTTAATATCAAGCACGTACTCGGAACGAATCGATTCTGCTAAGCGGTGTGCCTGTTCGTTTTCCGGTTGGAAGACGACTTGGACGATTCCTGTCCGGTCGCGAAGATCGAGGAAAATCAAGCCCCCGAGGTCACGTCGTTTTTGAACCCATCCTTTTAGCTGGACGGATTGTCCGATGACATCTTCCGTCACGTGTCCATTCATATGTGTGCGTCCGATCATTGTGTTGCCTCCTTTAATTTTGCGACGATCGTATCTGCGACCGCCGACAAGGGAACATCTGTCTGTTCGCCTGTCTCCATATTTTTTAACGCTGCGGCACCACGTTCAACTTCTTCATCACCGAGTATGACCGTATACCGCGCCTTCATCCGGTCTGCTGCCTTGAATTGCCCCTTAAATTTACGACCAAGATAATCACGATCTGCCGTGAGTCCTTCGAGACGCATCAATTGGAGAAGACGTGTCGCCGTTTTTTCGACTTCTTCGTTGCCTTGGGCGACGATGAAGACATCGATTGCCTCGTCGATTTCCGGCAGGACTTGTTCATTCTCAAGTGCCATCAAGAGACGCTCGATTCCGATTCCGAACCCAATCCCCGGTGTCGCAGGTCCACCGATTTGTTCGACGAGACCGTTATACCGTCCACCGCCGCAAAGCGTCGTAATCGCACCGAAACCTTCTGCCTCGGACATGATTTCAAACGACGTGTGATTGTAATAGTCAAGACCACGGACGAGTGTTGGATCGATGACATATTCAATCCCTAACGCATCGAGGTGTGACAAGACTTGATCGAAGTAATCTTTCGATGACGTGTTCAAGAAATCGAGAATCGATGGTGCCGTCGCCATACTCGGGTGGTTCCGGTCGACTTTACAGTCAAGGACACGCAACGGGTTCGCTTCTAAACGGTTTTGACAATCTTGACACAGCTCGTGTGCGACCGGCTTGAAGTGATTGACGAGTGCTTCGCGGTGCGCGGCACGACTTTCGCTATCACCAAGCGAGTTGATGACGAGTTTTAATTGTTTCAGACCGAATGACCGGTAGATGCTCATTGCGAGACTGATGACTTCTGCATCGATTGCCGGTTCTTCACTGCCGAGTGCTTCGACGCCGTACTGGTGGAGCTGACGGAAACGTCCTGCTTGCGGACGTTCATAACGGAACATCGGTCCGATGTAGAACAATTTCGTCGGCTGGTTCGGTGCTCCGTACAGTTTGTTCGTCACGAATGAACGCACGACCGCTGCCGTCCCTTCCGGACGAAGCGTAAATTGATCTTTTCCGCGTTTTTCGAGCATGAACATTTCTTTTTGAACGATGTCGGTCGTTTCTCCGACACCCCGTTTGAAGAGTTCTGTTTCTTCAAAGATTGGTGTCCGAATTTCTTTATAGTTGTATCGTTTACTGATCTCACGTAATTGATTTTCGATATACTGCCAGCGTTCAACCGTCCCTGGAAGGATATCAAACGTACCGCGTGGTAATTTCATCCTAATTCCTCCTTAAAAATGAATACAAAAAAGTCCTCGTCCGCAAAGGGACGAGAACTTGAAGATCCCGTGGTACCACCCTGGTTGCTGAAAAAATTCAGCCACTCGGTGCAGTTAACGCCTGCTTACGATTTTCCCTACTGCAGTGTTCAGGAAAATACCTCGGAAGGGTCTTTCACCCAATTCATCTGATCACCCTTTCAGCCAAGGGGCGACTCTCTAAGCAGACGAGGTCTTGGACTACTCCTCTTCGTCATCGGTTCTATAATCGTTCTATTACCATTTATATTGCATCGTTCCAGAAGTCCTGTCAAGACTTTGGTCACTTTTCTAAAATTAACGTGACCGGTCCGTCATTGATGAGGGCAATATCCATCATCGCACCGAACTGTCCCGTTTCGACCGTTACACCGTTCGAGCGAAGTCGTGTATTGAAAGCTTCATAAAGTTCATTTGCAAGATCCGGCTTCGCGGCTTCGGTAAATGCCGGACGCCGCCCTTTTTTGACGTCTCCGTATAAGGTGAACTGGGAGACGGATAAAATCTTCCCGTCGACATCATCGAGTGAACGATTCATCCGTTCTTCCTCATCCTCGAACACGCGTAGCCCGGCAATTTTATCTGCTAACCAATTGACTTGATCGAGCGTGTCCTCATGCGTGACACCGACGAGCAATAAAAATCCCCGATCGATTTGACCGATGATTGATCCGTCGACCGTCACGCTCGCTTCTTTGACGCGTTGTAAAACGACTCTCATCCTATCCGCTCCTTACGTCATCATGACGCGATGGACTGCATACACGTCTGAGATTTGTTTAATCCGGTCAACGACCTTTTGTAAGTGATTGACGTTATTGATCGCGATCGTCATCGAAATCTTCGCTTGTTTGCTGTCATCGCCTTTACCGCTGACGGCAACGATGTTCGTGTTTGTTGCTGAAACAGACTGCAATACTTCATTGAGTAGACCCGCACGGTCGTACCCCGAGATTTCGATTTCGACGTTATAACTCTTGACCGTCTTTCCTTCATGCTCCCACTCGACTTCGAGCAAGCGTTCCGGATTTTGTTCATTCAAAACATTGAGGCAATCCGAACGGTGAATCGACACACCGCGTCCGCGCGTAATATAACCGACGATGTCGTCCCCGGGAACCGGGCTACAACAGCGACTCATCCGAACAAGCATATTGTCGATGCCTTTGACACGCACACCTTCTGGATTTTGTTTTTTCGGACGGTCAAATGTTTTCATCTCACTGATGGCGTCATTCAACTCAAGATTTTTAGATTCTTTATCTTTGCGTAACTTTTCCGTCAATTTGTGAGCGACTTGGGCAGCCGTCAAGCCATGGTAACCGACTGCGGCGTACATGTCTTCTTCTTGACCGAAGTTGAACTTCCGCGTGACGTCTTCGAGTGTTTTATCCGTGATGACTTCCTTCGGTTCAAAACCAAGTTTTTTAACTTCTGCTTCAATCAATTCGCGCCCTTTAAGGACATTTTCTTCGCGCTGTTGCCGTTTGAACCATTGACGGATTTTATTTTTCGCTTGACTCGAGACACAGATTTTTAACCAGTCCTTACTTGGACCGTAACTATGCTTAGACGTAACGATTTCAATGATATCGCCCGTTTTCAATTTATAATCGATTGGAACCATCCGTCCGTTGACCTTCGCACCAATCGTCCGGTGTCCGATCTCCGTATGAATACGGTAAGCATAATCGATCGGGACAGAGCCCTTCGGTAGCTCGATGACGTCGCCCTTTGGTGTAAAGACGTACAACATATCACTAAAGAAATCGACTTTGACGGATTCCATGAACTCTTCCGCGTCCGCTGTATCTTTTTGTAATTCCAGAATCTCACGGAAATGAGCAATCTTATCTTCGAAGCCCGATTTCGCCTCTTGCTCTTTTCCTTCCTTGTACGCCCAGTGTGCGGCGATTCCGTACTCGGCGATGAAGTGCATGTCCCGTGTCCGAATTTGAACTTCGAGCGGCTCCCCTTTCGGTCCGATGACGGTCGTATGCAGCGACTGGTACATGTTCGGTTTCGGCATCGCGATGTAATCTTTGAATCGACCCGGCATCGGTTTGTATTGCGTATGAATGATACCAAGGACCGCGTAACAATCTTTGATCGAATCCACGATGATCCGGACTGCCATTAAATCATAAATTTCACTGAACTCTTTTTTCGAGTTTTGCATTTTATTATAGATCGAGTAAATGTGTTTCGGACGACCGTCGACCTCAGCAGCAATCTGTACTTCATCCAACACTTCATTGACCTCTCCGATGACGGAATTAACGAGCGCTTCACGTTCCGTTCGTTTTTGTTTCATCATCGAGACGATCCGGTAATATTGCTGTGGATTGATGTATCGGAGGCTGATGTCTTCAAGCTCCCATTTAATCGTCGAAATCCCGAGACGGTGTGCAAGCGGCGCGAAAATTTCGAGTGTTTCTTCCGCTTTTTGAACTTGCTTTTCTTTGACCATGTGTTGCAAGGTCCGCATGTTATGCAGACGGTCAGCAAGCTTAATCAAGATGACACGAATGTCTTCTGCCATCGCAATGAACATCTTCCGGTGATTCTCTGCTAACTCTTCACGTTTGGATTTATATTTAATTTTCCCGAGTTTCGTCACACCATCAACGAGCATCGCGACGTCCGGTCCAAACCGTTCCGTCAACTCTTCAAGCGTGATGTCTGTATCTTCTACGACGTCATGAAGAAGCGCTGCGACAATCGTCGTGGCATCAAGTCCGATGTCGACAAGAATCCCGGCAACTTGTACCGGGTGAATGATATAAGGTTCACCCGATCGACGAAATTGTCCATCATGCTCGTCTTTTGCGAATTGGTAGGCACGTTCAATATCGTTCACTTCTGCCTCTGTCATGTATTCCGCACATCGAGCGAGAAGGTCTTCTACGTTTACGATTTGTTTATTTGTCATCCCTTTTCCTCACCCAGTCCCCGGGATTGCTTCCGCCTAAATCCCTAATATATATCTTCTATTATCGTGAAATCTTTATAAGATGTCAAAATAAAAAGAAATACCCCCCCGACAAGTTCGTCGGGAGAGTATTCCTGTCATTAGTCTTCGTAGCGAATCAATGACAAAATATCGTAACCTGCTAATTTTTCACGTCCACCAAGTCCATCCAATTCAATCAAGAAACCGATTCCGGCAACCGTACCACCAAGTTGTTCAATCATTTTGATCGTTGCTTCAATCGTCCCGCCTGTCGCAAGCAAATCATCCAGGATGACAACACGTTGCCCTGGTTTGATTGCATCATGGTGCATCGTCAAGACATCTTTGCCGTACTCAAGACCATACTCGACACGGACTGTCTCACGAGGGAGCTTGCCTTCTTTACGAACGGGCACAAAACCGATTTCCATCGCGTATGCCGCAGGGCAACCGACGACGAATCCACGTGCTTCCGGTCCTGCGATAACGTCTGCCCCTTGCTTGCGTGCGTAATCGACGAGTGCATCGACCGATTGTTTGTAAGCCGGACCGTTTTCCATCAATGATGTGATGTCTTTAAAGCTGATTCCTTCTTTCGGCCAGTTCTCGACCTCTTTTATATGCTGTTTGAACTCCATGTCATTTCCTCCTGCTTCGCCGCTTCCACTAAAGTATCAAAACGCTCTTTCAACTGAGCGAGTGACGAATAAATGTATTGTTGCTCGAGACGTTGACGTTCTTCATGACGCTTGTACGTCGCGGCCTCCGTCAAATCTCGTTTTTCAGCGTCAGGGTTCACACCCGGTAGCCCGTCCTCCATTGTAACAAGAAAATCGAGTTCCGAAAACACTGAATGCATAAAGTTAATCGAACGTTTCGACCATTTTCTTGTTTTCGACAAACGTACGAGTCCGATTCGCAACTCTTCGCGTGGACATTTTGCGAAGTAATTAAAGTAATGCTTGAAGTCTTCACGCGACGGAATCGCCTCGAAGTAGTAGCCTTCATCCTTAAACGCACAATAAATCCGCTCCGCCTGTTTCAAGTACGGTAAGAATGCTTCTTCCGTCTCCGGTAAGTCGAGGAACACAATATTTTCATGAATCGCTCCATTCAGCGGACGGTCGGCATATTTTTGTTTTGTCTCGTCCGAAAACGCAACGAGCGTCGTCTGTTCTTGGGGCAACTCAAAAATGTCCGTTAATGGTTTTTTTCCACCGCGGTAATCAAATAACTGATAATCGGCGACAGCCAAATCTTGAATCATCAATTGCGGCTTCCGAAAACCATTCCACTCATTGATGTTCAGACTCCCCATCAAGGAGACTTCAGCGAGTAGTGAAATTTCGTCTACCGCGTCACCGAAACCGAAGCCAATCCCGTCTAACTCTGACGTTCCATCCGATAAGAGCGCCTTCAAATGGGTCAAATCACGGCCGATCCGTTTCATGTCCCGAATTTTAGCGTCTTCGATGACGATCCGTGGTGCCGGATTCCCCATACCGAACGGAGCTAAGCGACCAATTTCCTCAATCAATCCGATTGAAACGTCAGAGACGCGTAGACGCAAGTCGATCTCAATCGTCGCGATGAAGGCTTCATCCGGTAGTTTGGCAGCCTGTGCATTCAAGCGTTCACGTAACGTGACGACGTCATCCGACGAGAGTGTCATGCCGGCAGCTGCCGGGTGTCCACCGAAATGCGGTAAGATGTCTTCACATAGCGTCAACTCGGCAAATAAATCGAAGGCTGCAATCGAGCGACCAGACCCTTTCGCCGTCCCCTTCTCTGCATCATGACAAAGCATGATGACCGGACGGTGATATTTCTCGACAAGTCGTGAGGCGACGATGCCGACGACACCCGGGTTCCAGTTGTCCGCGTCAACAACAAGCACACGGTCTTCTAGATATTTTTCTTCGACAAGTGCTGTCGCTTCTTCCGCGATTTGTTTGACGATATCTTGCCGTTGTTTATTTTGTTGGTCGAGCTGGTTCGCAAGTACGACGGCTTCCTCGAGTGTCTCAGTAAGTAGCATCTCAAGTGCCGGCATCGCGGAATCGAGTCGACCGGCCGCATTGATCCGGGGACCGAATGCGAACCCGACCGATTCTTCCGTCAGTTCGTCTTCCGTCAAACTACAGACTTGGCGTAGTGCCAAGATGCCGGGACGCTCACTTGCATTCAACGCTTCAATTCCTTTTGTCGCAAGCAACCGGTTCTCATCGACGAGCGGTACTAAGTCGGCAATCGTTCCGAGCACTGCGAGGTCAAGCAACTCCGTCGGGACACGTTCGAGCAGTGCGTGTGCGACTTTAAAGGCAACACCTGCCCCAGCGAGTTTTGAGAACGGATAGTTGCGATCGACACCCGGGTGAATCATCGCATAGGCGTCCGGGAGAACTTCTTTCGCCTCATGGTGATCGGTGATGATGAGGTCGACACCTAACTCTTTTAAGACGGCTGCTTCCTTGATACCTGAAATCCCGCAGTCGACCGTGATGATTAATCCGAATCCTTCTTCGACCGCCCAGCGGAAGGCCGCTTCATTCGGTCCGTAGCCTTCCGTGAACCGGTTCGGGATATAACATTCTGCCATTGCCCCGATTTCAGTTAACGCATGCCACAAAATCGCAGCCGAACTGACACCATCGACATCATAATCCCCATAAATTAAAATCATTTCACCTTGATCGGCAGCTTCTTTAATCCGTGCGACGACTTTTTCCATATCCTGAAACAGGAATGGATCGTGGAACGGCATTTGTCCTGCTTCTAAAAAGGCCGTTGCTTGCGCCGGCGTCTCGAGACCACGCTGGACTAGCAGACGGGCTACGTTCGGTGAGACGGACGCTTGCGCGACCAGCTCGTCTATTTTTAGCGGATCGACTGCTTTGTCGAGCCATGTTTTTTTTGAATGATACATCCAATCCCTCCAATCAACTTCCCCATTATAAGACAAAACCCGCGTCAGGGATACCCAACGCGGATTGTCTTCATGAAGCTTGTTTTGGTTGTTTTAATGTGCGTTTTTTCATGACGAGCCAAAGTTGCGCAGCGATGAAGATCGATGAATACATCCCCATGAACAAACCGACAAGCAAGGCAAGACTGAAACCACGAATCGCTTCACTTCCGAAAATATAGAGGGCGGCAGCCGTCATGATGACGGTCACGACCGTATTGATTGAACGGATGATCGTTTGCTGAATCGATTCGTTGACGACGTCGCATAATTCATCAAACGAAACGGTTCTGCCGCCTTTTTCAGCACGCCCTAAATTTTCACGCACCCTGTCGAACGTCACGATCGTATCATTGACCGAGTACCCGATAATCGTCAGGACGGCGGCGATGAAGTACAGGTTGACTTCGATTTGGAAGAGTGAGAAGAACGCGATGATCATCAAGGCATCATGGAGCAAAGCAAGCACTGTCGCGATTCCATACGTCGGTTGGAAACGGAACGAGACATAGATGACAATTCCGATTGAAGCGAGCAAGACAGCGTACATCGCATTTCGGGCGATCTCACGACCCACTTGTGGGGAGACCGTTGAAATACTTGGTGCTTTATCATATTTCGCTTCAATCGTTTTGTTCATTTCCGCGACTTGTTCTTGACTGAACTCACCGACGAACGTGACGTTCGCGAGCGTACCGCCTTGCGCGAACTGAATCCCGTCGATTTCTTTTGCGTCGATTCCCGCTTCTTCAATGACGGACCGGACTTCACTTTCCTCGATTTGATTTTCCGAAGAAATTTCGACCCGTGTCCCTTCCGTGAAGTCAATCCCGAGATTCAAGCCTCGGAATGAAAGCAACAGAACCGACAGGAGAACTAAAGCGATTGTGATCGTGAAGTAGACTTTGCGATGTTTTACATAATCGAATTTCGTAGGATTAAAGTTCACGAATTTCACTCTCCTTTACGCCAAACCATGATTTTTTCTTATCAAACCAACGGCTACTGACAAGAAGTTGCATCAAGTAACGAGAGATGAAGACGTTCGTGATGAACGTGACGGCAATCGAAACCATCAACATGATCGCAAACCCTTTGACGGTACTCGTTCCGAAGTAATAGAGGACACCTGCTGAAATCAGCGTCGTTAAGTTCGCATCTAAAATCGTTCCGAATGAACGGCGATTCCCGGCTTTGAATGCCGACAAAACAGATTTCCCACTACGTAGCTCATCTTTAATCCGCTCTGCAGTGATGATGTTCGCATCGACCGCCATCCCGACTCCAAGGACGAGTGCCGCGATACCCGGTAAGGTCAAGACGGCATTGATTCCGTTGAAGAAGATCATGACGAGGTAAATATAGAACAACAACGTGATGATTGAGACGAAACCAGATACACGGTAGAACAGCAACATGAATAAGAAGACTGCCGCAACACCGATCATTGATGCAAATAATGTTTGATCAAGCGCATCTTTCCCGAATGCCGCCGACACTGATGTCGAGTAGATTTCATCAAGCTTAACCGGTAATGCCCCAGCATTTAAAATGGATGACAATTGTTTTCCGTACTCGGCGTCGATATCGCCACCCGAGATGATTGCTTTATCCGAGTTGATTGGCTGATTGACTGACGCATCAGATACAATTTTCGAATTTTCTTTTTGAATCTCTTTTTCGTACGTGTCACCTTTCGCATAATCAAGCCAAATAACGAGACGATTATCCGGCGCTTGTTTTTGCGAAATCTGTTGTGTCACTTCATAGAACTTCTCTTTTGATTTCAATGTTAATTCGACGAGTGGTTCGTTCGTATTCGGATCATATCCGACTTTCGCACCCTTCGCCTTTAAATCCGATCCGTCAAGCAACAGCTTATCGTCGATATCACGGAATGATAACTCGGCTGTCGAAGATAGAATCTGACGTGCTTCGCTTTGGTTTTTGACACCCGCGAGTTGTACACGAATCCGGTCTTTCCCTTCGATTCGGATGTCCGGCTCCGATACACCGAGAACGTTGACACGGTTTTCGATTGCCGTCAACGTCGCGCTCATCGCTGTATCATCGATGACATCCCCCTCTTTTAAGGGTTGAACTTCATACAACACTTCGAACCCGCCCTTTAAATCAAGACCGAGTTTCGTGTCTTTCAAGAGCCATGTCGACGTCGTGCCGATCAAGATGAGTAATGCGGCGACGATAATGAAGAACGTGGCTAGTTTTCCTTTCTTAACCATGCTACATTGTCCTTTCTCTAAACCCCAGTATATTTTCAGACAACTTTCGTATCCTATCCTAGCTTACATAAGAATTGGTAATCATAGCAATCGTTTTTCTCATATAAAGACAGAAAAGACGCTCCGAAATTCGGAAAGCGTCTTTTTCTTGCCTTATTCGACGGTTTCGTCGTCCATGACAGTCGTTGATTTTTTTGTAACTTCCGCGACTGCACTACGATTGAACGTCAATTGGGAATTCCCTGATTTTAATGTAACTGTCGTTTCATCAACCTTTTGTACGACTCCGTGGAGTCCACCGATTGTAACGACCGTGTCGCCGCGTGATAATTGCGTTTGCATTTCACGGACTTGCTTCTGGCGTTTGTTCTGTGGACGAATCAACAAGAAATAGAACACCACGAAGATCAAAATCATCGGGAGGAATGTGATTAGTTGTTGCATCTGACTCAGCTCCTTTTCATTCAAATCACGTTCATTATACCTTGAAACGATTGATTTGTCAGATGATAACTCAGAAATTCTTTGCGTTTGGTAAATTATAACCGTATTCTTCGAAGAACTCATCCTTGAAATCAAGTAAACGGTCCTCTCGAATCGCTTGGCGAACGCCCTCCATCAATTTGACGAGGAAGTGAAGGTTATGTGTCGAACAGAGATGTAAACCGAACGTTTCCTGGGCACGAATCAAGTGGTGGATGTAGGCACGTGAGTAATTTTTACATGCATAGCAATCACACTTTTCGTCGAGCGGACGGAAATCGCGTGCATATTTCGCATTACGGACGACAAGCCGGCCGCTTGATGTCATCAACGTTCCGTTACGCGCAATCCGCGTCGGTAAGACACAGTCGAACATATCGATACCGCGAATCGCCCCTTCAATCAAGGCATCCGGTGATCCGACACCCATCAAGTAACGTGGTTTATCTTCCGGCATGAGTGGCGTCGTGAATTCGAGCGCCCGGTACATGACGTCTTTCGGTTCTCCGACAGACAAACCACCGACGGCATAGCCTGGGAAGTCGAGTGATGCAAGGTCACGTGCGCTTTGACGACGTAAGTCTTCGTACTCGCCCCCTTGGATGATCCCGAACAAGGCTTGATCTTGCGGCCGTTCATGCGCCGTCAAGCAACGTTCTGCCCAGCGACTTGTCCGTTCGACCGATGCTTTCATGTATTCGTGTGACGCCGGGAACGGCGGACATTCGTCAAACGCCATCATGATGTCTGAACCGAGTGCGTTTTGAATCTCCATCGCTTTTTCCGGTGAGAGGAACAGCTTGTCCCCGTTCAAGTGATTCCGGAAGTGGACGCCTTCTTCCGTGATGTTCCGGAGGTCAGCGAGTGAGAAGACCTGGAAACCACCAGAATCCGTTAAAATCGCGCCATCCCAGTTCATGAACTTGTGTAGACCGCCTGCTTCTTTGATGACGTCGTGCCCCGGACGAACCCAGAGATGATAGGTGTTCGAGAGAATGATGTTTGCGTTCATGTCCTTGATTTGTTCCGGTGCCATCGTCTTGACCGTCGCTTGCGTTCCGACTGGCATGAAGACAGGTGTTTCAAAGCTACCGTGCGGCGTGTGGACGATTCCTAACCGCGCACCTGATTGTTTACATGTTTTAATGTGTTCGTATGTTACTGCGTGTTTTGTCATCGGTTTAATTCCTCTCTTGTTAAGAACATCGCGTCACCGAAACTAAAGAATCGGTATCCGTTTGCGACGGCTTCTTCGTATGCGTGTAAAATGTGTTCGCGGGTCGACAGTGCGGAGACAAGCATGATTAACGTCGACTTCGGCAAATGGAAATTCGTAATCAAACCATCGATCGCCTTCACTTCCTGCCCCGGGTAAATAAAGATGTCCGTCCAGCCCGTCGCTTCGACGAAGTCACCATGATCACGGATAACTGTCTCAAGTGTCCGCGTCGAC
The DNA here is from genome assembly GCF_018618655.1 of Exiguobacterium sp. s95. Classification (NCBI taxonomy): domain Bacteria; kingdom Bacillati; phylum Bacillota; class Bacilli; order Caryophanales; genus Exiguobacterium; species Exiguobacterium sp. s95. The sequence goes on along the minus strand of NZ_JACSMM010000002.1, from coordinate 434,765 downwards.
GTCGTTCCGACCGCGATGATCCGTCCGCCGCGCGCTCGTGTCTCACGTAAAATTGCTGCTGAACTTTCCGGCAGTTCATAATATTCACTATGCATCTTATGACTGTCGACGTCATCGACCGAAACCGGACGGAACGTACCGAGACCGACATGTAACGTGAGCGGTGCTAGTGTAACGCCTTTATCCGTCAATGCTTTCAGCAATTCCGGTGTGAAGTGGAGTCCAGCAGTCGGTGCCGCAGCACTCCCGCGTTCGCGCGCATACACCGTCTGGTAACGATCTTGATCGTCGAGTTGCTCGTGAATATACGGTGGAAGCGGCATCGTCCCGAGCTCGTCGAGGACTTCATAAAAGATACCGTCATACGAGAACTTCAAAATTCGTCCGCCATCGTCGAGCGCTTCGACGCATTCAGCTTTAAGTAAGCCGTCACCAAACGTAATCACCGTTCCCGGCTTCACACGTTTCGCTGGTTTTGCGAGCGTCTCCCAGACATCATCACTCGTCTGCTTCAATAACAACAGCTCGATTTTTCCACCGGTTTCTTCTTTGACACCAAACAAACGGGCTGGTAAGACTTTTGTATCATTGATGACGAGCGTGTCGCCCGCATTGAAGTGCGAGACGATATCATGGAACCGTTCGTGACGTAACGCTCCCGTCTCGCGGTCAATCACCATCAGCTTCGAGCTCGTCCGATCGAGTAAGGGAACTTGGGCAATCTGTTCTTCCGGCAAATGAAAATCAAATAAGTTTACATCCATGAGTCAATTTCCTTCTTTCAATCCTAAATGTTGCCGCGCGAACGGTGTCAAAACCCGGCCGCGTGGGGTTCGTTGTAAAAATCCTTGTTGTAACAGGTACGGTTCGTAGACGTCTTCAATCGTCTGTGCGTCCTCCCCGATCGTTGCGGCAATCGTTTCGAGTCCGACGGGTCCGCCAGCAAACCGTTCAGCGAGTGAACGGAGTAACCGGTGATCGACATCATCCAGTCCGAGCGCATCGACATGGAGCCGGTCGAGTGCACTCGTCGCGAGTGTCGCATCGATTTCTGTTTGATGGGCGACCTGGGCAAAATCACGCACCCGGCGTAATAAGCGATTGGCGACCCGTGGCGTTCCACGCGAGCGGAGCGCGATGGCTTCCGCCGCCATCCGGTCTGCTTCAAATCCGAATAGACGTGACGTCCGGGTAACAATCGCTGAGAGCTCCGGCATCGTGTAATACTCAAGTTTCAGTGTCACACCGAAGCGGTCACGGAGCGGGGCAGACAACATCCCGGCCCGCGTAGTCGCACCGACGAGCGTAAACGGTGGCAAGTCAATCCGGACACTGCGGGCCAGTTCGCCTTGTCCGATCACGATATCAAGGCAATAATCTTCCATCGCCGGATACAGAATTTCTTCGATTGAACGACTGAGCCGATGAATTTCATCGATGAATAAGACATCTCCCGGTTCGAGTGACGAGAGGATTGCTGCTAAGTCACCCGGTCGCTCGATTGCCGGTCCTGCTGTCGTCTTGACACCGACGCCCATCTCATTGGCGATGATCGTCGCAAGTGTCGTCTTTCCGAGACCAGGAGGGCCATAAAGCAGAACGTGATCGAGCGTCTCTTGACGAATCTTCGCCGCTTCGATGAAGACACTTAAGTTTCCTTTTGCCTTCTCTTGACCGATGTACTGATCAAGTGTTTGCGGACGTAGACTCCACTCTTCTTGATCTTCTGCATGGGCTGATTCTGATAAAATCCGCTCTTCCATTTTGTCCTCACCTCACATTCAATAACAACTGAAGGGCCCGCTTGACATATTGATCCGTCGAGAGCACTTCGGCTTGAAGCGCCTTTTTGACTTTTTCGACTTCACGGTCACTGTACCCGAGAGCCGTCAAGGCTTCACATGCTTCGTTCAACTCGGCATTACTTTGAGCGAACAGCCCTTCGCTCGGTACATAATCCGGAGCGAGCTCGGCTAATTTCCCTTTTAAATCAAGTGTCATCTGTTTCGCCGTCTTTTTACCAACGCCCGGGAACTTGATGAGGTAACTTTCTTTCTCCTGTTCAATCGCTTCGACAAGCGCGTCAACATTTCCTGACGCGACGATTGCGAGTGCCCCTTTTGGACCAATTCCTGTCACACCAAGCAATTTCGTGAACAATGCACGTTCGCGTCGTGAACGGAATCCGAACAATACTTCTTGATCTTCTCTCACATAATGATACGTATATACGATAACCTGTTCGTCTCCGGTCCGATAAAAAAACGGGTTCGGTGCTACGATTTTGTAGCCAATCCCCCCGACTTCGATCGTCACGAATTCCGCACAGACATAAGCGACCTCGCCGCGTACGAATTCTATCAATTTAGAACGCTCCCATCCAATTACAAACTCTCGTGCTATTGTAGCATATAACTCTGATTTGCTTCAAAATGTTCTTCCGACAAAAAACGCCTCACCGATGAGTTTAATCGGCAAGGCGCTGTCTGATTTATGATCGGTCGAGCATCCGCTCCAGTGCCAAGACGGCATATTCCGTCGTCTCGGCATCGACGCTGATGATGTTGACAGGTGTGCCACGCTCGACTTGTTCGAGTGACCAGGCGAGGTGTGGTAAATCAATCCGGTTCATCGTCAAGCAGGGACACATGAATGGATTGAGGGATACGATATCTTGCTCCGGGAAATCCTTCGCCAACCGGTTGACGAGATTCATCTCTGTTCCGATCGCCCATTTCGTGCCGGCTGCCGCCTGCTTCACTTGATTGATGATATACGCTGTCGAACCGTTTAAATCTGCTGCTTCGACGACCTCAAACGAGCATTCCGGATGGACGAGAATCCGGCGTGCCGGATCCGTCAGCCGGAACTGTTCAATTTGACCGACCGTGAACTTTTCGTGGACCGAACAATGCCCTTTCCATAAAATGACACGGATGTCCGAGTCTTCTCCATCAAATACTAATTGATCGTTGATCGGATCCCAGACCGCCATCTGTTCGAGCGGAATTCCGAGCGCATGCGCCGTGTTTCGTCCTAAATGTTGATCCGGCAGGAAAAACAGAATATCCCGTTCCGCAAGCGCCCATTCGACCATCTTGGCAGCATTCGATGAAGTCACCGTCGCTCCCCCATGGCGTCCGACGAACGCTTTGATTTCTGCTGTCGAGTTGACGTAGGTCAAAGGTAAAATCGAGTCACCGAGCCGATTGACGAGATAGGCATAGGCACGTTCCGTTTGATAGCCGTTCGCCATGTCCGCCATCGAACAGCCGGCACGCATATCGGGTAAGACGACCGTATGTTCAGCATCTGTTAACATATCGGCTGTTTCCGCCATGAAATGGACACCACAAAAAACGGTATACTCGGCCTCCGTCATCTGTTTCGCGATTTGCGCCAGTTGAAGCGAGTCCCCTGTTGCGTCAGCAAACTGGACGACTTCATCTTTTTGATAATGGTGCGCCGGCAAAAACAACCGACTGCCCATCCGGTGTTTGACCCCTTCAATGATTGCTATTAATTCTGCCTCTGTTTTTTCTAAGTACTGTCCGGGAATCCCTTGATTCGCCAATAAATCAAAGCTCATCTTTTTTTCCTCCTTGAATTTTCATACTGATATCGAGTGCCGGTGCTGAATGTGTCAACGCCCCGATTGAAATGAAATCGGCGCCGACGTCGCAATACCTCGGCAATGTCTCAAGCGTCACGCCACCGGACAGTTCGACTGTTATCGCCAACGGAATCGCTTGACGGAACCGTTTGATTTCTGCAGGTGTTCGGTTGTCGAGCATGATGATGTCGACACCGGCTTTGATCGCTTCGTTGACTTCCGCTTCTGTCTCGACTTCGACTTCGATCGGCGTCGTATGCCCGACGGCGCGTTTTGCCCGTTTGACTGCCTCCGTGATCGACCCTGCTGCCGTGATGTGGTTATCTTTAATCATCACGGCGTCATCTAGACGCCCCCGGTGATTGAAGCCACCACCGACGCGAACAGCATGTTTTTCAAGCATCCGTAGACCTGGTGTCGTCTTGCGTGTATCCGCGATGCGAATTCGTCCGTCTGCCCGGTCAACAGCACTGCGTGTCAATGTCGCAATACCTGACGTCCGTTGAATCAAATTAAGCGCTACCCGTTCTCCGCTCAGAATTGAACGCAAGTCGCCCGTCCATTCCGCAAGAACTTGTCCCCGCTTGATTGCTTGTCCATCTTCAACCTGTTGAATGAATGTCACCTCTAGCAATCGTGCAAGCTCACGCAACACGGCGACGCCGCAAAAGATGCCATCCTCTTTCGCAAGGAATCGTCCCGTCCCTTGCTCGTGTCCAGTCAGACAAAGTTCACTCGTGATGTCTTGATGTCCGATATCCTCGATTAAAAATCCTTCAAGTTGTTGCTGCAGGTGCCATCTGTTCATTCGTTTGTCGCTCCTCTTTTAATCGACGTAATGCTCCTTCGAGGAGGAGACGTCCCGTCATGATGTGTAATCGATTTTGTTCCGCCTGCCGCCCCGTTTGCTGAACCGACTCGCTCATTAATTGCTCAAGGGTGGCTTGAAGACGGTCTTCTTTAAGTTCAACCGTTAAGACTTCACTCAACTTCTCCTGTAAAACATCATCCTCACATCCAAAGACCGGTCGGAATGCAGGTAGTGCCCTCCGAGGTGCGAGCTGCAACTGCCGTGCCACGGCTTTTCCCATCACAAAACATTCGAGCAAAGAGTTCGAAGCAAGACGATTCGTGCCGTGTAATCCGATTGATGCTGTCTCTCCGACTGCGTACAAACCAGCGACTGATGTTCGTCCGGCAAGATCCGTTTCGATTCCGCCCATTAAAAAGTGGACGCCGGTCGTCACCTCGACAAGCTCCGGATTTATGTTCAATTCTTCACATTTTCGAGCGAATGTCGGGAATCGTTCCGCCAACTGTCTGACCGGTGTCGTGTTGAGGTAAACCGATTCCTGTTTTCGGACTGCCGTGATCATAGCCGCCACTTCGTCCCGTGCCGCTAAGTCCCCTTCCGGATGATTGTCCATCACACGGTGACCATCGCGCGTCATTAAGTATGCTCCCGCACCTCTCAACGCTTCTGTGATTAAGCCAACGGATTTTCCATGGTGGACTAAAATCGTTGGATGGTGTTGGACGTACCCTAAATCAGACAAGTTTGCCCCGACGGCAGCAGCAAGTGCTAATCCGTCTCCGGTGATCGTAGTATCATTCGTCGAAGTCGACAAAAGGCCGCCGATTCCTCCTGTCGCCAAGACGACGGCACGTGCTGAAATTTCAATCCGCTCTTCGCCGCGATATCCTGCTGCTCCGACGACACGTCCGCCAGACGTTAACAATTGTGTGATGACGGTCTGCTCAAGGACTGGATGCGTGATTTTTTCAGATAGTGTTTCCATCATCCGGCACCCAGTCTGGTCACCCCCGCTATGGAATATCCGCGGAAGACCGTGCGCTCCCTCACGCCCAACCGCGTACTCACCATTCTCTTGACGGTCGAAGATGACACCCAGTGCTTCGAGTTCAGAAATCACTGTCCTTCCTTCGCGTGTTACGAACTCCACGGCTTCAGGGTTCACCCATCCTTTTGCAGCGCGGACTGTATCTGCGCGATGTGCCTCGTGATCATCCTCGAGCGCCGAAGAAGCAATTCCCCCTTGTGCCCGCATCGAGTTCGTCTCACTTCTAGTTCCTTTCGTGACGAGTAATGCGCGCAGATTGTCCGGTAAGTGGAGTGCGACCGTGATTGCTGCAAGCCCTGTCCCGACAATCAATACATCGGTCACGAAATTTTTATGTAAAGACATTTGTTTTACACCTCTGTTTTTTTAGTTTACTATTGTCTTGACAATAAGTTTGGCATATTTTTAGTCGAGTGACAAGACGAAAGGATCCGATTCATTTATGATTTATTTAGATTACGCGGCAACGACTCCGATGTACCCTGGTGCAATTGAACAGTATCGATTGGCGGCTGAACAAGCTTACGGCAACAGTTCTTCACTTCATGACATAGGAAATCGAGCAGCACAAATTCTCGAACGTGCACGTACACAGCTCTTAGCTCTACTCGGTCAAACTGATGGAAATATCGTTTTCACCGGTAGTGGCTCGGAAGCGAATTACATTGCGATACAGCACCTCCTTCGTCAAAGTCAAAAGACAACTGTCTTGACACTTGCTTGCGAACACGATTCCGTTCTCCTGCCACTGGAGCGGCTCGCCTCAAACACGATTCTCTTACCACTGCTTCCAAATGGTTCATTTGACTGGACGTACTTCAAGACCGTCTGCACGGATGAAGTCGGTGTTGTCTCGATTCAACACGTCAACTCGGACACAGGCTTCATTTTTCCAGTTGAAGAAATCGCTCAATTTTGCCAGGCGAGAGGGATCTTATTTCACTGTGACGGTGTGCAAGGATTTCTCAAACACCCCCTCTCAATCGACTCGTTTGATGCCTATACATGCAGCAGTCATAAAGTCTACGGACCAAAAGGACTTGGTGCCGTCTATTTACGCCGTCCGCTCTTTAGCCCTTACTACGCTGCCCACCACGAGCTTGGAATTCGCCCCGGAACGGTCGACATCCCGGGAATCGTCGCTTTCCTGACTGCTTGTGAGCACTATCAATCTGAAAATCCTCGCTTCCAAGCCGCAAGTCAGAAATTTCGTGGTATGCTACAAAAAAGACTTCCTCATGCGGGTTATCATGTCGTCGAGTCACCCAATCAACTGGCTTCGATTTGTGCCATCCATACGAAACGGATGGATGGACAATTCGTTTTACTTGCCCTGAACCGGGCTGGAATTGCTGTTTCAGCCGGAAGCGCTTGCCGGGCAGGCGAAAATGGACCGAATTCTACGCTTCGTGCCATCCAGTATGATGAAACGGCAGCACACGGCCTGATTCGTCTTAGTTTTGGACTTCATACGACAAAAGAGGAAGTCGAGCGGTGTATCGATTTCTTATGTACACTTGATACATGATTTTTTTGAAGAAGGGCAGGAGTGGCAATGGGAAGAAGACAATCTGGAGAAGAACGTCGAAACTTACTCCTACAGATTATCGAGGATAGTGATCATCCGATCACCGGTACGGCACTTGCGAAACAGGCGGGTGTAAGCCGACAAGTCATCGTTCAGGATTTATCGTTATTAAAAGCCAAAGGTCATCCAGTCGTAGCTACGGCTCGCGGGTATTTACTCAATGAACTAGAAAACGATTCTTCACGAAAACGGCGAAAAATCGTCTGCCGTCATGGATACGATCAACTTAAAGAAGAATGTGACGCCATCGTCGACGAAGGCGTCACCGTTCTTGACGTCATCGTCGAACATCCGGTCTACGGTTTCATCACGGGCGAGTTGATGCTGAAAAGTCGGCGTGATGTCCGCGTTTTAATAGAACGCCTTGAAGAAACACAGGCGACCCCATTATCGAGTCTGACGGATGGTGTCCACATCCATACGTTAGAAGCTGACAGTGATGAGGCGCTTGAAGCAGCAATTGAAAAGTTAGATCATCTCGGCATCCTAGTTTCCGAGTTGGACGTCTAACCAAAATGCATGCATCTGACCGTCATGAACGAAAAAAGTATGTACAGAAAACGCCGATGACTCCGCATAAAAGCGGGAACATCGGCGTTTCTTACGCACAGGGCGAAACTGTTTTTCATTACGTTTGATTTTTAAGCGATGATTGCATATGCCTCTTCGACTTTTAGACTGTAGACAAACTCTTATAAAGCGTAAAAATGTGATATCGAGAAGCAACAGTTCGCGCCTCGCCCGAGGAAAGCAACGAAAAAAGACACTTTTATTTTCAGATATCACTTTGTCTACACGCTGAAAGAAGGGATTGCACATCCATGATAGATGGCAATCCCTTCTTTTTTATCATCGGCTTTTAATCAACGTGTTGTATTCAGACCTCTTCCAAATCGATCAAGATCGTTCTTCGACCGTTTCAGCAACTTCAGACGCGAATGTTGCTAATATTTTTCGGACACGGCGGTTTTCAACATGAAGTACCGTGAACGTGACACGCTCATATGTCATCGTTGTGCCAACTTCAGGAATTTGACCGACACGTTCCATAATCCAGCCGCCCAGCGACTGGGCTTCTGTTTCCGGCATCGTCAACTCGAATTGGTCACAAAAATCTTCAATATCATACTCTGCGAGACATTCGAAACGGTTTACACCAATCTGTTTCGTATATTCAAGTGATTCATCATGCTCATCCCAAATTTCACCGACTAATTCTTCTAAAATATCTTCAAGCGTAATTAATCCGGCCGTTCCACCAAACTCGTCAAGTACGACAGCCATATGTGACTGTTTCACTTTCAGTTCAGGTAACAAATCCATCAAATGGGTTTGCGGGACGACGAAGGATACCGGTCGAATCCACTCACGGATGTCGACGGTTCCATTTTTGACGAACTCGCGTAAGAAATCACGTTCGGATAGAACACCGATGATATGGTCAATCGAGTCCTTATAAACCGGCAGACGGGAAAAACCGCCTTTTTGTACCTCACGTAAAATTTCTTCGAAGCTGTCATCGATATCAATCGCTTGAATATCTGTTCGTGGTGTCAACGCTTCTTCGACAGTAATGTTCTTAAAATCGACGGCACGGTGGACAAGCTCAGCCCCTGCTTCATCCATGACGCCTTCTTCTTCGCTAATGTCTACGAGTGCACGAAGTTCTTGTTCCGTTACGAGCGGTCCTTTCGGATCAGCACCAATCAGGACGAGTGCAACGTGGCGCAACTTTAAGAATAAGAAGACTCCCGGTTTGAAGAGACTCAGGCACATGCGCAGTGGACGACTAATCCAGAGGACGTACTTTTCAGCATGTTCCCGTGCGTAAGATTTCGGAATCAATTCACCGAATAACAAAATCAGTAAGAACGTTCCGAAAATGATGCCGACGCGTGGTAACGACTCCGGTGACATCGTCATCGCAAGCCATCCCCCAATCATCGCAACACCGAGGTTCGAAATCGTATTGCCAATCAAAATTGCGGTCAGCGTTTCTTCATAGCGTTGGAACAGGCGCAGTGCTTGTGAGGCACGACGGTCGCCTTCTTCTGATTGATGCAAAATCCGTAAGCGGTTTGCGCTAGATAAAGCAGTTTCAGAAGAAGAGAAGAACGCTGAGATGACCAATAACACGAGCAGCCAGATAAACGGAATCGCGGGAAGTGGGTCCACGATGATTTCACACTCCATTTCCTAAATGAATGATTTACGTGATCTTTAGAACGAAGACTCGATGAATTCGAATTCGAAGTCACGGATCCGAACGACGTCCCCATCAATCGCACCTAACTTACGGAGCTCATCATCGACGCCCATTTGACGTAATGTCCGAGCGAATCGTTTAATCGACTCTTCCCGCATGAAGTTCGTCATCGTGAAGAGTTTCTCGATCCGTGGTCCTTGGATGACGAAGCAATCATCTTCATCTTTCGAAATCGTAAAGCCAGCTTCTGGTGCTTCGTAACCATAGACAACACGTGGTGTCGCTGCTTTTTCTTCAAGCTCTTCAAGACCAAATTCTGGTGTCGCATCGACGAGATCGGCGATCCGGAACAAGAGGTCACGCAATCCTTGACGCGTCGCTGCAGAAATTGCAAAGACTTCGAGGTCCGGGAAAGCTTCTTTGAATGCTTCGAGGTTCGCTTCTGCATCCGGCATATCCATCTTGTTTGCGACGACGACTTGCGGACGATCCGTCAGACGTAAGTTATAGTCTGCCAGTTCTTTGTTGATGATGTTGTAGTCTTCGATCGGGTCGCGCCCTTCCATTCCACTCATGTCGATGACGTGGACGATGACTTTCGTCCGCTCGACGTGACGGAGGAATTGGTGACCGAGTCCGACACCTTCACTTGCTCCTTCGATGAGTCCCGGTAAGTCGGCCATGATGAAGCTACGGCTGTCTTCCGTTTCAACGACACCGATGTTCGGTGTGATTGTCGTGAAGTGATATGCTCCAATTTTCGGACGTGCTGCTGAGACGATTGATAACATCGTTGATTTCCCGACACTCGGGAATCCGACAAGTCCAACATCAGCGAGCATCTTGAGTTCAAGTTTCAAGTACTTCTCTTCGCCCGGCTCCCCGTTTTCCGCATGTTCCGGAGCTGGGTTCGCAGGTGTCGCGAAACGCGAGTTTCCGCGTCCACCACGTCCACCTTTAGCGACGACGGCTTGTTGCCCGTGATGAACGAGATCGGCAATGACTGCATCCGTATCATCATCGTAGACGACCGTGCCTGGTGGTACTTTAACGACGAGGTGCTCCGACTTACGTCCGTGCATCCCCTTCGACATTCCATTTTCACCTTGAACGGCTTTAAAATGGCGTTTGTAACGGAAGTCCATTAACGTACGAAGTCCTTCATCCACTTCAAGAACGACGTGAGCACCGTGCCCACCATCTCCTCCGGCTGGACCACCGTCTGGAACATATTTTTCGCGACGGAACGCAACTTGCCCGCGTCCACCATCTCCTGCTTTTACATAAATATTTACCTGATCGACGAACATGTCAGATCCCTCCTATTACTTCTCTTCCCCTACAGGAAGACTTTCAATTTCGATCACACACTCATTGGCTGTCTGTGACTCGATTTCCATCGGCGTCACTAGATTCTTAAGGCGCGACATATCTAGTAGATCCCGATAGACCTCGATGGTCACGCCCTCATGGAAGGTCACGGATACTTCTCCATCTCCCACTTCAATCATATCAATCGCAGCCTCGATGATTTTCGCTAGCCGTACGTCATCAATCTGCTTCGGTTTCTCGATCACATCATATTCGACAGTCAAGCCTGTCCAATCCGCTCGTTGAAGTGTGAGCGCTGTTTTCGGTAGTTCAATCAACGTCAGGCGTCCTTCTCGTGACGCTTGCTCGCGATAGACTGAACAAATCGATTCAACCGCCGCCTCGTCACCCATCGCGCTATACGAACGAACGAGTTGTAATCGATTCAACCATTCGTGACGAAGTGTCTTTAAAAGATCAAGTACCTGCTCATCCTTCATCGGTCGTTCCCTCCTAAAAAAACAGACCCTAACCCCCGAAAGTGGCTAGAGTCTGCTTCATCGATCACTTATGCTGGGTAAACGCTGACTTGTTTTTTGTCGCGTCCAAGACGTTCGAAACGAACGACACCAGTTGCAGTTGCGAAAAGTGTATCATCGCCACCACGTCCGACGTTCATACCTGGGTGAATCTTCGTACCGCGTTGGCGGTAGAGGATTGAACCAGCAGAAACAGTTTGACCGTCTGCACGTTTCGCCCCAAGGCGTTTCGATTGCGAGTCACGACCGTTCTTTGTCGAACCTACCCCTTTTTTCGATGCGAAGAACTGAAGATTAAGTTTCAACATGTGGAATCCACCTCCTATATTTGTTCAAGTTGGATATACTCACCGTAACTTTCAGCGATGGTTCCGAGTTGGACCAAAGTCGCCTCCAGTAACAATTGGGTGCGTTCACTGACATCCGGTGCTAAGTCAGCGTACGGCTCTACATAAAAGTAGCCACCCTCTTGTTGTTCTGCCATTTCAAGGAGCAGGACCTGCCCGAGTAGTGACTCGATTGCATTGTATGCTCCGAAAATCACGCTTGAAGTGCCGGCACAGACTAAATCTAGACCAGGCTCAGCAAACTCGGCATGTCCTGTCACTTCGATGGAACGGATCAAATCCGCTTCATCTCGTCGAATCTTAACACGTATCATGGCTTACGCTTCGATTTTCTCGATGCGGACCTTCGTGTAAGGTTGACGGTGACCTTGCTTACGACGGTAGTTCTTTTTAGCTTTCATTTTGAAGACTGTGATCTTTTTCGCGCGAGCGTGTTTGATGACCGTTGCTACGACCTTCGCACCTTCTACGAGTGGAGCGCCGACTTTAACATCGTCACCACCAAGGATCAAGACTTCGCCGAATTCTACTGTGCTGTCGACGTCTGCGTTTAATTTCTCAACGTAGATCTCTTGGCCAGCTTCGACTTTAACTTGTTTACCACCAGTTTTAATAATTGCGTACATTACGTGCACCTCCTCTTAGGAACTCAGACTCGCCATCACGGGCAGCGGATGCTTTAAAACCCGGTCTGTGCGGTTGTAGTCATTTGGTGCTTCCAAACGAACTAACGTTATTCAGAATACCAAATGAAGTTGACTATTGTCAATAACGTTCTTATTGTTTTTGCTGACGACCGATAAATTCTTCACATTCCTGCTTCGTTCCCGTAAATAAGATACCGGTTTCGCCTTCGACAATCAACAGCTCGACCGGTGCATCTTGTAGCAACAACGGACTTAATCCGCCAGTCGGCACGCGGACGACTGCTGCTTCCGCATAGGTCGCAATTTCAATCAACTTCGGTTCGAGTTGCCGGTGAATCGCAATCCGTGACGGCTTCCCTTGTACGATGGAACGCTCGAGTAACGATTTCCCATGCCGTTGCCGCGTCAATTCGCAAAGGCCCATCTTCGTAAAGCCGTAGACTTCGATTTGCTTCGTTTCTTGGGCGGCGCGTTCCTTTAGCAATTGCGTCACACGCGTCTGCCCTTTACTTGAGCCCCGCAGGAAATCGACGGCAATCATGCCACTAATGTTGCGCAGGCGTAATTGGCGCATGATTTCACCGGCTGCCGCTTCATTGATTTGGTCAAACGTCCGTTTTTGCTCTTTGACGGAAATCATCTTTCCACTATTGACGTCAATCACTGTCATCGTCTCGACTTCTTCAATCAATAAATAGGCGCCTCCATCGAGCCAAACGACTTTTTCGAGCGCTTTCTCGATGACGCGGTCGACATGTTCCATCTCCGGGAGCCGTCCTTTCAATACAGGACGATCGACGCGTAATCCGAGTTGCTCCAATCGTTCTTTTTCCATTCGATTCGATACACAGGCTTCTTCGATGAACGGGAGCCGTTTCGCTTCCTGGACAATCAATGATTCATCCTGTTCTAAGTTATCCTGCTTTAGCATTTGTTCATGACGGGCACGTAACTGGAACATTTCTTTCTCAAGTACACCGGCTTCTGCTTGCGATGCTTCCGTCCGGTATAAGATGCCTTCCATTTCACTTGTCTGAATCAGCTCCGCTAATTGTTGCTGCGTGACGAGATCGAGTTTCCGGCTGAAGCGGACACGCCGACCATACGGGAAATAGACGAGATAGCGTCCGCCATAGGTGATGTTTTGCGTCACTTTATGCTGTTTCGGTGCCGTGCCTTCCTTGACGACCTGAACGAGAACGGTCTGACCGACTTGGACAGCCTGACCGATTGTCGGGACATCCGGGTAACGGCGTAACGTTTCCAGTGTTTCGTTGATCGGTAAGTAAAGCGGTGTTCCATCGGTCGCAATCAAAAAGGCAGCCTCAAGCGTCGGATGCAGCCGATCGACTTTCGCGTAGAGCAGCGTACCGACACGAATCTCATCTCGCATCTGCTCATGGTACTCGACGACCCGTCCGCCTTCAACTAACGCAACACGCTCAAGCGACGGGGTTTGTTCACTAATCCATTTCATACGAATTCCTCCAAAAAAAATAGACCAGAAGCAACATAGCTCTTCTCGTCTATTTTCCCTAACTTATTTCATACCAAGCATTTTTTTCAATTTCACGAAGAACCCTTTTTGCGGTTGTTCGTTTAAGTCGAGTAATGGAACTGACTCTCCTAGAATCCGCCGCGTGATGTTCCGGTAACCGAGTCCGGCCCGATTATCCGGATTCATCGTCACAGGGACGCCACGGTGCGAGGCCGCGATGACTTCTTCGTCGTCGACGATCAAGCCGAGCAGGTCGATCGACAAGATACGCATGATTTCATCGATGTCGAGCATGTCGCCTGATGCCATCATGTGTGAACGGACACGGTTGATGACGAGACGCGGGACGATTTCACGCTCCGACCGTTCGAGCATGCCGATGATTCGGTCTGCATCCTGAACAGCGGCTTTTTCCGGTGTCGTGACGATGACGGCTTCATCCGCTCCCGCAATCGCGTTCATGAATCCTTGCTCGATTCCAGCAGGGCAATCGATTAAAACGAACTCATATTCAAGTTTCAACGTGTCAATGATCGCTTTCACCTGTTCCGGCGTGACGGACGATTTGTCCTTAGACTGGGCAGCAGGCAACAGATACATCTCTTCAAAACGTTTATCACGCACGAGTGCTTGGTGCAACTTACATTGCCCCGTCACGACGTCGACGATGTTATAGATACTCCGATTATCGAGACCAAGTACGATATCGAGATTACGTAATCCAATATCCGTATCGACGAGACAAACAGAATGGCCCATCAATGCGAGCGCAGTTCCGATGTTCGCAGTCGTCGTCGTTTTCCCGACGCCACCTTTACCAGACGTGACGACAATCGCCCGCCCGACGTTCGTTTTGGCATCTCTATGTACCTGTTCTTTCACTTGTTCCATGTCTGTCACCCTCTTTCACTATCGATCGCAAACTGATCCATCCGCGCAAGCGGAACGGTTTGGAGTCGAGAAAATTCAATTCCCGCTTCCCCTATAAACGCACAACCCATTTCTAAGGCCGGTACCGGTGCATCATCCGGTTCATCATGGACGATGTCGGAAATCGAAATCCACTTCGGTTGTAGCATACTTGCAGCGACGACTGCTTCATCATTGCCACCTTTACCGGCGTGAACCGTTCCTCTTAATGCTCCGAGACAATAGATACTTCCAGTCGCATGTACGACAGCACCAGGGTTGATGTCACCGATGACGACGATGGACCCTTCAATATCAAGGACATGACCGCTCCTAGCAGTTCCACCAAAATAGTGGAAGGTCCGTTCCCCGTATAATGCTTTTGCTTCATCTTTCGTCAGGCACTCACTGTCATACCCGTTAAATGAAAAGGAATCATGTCGTCCGACAATCGATTCGACCGCTGTCACGACACCTTCGTCGACGTAACGTCGCCCAAAGAAGAACGTAATCGGTACGGCGCGTCCGTTCTCGACGGATTTATCGGCAAGCGTCAATTCTAAGTCGTCAAGAAATTCATCCACACTGCACCGTTCGTTTACATAAACGGCAAGGCCACCACGATGACCTTTCATCGTTACATAACGCTTACGTTCAATCATGACTCATCCTCTTTTCTCGTCAAGTGTGGATTGCACGAGTCGGGTCATCGGATAATACAGAATGATAATCCCGATCAGCTGTGCAATGAGACTCTTCGGAATGATTTGTGTCGCCAGTTCTTTAAACGGAACATCGACACCTAAGACCGAAGCCGTAAAGAAATAAATATCAAATTCGAATAATAAGGCACTGAACGTAAAGGTGACGATAATCGTCAATACGTTCTCCTTTACATATTTTAGCACGAAGCTACTAAAAAGCGGAATGGCAGATAACGCAAATAAGTAAATACCGATGATATCGGAATAGACGAAGTCATATAACAGACCGAATACTAAGCCGAAACCAAGTGCCTGTTCGATTTTGCCGTAGCGTCCGAGAAACATCAAGGCAATCAAAGTCAGGTGGACCGCATACGGTGACCCGTCACCGAGCGGACCTGCAAAAATCGTTCCTTCCAAGATAAAAAGAAGGAACACGGCGAAAAACAACTTGACGTTATTCACTAGTGTCCCCTCCCTTATCGGTCTCAGCGAAAGGTTCCTCCGCCTCTCGTTCAATCACGAAGACGTGACCAAACTGTTCGAAGTCTGCTGCCGGTTTGACGTATGCGATTTTCGAAGCACCGTATTTATCCGACTTCACTTCCTCGATTTTGCCGATGACAACACCGCTTGGATACTTTCCTCCGAGACCGGATGTCGCGACAATCTGCCCTTTTTTTAACTTCGCGTCATTCGGAATTTTCGTGAATTTCAACAAGTTTGTTTCCTCATCGAACCCTTCAATCGTTCCGAAGACCCCTTTTCCTTTTGTATCGTCCGCAACAGCTGAGACATTGTTCGTACGACTCGTGTCAGATAACAACTGAACGAGCGAAGTGTAGGCACTCGTCTGAATGACGCGTCCAATCAATCCATCTGCCGTCACGACGGCCATATTGGACTTGACCCCTTTTTGTTCGCCGATGTTCACGGTCACGAAACGTTGCCACTCGGACGGTGTGCGACCAATCATTTCAGCTGGAAGTAACGTATAGTCGCGAATCGAGCCACCCAGGTCGAGCATATCTTTTAACTCTTTATTCTCACGTTCTAAATCACGAACTTTGACGGAATTTTCCGCATAGTCATTTAAACGTGATTTTAAATACTCATTTTCCTTATACACGTCACGCACTTCTGTAATCGAAGTGACCGTATCATCAATCCAGCCAATCGGTGTCGCGAAAAGACGTTGACCGACCCCGACGGTATCACGGACAAAACTTTGATACCAGTGGGATTGGTTACGCCCTTGCAACGAAATACCGATCAATATCACCAAAAGGAGAAAACTAAGGAGTGTGATGAGCAGTTTTCGATTATTTAAAAATCGCTTCATCGCTCATCCCGTCCTTATCTTTTTTGTGAGATGCCTGATTTCGAACGAAGGACATTCATCATCTCAAGTGATTTTCCTGTACCGATTGCGACACAATCGAGTGCGTTTTCAGCAACAAGCGTCAAGATGCGTGTTTCGTCTTCGATGACAGAATCAAGGTTTTTAAGGAGCGCACCGCCGCCTGTCAAGACGATTCCGCGGTCCATGACATCAGCCGAAAGTTCCGGCGGTGTCTGTTCAAGCGTGTGCTTGACACCTGCTAAAATCGCATCGACCGTATCGGATAACGCGTCGCAAATTTCTGCACTCGTTACTTCGATTTGTTTCGGAAGACCTGTGACGAGGTCGCGACCACGAATTTCCATCGTTTCGTTTTCTGACTCTTCGTCGATTCGTGCATAACCGATCGTCATCTTGAGTGTCTCGGCTGTCCGTTCACCAATCATCAAGTTATATTTCGATTTGATGTAACGAATGATTGACTCATCCATTTCATCTCCACCGACACGAATTGATTGACTCGTTACGATGCCGCCAAGCGAGATGACTGCGACTTCCGTCGTTCCGCCACCGATATCGACGACCATCGATCCTGTTGGTTCAGATACCGGGAGTCCAGCTCCGATTGCCGCTGCGAATGGTTCTTCAATCGTATAGGCTTCACGCGCCCCGGCAAGTTTTGCTGCATCTTCAACGGCACGTTTTTCGACTGATGTGATGCCGCTTGGCACACAAATCATGACGTTCGTCTTCGAAGAGAACAATCCTTTTTTCTTCGACGCTTGATCCATGAAGTACTTGATCATCGTCGCAGTTGTTTCATAATCAGCGATTACGCCATCTTTCATCGGCCGTCGTGCCGTCACGTTGCCCGGTGTCCGTCCAATCATGTTTTTCGCTGCGTTCCCGACTGCTTCAATCTTACCTGTATCGGTACGGAAAGCGACAACAGAAGGTTCGCGTACAACGATTCCTTGCCCCTTTACATAAACGAGCGTGTTTGCCGTACCTAAGTCAATGCCGATTTCACGGCTAAATGATCCAAACATTATTCAAAAAACCCCTCTCTGAAAATACAACTCCACTAATTATAACGGAAAAGCACTCTTAGAAAAGCGCTAAAACGTTACAGCTTGTTTACAGTTCACCTATTTTTCAAAACATAAAAACGCCTGAGGTCAGGAAGTCCACTTCCCCCTCAGACGTTATTCTTACATAAATCCGCGTTGTTTCATACTAATAAATTGTCCGTGACCGATGACGAGGTGATCGATACAACTGATTCCAATCAATCTGCCCGCCTCGACCATCCGTTCCGACACCTCGATATCTTCCCGGCTTGGCGTCGGATCGCCAGACGGATGATTATGGACAGCGATGAAGCTGGCCGCCGAACAGCGGATGGCTTCCCGAAATATGTCGCGCGGGTGAACAATCGACGTATTGAGACCGCCGATAAACAGCGTCTTTTTGGAAATGACTTCGTTTTTCGTGTTCAAATACAGACAGATGAAATGTTCCTGTTGATACAGGCGCATCTCTTCTAACAACAGCTCCGCTGCATCCTCCGGTGAACGAACGACCGGTCGGACCCACTTCGGTTCTGTGACGAGCCGGCGGCCGAGCTCGAGTCCCGCCATGATTTGGAGCGCCTTCGCCTTGCCGACGCCGGGTGACTTCTCCAGTCCTCCGACTCCCGCTGCCTCAAGCTCAATCAACGAGGGATGACGATCAAGTAATTCTTCCGCGATTTCAAGCGGCGATTGATTTCTCGTTCCACTTCGGACGAGACATGCTAGCAATTCGACTGTCGTCGCACGGGTCAGCCCTTTTAGTTGAATCATATCCTTCGGCAATTCAATCACTGCATCCGACCTCTCTTTAATAGGCGTTACGCAAATTCCGGCTTGATTCCGAATGCTTCGAGTCGTTTCGCAATCGGATGAATCGGTAATCCGACGACATTATAATAATCGCCTGAAATCGCTTCGACGAATAATCCTCCGACCGCCTGGATGCCGTATCCACCGGCTTTATCATACGGCTCATCCGTCTCCGTGTAGCGCATAATCCAGTCCTGCGACAATTTGGCAAAACGGACTTCTGTCGTCACGGTAAATGTTTCGACATGATCATTCATCACAATCGTCACGCCCGTCAAGACATGGTGGGTCCGACCAGATAATTGAAGCAACATCTGCTTTGCGGCTAAGCGATTGAGCGGTTTTTCCAAAATCAAACCGTCAATCGACACGACGGTATCTGCCGCCAGAATGATTTCATCCGCCTTAGCTACAGCACGTGCTTTTTTGTCGGATAAGTAGGCGACGTATTCGGCAGGCGCCATCGGATAGGGCGCTTCTTCGACGACGTCAGCAGGACGAACCTCATGCTGTATCCCGATTTGGTCCAAAAGCTGTGTCCGGCGCGGAGACGCCGAAGCAAGAATCAAGGGTGGTTGCGTTACCATTAGTATCACGCTCTTTCTGATAGATTTCGAACTAGCTTAATTCACTCAACGGGTAGTATAACGAAAAACAAGTGCCTCTCCCGTGAAGGGAAGCACTTGTTTCCAAACTAATTTCCTGTGACATCAACAAAGGGATCTGATTTCGGGGTCGTCTCCTTGAGTGGTGTCTTCTTATCTGGAACGAGTTGTGTTAGATCAGGTCGGTAATACGTCTCGATTTCAATCGTAAACGCCATCATCTCATCGTCAAGAAGAATCGTCTCACTTCCGGCACCCGGTTCATCCGGCCCCGTCAATTGAATCTGACGCAAGATCGTAATCCGATCCGTCCGTTCGATTTGTTTAAGGAATGCCATCAGTTCGAGATAGGATGGTGCTTCGACGGATAACGATGCCGGAAGCGGTGTCGCGGCCGTTGTCGCGACGGGTGCTTCTGCTCCATCCGCATCGATGTCAGACTCTGTCGCCATCGCTCCGTCGACGACCGGTGTCGACTCGACAACCGGAGCAGGTGCAACATCCGTTTGGCTGAACGTAATCGACTGGACTTTGACTCCTGCGATTTGACTCGAGGCATTGATGGCGTCGATGACATCATCATTCGCCGGGAGGACGGGCACTTTTTTCTGTAAGAAGCTTGATTCGGCGACATCGACTTTTTGCTCATTCGCTTTTGCGATTTCGAGGGCCATCTGTTCCCGGTCAAGCGTGGCTTCCGTTTCATTCAATTCTTGGTACGTCGTATAGGTCGTATAACCGAAATAGGCGACTCCTCCAATTACGAGCAGGAGCGTCAATCCGAGGAGAAGGTAACTACTATAGCGCTTCAATTATCCTCCACCTCCTCAATCTCGGTCGAGACGACTTCGCCTGTTCCGTCTTCCGGTGTCACTTCACCGTCTGGCGTTGCCGACTCCGTCTCGCCATCTTCTTTTGGTACATCCGGATTCGCTTCATTCGTTTCACCTTTGACGACCTCCGCCGGTAAGACTGACAACGTGAATTGACCGATGTAACGCGGTTCTTCCGTTTTTTCATCAGCCGATGGTGTAATCGTCGTCGTCGGAATTTCTTCCCCTGTTGCCGGGTCGATCGTCGTCGACGTGACGACATCTGCCTCTTCGTTCATCGTCTTCGTTGTGATACCTGTCAATGAAACTCCTGTAAAGACGTCATCCGTCAAGAGTTGACGATAAAAACCATTCAACTCTTCCAGTGTTTCGAATTGCGCATTCATCGTCACGAGATGATCGGCACCATAGGCGAACTGTAAGATGTAGCCGCGTTCCGGTAAGTAGCGGGTAATCCGTTCAAGCGTCGGGACTGCCGGGCGCGGCGTCTCCTCTAATCCGTCGACGGTCTGCTTCAATTGGGCAATTTCTTGTTTCGCTGATTGTGCCGATTCCGCTTGAAGGGCACGAACGATTTGCACTTGATTGTTTGCCGTCTCGATCCGGTCCGCGAACTGGTCCGTTTGCCAGAACAAGTAGCCGCCAATCATTCCGCCAAATAACAACAGGACGAGCGACGCGACGAGCGGAAACTTCGGCATGACGTCGTTCTCTGGTAACAGATTGATTCGAGTTTTTTGTGGAATCGCGAGTCCGAGTAGCGGTAAATACGCACGCGGAATCGGTTGTGGCGCGACTTCGAGCTGCTCCGGAAGCTGTTCGAGTCGGAGATCAAAATTCGCTTCGAACCGTTTGACGAGCTCCTCCTGGAACGGGAAGTCTCCCGCTAGAATGACACGGCTGATTTCCCGTTGGTCGCGTGCGAGCGAAAACCGGTAGAAATCGAGCACACGTGAAAATTCGAGCAGCATTTCGTCAAGTGTCATCTCGACTTGTGCGTCATCCAGGCGATACCGGTAATGGAGACGATCCTCCATCACCTCAACTTCCCAGGCGTTCGAACTGAACGTATCGACGGAACGGATTAAGCGCGGAACTTTGTCTTCGATGATGATCAGTTGATGATTCGTCGCATTGACGTTCCAAATCAAGACGCTGCTACTGTCTTCGACTTCATAGAGCGACTCGATTCCGAAAAACGTAGCGAGCGGTTGCGGTTCAGCTGCGACAAGCCGCAGGTGCTTTTGCTTAAACAATTGCATGTATTGTTGAATCGCTTCGTTCGGTGCCGCATACAGCATGATTTCTCGTTTGCCGTCTTCTTCGAGCAGTGTGTAATCGAAGTACGGTTCTTCAAACGGCAGGACGATACTGTGACCAAGCTCCATGAACAAGTACCCGCGGATTTGATTCGTCTCGACCGACTCCGGAATTTCAAGTTTTCGGGCAAGGACGAGTGAACCATCGAGGGCAAGGACAGCTTGCGAACCTCGCGGAACCTTCAATTTCGTCAACAGGCTGTCAAAAATCAAATCAAGTGACGCTTCCGGTTGCAACCATCCACCTTGGAGTGTCCCGGCAGGCAGGGACGCAACAGCGCGTCGTTTGATGACACCGTTCTTGACGACGGCGCCGAAGACGGCGACATCCGTGAAGTTGAAATAAATATATGTACCTCTACGCCTAGCTTGCGCCATATGTAGGTTCGTCCTTTCTCATAGGAACAGATCGAGGTATAACGTCACCCAATCGTCCGCGAAATAATAAGTGAGTAATGTCCCGATCGCAATCGACGGGACGAAGGGAATCGGTTGCTTGCGTTCGACGCGCTTCAATCCGAGTAATGTCAGCCCAATGACGGAACCGACAAGTGCCGAGACGAATAAGGCAATCACGACGTCGAGTGGTCCGAGAAAAATACCGAGTAAACCAAACAGTTTGACGTCCCCTGCGCCCATCCCTTGACGTGATGCGAGAAAAATTGCAAACAATAAACTAAAACCGACGATTCCGCCAATAATTGGATTATACCAGTTCTCGTATGGAGAAAGGTAGCGAACTATCAGACTAATCGGTAAAAAGAAGAGTAATATTTTATTCGGGACGAGCATGTAAGCAAGATCCGACATGACGAGGATGAATAACAGGCTCGTCAGGACAAGTGTCAACACGAATTGCATCGACCATCCGAATTGATAGAACGCATAGGCGTAAAGTACGCCACCAAGCAGTTCCAGCGCCGGATACTTCGCGGAGATCGGCAGTTGGCAGACACGGCATTTTCCGCGTAAAGCGAGATAGCCGATGACCGGTGTCAGTTCGAGCGCACCGAGGACGTGACCACAATTCGGGCAATGCGAGCGCGGTCGCACAATCGATTCCCCCACCGGAATCCGGAGTCCGACGACATTTGTAAACGACGTGATCAACATGCCAATAATGAAAAAATAGACTGTAAAAACGATTGTCATGTTAGGCTCCTTTCTTAAAAAACTTCAGAAAAAAACCCCCGAGTTGGGGGTAGCATCAATATTAACTAAACTTAGTTGACCACGATTGCTGAGCGTTTCAATTCACCCGGTGTTTTATTAGTAAAGTAAGCGTTCGCTGATTTTTCACTTAGTAGCGTAACAGAGTAAGTGTATTTACCTTTTGTCTCAGTAACTACTACATAAGAAGATTTATAATCATTGTCAGAGTTTAATGGATCTTTCATATCATCAATATATTTACCAAGTGAATCTTCTCTAGGAGCTCCAGTACCAGTCGTAACTGCATCCTTAGTTGTGATAGGGTTCCCACCATCATTTATCCCTAATTTAACCTTTTCACCAGGTTGAATTGGATTTGAAGATGTATACAACTTCGCTGCCGCTACTAATTGTTTCGCATCGGATACAACTGCATCCTTACGTGAGTTTTCAATCAATCCGCCAATCGCTACTACCGCGATTGCGGCAATAATTCCGAGGATAACGACAACGACGAGTAACTCGATCAACGTCAAGCCCCGCTCATCGCGCATTTGTTTTGCATCTAACCAAATTTCTTTGAACCGTTCTAACATTTTAGTATTCCTCCCTAGTGCTTTTTTCTGAGTTCGATGTATAGGTAATACTATCCATATGAATACTATTATAGTAGCACCATAATTTTAGTTAATTATGTCTTTTTTAGACAACAGGTAAATGATTTCGCAGTTGTTATTCGCCCTGGATATCCGAATAGATTTTGAACATCGGGACGACGACGGCGATGACGATGACACCAACGATTGCGGCGAGGACGACAATCAACAGCGGCTCGATGATTGACTTCAAGCGATCCGTCGTTGTTTCAACTTCCGTCTCATAAAAGTCTGCGACCTCTGTCAGCATGGAGTCCAGGCGCCCGGACTCCTCCCCGATGGCAATCATCTGTGTCACGAGAGGTGGGAAATATTTGTTTTTTTCTAATGGTTCGTGCATCGGAATCCCGCGCGACATCGCTTCATTCGCACCGGCGATTCCTTTACGGATGATTCGGTTCGTGACGATTCGTTCCGTAATGTCGAGCGAAGCAAGAATCGGGACCGATGCATTCAGTAACACAGCGAGTCCCCGCGTCATCAAAGCAATCTGTGACTTTTGAATCAATGGTCCGAAGACCGGCAACATTAAAAGTAAGCTGTCGAAGATGACCCGTTGCCGCTCATTTTTTAAATTAAAATACAGCAGACCGAGCAATCCGAAGGCGACAAGCAACAAGACCCACCAGTAAGCGACAAAAAAGTCCGATACGGCAACAACAAGTTTCGTAATTAATGGAAGTTCGCTTCCGAGTTGATCGAAAATCGACGCGAACGTCGGGACGACGTTCAACATCAGGAAGACGACGACACCAATCGCGACAATTGAAACGACGGCCGGATAAATCAATGCCGAAATGACTTTCCGTTTAATCTCGTACTGTTTTTGAAGCTGGGTGACGATGTTATCAAGGGCTTCTTCTAAATTCCCGCTCGCCTCACCCGCCATCGCCATACTGACGAAGAATGTATCAAAGACGCGCGGATGTTTCTCAATCGCTTGCGAAAATTGAATCCCACTCCGTAAATCATCTTCGACTTCGACGAGTGCCCGCTCGAGCGGCTTCGATTCTGTTTGTTTCCGTAATATTTCGGTCGCTTTAACGATTGAGACACCGGACCGGACGAGCGTCGCAAATTGACGTGCGTACATGACTAAGTGTTCGATTTTCGGTTTTGCCGTTAAGAATGTGATCTCGGTATTTAAGCCTTTTGATTCTTGTTTCTCAAGTGACGTGACGGCGATTTGTTCTGTCCGGAGACGTTCTGCCGCCTCCCGTTTCGTTAATGCTGTAATCTTACCTTTTTTCCGTTTACCGGCCATCGTCCGACCTTCATACATGAATACTGCCATCTGCTCACCCCGATATGTAAGGTGTCGCGGCTGATGCTGGGATCAGTCCCCGACTAACTAAGTCTTGTAAGGCCATTTGCATCGTCTGCATCCCATACTGTTTTCCGGTCTGCAAAACGGATTGAATCTGATATTCCTTACCTGTGCGAATCAAGTTTGAGACGGCTGGTGTCTCGACCATGATTTCAAGAGCCGCGACCCTGCCTGTACCATCGGACCGGGGCATCAAGCGTTGCGAGACGACACCCGCCAGGACATTTGCCAGTTGGGCGCGAATTTGATCCTGTTGCTCCGATGGAAAAACATCGATGATCCGACTGACTGTCGAGGCAGCGGTCGACGTATGGACGGTCGCGAAGACGAGATGTCCCGTCTCTGCAGCTGTGACTGCCGTCGAAATCGTCTCTAAGTCGCGCATCTCACCAAGCAAAATCACATCCGGATCCTGACGGAGTGCAGAACGTAAGCCACTCGCGAATCGTGGGGCATCAATGCCGATTTCACGTTGGTCAATCAAACTTTTATGATGACTATGTAAGTATTCAATCGGATCCTCGAGCGTAATGATGCGTTTATACATCGTCTGATTGATTTCGTTGATCATCGCAGCGAGTGTCGTCGACTTCCCTGACCCGGTCGGTCCTGTGACGAGAATCAAGCCATGCGGTTTCGTTAAAAACCGTTTGAGGACAGGAGGCAACGATAATTGTTCGAGTGTCGGCACTTCAGTCGGAATCGTTCGAAAAGCCATTGAGAGTGCGCCACGTTGATAAAAACAATTGACGCGGTAACGGGCGACACCCGTCACACCAAAGGAAAAGTCGATGTCACGATCCTGTTTAAGCTGCAGGTACATTTCCTCGGTAATCAGCGACTGAACGAACCCGTCGATGATGACCGGCTTGAGTTTATCCGTCCCGTAAGCAATCAATGTTCCATTGACGCGAAAGACGGGGGGAGACCCTGCCGTCAAATGGACGTCAGAAGCCCCTTTTTCTTTTGACGATCTGAGAATGTCTTCGATTTGTGCGCGTTCCATCGTACTCATTCTGATATCACCGTCCGTAAGATTTCTTCCGTCGTCGTAATTCCTTGGGCGACTTTTGTCAGTCCATCCGCTAACAGGAACCGTTGACCTTGCGACTTGACGTACATCGTGATTTCGCTTTCCGTCGATTGGTTCATAATCATCCGTCGCAATACTTCATCGATCATGACGACTTCCTGGATCGCGAGTCGCCCCCGGTACCCCGTCATGTTACAAGACGAACAGCCGCGTCCACGCATGACGGTCGTCGCTTCGATCCCTTCTTGCGCAAACAACTCTTGTTCGCGTTTTGAAAGGGGTTGGACTTCCCCGCAATCACGACAGACGCGACGGACGAGACGCTGCGCAATCAATCCGGTAACCGACGCCGCGACAAGGAATGGTTCAACTCCCATGTCAATCAGACGGGTGATCGAACTGATGGCCGAGTTCGTGTGCAACGTCGACAGGACAAGGTGTCCCGTCAATGAGGCCCGAATCGAAATTTCCGCCGTTTCAATATCGCGGATCTCTCCGACCATGACGACGTTCGGATCTTGTCGCAAAATCGAGCGTAGCCCACTCGCGAACGTCAAGCCGATCTTACTGTTCACTTGAACTTGATTGATGCCGTCGACTTGGTACTCGACCGGATCTTCGACCGTAATGATGTTACGGCTCTCATCATTCAATTCGTTTAGAGCCGCATACAATGTTGATGACTTACCAGACCCTGTCGGTCCAGTAATCAAGATGATGCCGTTCGGTCGTTTCAGCATCTCCCGGAACTGGGATTCATTGCGTTCACTAAATCCGATTTTCGAAATCGAGATATTCGAGTTCGAGCTGTCGAGAATCCGGATGACGACTTTCTCACCATAGACGGTCGGAAGTGTCGAGACACGGAAATCGTAGGCGAGACCATTATAGATGTACTTGATCCGTCCGTCTTGCGGCAAGCGTGATTCCGTAATGTCAAGCTCACTCATGACCTTAATCCGGGTCGTCAAGATGTTCTGAATTTGTTTCGGGTAGTTGTTCTCCGTCCGCAGCTCCCCGTCAATCCGAATCCGAATCGATAAGGAGGCTTCCTGCGGATCCATGTGGACATCGGACGCCCGTTGGGAAATCCCGTTTTCAAGAATTTGATTGACGAGACGAATGATTGGCGCATCTTCGCGTGTCACGACATCCCGCGTCGCATCAGACTCCATCATTTCATCGGATTCGAGTAACTCCCGGAGTGACGAATCGATATCGTAATACTTTAAAATCGTCCGGCGAATTTCATCGCGTGTCGCGATGCCGACTTCAATCATCAACCCCGTCTGAAGCCGCAGGTCATCAATCGCAATCAAATCGAGCGGATCAGCCATCGCAATGAATAAACGGTTGCCTTCCCGGTAGACCGGGACGAGCGTATGGCGCTGAGCAAGATCTTTTGAAATCAGCTTCGTGACTGCCACGTCGACCGGATAGTTATACAGTTGAATGATTGGTATCTTCAATTGATGATGGAGCGCTTCGAGTAGTTGTTGCTCCGTCAAATGCCCTAATCGTAAGAGCGCATCCCCTAATTTTTCAGTCGCCCGTTTGACCGTCAAGGCTTCTTCAATCTGAGTTTCCGTGACGAGACTTTCTTCAAGCAGCATCTCGCCGAGACGTTTCCGTTTCATTGCCATTTAGTTCGTCACCCTTCCGCGTGCCATGTTTCTTCTTCATCAAGTACTGTCGGTCGCTGTTGTTGTTTTTCGTCAATCGTACTCGTAATCGCTGTAACGATTAGGAGTGTGACGATATATCCCGCAATGACGAACGGATTCGCCATCCAATCGAATTTGACGAGCATGTAAAGTGCTAAGACTAGTACAAGTGCCATCACCGAGAGAATGACTTTCGCACGTGCCGTCGCGATGAATGGGATTTGAACCGCAAACATCAAGCCACAAATAATCGTCGCCAGACCAATAATGATTCCGAGCTCAATTGCTAAATCTGTCCAGTTCATAGGATCCCTCATTTTCTATTGATTTTTAGCCGACTGCTGGTTCCGCTGTGTCACTTTCGGCGGGAGAAGCTGGATCGCCTTCTGTCGGAGCATCTGGTGTATCCGGTGACGTCGGTGTATCGGGAGTTGCCGGTGCGTCTGGACTTGTCACATCTGACTCAGGGTCCGTTTGATCCGTCGTCTCGGATTCAGGATCTGTTTGATCCGTCATCTCGTCCTGGTTCTCTTCAGCAGGTGGTGTGACGACCGGCGCTTGCTCCGCTTGACTGCTCTTCGTGACGATTGCCGGTGTCGCGGCATAAAAATCAAGTGCGACCAGCATTTTCTCTTCGCCTTTGTTCGACTTGATGATGCGGTACAGTTCAATCGATGTCCCTTCCGATCCGGACTGTGTATCACTTGTCGTTCCAGCAGATAGTGTCGCTGAATAGCGGGTGATCGTCCGGTACGGAATTGATTTTTCACCTTCAAGCACTGCTGTGACCGTTTCTTTGAACGGCATTCCCCGTAGTTCAAGCGTCACGTCACTACCATTTTTCATTGCGACAAGCTGGTAGTTCACTGCTTGTGTGTTCCGTACGGCAAAATCTGTTTTTTCATCAATTCGGACATCGTAGCCGAGTGTGATTCCCTCAGGCAATTGATCATGCGGCATCCGCTCGACGATTTCAAACGGTGTTTTTGCGAAAAGTTCATATAGTTTACTGCCGATATATGAAGCCGCCACACCGTCCATTCCGTATGTCTTCGTATTCATCAACTGTCCGGCTTTTAAGTCAACTTGTGTCATCGCGTCAACCATCTGTTCTTCGGCGACTGAGCGTGTTGTAAAGGACACCGAGGAAACGACCTCTTCCGTTGATGGAGATGTTGTCGAGGCAGCTGGATCATAGTTGCCCTCTTCGAGTTGTTGTCCCATGTTCGTCAGCCATGCCTTAAATGCCGTCGTTTGTTCCGGCGTGTATACGACCGGTTGCGTCGACAAGAATGCTTCGACGCCCGGTTCGTCAAGCGTGACGTCCAAGTCGCCTCCCTTTTTTAAAGAAGCTGCTTCGACGGCCTCATCCACTTTAAACGTCACGAGCGTCGTCGGAACGGGAACAAGTTCTTCTCCCGTCCCAATCGTCAATGGCGTTTTGTTCGACCAGGTCGTGATGGCTTTTTGAACTTTCGGTTTTGCTTCTTCCCGTGTCATACCACTAACCGGAACAGAGGCAATCCGGGCACTTTCAGAAAACTTCTCACTGACGCTTGCTTGTCCCGTAAACGAAATCAGCGCAAACGAAGGAACATAGATTAAGGCAATCAAGAGGACTAAAAGAAGCGTATGTACTGCAAAACGTTTAGGATTTATCATCATCTGTTTCCTTTCCTTATGAAATAACCATTTCAGGTGTCTAGTATTTCCATTATAATGAATATTATGATGAAACATAAGTCCTATCCTGACAATAACTTTCATCATGTGTGAATACATACCGTTTTTCATTTTTGAATAGATAATTCATATTGAGTCAGATACGAGGTGAATCCATGCAAAACAAGCAACAAGGCTTTTCATTAATCGAAGTATTAGTCAGCATCACGATTCTTTCAATCATTTCAGTTTCACTCATCAGCATTTTTTCCCAGTCCTTATCCGCTTCTCGTGATAGCACGGAATTGACGTTTGCGAATTACCTGGCGAAAAACGCCGCTTCTTATATCGAACGGGAAGCTGTCGAAGCGGAGAACGGACCCTTCGTATTCGATACGCTTCTTGAACAGACGAAAGGCACCCCATATCAGAATGGTAGCTATACAATACCGACGCCGAACACGCCGTCATGTGGTGTATCGGCTATTTGTGACTCAATCTTCAATGATGCGGAAATAAATAATATGCCATTCGATGTTAAAATCAGTGTTACCCCGCATAAAATCGAAGGAATCGAAAATCCGAACCTCCTCGATTTATACGTCTATGTCTATCTCGACGGTCAACCTGACCCGATTACATCATTGAAAGGATCGATTACGAATGCGACGCTCAACCAAAGTTTTCCCGCAACAAAATGACGGATTTTCCCTCGTCGAATTGCTCGTTGCCATCGTCATCGCTGCTATTTTTAGCGGAGTCATCCTGACCGTCTTCATCTCCGGTACAAAGAGTTTTCAGGCGACGGGAATCATCAGTGAGCTCAGAAGCGAAGCCGATAGTTCGGTCGGACTCATTTTAAATGAAATCACCGGCTTCGATGCCATTCGCATCACAACAGCGAATGAGCTGTCTTTCTATAAAAAGACATTGCCTAGCCTTAACCTGGATTCCGGTCTACTCGAGCGAACGGACGGCTTCATTCCGTTCAACGCCAATGTCGAACAACAAAATGAAGTCACATCAACTCCAATCACCTATACATTCGCAACACAACGACTTGACGAAAACATACTCATCTACGAAGGTGCACTCGAAAACATCAATGATCAAACAGAAATCAAAAAGACCTTTACAATTTCAAGTCCCGAGTACGTCGACATCACGACCGGTGACTACCCGGGCAGATACGTCGTCCATGGCATTTTGACGATGACGCTCCGAATTCAGTCGACGGATAATGAAGAAACACAGACCTTGAATAGTACGATTGGATTTTAGTTCAGAAAGGACGACCCATGAAAAAATCTGAAGAAGGTTATACGCTATTGTTCGTACTCGTGACATTGACCGTCCTATCGGTCTTAGCAATCGCGACGATTGGTGTCAGCCTGCAATCGACAAGATTGACGGAAATACGCGGGACAAACATTGAAGTCGATACAGCGACGCAAAATCAACTCGATCAAGCGATCGCAGCACTCCAACAACTCGTCGCAAAAACCAGTCAAGAGAATCCAACCAGTTCCTCAAAAGAGCTATTTGCAGATATCCCGAATGAAATCATACTCCCCTTGAAGACGTCGGCTCCTCTTGTTGAAGTTCAGTTAAATGAAGCCGCCTCGAACGTCCGCGTTAAAGCGTTCGATTTGACCGCTCACGTCGAAGAGACGAAAGGTGATCAACCGACGGTCAAAAAGACCTATACTCAACGGGTCTATTTATCAGCGATTCCTAGTTTTCTATACTATACGCTCGGGTCCGACAATCAAGTCATCTTAAATGGAGCACCACGAATCGAAGGGAACGTCTTCTCGCGGGAAGCACTCAAAGTTTCTGCGACGCCAAACTTCATCTATAACGGTCAGATAGGCCACTATACAGATAAGCTGGCCCATCCATACATCGATGGACAAGTTCGTGTTTTCCAGCCGCAAACTCAACCGCTTCTAACATGTACAGACTTTTTACCATGTGATGCGACCGTCTTTGATCCGACCACCAAAACGGATCTTGTTTCAACGAAAGACACGCTCGTTCCGTTCGATTTTGAATTTGCCCTGAATGATTTCTTAACGATTCCAAGTAACACACCACTCGCCTCCGTTCCGACCTACTTAAAGAGTCAATCAATTGAAAAATCGGTGCTGACAGGACCATTCTTGAATGAATTGAGTACGAAGAAACAAATCATCATCCCAGCTCCGACTGAGCAAAATACAGTGACGATTACCGATGATATCGTTAAAGAATCGCTCGAACCGTTAATCATCGATGGGAACTTGACGATTTCTTCACTCAATCCGATTACGCAACCGCTTGAGATTAAACGCCCGATCGTCGTCCTCGGTGATTTATTGATTCGGGGTAACGTCAGTTTTGCGACAACTATCTTCTCGACCGGTTCTAGCCGGTTAGATGATGCCAACATTCAAGGCATCACGAGTTCAACGAATCAAAACACTCTGATTTTACTCAGCAAAGGAACGTTAACAATCAATCGTGTCAATAAGTTTTCCGCACCTAAAACAACCGCACCGGACATGAATGCCTTTCTTTACAGTGATTCGCCTACCTTGAATCGCATTTATTCAGTTGGGTCGACGATGAACTTACAAGGTGGAATCTTCACAAAAGGACAGCTTGAGGTTAATGCGTATCGCGGGACGCTGGACTTACCGGAAGCGCTCTACCCGGCAGACGTCACCGCGTTGACCACTTTGATGAACACGAAAAAATCTGCTGACGCGGTACAATCTCGTCTCCGCCTGAAATATGATGCGAGTGTCCTGAAAAATCCGACGTCGATGCTTCCACTCAGTCGGGCTGTCAAAATGTATGTTGAGACTCCGAAACGAACAACTCCTTGACGCAAAAAACCCCTCGACATTGATGGATGTCGAGGGGTTTTTCATTGAAATGTTGTCGCACCATACGCTCGTGCCAACTTTTTGACTTTTGTCTTCTTGACTTCTGCACCTTGTTTTACCAACAACTGATAAATATCCTGTCGGTCTTGTTTGACTGCTTCATAAATCGGCTGATGCTTTCCGACGTTCGGATTTGCTCCTGCTGCCAGTAACTGCTTAATCACAGTCTCATTTTGATCGACCGTCGCATAGTAGAGAGGCGAATTTCCAGCTTTATCGAGCGCATTGATATTTTTTCGTGTAGCTTCTTTAATCAATAAAGCATAAGCATCCGCAGGTTGGTTCACGCTCGTCGCAACATGCAGGACTGTCTGTTGTTGCTCATTCGTTTGCTCGACGGAAGCCCCTCTAGCAAGCCATTGCTTGACTACAGAAGCTGGTCCGAACCGGGCGACATAAAACCAGTTAACTTGATTTTTAACACTCGTGTCGTCCAGCAAAACGAGTGCTTTGTCATAGTCGAGTGCTTCTTGGAACTGCTGAATGTACTGATTCCGGTCTTTTGTCGATAAAGAAACGTGTTCGACTGCTGACGCAAATGCGTTAACATCTGACGTATCGATACTCTTTTCAAACGCTTGCTGGTTTCGCTGTTCGATCAACAAGTAGGTCGTTGCTCCAATTCCGATTAGAAACAGGAGAACGACGCTAATGATTTGCTTTTTCTTCACGTCATTTCCCCCGTCACTTAATAGACATCCGTATCTGGTGAAGTGTTCGAACCTTCAGAAGAAATCGTCACTTTAAAGGTCGCCGTCAACGGTTGTTTCTCCGTCGCACCGGTTTTGATGACTTCAAGGATCGATTGATCTGCTTTTAATGCCGTCACTTTGACACGTGCGACACCTGGGCGAATCGGTTTTAAGGCTTGTGCCGATGAATCAATCTTCACATACTCTTTTCCCTGAAGCACTTCCAACCGATAAAAACGCTCTGTCGCCGTCACGGGTAACCAGTTCAAGACAGGCTGCTTTTGAACATCCTGCATGGAAAGTGTTAAATCGTTCGCCGTCAAATCAGTTGGATTTTCACGTACCATGATTTTCGTGATGGCTTGTGTCGCTGTAAAATCTCGAAGTTTCAATAAGGCGTCGACTGGACCAGCCGGTGTCCCCGTTATTCCCTTGACTGTGTAACCAGCCGCCGTTTGAATGAGTTCGATTGCCGGACTAGACGTCGAAACGGTGAACGGTAATCGAATACTCGGTGTAAAGGTCGCCGTGACATCTTGTGTCGTGTTGACCCATAACTCTAGGTTATTCGGTGTTACGGCTAGTTCCGGTAATTTAACTTCAATCGTATAGACTTGCGACTGTGCTAAATAGGTCGTGCTGCCGCTCGATGCCGGAACAACGGCTTGAACGGTCATTGTGCCTGTTTTTTTTCCTGTTAGCGATAACTCATCTGTTGTCAGACCGGTAGCCTCGACTAAATCGTTGTTCGTGACAAGCCATTTAATCGGTGCATCCGTCCCGGACAACATGGCTGCTTCGCCCGTCATCGCTTTCGTCTGTCCGACGTATAACTCGCTTGGTACACCACGGACGATCAATCCACCAAAGACATCGTTAATCGTCAACTTCGAAGTCGCGACTAACTCACGTCCATTCGCGACGGGGACAATCAATTTAATTTCCGTCGTTCCGATTTTCTTCGGTTCGATGATGCCTTGATCGTTAATCTTCGCAATGCTCGTATCTTCAATCGACCATCTCAATGTGCCGTACTGGCTACCTGCCGGATTGATTTCTGGCAATACCTTATAAGACGGCGTGTTGATATCCATCCGGACAGCTGGAATTTTAGCTTCCGTCGCAAAGCGGGTCGATAAGGCATATCCTAGTCTCGGGAACGACTGGACATCGTTCGCAAGTGAAGTCGATTTATCGACGCCATTTTTTTTATCACGGTAAATGGTCTTCGTTGAAACAATTGTATTCTCTTTTTCATCGAAGACATGAACACCTGCCGCATCCTTCGCTCGTACTTTTACGGTAAAAGTCAGTTCCGACGGCTTTGCAATCCATAATCCTTTGTGGAGCCCTTCAATCGCTTCATCATATTCGATGTCCGGTACATTCCCCGTCAATGTTTGATTGACGATTTTCGCACCGTTAAGACCTGTTGCTGAGACGACTTCGACATTACTCGGGAAGTTTTCTGTAAACAAAATATCTTCCATCGTTACTGAAAATTGTCCCATGATGTAGCCGTTGTTACCGATTGCATCTTTTTGAAGCATCGGGCTTGTTTTGACCGTATACGTAATCGTTGCTGTTTCCCCTTGCGGAATCGTTGCCGGATCGATTGACCGTGATAACGTGAACGGAGATGAAGCGGATGGCTGAACGATTTGGACGGTACGTGTCTCAATCGTTTTCGCCCCCCGTTGATCCTCTGCTTCGATCCGGATTGTCGCGGTTGTTTTCCCTGTCAACTTAGCATCGAAGCTTTGGCTGACAAACGAATTGTTTTTTAGTTTATTATTTTCATACACTTTTTCATTGTCGATGTAGATTCGTGTCTTCAATTCCCGATCGCGTAAGTCATAGTCATTAACCTTATAAGATACCGTGATTGGTTCATTGTCTAAATAACTCGCTTGATTGGCTGGCAGGATATTTTTAATGAGCGGTTTATGATTCGCCCCGATAAAGGCGCGGTACATCGTGTTCGAGAACAGTTCTTTTTCCTGTTGTTGGTTGAACGTCGAGGTATGTCCTGCACCAGAATACGTCACATTGCCTTTTGTATACATGTAGTAATGGTTACGGGCATCGCCGATTGTGCGTCCGGCTGACTGATTCGAATCAGCCGTACTATTTTCCCGAATGTTGTACCACGGAATTAAATCGGGTTGTTCTAAATCAAGACCAAAGTATTGGTCATGGGTTGTTGCGATTGAGACTTCATCCGCTAACGTAAACGGATACGACGTCATGACACCGTCATTTTGTTTGACCGCCTTCCCTGACGTCCGCTGTGCTCCGTACCCCATGTTCGTGAAGTTCTTTTGTCCGGCAAGTCCGGCAAATTTCTTTTCCCAGAACAGTTCCGGATTCGCTGACTGACTTGGACGGAAAATCGTATCGTGGGACAACATCAGTCCTTGCCCGGTGTTCGTGAAATCAAGGATTGCATTCGAGGCCGCATCATTCAGCGACGCCGCTCCGTACGAATCTTGAAATCCAAAGATTAACATGTCGTACGTCGTATTTAAGTTTCGTGATGCGTACGTACTGTTAAATGTATCTGCCGTAATGACTTCGACGTTAAAATCATAGTACCCGGTTTCTTTCAATAACGTACCGGTGTTCATGAAGCCATTGATTGAACCCGTCGATCCACTGCGCGTCACCTGTAAGATTTTTGCTTCTGCGACTTGGTCCTTCATTAAGAAACTACCTGTTTTGTAGTCGGTCAGTCCGTCGCTACTCGACACACGGATCATCCAGTTCCGCGGTCCCGTGTAACTCGGGGCATCGAAATTATAGCTCAATGCCCCCGTTTTGGTAGCCGGCTTCTCATCAACCTTTTCCGACTCTTCAAATTGGTCATTGCTATCAAAGTCGATATACAGTTGCGCTAACTGATTCGTGTTCTCGAGCGTCGTCGTGTACATGAAGTCGATTGGAACGTTCGGAACAGCTGACTTCCCTTTATCAATTCCTGTTAATGACACACCGTTTTGTTTGACGGAAACACCTTCTAGCCGCGGACGGATGACCTTTTGAGTCTTTAACTTCGTCATGACTGTCTGAATATCCGTATATCGCATCAATGCATTTGATTTAAGATCTTTAAAGATGGCATTAAAATTGCTTGACGTATGTGTCAAGACATCTTGATGTAGAAAAACCGGCAGCCCTTTATTGACGAAGGCACTGACGATTTCATTTCCTTTTAACTTCGTGATGTCGTTCTCAATCTTACTCGTATTATGTGCTTTCTTCGTATCCGAGATTGTCATTGAATAACGGTCGGTTCCTGTGAAGACGGATGGATCAAAGACAACAGCATCAAACGCACCATCTAACGGAAAACGAGAAGCGTTCAATTCTTTGACCGTCATCATTTCAATCTCATAGCGGGTCGAATCGAGCCCGTTGAGCAATGAGGTGATTGTCGTATTTGGATCAATCCGGTTCGTCGTCGACCATGCATCCCGGATTTCAAGAATTTTCAACTTATCTGCCGCAGCAGCCTTCGTATGTGGTTCCTGTATATAATTAAAACTCGTAAAGATCAGTACACTGACTAAAAACAGACGTAACCACCGTTTCATCTTCCATCGTCTCCTCGTCGTAAGATCATAAAATATAGGACTATATTACCCCAACCTTAGTATACAAGGACTTTTAGCGTTTTCCCTTTTTTGTAAAACGTTGTCGCAGTATTTTTTCACGAACGACACTGATGAAGTAAAGAGAACCTGTTACGATGAGTGTTTGATTGGTTCCTTCGTATTCAGCAAGAAACGAATCGAGTTCTATGACATTTTCCCCATCCGCAGTCAGCTCTTCTAGCGACCGGGCTCGCGAAAAATCAAACGTCGTCTCCATAATCGTCGGTGTCACTTCCTGAAATTGTTTAATCATCGCAAGGCGATCTTTATCCCGCAAAATGGAACAGAGGATGACGATTGGCATTGTTTCCTGTTTTAGACGGTCGACGAGCGCTTTAACACCTTCCGGATTATGAGCCCCGTCTAAGATGATGCGCGGCTCGCGCGAAATCGTCTCAAACCGTCCCGGATGTTTGGCGTTTCGGAGACCACGACGAATTGCCGTCTTCGACCAACCGAGTTTCTTTGCACAGATGACGGCGTTCGCTGCATTTTCGACTTGATGGTGCCCTTCGAGTCCAAGTCGTGTTTCGGGAATTCCTTCATACGTCGCCCATGTTCCGGTCGCATTCAGTCGGTACGAGACGATGGCTTCCTGACTCCACTTCAACGTCGCTGCCCGGTCGCCACAATAGGCCATCAACGGGACCGTCAATTCCTCTTGCAGTTTCCCGGCAATGACCGATGTTCCCCGTTTGATGATGCCGAACTTTTGAAGGGCAATCTCTTGGAGCGTATCTCCGAGAATCGCTTGATGATCGTGACCAATCGAGGTGATGATGGCAGCAATCGGTTGCTTCAGTACGTTCGTCGAGTCATAAAGCCCTCCGAGTCCGACCTCGTAAATGACGAAGTCTGGCCGAACTTGATTGAAATGATAGAAAGCAAGTGCCGTCAACGCTTCAAATTCCGTCACTGTACCAATCGTCGGCTCAAGCTCGGTCATCGCTTGCTTCACTGCATTTGCTGCCTTAACGAGATCCGCTTCAGCAATCGGCACTCCGTTCAGCATGATCCGTTCCTCGAACTGAATGATGTATGGGGATGTAAACGTCCCGATGTGTAACCCTTCCGCCATTCCCATCTCCCGTAAGAAGGCGACGGTCGACCCTTTCCCGTTCGTCCCCGCGACATGGATCGTCGGAACAGCATCCGGATCAATCTTTAGTTCTTCTAGTAACGCTTCCATCCGACTTAGTCCCGGTTTGATACCGAATGCCAGTAACCGTGACAACCACTCTAATACGTCTTCTCTCGTCTCCACTCTGTCCCCGCTCCTTTAAAAAAAGTGGCTCAAGGAAACTTGAGCCACTGTTGAAATTATTGAGATAGTTCGTTGATCCGCGCTTCGACTGCCGCACGTTTTTCGTTATAATCCTGTGCTTTTGCCTGTTCTTCTTCGATGACATGTGCCGGTGCTTTTCCGACGAAACCTGGGTTGTTGAGTTTTTTCTCGACCCGTTCGACTTCCTTCGTATACTTGACGAGTTCTTTGTTCAAGCGGGCGATTTCTTCTTCGATGTTGATTAAGTCAGCCAACGGAATGAACAATTCTGCGCCGGTCACGATGGCACTGAGTGCTTTTTCCGGTGCCGCCATGCTGCGTTCGACAAGTAATTCGGAAGCATTCGTAAACTTCTTCAAGTACGAGACGTTCGTCTCTAAGTCATGCTGTACTTGGTCGTCACTCGTCGAAATCATCAACTGGATTTGTTTTGACATCGGTGCGTTCACTTCGGCACGAATGTTCCGGACCGACCGGATAACATTTTGGACAGCTTCGAATGCCGGCACTGCTTGCGGGAAGTCGAGTGTCTCATTACGTGTCGGCCAAGCCGCACGCGTGATCGTTTCTCCTTGATGCGGCAAGTGTTGCCAAATCTCTTCCGTGATGAACGGCATGAACGGGTGCATCAGACGCATGATTTGGTCGAGCGTGTACGCAAGAATCGAACGCGTCGTCAATTTAGCGGCCTCATCTTCACCGTTCAGCGGTAACTTCGCCATCTCGATGTACCAGTTACAGAAATCTTCCCAGATGAAGTGGTAGAGGACTCGACCGGCTTCACCGAACTCATACTTATCGGATAATCGTGTCACATCAGCAATCGTCGTGTTCAGACGTGTCAAAATCCACTGATCGGCTAATGATTTTTCGCCCGTCAGATCGATTTCTTCATACGTCAGACCATCCATGTTCATCAGTGCGAAACGGCTTGCGTTCCACAATTTATTCGAGAAGTTCCATGTCGCTTCGATTTTTTCCCAATAGAAACGTAGGTCGTTTCCTGGCGTCGAACCTGTCGTTAAGAACCAACGGAGTGAATCGGCACCATATTTTTCGATGACGTCCATTGGATCGATTCCGTTCCCGAGTGATTTCGACATCTTCCGTCCGTCCGAGTCACGAATCAGACCGTGAATCAACACATCGTTGAATGGACGTTCGCCTGTGAATTCATACGATTGGAAAATCATCCGCGATACCCAGAAGGCGATGATGTCGTACCCCGTAACGAGTGTCGACGTCGGGAAGTATTTTTGGTAGTCCGCAGCATCCGTATTCGGCCAACCCATCGTCGAGAACGGCCAGAGCGCTGACGAGAACCACGTATCGAGGACATCGTTGTCCTGCTCCCAGTTTTCGATGTCGGCAGGTGCTTCTTTCCCAACGAACACTTCACCTGTTTCTTTATGATACCAGGCTGGAATACGGTGTCCCCACCAGAGTTGACGGCTGACACACCAGTCACGGATATTCTCCATCCAGCGGACGTAGGTGTTTTCGAACCGTTGTGGGACGAAGTTGATTTTATCCTCGCCCTGTTGTTCAGCAAGTGCTTTTTCAGCGAGTGGCTCCATCTTGACGAACCATTGCAGCGACAAGTACGGTTCAACGACTGCATCCGACCGTTCCGAGTGACCAACCGAGTGCAGGTGCGGCTCGACTTTAATCAAGACGCCCGAGGCTTTCAAATCTTCGACAATTTGTTTGCGGCACTCGAAGCGATCCATACCCTCGTATTTACCGGCGTTTTCGTTCATCGTTCCGTCTTCGTTCATGACGAGGACACGTGGTAAGTCATGACGGTTCCCCACTTCAAAGTCATTCGGGTCATGGGCAGGCGTGATTTTAACGACACCTGTTCCGAATTCCATATCGACATATTCGTCAGCGACGATCGGAATTTCTCGTTCGACGATCGGGAGCGTGATCGTTTTACCGACGAGGTGAGCGTAACGCTCATCTTTCGGATTGACGGCGATTGCCGTATCCCCAAGCATCGTCTCCGGGCGCGTCGTCGCGAGTTCAACGTGACCTGTTCCGTCCGTCAACGGATAGCTGAGGTGGTAGAACGCACCTTCGATATCTTTATAGATGACTTCGATATCGGAAATCGCAGTTTTCGTCGCCGGGTCCCAGTTGACGATGTATTCGCCACGATAGATCAAACCTTTTTCATACAGCTTAACGAATACTTCCTGGACCGCTTCAGATAAACCCTCGTCGAGCGTAAAGCGCTCGCGTGAGTAATCCAGACCAAGTCCGAGTTTCGCCCATTGCGCACGAATCGTTGACGCATATTCTTCTTTCCATGCCCATGATTGTTCGAGGAATTTCTCACGTCCCATTTCTAAGCGCGATTGTCCTTCTGCCCGCAATTTTTGTTCGACTTTCGCTTGCGTCGCGATTCCCGCGTGGTCCATTCCCGGCAAATACAGGACGTCGAACCCTTGCATCCGTTTCATTCGTGTCAGCATGTCTTGCAGTGTCGTATCCCAAGCATGACCGAGGTGTAGTTTCCCTGTCACGTTCGGTGGGGGGATGACGATCGTGTACGGTGCTTTCTCCGGATCTTGATCGGCTTTGAAATATTCCCCTTCCAACCAAAAATCGTACCATTTTTCTTCCGTCGCCTGCGGATCATATTTCGTCGGCATTGATAATTCCTGCATCTAAATCGCTCCTTTTATCCATAATAAAAACGGCTACTCTCGTCCTCATCTAAGGACGAAAGAAGCCGTTGCTCTTCCGCGATACCACCTTAGTTCACCCCGAAAACGGGAGTGCCCTCTAGCCCGCGTAACGTGCGGAATCCGGATATCGCTCGCTCGCGCTTACGATACCAGCTCGTGGGGTGACCTTCGTCAGGACACACTGTCACATCTCTCAGCCGGTGGATGTGTTCTCTCTTACAGTCTGTTGTCTGACTACTCTTCCCGTCAACGCTGTTTCCAAATTATTCTTTCCTTATTTTATCCGAGACGTCCATCACCCGTCAAGAACTCCTTAACGGCTAAATTCGACCTGGAGTTCTTTGAACGTCAGTTCAACGGCTTCAATCGTCCGTTTGATATCATCATCCGAGTGGACGGTCGATAAGAAGAGTCCCTCGAATTGTGACGGTGGGAGGAAGATTCCGCGCGCCGCCATCTTTTGATAGTACGAACGGAACATCTCGAGGTTCGATGTTTTCGCTTGTTCGAAATTTGTCACGGGTTGATTAGTGAAGAAGACACCGAACATTGCTCCGGCCCGGTTCGTCGTCAACGGAATGTTATATTTCGCAGCAGCCTGTAAATAGCCTTCTGCTAGACGATTTGCTTTTTGGTCAAATTCTTCATAGTGCTCCGGTTTTAATTGCGTTAAGGTCGCAAGCCCCGCTGCCATCGCAAGCGGATTCCCCGACAGGGTACCTGCCTGATAGATTGGACCTTGCGGCGCGATTTGCTCCATGATGTCACGGCGTCCACCGTAGGCACCGACGGGCATACCACCACCGATGACTTTACCGAGACATGTGATGTCTGGCGTGACACCGAAGTATCCTTGGGCACAGTTGAAACCGACACGGAAACCCGTCATGACTTCGTCGAAAATTAATAACGTACCGTGTGCTTCCGTGATTTCACG
The DNA here is from genome assembly GCF_018618655.1 of Exiguobacterium sp. s95. Taxonomy (NCBI): domain Bacteria; kingdom Bacillati; phylum Bacillota; class Bacilli; order Caryophanales; genus Exiguobacterium; species Exiguobacterium sp. s95. The sequence goes on along the minus strand of NZ_JACSMM010000002.1, from coordinate 393,875 downwards.
AAGCCCTTCGAGGAATCCGGCTGCCGGCGGGACGAAGCCCATGTTCCCTGCTGCCGGTTCAACGATGACACCTGCGATATCGTCACCATGTTTTTCAAAGGCAGTCCGGACAGCGTCCATGTCGTTATACGGAACCGTCAACGTCATGCTGGCGATTTGTGCCGGAACTCCCGGTGAATCGGGAAGACCGAGCGTCGCGACGCCTGAACCGGCTTTAATCAACAACGAATCGCCGTGTCCGTGGTAACATCCTTCAAATTTCAGGATTTTCGTTTTGCCTGTAAACCCACGCGCGAGACGTAATGCCGCCATCGTTGCTTCCGTCCCCGAGTTGACCATCCGGACGACCTCGACGGACGGGACACGACTGATGACGAGTTCTGCCATCGCTGACTCGATTTCAGTTGGTGTCCCGTAACTCCAACCGCGTGTTGCCTGTTCTTGAATCGCCGCCGTGACGATCGGATCGGCGTGACCTAAAATCATCGGTCCCCATGATAAAACGTAATCGATGTATTCTTTCCCATCGATATCGTATAATTTTGAACCACTTGCCCGTTCGGCAAAGATTGGTGTCATACCAACTGATTTATAGGCACGGACTGGACTGTTCACGCCACCAGGCATGAGTGGTAATGCCCGCTCAAAGGCAGCTTTTGATTTTGAGTTCTGATTGGTTAAGCTCATTTCGATCCCTCCAAGTAACGACAGATGTCTTTCGCGAAATACGTGATGATTAAATCTGCTCCAGCACGTTTAAAGCCAAGCATCGTCTCCATGACGATTCGTTCTTCATCAATCCAACCGTTGAGTGCCGCTGCTTTGACCATGGCATATTCCCCTGAGACGTTGTAGGCGACGATTGGTAAATCAATCCGCTCGCGCACGTCCCGAATGATGTCCATGAAGGCAAGCGCTGGTTTGACAATCATGAAGTCTGCCCCTTGTTCTACGTCAGACGTTGCTTCCCGGAATGCTTCACGGCGGTTCGCCGGATCCATTTGATATCCTTTACGATCACCTTCACCCGGTGCTGAATTGGCTGCGTCACGGAATGGCCCATAATAGGCAGAAGCGTACTTAACGCCATAACTCATGACCGGAATATGGCTGAACCCATTCTCATCAAGCCCTTGACGGATCGCAGCAACAAAACCGTCCATCATCGAGGACGGAGCAATGATGTCTGCACCAGCGCGTGCTTGTGAGACGGCTGTTTGGACGTGCAATGGAAGTGATGCATCATTATCGACCGTGCCGTCCGCGACGATACCGCAATGCCCTGTCGATGTATATTCACAGAGACACGTATCCGCGATGACTGTCAACTGTGGTGCGAGTTTTTTGACGAGACGTGTGGCTTCTTGAACAATTCCGTGATCATGGAATGCTCCTGTGCCTTGTTCATCTTTTAAGTGATCATGCGGGACACCGAACAGAATGATGGATTCGATGCCAAGCGCAACGATCTCGTTGATTTCTGCTTCGAGATGGTCAAGTGACAAGTTGAACACACCAGGCATCGAACTGACTTCACGCTTAATGTCTTCTCCTTCTGCGATAAACAGTGGATAAATCAAGTCTGATTTATGCAAATGATTTTCTCGTACGAGCGAGCGAAGTGAAGCCGTATTTCGTAAACGGCGGTGGCGTGCGAATTCTAATGTGTTCATTCCAGTTCCTCCTCTAAAATGCAGTCAATCAATCCGTCGAGCGTAAACGTCTTTGCGCTACGTAGAGGTCTCAGTCCTGCTCGTTGTGCAGCTTGTTCTGTGACGGGACCAATCGCGATATACGTCGCATGCGTTTGAAGAGCTAACGAAGCCAGTGCTTCGACGGCAGATGGACTTTGTAATCCGATATAAGTTGCGCCAGACAAACGTTCTCTCGGAATCTGTCGGATGTTCGTTTCATACGTCACGACTTCGGAGACGTCAGCTGAGACGAATTGTTTTAAGCGTTCGAGTGGTTCTTGGCGCGACCGATTCCCACGGGCAAAACAGATCCGTTGCTTCGCCAATAGTTGATGTTGTAACTCGTCGACGAGCACATCACCCGTAAAAGCAGATGGAATGAAATCCGCGCTTCGACCTGCCTGTTCAAGAGCCTGTGCCGTTTTTGTACCAACAACAGCAATTTTCGTTTTTTGTAATCGTGGTAAATCGGCCTCGATTCGTTCGACGCCTGTCGGGCTCGTCACGACCAACCAATCAAGTGCCGGCGGCAATTCGAATGCAACCGGTACCGTCTCGATACTTGGTTCGTGAATGACTTCAATCTGTCGTTCCGCTAAACGCTGCACTTGCTGCGAGTTCGGTGGCCGACTCCCGGTCAGGACAAGCCGTTTATAAGTCATCCGGCAACGATGCAAGAATTTCGCGACCGCCGGCATCGAGTAACCGATCCGCGACGAGTTGACCGAGTTGCATCGGGTCAAGCGAAGTTTCGCGTTCGAGCAAGATTTGTGTCCCATCGACTGAACCGATGAAACCGACGAGTGTCGTCGATAAATCTTCGTTGATCGTCGCAAAACCACCAACCGGGACGTGACAGCTTCCTTCGATCGCGGATAAGAATGACCGCTCGGCAAAGGCCACTTTTTCAGTCATTTGATCATGAATTAAATTTAAAAGATCACGGATTTCCTGGTCTTGTTCACGGCATTCGATTGCCAAGATACCTTGACCGACAGCAGGAATCATCTCGTCCGTCGAAATGTATTCCGAGACGATTTCATCTGACCACCCCATCCGTTGCAGACCAGCTGCCGCAAGTAAAATCCCGTCGAATGGTCCTGTCTTCAACTTTTCGAGACGTGTATCAATGTTTCCGCGAATCGATTCAATCTTCAAATCCGGACGAAGTTTAAGCAATTGTGAGCCGCGGCGTAAACTGCTCGTCCCGACCGTAGCACCTTCAGGCAGGGTCGCAAGTCCGCCGCCTGTTGTTGTGATGAGCGCATCCCGTGCATCGACACGTGCAGGTGTTGATCCGATGATAAGACCTGCCGGAAGTTCTGACGGAAGATCTTTCATGCTATGGACAGCGAAGTCGATTTCTTCATCCAGCATCTGTTGTTCGATTTCCTTGACGAACAATCCTTTCCCGCCGACTTTAGACAATGTCACATCAAGGATGCGGTCCCCTTTAGTGATAATGTTTTTGATTTCGAATTCATATGGAGCACCCGCTTGTTTCAATTGCTCGATGACCCATTTCGTCTGTGTCATCGCTAGTTTCGAACTGCGTGAACCTACTATGATTTTTCGCATGCTAAAATCCCCCTGTACAATAATAAAGGGGCGGCACAAGTCCGCCCCATGCTTTTCTATTGTAACACAATTACAGCTTTGTTCACCGATTCACAGCTTTGCGTGGTTCAGAAGTTTCGTCTTGTAACACGACGTCTTCGACCGACGAATCAAACAGTTCTTCATCGAGTGCAAAGGTGTCCATGAACTGTGCAATGCGTTGTTCTGCATCTGGTTTTGCCGCGGCATCTTTAATGTATGAGAGCGGTTCACGTAATAATTGATTGATAATTGATTTCATGTGTTTTCCGATGACGGCTTTTTCACGGGCCGACATGTCCGGCAGTTTCCGTTCGAGGCTTTGCATCGTCTCTTGCTGAATTTTAAGCGATTGATCGCGCAGTTCCGTAATGATTGGAACGACACCAAGCGTCGTCATCCATCCTTCAAACTCAGCGATGGCAGCTTCAATCCGTAACTCGATTTTAGCCGCTTCTTTCATCCGTTCCGCCATGTTCTGTTGGACGATTGATGTTAAATCATCGACGTCATATAAATGAACACCAGGTAAGTCACCCGCTGTCGGCTCGATATCACGTGGTACCGCGATGTCGATCAACAGGAAGGGACGGTCACTGCGGAACAGTTGAGCAGCGGCGATATCTTCCCGCTTGATGATCGCCCGTTTGGCACCGGTAGAAGAAATGACGATATCAGCGCGAAGAAGACCACATTGCATTTCGTTAATCGAATGTGCAGACCCTTCGAAACGATTCGCAACTTCTTCTGCTTTCGCAAGCGTTCGGTTAAAGACCGTGATATCTCGCGCACCGGCCTCATACAAGTTCAACGTCGTCAATTCACCTGTCTCACCGGCACCGATGACGACAATTGATTTATCTTCAAGAGAACCGAGCAATTGTTCTGCAAGTGTCACGGCAGCAGCACTGACAGAAACGGCACTCTCCCCGATTCCTGTTTCAGCATGGGCACGTTTCGCAAGCGTTACCGCTTCCTTAAATAGTTTGTTGAAGACCGTTCCCGTCGTTTCTAATTTTTGCGCTGTAAAGAAACTTGTCTTCACTTGACCTAAAATTTGCGTTTCCCCGACGATCATCGAATCGAGACCACTCGTCACTCGGAACAAGTGCTTCATCGCATCAAACCCTTCATGGATGAATAAATACGGTTCAAGTTCTTCCATCGTCAAACCGAACCAGTTCGCAAGAAAACGTTTTGTATAGTAGCGTCCTGTGTGTGGTTGATCCGTCACGACATATAATTCGGTCCGGTTACAAGTCGACACGATGACGCTCTCGAAAATACTCTTTTCATCTCGTAACGCCACGACCGCTCCCTTCATCTCATGTTCCCCAAATGAGACTTGTTCGCGTATTGATACAGGCGCCGTCTTATTATTTAAACCGACAACTACGATATGCATGCGCTCTACCCCTTACGTCTAAAGATTTCATTCTCCTCTATCTTTTGTTCTCTACTCTACATTATAACCATTATAAAAAAGATTCCAATCAATTTATAAACTAAAATGAGTCAAAGTTGTGAAAAGTATTCTTTCATCCTATCCCTCTCTCGGATAAATCACAAACCCTCTGCTCGAATGTTTCAGCAGAGGGCTTATCGTTAGGATTTGGAAGAATCGGTAATGATTGTCGAGCTCTCGGTCTGCAAGTCGAACTGTTGCTGACGTAAACGATAAATACGAGCAATGTTCTGGATGACGACTTTGGAGACAGCATATGTCGGAACAGCCAAAATGACGCCGATGATACCGGCGATTTTACCGGCGACGAGCAAGACGATGATGATCGTCAACGGATGAACTTTTAACGTTTTCCCTTGAACATACGGAGAAATTAAATTCGATTCAATCTGTTGTGCGATAACGATCGTGATGATTGCATAAAGCGCCTTGATCGGATCATCGATGAATCCGACGATGACGGCAGGAACAGCCCCGATATATGGTCCAAGATACGGAATGATGTTCGTCACCGTACAAAATAATGCGAGTAACAAAGCGTATTGAATATCTGAGATGAAGAAACCGATTAACGACATCAATCCAACGCAGAGTGAGACGATGACTTGACCATTGACGTAGTGCTTAACCGTCACGTGCATGTCATGTAAGATGTTACGTGTTTCTGCCTCATAGCCTTTCGGTAAAAGTTTAACGACCGAGTCAGGAAACTTGTACCCGTCAAGCAGCATGTAGACGAGAATGAACGGAACGAGCACGACGATTAGAACCGTCGAAGAGATGACACCGAAAATGGTTCCGACAGATGCCGAAACGGACTTGAAGAGCGTTCCGATATATGACGTCGCTTCATTCGTCCACTCGTCAAACAATTCCGTATTGTGTTGAACCCAGTTCGAAATAAAACGATTGTCCATCAATTGATCGCGTAGATTCAACGTTTGATCACGTAGTTCTACGACAAGATTCGGGATGCTCGTGACAAACTCCGTCACCTGTTTGACGAGGATTGGACCAATCAACGTAATGATGAGCGTCAAAATCCCGACAAAAGCGAGTAAAACAATCAGGACGGCAAGTCCACGTTTTTTGACACGTTTTTGTAAGGCATCAACGATTCCAAGCGTAAAGTAATAAAAAATTCCTGCAATGATAAGTGGTGGGAAAATTAACGCAAGCATCACTTTAATCGGTTGGAATAAAAACGAGATTTTCGTCCCGACCCAGATGACTAAGAAAATCGTTAGTATCCAAAGTAATGCTTTAAACCATTTGTTTCGAAGTAAGTCCACGGGTAAGCCTCCTACAGTTTTCAATTCCGGTATAGCATATTTTTTAAAGCTGCTATTCCATTAATTTGTTATTATTTCATCTTTTTCGTCAAAATTTACGCTGGATGAAAGCTATGCCCAAAAGAGAACTGGAAATAATCTTTATCTTTTTACAATATTAAGTATAGATACATCGCTATTTTTTATCTATATTATTTTCGAAATAATAAATTAAAAGGCAATGTTCATCTTGTGAACATTGCCTTTTACCTTCAATCAGTTGTACCTCTTACAAATGAGCATAAATCGCTTCCCATGCCGCATCGACACCTTCGCCCGTTTCTGAAGAAAACGGAATGAATGTATCTTGACCATCAAATTGCAGTTTCCGCTTGATGGCTGCGATTTGTTTATCCCGCTGACCACGCTTGATTTTATCAAGTTTTGTCGCGACGACGATGACGGATAAATCATAGTACTTTAAGAAGTCGTACATGATGACATCATCTGCCGATGGTTCATGACGAATGTCAACGAGTAAGACGACACCTTTTAGTATTTCACGTGTCGTGAAATACTTCTCCATCATTTTTCCCCAGGCTTCCCGTTCCGTTTTCGAAACTTTCGCGTAGCCGTATCCGGGTACATCGACAAACATGAGCTCATCATTGATATTGAAGAAGTTCAACGTTTGTGTTTTCCCTGGTTTTGATGAAGTACGCGCGAGCGCCTTCCGCTGTACGAGCTTATTGATGAACGACGACTTTCCGACGTTCGACCGTCCCGCAAGTGCAACTTCCGGAAGAAGTGGTTCCGGATAATGCTCCGGATTGACACCACTTGTAATAAAATCTGCTTTATAAATTTTCATGTTACTCTCCTTTTAATGCATGTTCGAGTACTTGGTCCATCGTAGCGACCGGAATGAATCGAATCCCATCTCGAACGGTTTCTGGAATCTCATCGATATCGCGCGTATTGTCTTGTGGCATTAAAATCGTCGTCAATCCTGCACGATGTGCCGCGAGCGATTTCTCTTTTAGACCACCGATTGGTAAGACACGACCACGTAACGTGATTTCGCCTGTCATTCCGACGTCGCGCCGGACTGGACGTTTCGTCAGAGCAGAAATCAAGGCTGTCGCAATCGTAATCCCAGCTGACGGGCCATCTTTCGGTACGGCGCCTTCCGGTACGTGGATATGAATATCCTGTGTTTCATAGAAATTCGGGTCAATTCCAACTGTTTCAGCGTTCGCTCGTACGAAGCTGTATGCTGTCTGAGCCGACTCTTGCATGACGTCACCAAGTTTACCCGTTAATTGCAATTTTCCTTTACCTGGCGCAAGACTGACTTCAATCGTCAGTGTGTCGCCCCCAAATGCAGTATACGCTAAACCGGTCACCGCGCCAATCGTATCTTCTAATTCTCCTTGACCATACCGGTAGATCGGTTTCCCTAAGAAGTCTGGTAAGTTCCGTTTCGTCACCGTGACACGTTTCTTTTCACCCATCGCGATTTGTTTCGCCGCCTTACGACAAAGCGACCCTAACACACGTTCCAAGTTCCGGACACCGGCTTCTCGTGTATACCGTCGGACGACTTCCTCGAGCGCGTCCGGTTTGACTGTTAATTGACTCTTTTTCAAGCCATGTTCTTTGATTTGTTTCGATAGCAAGTGACGGACGGCAATTTGTGCTTTCTCTTGCTCCGTATAACCACCGATTTGAATCAATTCCATCCGGTCAAGTAAAGGTCCTGGAATGTTCGAGACATCATTCGCCGTTGCGATGAATAACACGTTCGATAAATCGAACGGTTCTTCGATATAGTGATCAGAAAAGCTATTGTTTTGCTCAGGATCGAGCACTTCAAGCATCGCAGACGATGGATCCCCACGGAAATCATTCGACATCTTATCGATTTCGTCGAGTAGGAAGACCGGATTGTTCGTACCTGCTTGTTTCAGTCCACGAATGATTCGTCCCGGCATCGCTCCGATATAGGTCCGGCGATGGCCGCGGATCTCTGCTTCATCTCGTACACCACCAAGCGATACACGGACGAACTTCCGTTCAAGAGCGGTAGCGATGGAACGTGCAAGTGAAGTCTTCCCGACCCCCGGAGGACCTGCGAGACATAGAATCGGTCCACGTAACGAATCTGTCAATTGACGGACAGCTAAATACTCGAGAATCCGTTCTTTTACTTTTTCGAGACCGTAGTGATCTTCATCGAGTTGTTCTGACGCCGCTTCGACGTTCAAGAAATCATCCGTCGCCTCATTCCATGGAAGCGAGAAGAACCATTCCAAGTAATTTCGAATGACACCATGTTCCGGACTCGTCGCCGGTACGACGGCTAACCGATTGATTTCTTTTTCAACGTTTGCAACGGCTGTGTCTGATAAATCTAGCATCGCTAGCTGTTCTTTATACTTCACAGCATCACTTTCAGCAGAAACTGCTTCCCCTCCGAGTTCTTGTTGAATCGTTTTCAACTGTTCCCGAAGGTAATAGTCACGTTGGGATTGTTCAATCGTTTTTTTCGTCCGTTCCCGCATTTCTCGCTCTAGCTCAACGACTTCATACTCATGCTTCATGACATCGAGCAACATCAAGCCCCGCTCGACCGGATCATTTTCTTCTAGGAATTCTTGTTTTTTTGCAAGTTCAATCGGCAATTTCGACGTGATGTAATCCGTCAAAGAATCCAGGCGTTCATACGTTTCAAAACGACGTCGTTCGTCTGTCCCGATGCCTTTGATACGGGAGACGAGTTGACCGAATTGTTCTTTAATCAAGCGGACGAGCGCCTCTTGTTTTGCACCTTTGATATCGATTTTCTCAATCGGTTCGATGGCTGCTTGATACCCTTCATCCGTTTCACTGACTTGTTCAATCCGAACACGTTCCTTACCGATGACGCGGACGCGGACCGTATCATTGCCAAGCTCACTCATCTTCGCGATTTGGACAAGTGTTCCGATTGTATGCAGTCCGTCAACCGATGGTTCTGCTTCTGGGTCGCGTTGCGTCACGACGACCAAATCAATTTCATGTTCCTTTGAAGCGAGTAATGCTTTTAGTGAAACTGGTCGACCAACATCAATCGTCAAGCCGATTAATGGATAGGCGACGACGCCACGAAGTGGTAAAAGTGGATATTGTTTTGTCTTCATCAAATTCCTCCTAAACAAAAAAGGCTCGGAAAGGCGTACAAGTAGCCTCCGAGCCGATTTGTCACGGTGTTACGCCGTTTCTTTTTCTTTACCTTGTTCAATTGTACCATCTTTCAACTCAAGCGTCGGACCACGCTTACCAGTCAACGTTTCAGCTGTAATGATGACTTTTGCGATATCTTCACGTGATGGTATTTCGAACATGATTTCAAGCATCGTTTCCTCAATGATCGAACGTAAACCACGTGCACCGGTTTTCCGTTTGATTGCGAGTTTCGCGATTTCAATTAGTCCTTCATCTGTGAAGTCGAGTTCGACATCATCAAGTTGAAGCATTTTTTTATATTGTTTGACTAACGCATTTTTAGGTTTCGTCAAGATTTGGACGAGTGCATCCTCATCGAGTGGTTCGAGTGTCGCCATGACTGGCAGACGACCGATGAACTCGGGGATTAGTCCGAATTTTTGGAGATCCTCTGGTAATGCGGCAGCAAGAATTTCTTTTTGCGTAAAGTTACGGTTTTCAGAATCATTTCCGAATCCGATGACTTTTTTACCAAGACGACGTTTAATCGATTGATCGATTCCATCAAATGCTCCACCGACGATGAAAAGAATATTCGTCGTATCGATTTGAATGAATTCTTGATGTGGATGTTTACGTCCACCTTGTGGCGGTACGCTCGCAACTGTTCCTTCTAGGATTTTAAGAAGTGCTTGTTGCACCCCTTCTCCTGATACATCACGTGTGATGGAAGGATTTTCAGATTTACGGGCAATTTTATCAATCTCATCAATATAGATGATTCCTTTTTCTGCTTTCTCGACATCGTAATCAGCAGCTTGAATGAGTTTCAAGAGGATGTTTTCAACATCTTCCCCAACATATCCAGCTTCCGTTAAACTTGTCGCATCCGCAATCGCGAAAGGAACATTTAAGATACGTGCCATTGTTTGTGCAAGAAGTGTCTTACCACTACCTGTTGGTCCAATCATGACGATGTTAGATTTAGAAAGCTCGACATCATCTGCCCGACCACCGGCGTTGATTCGTTTGTAATGATTGTACATTGCGACAGACAAAGACTTTTTCGCTTTCTCTTGACCAATGACATAATCATTTAATGTCTCACGAATTTCATGCGGTTTTGGTACGTTCTTTAGTTCGACTTCTTCTTCTGTACCAAGTTCCTCTTCAACGATTTCATTGCAGAGTTCGATACATTCATCGCAAATGTAAACGCCAGGTCCAGCAACAAGTTTGCGCACTTGCTCTTGTGTCTTTCCGCAGAAAGAACATTTTAGCTGACCTTTCTCTTCGTTAAATTTAAACATAAAGGTCCACCCCTTTAACGTGGAAGTTGTATAGATACGTTTCGCATCCAATCTCACGTTTTACTATTAATGATTGTAGCACGAACAAGGAAAGTCTTTCAAATCTTGGACGAGCGTTTTACAGTTTGATTTGAAGATTTTGATAATGTTTGTCCTTGTTTGACCTATCGTACAAAAAAAACGACTTCAAGACCAGAAATAGGTCTTGAAATCGTTTAGTTCAGTTAAAAAACTTATTTCGTTTTAGCATTATCAACGAGAACGTCGATTGCTTTACGGAACTGGAGATCACCTTTAAGCGTGTCGAGACCACCTTGTGGCGCGAGCATCGTTTCAAGTTGATCAGCAGGGATGTTGTAGAGTTCAGACATCGATTGAAGTTCAGCTTGCGCTTCTTCTTCGTTCACTTCGATGTTTTCATCTGCAACAATTTGTTTCAGAACGAGACGTGCTTTAACACGTTCTTCTGCTTGTTCTTTCATTTCAGTACGCATCGCTTCTTCTGTCGTTCCAGTTAACTGGAAGTACATGTCGAGTTCGATACCTTGTGATTGAATGCGTTGTGTGAATTCTTGGACCATACGCTCAACTTCGTTGTCGACCATAACTGCAGGAAGATCAACTGTCGCGTTTTTAGTCGCTGCTTCAACCAACTCATCACGCATTGAAGCATCAGCTTCTTGTTTACGTGTGTTTTCAAGACGTGTACGAATTTTTGTTTTCAACTCATCAAGAGAAGAAACTTCTTCGTCCATTTCTTTAGCGAACTCATCTGTCAATTCAGGGAGTTCTTGTGCTTTCACTTCGTGGATTGTTACTTTGAATACGACTGGTTTACCAGCGAGTGATGCTTCATGGTACTCTTCTGGGAAAGTAACGTCGATATCTTTTTGCTCACCAGTTTTCAGACCGACCATTTGCTCTTCGAATCCTGGAATGAAGTTTCCTGAACCGATGACGAGTGAATAGTTTTCAGCAGTTCCGCCGTCGAATTGGTTGTCCCCATCAAAACCTGCGAAGTCGAATACGACCGTGTCGCCATTTTCGATGACGCCGTCTTCTTTTACGACGAGCTCTGCTCCACGCTCTTGCATTGTTTTGAGTTCAGCATCGACATCTTCGTCAGTAACGTCAGTTTCGACAGCTGTGTACTCAAGACCTTTGTACTCACCAAGAGTTGCTTCAGGTTCGATGACGAACGTGATTTTAAACTCAACCGGTTTTCCTTTTTCGAGTGTTTCAACGTCGATGTTTTCAAGCGCGATTGGCTCGATACCTGATTCGACGACAGCACCTTCGATTGTATCTTGATACAAGATATCAAGAGCATCTTGATAAAGTGCTTCTTCACCGTACATTTTGTTAAACATTGTGCGTGGCATTTTTCCTTTACGGAAACCAGGTGTGTTCAAAGTCTTAACGACTTTCTTGAACGCTTGGTCTACCGCTTTATCAAATGCTTCAGCAGGCGCTTCATACGTGAGAACGCCGAGGCTACCTGATTGTTTTTCCCATTTTGCAGTCATGCTGAGTCCCTCCAAAATTGTCAATTAGCGTACATGTGTGTACAACAAGTCACATTATAGCACATCCATTCCGAGCATTACCACTGTTGAACGAATGGATTCCTCGCATTTCCTATATCGCCGTCTTCTCGTACGCTTTTCCCTCTTCTAACATCTGATGAGCACTATCGTATAAGTCACGCGCAAGTGCCCCGAGTTCTTTTTCGGGCACATCACGTTCGAACGTCATTCCAGCGAGTGCATCAAGCGTTTCAATCATCTCGACCGGATCCATATCGAATAAATCGACTTCCTGATTGAGGTGGAGCATTTGATGCCAGGACAACATTAGTAGCGCTCGAAAAGGATCGAGCCGTCTTAAGCTAAATAAAACTTCTTGCACTCCGAGCAGTTGCGCCTGCTGTTGTTCCAACCGTCTACGTAGCTGCTCGGCAGAATCGAATGTCACGTCAAGCTGCAAACGTTCGATTCGAAGCGTTAAAGGAAAACATGAGTCGTCCGTCATTAATTGCGATAATAACGTATGAAGGACGATCAAACTTTGCTGTCTTACGTCCTCACCGATTGCATAAGAGGTGCAAAGATACCGTCTCAATTCAAGCGCCTTTTCAAGCGTCAGTCCACGTAACTGCTCGAATTGTTGTTCGTACGTTCCTGTTTGAAAAACGTTTATCCATTCCGCTTCCGACTTTCCGACCGATTTCCGCGTTAAAAACGATTCGTCCGAACGTGCTTCCCTGTCTGGTTCCGTTTGCCGTCCAAGCATTGATGCCGCTTCCTCCAACTTAACTGCTAGACCGTATGGTAAGTATGGTGAGGCTGTCCGAAGCGCGACACGAAGCGGGTATGCCTGTCCATGCTCAAAGAGGAAGAGCGCAAGCACTTGCTCAACTCCTTCGACTGTCAAAAACGATTCCGCTATTTTGATGAAGCGTTCTCGTTCTTCTTTACTCTCAGAAAAAGCATCTTGCATCGTATATACCCTATACAAAATGTCGTCATCACTCATCGCCACGTCATCGAGTCGCTTCATCCGTTCATCTCGCTCGACCCTCGTTATCCGTGCGAGTCGCATCCGTTCCTGTTCCAGCGGTCGTTCCATCCAACGGGATTCACTCATGCGCTCTCCTCCTCTACCAATCATTCTTATTTTGTGAAGGGATCGAGTCGTTCCGTCCAACTAGATATTGCGTCTTGCAGTCGTTGCCCTTGTTCGACTCCAAGCTGATTCAACGTATCGAGCGAGACGTCCGTCTCAAGAAGACGTGTCATCGACTCTGATTGATCGACATACTGCTTTAACTTATCACTCAAACTCTTTAGTTCGGCCGGCGGACTGTCGAGACTAGACAGACGCTCGTCGATTTGATCGAGCTCTTTCTCTAACTTTTGAACCGTCTCATCATTTTTCAGCTTTTCCATTTGTTGATCCAGTGTTTGTTCTGGATTTGCCGATTCGCGTGCCTTCTCCGCTGCTTGATCGAGCTTAGCCGAGAGCTCTGACGTGACACGTGATGTATCTTTCGCAATCGTTTGTAGTTCCGCTGCATAATCAACATTATTTTTCACTTCGACGACTTGTTGTTTTGCGTCGTCGACCGTATTCGTTATTTCGCTACAACCAGCTAGAGCAACTGTCAGAAGGAGGATTCCACCGATTCGTTTCCTCATTGTCCACATCCCCTTTTTAAGTTCATGATACCTTGATTATAATCGAAAATCATAATAAAAAAAAGAGACCACCCTCGTAAGGGCAGTCTCTATTTTAATTATAGCGTCCCAAGAGGGATTCGAACCCCCGACCGACGCCTTAGAAGGGCGTTGCTCTATCCAGCTGAGCTATTGGGACGTGTCAACACGAATAAACTATACTAAAACAATTCTTTCGTGTCAATCACATTACAAAAAATCTTTTCTTAAAGCGTGCCTTCTAAATGTAAAGCATTAATCTGTTCACCTGTCAGATCGTAAAAATCAACGGAATACGCATCTTCTTCAAGCGTCAAAATCGCATACGTTTTTTCAGGACGGTGTCGCGGCATACGAATCGAACCCGGATTGATGAAGAGTTTACCATCCTTTTGTTCCGCTTTCGCCACGTGCGAATGACCGTACAACACGACCTGTGCTGCTTTTTGATCCGCACGATGGACTAATTGATCGAGGCTGTATTTCACGTCTTGACGATGACCATGGACACATAATAGATTGACTGCGCCAAAAGGCTCAAGTACCTCATCGGCAAAGTCGTTACCATAATCACAATTCCCTTTAACGACACGATAGGGATATAATGATTCGTCCATCCGTGTCAACTGTGAGTCTCCACAATGATACGCAACCTCTGCTTCCGGATGCCGTTCGACGATTGTCAGAAGTTCCGATTCGAGACCATGGCTATCACTAACGATTAATGCTTTCATCGTTGATCACTCTCCTAAAAAAGTAGTCAGTGCTAATTCAAGTTTTTTCAACGCATTCCCGCGATGACTAATCGCCGCTTTCTCATCTTTTGTTAACTCGGCGGCCGTTTGATTTCGAGATGGGACGATGAACAAAGGATCATAACCGAAACCATGCTCACCTTTCGCTTCGAATCCGATGAGACCTTCCATCGTACCGCGTACAGTCAACGTCTCCCCAGAAGGTTTCGCAAGTGACAATGCACAGACGAAGCGCGCTGTCCGCTCTTCGATTGATCGATTGCCCAATTTCTCGAGCAACAATGCATTATTCGCTGCATCTGATTTTTCTAGACCTGCAAAACGCGCTGAGTAAACACCAGGCGCCCCGTCGAGCGCGTCGACTTCGAGTCCCGAGTCGTCGGCAAGAACCGCGTGACCGAAGTAAGCAGCTGCTTCTTTCGCTTTCAGTTCAGCATTTTCTTCAAAAGTTACACCCGTTTCATCCGTCTCAGGTGCAGCTTCGTAATCCAGTAGAGAAGATACGTCATAACCTAGTTTCCCGAGCATCACTTCGAGTTCTTTCACTTTCCCGGCATTGCGGGTCGCGACGATGATTTTCATCGATGTTCCCCCACTTCTTCTCCAACATACCACCACGAAGCACCTAATGCGTCTTGACCGGCACGCAGGAGTTCTTCAATACCCTTTTCCCCAAGTTCGAGCATATCGAGCATTTCCCGTTTCGAAAATGTCGCCTCTTCACCTGTCGCCTGCATCTCGACGATTTTCCCGGAAGAGGTCATGACTAAGTTCAAATCAACATCGGCTGCAGCATCCTCTTCATAACAGAGATCAAGGAGCAGCTCTTGACCGACCTTTCCAATCGAGACGGCTGCGATTCCTTCTTTGATTGGTGTATCCGTCAGTTTCCCGCTTTGAATCAGACCGTCTACTGCGAGGACGAGGGCAAGAAAACCGCCTGTGATCGCAGCCGTTCTCGTTCCGCCATCCGCCTGAATGACATCACAATCAATCCAGACCGTCCGTTCACCTAGTTTTTCTAAGTCGACGACAGCACGTAACGCCCGACTGATCAAACGCTGGATTTCCATCGTCCGACCTGTCTGTTTACCACGGACCGACTCGCGCGCTGTCCGTTGCGCCGTCGCACGTGGTAACATCGCATATTCCGCATTGATCCAACCATGACGTTTCCCCCGTAAAAAGGGCGGGACTTTCTCTTCGACCGTTGCCGTACACAAGACCCGCGTGTCTCCGACTGCGATCATAATGGAACCTTCCGCATGTTTATTCACGTTCGTCTCAAACGCAATCGCACGCATCATCGTAGATTCTCGTTGATCGATTCTCATGTCGTTTCCTCCGTTCCGAGTACTAATCGTTTTGCTTGGATTGGTTGACTCAACCAATCGGTCGCGATCCGTTCAAAGGAACGCGTGTCACCTGTCGCATGATACACATGTTCCGGTATAAAATCATTTCCTGCTGCAATTCCATTGTAATCGAGGAGAGCCGCGACTTCGAGCGCCGTCTCGTCTCCTGAAGAAATCAATTGGACGTCTGGTCCGATGACTCGTCCAATGACATCTGCGAGCAGCGGATAATGGGTGCACCCTAAAATCAACGTGTCCATGTCGTACGAAAGCAATGGACGTAATGTATTAGCGACGACACGTTCGACGTAAGCACCTGTCGTCTGTGAGGACTCGACGAGCGGGACGAACGGCGGACATGCAAGTGATTCGACAACAACTTGCCCTTCGACATGTCGTAATGCCTTTTCATAAGAATTGCTCTCTACCGTCATCTTCGTCCCGATGACACCGATTCGTTTCGATCGCGTTACCTTGACTGCCGCCCGTGCTCCTGGGTCGATGACGCCAATGACTGGAATCGTCAATTTTTCCCGTGCTTCTTTCAGGACGACTGCCGTCGCTGTATTACAGGCGATGACAATCAGTTTGACATCCTGCGCGACAAGATAATCAATCATCTCCCATGTAAATTGCCGGATTTCTTCTTCCGGTCGTGGTCCATAGGGACAGCGTAATGTATCCCCGACATATATGATTTGTTCATGAGGAAGCTGCCGCATCAGCTCACGCGCGACCGTCAAGCCGCCGACCCCAGAATCTAATACTCCAATTGGTTTGTTCACGTCATATCTCACCTTCCTATCCTCTATGGTAACAAAAAAGGACGACGGTGCAAGACCGGCGTCCGAGAATGTAGATAAAAGGATTACTGAGCAAGACCTTCGCTTGTCAGCATGTCTGAAAGAGTCGTGATTGCTTCAGAAGCATCGTCACCGTTTGCAACGATTTTGATGTCTGAATCTTTAGCGATACCGAGTGAAAGTACACCCATGATCGACTTAAGGTTAACAGTCTTTCCGTTGTACTCCAAGTTGATATCTGATTGGAATTTTGAAGCTGTGTTGACAAGTTGTGTTGCAGGACGAGCATGAATGCCTGAATCTGCGATGACTTTGAATGTTTTTTCCATGATTAAGAAATCTCCCTCCACTAATAACGTACTAGTGAGTCGTTTTCGAATATGTGAACTCATTATCAAATGATAACGGATTCGAATCGATTCTGCAAGGAATTTTTATAGGCTTCATCCCATGGAAAAGCATTCCCAGCACGATCGATTTGTACCATCGATGTTCGTCCTGTAAACATCAGTTGCTCTTCGTCATCGAATGCCGCGTAATGGACGTCACACGAGGCTTTTCCGACTTGAACAGGATAGGCGTAGACTGCAAGCCGCGTCCGTGGATAAACTTGGCGGATGTAGTTACACTGCGCATCCGCGACGACGACGATTCCGTCATCTGCTAACGAGTAGCCTGTCTCTTCAAGCATCAACGTCCGGACATCCTCAAAATAGACGAACGGGACCCGATTGTTCATATGACCGTAGGCATCCGTCTCAGCGAAGCGAACCGCAACATCGAGTTTCGTCCCGTGTTTCATTTGACTTAACCACCCATCTAAATCTTCGATATAACTAGGTACACGCACGTAAATTCCCTCCTGAATATAAAAAGAAGGAGCAGCGCCCCTTCTTTTTTATGAATTAATTGCTAACCGCTTCTCCTGTACGACCTTCGTCGCTACCGAAGAATTTTTTGAACGAGTGTAATGTCGTCTGACGGTTCATTGCCGCAATCGATGTCGTAAGCGGAATCCCTTTCGGGCAGACCTCAACACAGTTTTGTGCATTACCGCATTGCATGATGCCGCCATCTTCCATCAATGCTTCCAGGCGCTCTTCTTTATGATAGGCACCTGTCGGGTGTGAGTTGAAGAGACGAACTTGTGAGATCGACGCCGGTCCGATGAAGTTCGAACGGTCATTGACGTTCGGACATGCTTCAAGACAAACGCCACACGTCATACATTTTGAAAGTTCATACGCCCATTGCCGTTTGTTCTCTGGCATCCGTGGTCCTGGACCAAGGTCATACGTCCCATCGATCGGAACCCATGCTTTTACTTTTTTGAGTGCGTCAAACATCCGTTGACGGTCAACTTGTAAGTCGCGCACAATCGGGAACGTCTGCATCGGTTGCAAACGAATCGGTTGTTCGAGCTTATCGACGAGCGCTGTACAGGATTGACGTGGTGTCCCGTTGATGACCATCGAGCACGCACCACATACTTCTTCAAGACAACCCATGTCCCAGTTGATCGGTGTCGTTTTTTCACCTGCCGCATTGACAGGATTCCGGCGAATCTCCATCAATGCTGAAATGACGTTCATGTTCGGACGATACGGGACTTCGAAAGCTTCATCATAGGCTTTTCCGTCTGGTCCATCCTGACGTTGCACGATGAACTGAACCGGTTTTTGTTTTGTTTCTTGTTCGAGTGGTGTCGCCATTATGCTTTCACCTCTTTCTTCGACTTCTTGCTGTAGTCGCGTTTGCGTGGTGGAATCAGTGATGTATCGACTTCTTCGTAATAGATTTCAGGATGACCGTTTGTATAACGTGCCATCGTCGTTTTTAAGAACCGCTCATCATCACGCTCTGGGAAGTCTGGCTTGTAGTGGGCACCACGACTCTCGTCACGTTGAAGGGCACCGAGTGTGATCGCTTCCGCTAAATCAAGCATGTGATCGAGCTGACGGATGAAGGATGCGCCCTGGTTACTCCAGCGTGCCGTATCCGTCGCCGAGATCCGCGTGAAACGTTCCCGTAATTCCTTAATCTTCGTCAACGTCTGTTCGAGCTTATCGTTATACCGGACAACGGTTACGTTATCCGTCATGACTTCACCGAGCTCACGGTGGATTTGATACGCATTTTCTGTCCCTTCCATCGCCAAGATATCATTGAATCGATCGATTTCAGCGATTTTATGCGCTTCAACGACCTCTTCCGGCATATCATGGACAGAAGTTTCAAGTTCGTTCATATAGGCAATCGCTGCTGGACCCGCAACCATTCCGCCATAAACGGCAGAGAGAAGTGAGTTCGCACCGAGACGGTTTCCACCGTGCATCGAGTAATCACACTCACCAGACGCGAACAATCCTGGGATGTTCGTCATTTGATCGTAATCGACCCATAATCCACCCATCGAGTAATGGACGGCCGGGAAGATTTTCATCGGTACTTTTCGTGGATCGTCACCAACGAACTTCTCATAAATTTCTAAGATACCGCCGAGTTTGACATCAAGCTCTTTTGCGTCTTTGTGTGAGAGATCGAGATACACCATGTTCTCCCCGTTGACACCAAGCTTTTGATTGACACAGACATCAAAGATTTCACGTGTCGCGATATCACGCGGGACGAGGTTCCCGTATGCCGGATATTTTTCTTCGAGGAAGTACCACGGTTTCCCGTCTTTATACGTCCAGACACGTCCGCCTTCACCACGTGCCGATTCGCTCATCAGACGGAGCTTATCGTCACCAGGAATCGCTGTCGGGTGAATCTGGATGAACTCACCGTTCGCATAAATCGCACCTTGCCGGTAAACAGCCGC
The DNA here is from genome assembly GCF_018618655.1 of Exiguobacterium sp. s95. Lineage (NCBI taxonomy): Bacteria > Bacillati > Bacillota > Bacilli > Caryophanales > Exiguobacterium > Exiguobacterium sp. s95. The sequence goes on along the minus strand of NZ_JACSMM010000002.1, from coordinate 374,380 downwards.
TGCCGCTTGTCCCGTATTGATGACCGAGTTCGTTGATTTACCGAAGATGACACCGGGTCCACCCGTCGCTAAGATGACCGAATCCGCTGCAAATGCTTCGATTTCCATCGAACGAAGATTTTGACACACCGCACCACGACAAATCCCTTCTTCATCAATGACTGCGCGAAGGAATTCCCATCCTTCATATTTTTCTACCAAACCTTGCGCTTCAAACTTACGTACTTGCTCATCAAGTGCGTACAGTAATTGTTGTCCTGTCGTTGCTCCCGCATAAGCCGTCCGATGATGGAGTGTTCCTCCGAAACGCCGGAAGTCGAGTAAGCCTTCCGGTGTCCGGTTAAACATGACGCCCATCCGGTCGAACATATGAATGATTTTCGGAGCCGCTTCTGTCATTTTTTGAACAGGCGGTTGGTTCGCGAGGAAGTCGCCACCATACACCGTATCATCTAAATGCTGGTAGGGTGAGTCACCCTCCCCTTTTGTATTGACCGCACCGTTGATGCCGCCTTGGGCACATACAGAGTGTGATCGTTTAACGGGTACGAGTGAGAATAACTTTACTGGTACTCCTTGTTCTGCTGCTTTTATCGTAGCCATCAACCCGGCAAGCCCTCCACCGATGATGACAAGATTTTTGTTCGCCATGTTGTCAGTTCCCCTTTCCTTACAACACGCCTGCAAACGTTAAAATCGAGCGTACGCCTACAAACGATAAACCGATGAATACGAGGGCCGCCACATAAGACATCGCGCGTTGAGACGCTGGTGACTGTGTGATTCCCCATGTGATGCAGAACGTCCAAAGTCCGTTCGCAAGGTGGAATGTCGTCGCTAGAATCCCGACGATATAAAACGTGAGCATGAATCCGTTATCGACGATGTTTTGCATCATGCTTGCATTAACTTCCGTCCCCATTGCTGCCGCAATCCGCGTTTCCCAGACATGCCATGTAATGAACACGACGAGGAAGACACCTGTGAAGCGTTGTAAGACATACATCCAGTTCCGGAAGTATGTATAACGTCCTGTGTTCGCGGAACCTGTGAATGCGATGTAAACACCGTAGACACCATGTAAAATGATGGGTATGAAGATGACAAACACTTCTAGAAACAGTCGATACGGAACGTTCCCCACGAATTCCGCAGCCTTATTGAAGTCTTCCTCCCCTCGAACGATGAAATAGTTCGTCGTAAGATGAGAAAGTAAAAATAACCCGATTGGAATGACGCCGAGCAGTGAGTGTATTTTACGACTCACGAAATCACGATGATTCGCCATCCAAATCCCCCCTTTTGTTTGCCAATCAAACGTTGGCGCATTTTGGTAGAAAAGCGCTTTCATAAGGAAATTCGTCTTTTCATCACTTATTCTACTCCTGTCCTTTTTATAAGACAACCCGAGCCGTTGCATTTAACTGCAAATAACTGCAAATTTTTTTAGGAAAACAATGACCATCGAGAATTAGCTCGCTATAATAGTTTCAGAGATAGGAGTGAATCATCATGGAATCAACACCAAACACTGCGCCAACATTCGGCATCGAACTGATCCGCGATTACGTGTTAAGCGATCTACTCGGTAACGACTATCGTCAAGTCATCTACTGGGCAGGTAAGCGACTTGCCCGGCAATTCCCCGTGTTGAACGAGGACGAATTAATTCCTTTTTTCGTAGAGGCCGGTTGGGGTACCCTCTCCCTTACGAAAAAAAAGGGGACGACTTTTTCTTTTGAACTTTTACCACCGGAATCAACTAAAGCCGAGCGACCGACCGGCTATTTTCAACTTGAGGCAGGCTTTTTAGCCGAACAGGTTGCCAAGTTGAACGGATTTGTCGCTGAAGGATATGCTGAGATGGGGAAAGAGTGCGTACATATTACCATCCAATTCGATCCGAAAGATCCTCTTGATCGTTCGAACTGATACGTATTTCTCTAATACGATTCGTGTTAGCATGAAACTTTTTTCGTCACGTAATCGTATAAAGTAGTCGATCATATATTCGAGGAGGAATTACGATGTTCAAGAAATTAGCAGCAGACTTAACAGGATTCAGCGATATCGGTCAAGTCATTCATCCGGACGATTTTGATAAAGCCGCCGCCGACGATTACGTGCTCCATGAGGACGGCGAAAAAATTTATTTTTTAATCAAATCCAAAAGTGATGAGTACTGCTTTACGAATTTAGCATTGATTCACCTCGACGGGGAAAGCGCCGTCAGTTCAAAGCGTGTCCTCTATCGCTATCCGTACGCCCATTATCCGATTCGTCATGTCATGTTCGAAACAGCAGGAACGGTCGACTTGGATGTCGAGATCAAATTCGAAATCGGCGGAAAGCATTACTCGATCGACGTCGATAAAAAACAGCTCGAACATGTCAAAGACCTTTATAAAGCACTTCTTGCGATTGCTGAAAAGCAATATGAAGGACAAAAGATGCTCGAGTTCGCCAATAACTCGCTCAATCATTCCGTGACGATTCTCGGTGGCATCCGGCAAGCTGAAATGGATGTTCCACAAGCCTTTAAAGCATTATCACAAGAATCGTTTGATTGGTTAGAAGGACATTACCACCGTTGGAACCAAAAAGACTTCGGAGCGTTTTACGAAAAATATATCAACAACTAATTTCGTTAACGTAGAGCAATGCATCTTCAGATTCTAATGCACACCAGTAGGGGACCTCCGTCAATCGGAAGTCCCCTACTTTCATTCTTCATTTTCTTGACTCAAATATTCCGCGACCGATTCAGCCAATTTTACAGGTAGACCAGCTTCCGTCAACTGTTCGATATTCGCTTTCTTTAAGCTGCGCATCGAACCGAAATGGCGAATCAACTGCTGACGGCGTTTTGGGCCGACACCCGGTATGTCATCGAGTACCGAGCGGGTCATCCCTTTCGAACGTAATGATCGGTGGAAGGTGATTGCAAAACGGTGAACTTCATCTTGCATGCGCTGGAGAAGATAAAAGGCACTCGAGCGCGGATGGAGTTCAATCAGTTGCCCACCTTCACCGAATAATAGTTGGCTCGTCCGGTGTTTATCATCTTTTTTGAGCGAACCGACGGGTAAATCCAAACCGAGCTCGTCTTGAATGACTTCCAGCGCTGCATTCAATTGTCCGAGACCCCCATCAATCAACACTAAATCGGGAAGACGTGCCCCTTCTAGCAATAAGCGACGATATCGACGACGGACGATTTCGCGCATCGATTCATAATCATCCGGTCCCTTGACCGTCTTAATCTTAAATTTACGATACTCTTTTTTAAGAGGTTTTCCGTCTTCGAACACAACGAGCGCCGAAACGGCGTCCGCCCCTTGGATATTGGCATTATCGATGATTTCAATTCGCGATAACGGATGAACATCAATCGCGTCAGCCAGTTCCTGGACTGCCTGGACCGTTTTCTTTTCATCACGCGCAATCAATTCAAACCGTTCTCCAATTGCGTTTTCGGCATTCTTCGTCGCTAGATCGAGTAACTTCCGCTTCGATCCACGGACCGGTACATGAACGCGAATTCCGATTGCCTCTTTCAATAACAGTTGATTAACGAGTGGCGGAACATACATCTCGCTCGGTTTGATATTCTTTTCGTAGAACTGAACGATGAAACTTTCTAATTCTTCCGCAGGTGTCCCGTAAATCGGGAACAGAGACACGTCTCGTTCAATCATTTTCCCTCCCCGTAAGAAGAAGACCTGGACACACATCCACCCTTTGTCGACGTAAATTCCAAAAACGTCACGGGACGTCAAATCTGCCGTAATCATGTTCTGTTTGTTCATGATGGAGTCGATGGCGCGGATTTGATCACGTAGTTCGCCTGCCCGTTCAAATTCCATCGCTTCTGCCGCTTCGCCCATCTTCGTCTGTAAAGATGCGACGAGCTCTTTTGTTTCTCCCGATAAAAAACGACGGATTTCTGAGACGAGTTCTTTCTGTTCCGTCTCTAAACCCTGAATTTCGCACGGTCCAAGACATTGTCCGATGTGGTAATAGAGACAAAGTTTCTTCGGCATCGGCTGACACTTACGTAGCGGATAAAGGCGATCAAGCAGACGCTTCGTCTCGTTAGCGGCATACGCATTCGGATAAGGTCCGAAATAATGTCCTCCATCTTTTTTTAACTTCCGGGTCGTAATCAGCCGCGGATACGTTTCATTCGTAATTTTTAGGTACGGATAGGACTTATCATCTTTTAACATGATGTTGTATTTCGGATCATGTTTTTTAATCAGCGTCATCTCGAGGAGTAACGCTTCGAGTTCGCTCCCTGTGATGATATATTCAAAATCACGGATATCCGCGACAAGTCGTTCTGTTTTCAAATCATGCGCTCCTGTAAAATAGGACCGGACCCGATTCTTTAGATTTTTAGCTTTTCCGACATAAATGACTTCTCCAAATTCATTTTTATGCAAATAACAACCTGGTTCGTCAGGTAAGAGGGATAGTTTCGCCTTGATATGTTCTTGATGGCTCACAAAAATGTCTCCTTCCACCGTTTTTAGTTTTGCCTTATAGGGTAAACATCTTACAACGATTATGACACATGGAGGATAAAATATGCGTACATATGATTGCATTATAATTGGAACAGGCTCTGCTGGGAATCAAGCAGCTTATAAATTCGTCGAGAAAGGACTTCGCGTCGCGATAATCGAAAATTTCACTCCAGGTGGAACATGCGCTCAACGTGGGTGTGATGCAAAAAAAATTCTTTTGACTGGCAGTGAAACGAAAGATGCTGTCGAGAGATTGCTCGGTTATGGTCTTAAAGGACTCATCTCCATCGATTGGCGTCAATTGATGGAACGAAAAAATGAATATACACGTGCCATCCCGGAACAAACACGTGCGCGTTATGACGAGATCGGAATCGACTATTTCCACGGTGAACCCCGATTTCTCTCGAAGGAACGGATCGTAGTCGATGACACTGAACTCGAAGCGAAACACTTTTTGATTGCCACTGGCTTACGACCACGCGAATTGTCGATTCCAGGAAGCGAACGCTTCTTGACGAGCAATGAATTTTTAGAATTACGAGATGTCCCGCGGCGCCTTGTCTGCATCGGCGGCGGATATATTTCATTTGAGTTCGCTCACCTCGCCCGCATCGCCGGGGCAGAAGTCACGATCGTGTTACGGTCCCGTCCTTTAAAACAGTTTGAACAGGAACTTGTCGAAGTGTTGCTCGAAGCGACTCAAGCACTCGGGATTAAAATCGTGCATAGTGCAGAAGCTGTCTCCTATCATGGCACGACGCTTCAACTATCAAATGATACGACGGTCGAAACCGATGTCGTCTTAAATGCTACCGGTCGCGTCGCGAGCGTCGACCAGCTCGACCTAGAAAAAGCAGGTGTCGAATACGAAGAAAAAGGCATCCATGTCAATGAATACCTCCAGTCGTCTACTTCAAACATCTTTGCTGCAGGTGATGTCGCGCTCAGTGGCAATCCTGCCTTAACCCCGTTTGCAGGAACCGAAGGGAGTCTTGCGGCACATAACATGATTGAAGGACCTTCTCGAAAACTGGAGTTATTACCGGTGCCGAGCGTCGTCTTTACTGCACCGAACGTCACGCAAGTCGGGCAAACGGAAGCGGCTTTGAAAAAAGCCAACATATCTTATCGCGGTCACTTGATCGATACCTCTTCCTGGCAGACGAATGTCCGCATCAAAGATCCCTTCGCGCGTGCTAAAGTACTGATTGGTGACGATGATCAAATTCTCGGCGCTCATTTCATCGGGGTTCACGCCGCTGAACTTGCGAACTATTTTTCATTCGCAATGCAACACCGAATCCCAAGTTCCGCCTTGCAACAAACGCGTTTCGCTTATCCGACACCCGCTTCCGATATTTCTTCGTTACTCGTTGATTAAATTTTTGTCAGGAGGTTCCGATGATTCGTTACGGCTATACGATCCTTTACATTGATGACCCCAAACAGACATTGATGTTTTATCATGAATTATTAGGTCTACCAATCAAAGCGCAGCATGGAAGTTATGTCGAATTTGACACGGGCACGACGACACTCGCCTTTAATACGAAAGAAGATGTACGAACGCTGATTGCGTACGACATCCCGGACAAGACCGGACCGCAGTCCCTCGAAATCGGATTCGTTACTGATGATGTTAAGGACGTATACGAACGAATCATCGTAGCAGGATTCCCTTCAATCCTCGCTCCAACGGTTAAACCGTGGGGACAAACCGTCGCTTATGTGCTTGACCCGGACGGTCACCTCGTCGAGCTTTGTTCACCGATGTCTTGACAATGCGCCGTTAGACAATCGTCAGCGACATCTTTCGGCGGGATCGTCCCACTCGATTAAACGAACGACCAAAAGAGTGCCTCCGTAGTTCAGGAGGCACTCTCTTTGCGGCGTATGGACAAACTCTTATGAAGCTACAGCAAAGCTGCAGGGTCGCGACAGCTTGCAATCTAAAGCGTCTGTAAGCATGAGTTTCCTTCACGGTATGACCTAAAAAGCGTCACGTTTCGTTGACTCCTACGGGAAAACGTGCGTTTTCAACGCACGTTCAGAGGCAGGCAAGACCCTGCTCGTTGGCCGTGAGGACCAAGGAGCAACGGCTTGCGCCTCGCCCGAGGAAAGCAACGAAAAAAGACGCTGGATCTTCCAATATCACGTTGTTTACAGTCTGAAAAAAGAGTGCCTCCGTATTTCAGGAGGCACTCTCTTCTTTATGAAACATTCAACGAATTAGTTTGATTCAACGAATTCTTTTAATGCATCTTTAGGCATGAAGCCCATTGTTTTATTAACCGGCTCACCGTCTTTAAAGAGAACGAGTGTCGGGATACTTTGTACTTGGAACGCGCCAGCGATTTCTGGGTTAGCGTCGACATCAACTTTAACGATTGTTACGTCTTGCATGTCCGCATCGAGTTCTTCGAGAACTGGAGCGAGCATACGACAAGGTCCGCACCAAGTTGCCCAAAAGTCAACGAGGACGAGTCCTTTTTGTGTATCTTCTTTAAATGATTGGCTAGTTGCGTGTACGATTGCCATAAAATATTACCCCCTAAATTTTAGATTCATTTCATGTTTGCTACAGCAAAAGTGAAATCAACCTGTTTACTGATTTGAGTATAGCACAGCGATGTCGTTCGATAAAAGAAACTGCTCACGACGATTTTTACGCCGCCCACCGTGCAGAAAAAGAGGAGCAGAGGATGATTCCTCCACCCCACTTTTTAAATTAATGAACGAGCATTTTCTTGAATTCTGCTGTCAATAATGGCACAACATCAAACAAATCTCCGACGATGCCATAATCTGCGACCGAGAAGATATTCGCTTCCGGATCTTTGTTGATGGCGACGATGACTTTCGCATTCGACATGCCTGCCAAATGTTGAATCGCTCCGGAAATGCCACAGGCGATGTAGAGATCCGGTGTAACGACTTTCCCCGTCTGGCCAATCTGTAACGCATAGTCACAGTAATCAGCGTCACAGGCGCCACGAGAAGCACCGACTGCCCCGCCAAGTAAATCCGCTAATTCCTGTAACGGTGCAAACCCATCGGCACTCTTGACACCACGTCCACCCGCAACGATGATTTTCGCCTCTGATAAGTCGACCCCGCCCGTTGCTTTACGAATGACTTCAGAAACGATGGTCCGTAAATCTTTTAGTTCGACCGTTACTGCTTCAATCGATCCGTCCGAACTGCCTTCCGCTAACGGTTCGATGTTATTTGGTCGGACCGTAAACAGTGTTTTACCTTCTGTGACTTTTACCTTTTCAAAGGCTTTCCCTGAGTAAATCGGTCGGATGAACAACGCATCCGCTCCGCTTCCCTCGATTGATGTGACGTCACTGATTAAACCGGCTTCGAGCTTCGCTGCGATTTTGGGTGACAAATCTTTTCCGAGCGACGTGTGACCGAAGACAAGTACGTCCGGTGACATACGGTCAATCAGTTGCATGAAGACTTGTCCATAACCGTCCGGTGTATAGTGAAGAAGACGTGCGTCCTCTACGACGAGAACCTGGTTCGCCCCACGCGTCGCGAGTTGTGCCGCATCTTTTGCTACGTTTTCCCCAATCAAGGCGACGACGACTTCATCTGCTACAAGTTTCGCGGCCGCAATCGCTTCAAACGAAACATTTCGTAAATTACCATCACGTGATTCTGCAAGTACAAGTGCTTTTGACATATCGTTCATTCCCCCTTAGACTACTTTTGCTTCGTTTCGTAATAGCGCAGCGAGTTCTTCGACTTGTGTCGAGATCTCCCCTTCGAGCACTTTACCAGCGGCTTTGTTCGGTGGTAAAAAGCGTTCGACTGTCTCGAGACGTGGTGCTAGTTCATCTTCGTCCAGTTCAAGATCTGAGAGATCTAATTCTTCAAGTGGTTTCTTTTTCGCTTTCATGATTCCAGGAAGACTAGGGTAACGCGGTTCGTTTAACCCTTGTTGTGCCGTGACGAGTAACGGTAACGACGTTTTGATGACTTCCGTGTCCCCTTCCGAGTCACGTGTGACGACAGCATCCGTTCCGTCGATCTCTAACTTCGTGATCGTCGTGACATATGGTATGTCAAGCAACTGTGCGACACGTGGTGCGACTTGTCCGCTTCCCCCATCAACCGCTACGTTCCCGGCGATGATTAAGTCAACGTCTTGTTCCTTCAGATAACCTGCAAGGACTTCAGAAACCGAGAAATGATCCGCTTCTTCTACATCGTCCTCAATCGAAATACGAACCGCTTTGTCAGCCCCCATTGCAAGTGCTGTTCGTAATTCTTTATCCGCATCTTCCGGTCCTACTGTTAAGACGGTTACGACTCCCCCTTGTGCATCCCGCACCCGAATCGCTTCCTCGACCGCATACTCATCATATGGATTGATGATGAACTCTGCTCCGTCTTCCTCAATCTTACCGTTTTCGAGCTGGATTGCTTCTTCCGTATCAAACGTCCGTTTTAATAACACATAGATTTCCATCACTAGCTCCCCCTTGTCAACTTCTATTCACCATCATCCGTTGTATCCGCTTACAAAAAGCTTGTCTTGAAAAGGGCTTAACTCAGCCCTTTGATCAGCATTCGATGAATACCATGTTGCGTTTCCAATAAATCATATTTAAAGCCACTCGCCATCCAACTCGTGACGACTTCATCAATCGTCCCGAAGACCATTTGTCTCGCCAACCGATAATCCAGTTCGGCTGAGAACTCGCCTGATGCGATCCCATTGTGAATGACACGGTCAATTAAATGAAGATATGGTTTGAGGACGGTCGCAATCTTTTGCCGCATCTCTTGATTTGACTGCCGTAACTCGATTTGTGTGACGACGGCCAAATCATAATCGACGGATAGTTGCTCCAAATGTGCCTCAATCAATGCAGCGAGTTGTTTCGTCGCTGATTGATGATTCGCGATTTGAGCTTCTGAATACTCGATGAAACTCCCCATCTTCGCTTCGAACAAAGAGATCAACAGGTGTTCTTTGTTTTTAAAGTAAAGATAAATCGTCCCGTCTGCGACACCTGCTTCTTTCGCGATGGCTGTTACTTTCGCGCCATGATAACCGTTTTTTGCAATCACTTTGACTGCTGCATCAATGATGCGATCACTCTTAGACATTGTTCTTTTCATAAAAGATATCTCCTAACAAATAAAATGAATGATGGTTCATTCATATTTATTCTACCATGTCTTTCTTTACTGTCAACTGCTTTCTTCCAGCTGTTTTGCCCGTTCTTCTTCGACTAGGACACGGCGGAGAATCTTCCCGACAAATGTTTTCGGCAACTCTTGTCTAAATTCGTAGCGTTTTGGTACTTTGAACGATGCTAAGTTTTTTCGACAGAACTGATCAAGTTCTTCCTCCGTCACGCTCATTTCATCTTTGAGGACGATAAAGGCCTTCACTGTCTCACCTCTATACGCATCAGGTACACCAATCACGACAGCCTCTTTGACTGCAGGATGTTCATATAAAATTTCTTCGACTTCACGTGGATAGATATTAAATCCTGAAGCGATGATTAAATCTTTTTTCCGGTCGACAATCCGGAAATAATGGTCTTCCCCCACATATCCTAAGTCCCCCGTGTGCAACCACCCATCACGCAAGACTGCCTGCGTATCTTCTGGACGTTTCCAATATCCCTTCATGACTTGCGGGCCTCGGACAAGAATCTCACCAATCTCACCTGGTGCTGCTAGCGTCTCACCATCGGCTTGAACGATTTTTGCGATCGTGTCTGGAACCGGAATGCCAACTGATCCTGGAACGCGTTTATCCCAAATGCAGTTCGTATGTGTGACAGGGCTCGTCTCTGACAAACCATATCCTTCGACGATCCGTCCACCCGTCACACTTTCAAATTTCTCCTGGACTTCGACCGGAAGTGGTGCCGAACCGGAAATACAAGCCTCGATGGACGAAAGATCATATTTTTTCAGTTTCGGATGATTTAATAAACCGACGTACATCGTCGGTGCACCCGGGAACAAGTTCGGTTTTTCTTTATCAATCGTTTTCAGCACTTGTTCAATATCAAACTTTGGTAAGATGATTTGCTCATACGCATTAAAAATCCCAAAGTTTAAGTTGCAGGTCATGCCATACACGTGGAAATAAGGAACGACCGCTAATAATTTACGCCCATCACCGCGTGAATATTTATAGAACCAGTGCCCAATTTGTTCGACGTTCGCGCTTAAATTGAAATGCGTCAACATGACGCCTTTCGGTGCTCCTGTCGTGCCACCGGTATATTGTAAAACAGCAATATCTTCTTTTGGATCAATCTCGACCGGTTCAATCGGAGGGTGCTCTCGGTGTGCCAAAAAAGGAATGGATCCCGTCGTATCGACGATGATGTTGTTGTCCTTGCGTGATTTGATTGGATATAGTTTGTTTTTTGGAAATGACAGATAGTCTGCGATGCTCGTCGTCACGACCGTCGTCAAGGGCGTCGATGACTTGACTCGTGTCGCCTTCGGGTAGAGAAGATCGAGGGTGATGAGCATTTTCGCAGAAGAATCGACTAGAATTTGCTCGAGCTCACGGTCCGTATAGAGCGGGTTTACTTGGACGACTGTTCCACCGGCGTATAATACCGCATAATAACTCAGCATATACTGCGGGCAGTTCGGCAACATTAAACCGACACGGTCCCCTTTTTCGAGCCCAGCTTCTTGTAAAACGTGTGCTAGACTTCTTGCTTCTTGTCGTACTTCCTTGAAAGTCATTCGTTTCCCAAGAAAACTCAGTGCCCGTCGTTCCGGAAAATCATCTGCCGCTTCATCTAAAGCTTGGTACAACGGAATCTCACGATAGTCGATTGATGCGGGTACTTGCTCTGGATAATCCTTTAACCATACTGAATCCATTCAAATCCCTCCCTGTGACTGAATTACTATTCATTTTTATTATACGTGTTATTTCCCCTTTACGGCTACTATTGGCTAAAAAAAGTTAAAAAATTCCTCTTTTCATGAAGACAGGTTTTCTTATCATTAAGGACTTCATCAAAAAAAAGCCTACCGTTCACAACATATGAACAATAGGCTTGAAACATAACATTTAATTTTAGCCTGACCTCGCTTCATCTTATCGTGAAGGATACGTAAATCCTTCTCCGATGACTTCACGTACTTTATGAATGACGACGAAAGCTCGTGGGTCTGCTGCTTCGACAATTTGTTTTAGTGGCGCGAGTTGGCGTTTATCGACAATCATATAGAGCATGTCATTTTTTTGTTTCGTAAAATGACCATGACTATGGATGACAGTCGCACTTCTTCCGAGTGTTTCCGTCAGCACAGTCGCAATCTCTTCTTGACGGTGACTAATGATTGTGACCGCTTCTCGAACATTCAGGCCTTCACTGACGAGATCAATCAAATAAGAGCCGATGATGATTGCAATCAATGTATACAGCATCGTTTCTTCACCGAATAAGAACCCGGACGCTCCGACAACGATGACATCGATGATAAACATCGAGACTGCAATCCCGAGGTTCAAATATTTATTCATCAGACGGGCGATGATGACACCACCACCTGTCGTCCCCCCTGCGCGGATAACAAGACCGATTCCGACCCCGATCAAAATCCCTGCGTAAACTGTCCCGATCAGACGATTATCTGACGAAGTCGTGAATGATGCCGTCGTCGAGAGGACGAAGGATGTCACCGCAACCGAGATGACCGAGTAAATCATCGTTTTCCGACTTAAGAAACGATAGCCGATGATGAAGAGAATAGCGTTCGCAAGGAGCGAAACAAGTCCCGGATCCCAGCCATACAGGTAATAGAAGATCACCGTAATCCCAATTAATCCACCTTCAGATAAATCATTCGGTATCGTAAAGTAATTGACGCCAAATGATAAAATGGCGGAACCAACGATAATCCAAAAAATATCTTTCCACGAGATGGCTTGCATGGCTTCGAATGCACGTCGTCTCGTTTCATTTGTTGTTGTTTTTCTGACATTCATTCAATGTTCCTCCTTCATATGAAAAGTAGTCCTCACTCCATAAAAATTCCGCACTGAATGAAGTTCAGTACGGAATGATCACTTAGCAAAGCCAGTTCTTTTAATTCATAAAGATCCATAACAATCCGACGACTAAAAAAGCAATCGAGACACCAAACATAATTTTTGCTAACCGTTCTAACACAAGTTCACCCCACTAACGCAGAACCGATGACGAATGACATCCCAATCGAGAGAGCACACGCAATGATACCGACTGCGATGTTTCCTTTTTCGATTTCTCGGTCTACTGGGAGATTAGGTGTCAAGAACTCAAAAATCCAATAGGTCGAGATTAACAATAAAAATCCAAAGGCACTCTCTAAAAAAATTGCCCCGACACGTTCTTCACTTTGGACAGCGAAATGAACGATGTTTGCGAGTCCGATGATTTTTCCGCCTGTCGCTAGAGCAACAGCGATGTTTCCACTCTTGATATGTTCCCAGTTCCGATACCGTGTTGTCAACTCAAACAGTGCAAGACCCATGATAATTAAGAGACCCGCAACTGAATAGAGCGCCGTCGTATAGACGTAGACGTTTTCAAAGATGTTCATTCGCGTTTCCTCATTTCAATTCGATGATTGTCACGCCATGTCCACCTTCACCTTGACCACCGAGTCGAGACGTCTTCACGTGACGATTGCCACGCAAGTATTCCTGCACGCCTTGACGCATCGCACCCGTCCCGAGTCCATGAATGACACGGATATGATCATAGTTCGACAATAACGCCTGATCCATGAAACGTTCCAGTTTCGATAGACCTTCTTCTACCCGTACACCGCGTAAATCGAGTTCGGCTGACGGAGACGATTGTTTTGTGATACTTGAACTTCCTGACCGTTTTGTTGTCTTCTGGGTTGGTTTGGCTGCTCCGATTTTAGCGAGATCACCGGGCTTGACGTTGACTTTCATGATACCGACTTGAACCGTGTAGTCGCCGTTCGAGTTTTGATTGATGATGTAGCCTTTTTGATTGAAGGTCGTCACTTTGACTTCTTCACCTTTAGCAAACGTCGGCGTTTTATCATGTTTCGCTTTTACTTTCGCAATCCGCTGATCTTGTAAGGTCGGTTTTGCTTGTTCGAGCTGCTTGCGGGCTTCAATCAATTCATGTTCCTTGACGGCACCTGCATCACGGAGTTCTTTCAGGCGTTTGATAACAGCCTCCGCCTCTTTTTGAGCGCGTTCGACGGCTCGTGTCGCTTTTTCTTCTGCTTTCGCTAAAATTTCATTTTTCTCCTCAAAAATTTCAGCTTGTTCCTGTTCGAACTGTTCGCGCTCTAATGTCAGTCGCTCTTTTTCTTGTTGTAGTTCTTGCTCGAGCGATTCGGCACGTTGTTTCGCTTCCTCGAGTCGACCAATCATCGTTTCGACAGACTGAGCATCGCTTCCGACTTGACCACGCGCTGCCTCAATCACCATGTCCGATAAGCCAAGTCGTTTCGAAATTTCAAAGGCATTCGAGCGACCTGGGACACCAATCAGTAAACGATAGGTCGGGCTGAGTGATTCGACATCAAATTCCATCGAGGCATTGACGACACCTTCACGATTATAACCATAAGCTTTCAGTTCCGAATAGTGAGTCGTCGCGGCGACACGTGCTCCGCGACGCTTGACTTCATCGAGAATCGCAATCGCGAGTGCCGCCCCTTCCGTCGGATCAGTTCCTGCTCCGAGCTCATCAAATAGGACGAGGCTCATGAAGTCAATCTTCTCCATCATCGAGACGATGTTCGTCATGTGTGAACTAAACGTCGAGAGATTTTGTTCAATCGATTGTTCGTCACCGATATCTGCATAAATCGCGTCAAAGACACTCAGTTCCGTTTCGTCGGCTGCCGGCACGTATAATCCGGACTGGACCATCAGTTGCAGAAGACCAATCGTCTTCAACGTGACGGTTTTCCCACCGGTGTTTGGTCCAGTGATGACGAGTGATGTAAATTCGCCACCTAAGGAAACGGTGATTGGGACGACATCTTCATCCGCAATAAACGGATGGCGCGCTTCTTTTAAGACGATTCGCCGCTCTTCATTCAAGCGTGGCTCGACGGCACGGATTTGATGACCATACAACGCTTTCGCCATGATGAAATCGAGTTCTGCCAACACATCGAGATTAATCCGTAACGAATCTCCGACGGCACCGACAAGTGCCGATAACTGGGCTAAAATGCGTTCGATTTCGGCACGTTCTTTGAGACGCGCTTCTTGGATTTCGTTATTTGCGGCAACGACGGCTTGTGGTTCGATGAACAGTGTTGCTCCAGACGCTGATTGATCGTGGACAATCCCGCCAAATGCTTGACGGTATTCTTGTTTGACCGGGACACAATAACGGTCGTTTCGCATCGTGACGATGGCATCCGACAACATCTTCGATTTACTGCGTAAGACACCGTCGATTTTCGAACGGACTTGTCCTTCGAGTGAGCGCAGCTGACTTCTTAACGACCGTAATTTGTCACTCGCAGAGTCTTGGACGACGCCTTGGTCATCAATCGCATGACGAATCCCTTGTTCGATTTCAACGAGCTTCGTAATTTGCTCGATTCGGCTGTCGAGTGCCGGCAATCGTAAGTCGGGATTGTCCTCGTGCAGCCGTTCTTGAAAAGCTTTCACTTGGCGTCCGGAGTAAACGACGTCTGCTACAGCCAACAATTCACTCGTCGAGAGGATTGAACCAATCTCAGACCGTTTGACTTCACTACGCACATCCGTTAAACCGCCGAACGGATAACGGTCGCGTAGACGATAGACCGTCGTCGCTTCCGTCGTCACGGCTAAGAGTGCTTTGACTTGTTCATAATCTTCTGACGGTTGCATATTTTTGACGAACTGTGCTCCGAGCGAGCTAGCCGTTTGTTTGATGAGTAAGTCTTTCAATTTATCATATTCTAAGACGCGTAATGCGTTAGCATTCATTTAATCCACTCCTAAACGTTTTCGATCAAAGAAGGCACGCGCCTCCTGCGCCGTCCACGTATTGATGACATCTGTTGGTTCCAAGTATGCTTTACGTGCATGGAGGACTCCAAGTTTCATGTCTTCTAACATTTCTGGACGGTGTGTGTCCGTATTAATCATGATTTTAACACCCGCTGCCTTTGCTTTCGCGAGCGAAGCCGCCGTTAAATCAAAACGTGCCGGGTTCGCATTCAGTTCAAGCGCTGTCCCTGTCTCTGCCGCCAGTTCAATCAGGCGATCAACATTGACGGCATAACCTTCGCGCCGACCGATGATTCGTCCTGTCGGATGGGCAATGAGTGAGACATAAGGATTACGACAAGCATTTTCTAACCGTTGCATAATTTCAGTTTCCGTCTGATCAAACTTCGAATGAATCGAGGCGATGACGTAGTCCATTTCCTGCAAGAACTCATCCTCATAATCAAGTGATCCATCCGGCAAGATATCCATCTCGACACCACATAAGATTGTCATGTCGGGATGTTTCTTACGCGCGGCTTCAATCTCAACACGTTGTTTGCGTAAGCGATCTATCGTCAATCCGTTGACGAACTTCATGTATTGGCTGTGATCCGTGATGGCCATCCACGAGTAACCGCGCGCAGCACAAGCATCGACGAGTTCTTCGACTGATAAGGTTCCGTCCGACCACGTCGTATGCATATGGACATCCGCTTGGATATCTTTTTCCGTAATCAGTCGCGTCAAATCTTGTTCAAACTCGTGGCGCCCGCTACGTAACTCTGGTGGGATGAACGGCAAGTCATACCGCGCGAATAATTCATCCTCTGTTTGTGGTTGGAACAAACCGTCTTTCGTCTCGACACCGTATTCCGAAATACTCTCACCACGTTCTTTTGCGAGTTGACGCATCCGAACATTATGATCTTTCGACCCTGTGAAGTGATGTAACGTCGAGGCGAATGCTGCGTCGTCGACTAAGCGGAAGTCGACTGCGATATAGTTCGTATCGCGTTTTAAGACGACCGATACTTTCGTCTCACCTGCCGCGATGATTTCATCGATTTGCTCAAGCTCGAGTAATTGTCCTTTGACGACTTCTGCTTGATCTGTCGACAAAATAAAATCAAGATCCTTGCACGTCTCTTCCGCGCGACGGAAACTTCCGCCAACTGCGAATCGGATGATTCCTTCAAATGCCGTTAGCGTCTGTTCGAGTTCACTTACGATTTTTCGCATGACACCGTACGGTAAACGTTCCGGTCGTGTTTCAAAGGTTTCGAGTGCCTTCACGTATTTTTCGACTGTCTTTTTCCCGAATCCCGGCATCGCTTCGACTGTACCATCCTCCAGTTTTTCGGCAAAGGAATCTGCATCGATGACACCGACATCATGTAATTTTGCGAGTTTTTTACCTCCGAGACCTGGAATCTTCAGTAGCGCAATCAGACCTTCTGGCACTTCTTGTTCCAGTTCCGAGAGTGCTGTACTCGTGCCTGTCGTCCGGAATTCTTCAAGGACCGCCGCTGTTCCTTTGCCAATCCCTTTCATCGCTGTGAAATCTTCAATGTCCATGAAATCGTGTTCTGCCGCTTCTAATATACTTGCCGCCTTACGAAAGGCATTGATTTTAAATGGGTTTTCACCTTTTACTTCGAGATAAACGGAAATCCGTTCTAAATGTCGAATCGCATCTTGAGTCGTTCGCATCGTCAATTCTCCCCTCAAAAAAAGCCCCCAGTTAACGGGAGCGCGTTATTTTATCAAACCGACTTTCGTCATGAGCCATTCCGCTAATAACGGTGTATGTTGAATCATGAATGTCGCCAAGCTCGAATTCGCAATGGCATCTTGAATCGATTGGACTGGCGCAAAGGCTGCCAAAAATAGAATCAAGAACACGAAAATATACATCTCGATGAATCCAAATATACCGCCGAGTAAACCTTTCACTTGTTTTAACACTGGAATGTTCGTCAAGGAATCAAACATCGATAAAATCATTGATAAAATGATTTTTGTCCCGAAAAACAGAACGATGAACCAAAATGCTTTATAAAATACTTCATCTAACCCAATTGAGCTCGGAATTGAAAACATCGTTAAATCAATTCCAGCATCGTCGAGTGTTGATGGATATGGAACCCATAATTTAAATTTTGCAGCTAACTCATCATAAAACGAGAGTGCCACGATGAACGAGATCAACAGACTCAGTAAATGCCCTGCTTGCAAGACAACGCCTCGACGGACACCTGTCATCGTTCCTAATGCGAGAAATAATAAAATAACAAAGGTAATCATAGTTTAAAGTTCACCCAAATTCTTTTTGATTTTTACGTAATCACTACCAATATTGAGAGCCGCTAAAACGGCAATTTGACGAACGTCGAGTTGTGGTGCTTGGTCTCGAATTTCCCGAATTTTTGTATCGACGAGGAGACCCACTTCACGTACGTGTTCTGGCGACTCCGTCCCGACAATCGTATAATCATTACCTGCGATATGAATCGTCGTCCGGTTCAGCCCTTCTGAATCAGCCATTATTCTGTCCTCCTCATACTTTGCTTCTTTCATATAGTACCATCATTTTTGAAATAGGAAAAGAAGTCCACCATCGGTCTAGAGGATGGTATGCTTGTTGTCTGAAAGGATGATCTATTTATGGGAACCGTCGTTTTAAAATTACCAAAGGATAAACAAGAAGTCGTTATTTCTGATTTTCAAGCTTCTCGTATCACATCGCCACCATATGCCCGCTTTGTTGCACGCACGAAAACCTGTGTCGTCACCATTTATAATTCAGGAAAAGTAATGTTCCAAGGCACAGAAGCTGAGGCGATTTCTGCCCGTTACGGAGCCCCGCTCTTAAAGAAAGCCCCTTCTACTGCGAGTGGACTGCTTCCGAGAGACTTCTCGACTTGGTCAGTCATCGGTAGTGATGAAGTCGGGAAAGGAGACTTCTTTGGTCCGCTCGTCGTCGTTGCCGCCTATGTAGATGCACAACAAATCGAGCTCGTCCAAGAACTTGGTGTGCGTGATTCCAAAAATGTCTCGGACATCGAAATCCGAAAGATTGCCCGCGACCTTCATGCCGTCATTCCGTACGAATTCCGAATCCTTCATAATCCAGACTACAATCGGATGCAGCGTACGATGACACAAGGAAAGATGACGGCACTTCTACACAATTCAGCGCTAGGTGGTCTGCTCGAAAAGCTCGAAGCCACTCCAAAAGCGATTCTAATCGATCAGTTCGCAGAAAAAGCGACCTATTATAAACACTTGTCTGGTGAAGTAAACCAAGTCAAAGAGAACGTTTATTTTTCGACGAAAGCAGAAGGACTTCATGTCGCTGTCGCAGCAGCATCCATCCTCGCCCGCGCGATCTTTTTGAAAGAGATGGATGTACTCAGTCAACAAGCGGGTACAGAAATTCCGAAAGGTGCAGGTGCAAAGGTCGATCAAGTCGCTGCATCACTTTTATTGAAACACGGTCCAGATCAATTAAAGAACTGGACAAAATTTCATTTTGCTAATACAAAAAAAGCGACACAATTAGCTGAAAAACGAAACCGACCATCATCCTAAGGAGTGGTCGGTTTTTAAATGGCTGACTCTTTTCCTTTCAAACGCCCTAACTCCGCGAGAAGAATTTTCGTTTCATTGAACGGGACACCTTCAGTCCCGATTCGCTCGATTTCTTCGTGTCCTTTTCCGACAATTACAACGCGTTTTCCTTCGAGCGCAATTTCAGCTGCCGCGAGCAAGGCATTTTTTCGATCTACGTGACAAGAAATGATTTTATCAGACGAAATATCCACGCTCAGTTCATCAATAATTTGTCTTGGATCTTCTCGTCTCGTATCGTGAACCGTGACGATAATTCCTGCACAATATTGTGCTGCAATTCGTCCCATTTCCTGACGTTTCGTCCGGTCACGTTCACCCGCTGCACTTAATACGACGTATAATGCCTCATTCGAAACGGATAGCGCTTCTAAACATTTTCTTAACCCGTCTGGAGTGTGCGCATAATCGATATAAATTTCCGTTCCTTCAAACGATAGCCGCTCGAGTCGCCCTTTGGGTAAACGAAGCGACGGGATATGTCGAATTAATTCATACATGTTGACCTCGCCTGTTTTCATCAATCCGATCGCGGCTGCTAAATTGGCCGCATTAAAGTTTCCGAGTAGCGCGATCGGGACTTCAGTAGTCGTTCCGTCAATTCGAACATTTACAGATTCCTCTCGCCACTCGACTACAATTGATGCTTCCGATTCTATCTTTGTCGAATACCACGTGACAGGAACATTTGCCCCGGCCCGCTCCATGACGTGACTCGCCGCATCTTCCTCATTTAAGACGAGTCCCTTCCCGTCATTCCTCGCTACTTGTTGAAACAACATGCCTTTCGCTTCCGCATACTCTTCCATCGATTGATGATAATCCAGGTGGTCATGTGAAAGGTTCGTGAACGCCGCTGCGTGGAAGGATACACCTTCTACACGTCCCTCAACTAACGCATGTGACGATACTTCGAGCATGCAGTCCGTTACGCCATTGTTGACCATTTCGTGTAATAAACGATGTAAGATGACAGCTTCCGGTGTCGTATTTGGTGTCTCAAAACGTTGCCCATCAATCAGAGCACCTACCGTACTGATCATTCCCGTTCGTCTTCCGGCAGCTCGAAACAAGTCGTAGGAAAGTTGCGTCGTCGTCGTTTTCCCATTTGTTCCAGTAATACCGTAGACTCTCATCTTTTGACTCGGATGGTCATAAAAAAAATCAGCAATCTTTCCTGCTGCTTGTTTCGTATCCGGTAAGAGAATCGTTGGAATCCCTACTACCCCGACTTGTTTTTCAGCAAGAATCGCAACCGCTCCGTTATCTTTTGCTTCTTGTACATATTGATGCCCATCTACCGTATAACCACGAATGCAAATGAACAGGCTCCCCGGCTTCACTTTGCGTGAGTCCGTTTCAATGCTTGTAATCACTGGGTTTTCTTCAGTCGTTAACTGGAAAGGCGAAAGCAAGTCTGACAGTAATTTGTGTTGATGATTCATGGTGTTCGCTTCCCTTCTATGTTCAAAATCCGAATTTGATTTTGATCCATTCTAGCATTTTCTAAACAGTCTTCCAGTAATCTTCAGTTAAACTTCAGGTAAGTATGCTACAACTAAAGTTGAGGTGAAAACTATGACACATATATTAATAGCAGAAGATGAATTCGACATTCGTGAACTGCTTACGGAATTACTTGAATCAAGTGGATATAACGTTTCCTGTGCCACAAATGGGATGGAGGCATTAAAGTTATATCAGTCCGATTCATTCGATTTAATCATTTTAGATATCATGATGCCCTATTTTGATGGTTTTGAAGTCGCACGCAACATTCGAAAGCAATCACAAACACCAATTATTTTTTTGACGGCCTTGCAGGATGAGGAAAATCAAGTGAAGGGATTTGACCTTGGAATCGATGATTACATCGCCAAACCCTTCTCACTTCGGATTTTACTACGAAGAATTGAAGCGATCATCAGACGAATCCAAACGAACTCTGAAGAACAACTCTCTTTTCGAGAGATTACCCTATTTCCGTCAAGCTATAACGTTTTAATTTCAGGAATTCAAACGACGTTGACCCTCAAGGAATTTCAAATCCTTCATTTATTACTTGAAAATCCTGGACGAGTCTTAGAGCGCGAACAGTTGATTCAACAACTTTGGGGATTCGATGCATTAGGAGATACACGTTTTTTAGATACACATATTAAAAATTTACGTAAAAAAATTGATTTACCTTACATTCAAACCGTGAAAGGGGTCGGCTATAAACTTGAAGCGACTAATTAAACGTCCACGCATCACGGGAAAACTTTTTTTCCTGACGATGAGTTTGTTGATTGTGGCAGTTCTTTCGACGATTGGTTTTTTATATGCGACATTACCTTCTTATTATCAAAGTTATCGGGAAGAGCAATTTCACGCGACGATGGCTTCTCTTCAAGAAGAGAGCACGCATCTCTCGAGCGAAAATCTCCTTCCGCTGCTCGATCAGTTAACGGCAAAAGGGATTCGTTTTTCCTTATGGACGGAAGAAGATCAATTGTTATACGCACCTGGTTTTGGACGTGGACCGGTTCGACGAACTGCCAATACTTCTCCTGCTGGAATAATTCAAGATTCAATTCCGCTTCAATTAGTAGACCAAACTGTCATTTTAGATGTCGATCAGATGATTCAGCCAATCGATGAAGTGAAAAGCGTTATTTTAAAATTAGCGCCCTATATCGTCTTACCCTTGCTTCTGCTAGCAGGTCTTGCCGCCTATCTGTATTCGCGCATCATCTCACGCCCACTCTTAACAATTAATCAAGCAACAAAAGAACTGGCGAACTTGAATTTTTCCGTCCGAACCCATCATACTTCTGCCGATGAACTGGGTGATTTGTCACGAAACATTAACCAATTGGCGACTAAACTTGAAGTCACGATGGAGTCGCTTCAAACATCCAACGAACAATTGCGGTTCGAGTCCGAAAAAGACCGTAAGCGCGATGCGGAACGTCGTCAATTATTCCTCGCCATCTCACATGAACTCAAAACACCCGTCACCATTGTGAAAGGTCAAATTGAAGGAATGCTGTTAAACCTCGGTGCCTATCGTGACCGGGATCATTATCTAGCTCGGGCGGGGCACGTCATCGAAGATATGGAGCGACTCATTGCCGAATTGTTAGAAGTCGCTCGTGTTGAGCAAATGAATCTTCAACTCACACCAATTAACCCACTCACATTAATCAAGCATCAATTGCAACAGTTCGATCAGTTAATTGTCGATCGCAACCTCGACATCGTCCTCATAGAAAACGAGTTGACTGTTCAAACCGATGCCCAGTTACTTGAACGGGCACTCCATAATCTCTTGATGAATGCGATTTCCTATACCGCTGTTAATGGAACGATTCATATCGAGTTCGAACAAGGAGACGAGTTGACGTTGCGCATTACAAATTTCCCGACGACCCAAGATTCGAGTGAGACCGCTGCCTGGTTTAATCCTCTCGAACGCTCTGAGCAATCCCGAAATCGTATGCATGGTGGCAGCGGGCTCGGACTTTATCTCGTTCATCAAATCATGGAACGACTAGACATCGATGCTACTCTTCAAGGAAGTCCCAATCAGGTTCAATTTGCAGCACGGTTCAAATCAATCGTTTAAGATTTCCTCCTTGCCAAACACTAACTTCATTCGTTATACTCCTTTAAGTTAACTAGTTAACTTAAAGGAGGTTTTTTAATGTCATCCCAACAAGAAGATATTCTTGGTCAACTTTCAAAAGTGGCACGGCTCGTCAAACGAGATATCGACGCCGTCCTTGCCCAACATTCTTTGCACACTGGTCAATGGGCATTGTTAAAAGCAGTCTCCTTACTTGAACCGGTGTCGCAAATCACCCTCTCGAAATACTTAATCATCGAAAAACCAGCTGTCACGAAAACGGTCGTTCGCTTAGAAGAACTAGGCTTCATCTCTCGGAAATCCGTCGGACGACAACGCCTTGTTGAATTGACACCACAGGCAAGAGCTGCTTTCAATGGTATCGATGAAGCAGTCCAGGCAGCACATCGCTTGTTCCTAGGTGAACTATCAAAAGAAGAACAACATTCTTTAGAGATTTTGATGACCCGTCTGCTGGCGACCCACCGTCCTGTCGAACAGGAGGAATCTTCTTGAATCGTTTATTCCACCGTCACTATGTAACGACACTCGTCGTCAATCTACTGTTGTTCATCACCTTCTATTTATTGAATGCTTCCTTACCTTTACTGGCCGCACAACAGTTCAATGTTTCTCAAAGTTCGCTCGGTTGGGTCGTAACGGCATTCATTTTAGCAACGGTTTGTTCACGTCCTTTAATCGGACATTGGCTCGATCGTTATGAACTCAAACGAATGTTACTGCTGTCCGCTACATTTTTCATGATTGTCAGTTGCTTATATCTCATCGTCTTACCGCTCGAATCATTCAGCCTATTATTGATCATTCGTGTCTTACACGGGTTTAGTTTCGGAATGATTTCTTCTTCACTAAGCCTAAGCGTAACCACGCTGATTCCAACACCTCGTCAAGGGGAAGGGATGGGCTATTTCGTCCTCTCGATGAACCTTGCTTCCGTTCTCGGGCCGGTCATCGGATTGACGTTGATTGCACACGATGCGCTCGTTTGGTACTTCGTAACGATTGCCCTGCTTGCGATTTGTTCGTTTAGTTTCATCTGGCGTTTACCATTAACGAGTAGTCACGTTACGAGTTCCGCACCATTTCGTTTACGGCAGTCGTTATTCTTATCAAGTCCTGTCTTGCTTCTTGCAACTGTTCTTGCTGGTATTGCGATTTCAAGTACATCCGCGTTCATTTCGCTGTATGCAGATGCGATGGACCATGTCACTTATGCCTCTTACTTTTATGGTCTTGCTGCACTCGGCATGGTTGCCATTCGTCCTTTTGCCGGTAAGCGGTTTGATCGACGTGGACCAGCCTCTGTATTGGTGCCATCGTATGTTTTATACGCCGTCGGTTTTTTAGTACTCGGACTGTTCCCGACACTTCCCGGATTATTGTTCGCCGCCCTCATCATCGGAATTGGTTCCGCTTCGATTTTCCCAGGGTTACAAACCGTCATGTTGACCTATGCGGCTCCCGCACAAAAAGGCAAGGCGATTTCGACATTCTTTCTCGCTTACGATAGCGGGTTCGGAATCGGTGCTTTTCTTTTGTCAGGCATCGCCGCGAAAGTGGGTTACTCGAACATGTTTTTGATGTGTAGCCTCATCGTCGTCAGTAGTGGACTCTTATATGGTTATTTCCGTCGATCAACGTTGCTTTCAACTAAACAAAATATTGCTTCTTAAAGCGCTCAAGGAAAAACTCTCCCGTCTAAAGACGCGAGAGCTTTTCCGGATCAACGTGCAGGAACGACCTCGTCTTCTGTAACACGTTTCTTCTCTATAAAACGCTGTTTCTTCAACTCAATGATGTGATCGGCAGCGCGGGCGACTTCCGCAGAGTGCGTCACCGCGATGATGCAACGGTTAGAACGGTGAGCAAGTTCTTGAAATAGCCGAATGATGTCCGTCGCAGTTTTTTCATCGAGCGCTCCCGTCGGCTCATCTGCAAGAATGATTGGGGCTTCCGTCGCAAGGGCACGTGCGATGGCGACACGTTGCTGTTGACCACCACTCAACTGCAGTACATTTTTTGTCGCATGGGCTTCGTCGATTCCGACCTGTTCAAGGAGATTTTGGGCATGTTTCTTTTTTCCTTTTATGCGTTGTCCACTCAATTCGAGTGCGACAATCACGTTATCCAATGCGTTCATATACGTCAATAAATTAAACGATTGAAAAACGGTCGCAGCATGTCGTGAACGATACGTCGTCAATCCGATTTTTCGAATATCGCGACCTTGATACGTAATCTGTCCTTCTGTCGGTGAATCAAGTCCACTCAACAGACTGAGAGCCGTCGTTTTCCCGGAACCTGATTCACCGAGAATTGCATAAAACCGTCCAGCCTCGAACTGCATCGAGACATCGTTCAAGATCCGTTGTTGCTTGCTTCCTGATGTATAGGCATAGGTGACGTTCGTCATTTCTAAAGTCGTCATAGTATTAATCCTCCCGTAATAGAATTTCTTTTGGATTCATCCGTAGTAAGGCAAGTGAAGGTAACAAGACAGATAAAAAGACGATTAGACTTCCAATTTCGATGACTTGAAGTAACGTCGTCCAATCAATCTTCGTTGTCATCTCTGTAATTTGTGGAATGCTATCTAACACTTGTTGTCCGCCGCGTCCACCCGGACCGCCAAAACCAGTCTGCGTTGCGACCGAACTAGCCGCTTCCGTCACCTCGCGGTTCAAAAGCTGATCTGTCATGAATTGTGATGTCATGCCACCTGTCGCATACGTGACAAGGAAAGCAATTGCCGCAATCGCAAACGTTTCAATTAGTAATTGCCCCATTAATTTCGAGCGTTTTTCACCCATCGCCAGTAAAATACCCATTTCTTTTCGACGTTCCCGGACGGATAATAAAATCAACAGCGCTAAAATCAAACCACCTGCGATACTAACAAGATAGACGACAGATTTTGAGAAGGACGCGACTTGTTCAATCGGTCCAACCATTTTTTGATAAGCAGCATCATTCGCATCCAGTGTGAACGTATCCCAGTCGAGTGGTGAGACCGCCATCGCTTCTTTTTTGAACGTATTGATTTCAGATGGATCTTCTAGCGCGTATACGACACTCGATACACTGACCGTTCCTTCTTCAGTCGAGAAGCTCGCGAGTGTATCATTTGCAATGTACATCTGGTTCATCGGGTCCATGAAGCCTGCCGCTCGGAAATTCGCATCGGATGTCGCTTCCGTCGATGCCGATAATCCAATGATCGTCACTGTTACGGAATTTTCGGTCGTTGTCGATGTCAGCTTAAACGTATCCCCGACTTTGAGATCATTTTCAGTCGCTAAGT
This sequence comes from Exiguobacterium sp. s95, assembly GCF_018618655.1. NCBI lineage: Bacteria > Bacillati > Bacillota > Bacilli > Caryophanales > Exiguobacterium > Exiguobacterium sp. s95. The sequence goes on along the minus strand of NZ_JACSMM010000002.1, from coordinate 348,311 downwards.
TTTCATCGATGACAACACTTTTTTCTTTAGCATCGGTAGTCAATGCTTCTCCATCCACGATTTTCAATGTACCGTTCGTGTATGTATCAAGTAGTTCCATGTTCGTCACACCATTTAAAGAGAAATCTGGCATCGTCATCCCTTCAGGCATCTCTCCCCCTCGCCCACCACCTGAGTTCGTTGATTCACTCTCAATCGGTGTGAGATCACTTGATGTCGCTGTCGTTTGTGCCAGGTAGTTGACGGACTTGACTTCATCTAGTTGTTCGATTGCTTCAACATCCGTCGTATCAATCGCTACTTCTTCTGGTCGTCCACGTTCACCTGACGCTTGTCGTTCCTGCATTTGCTTTTGTCGATCGACTTGTAGTGTCACTGTCGCCCCTAACTCTTTTCTCGCCTCTTCTTCCGCCGATTTAGCAGCATTCTGAATCGCGAATCCTGACAGTACGAGTGATCCGATTACCGTCAAAATAATCAACATGATCATCGTCTTTCCCTTTCGCGCTACAATACTTTTTCCTGCCCGCTTCAAAAAATTCATTTTTCGTGTTCCTCCTTTAATCTTCTAAGCTCATCTTATGCAACGTATCTGTAGTCTAGCTGTAGTTCGACTGTATCTTGAACGAAGAAACGGCCGAAACGCAAAAAAAACGAGAATGACAGTGACGTCATCCTCGTTTTAACTCATGTGATTCGATTGACCGGTTACGCACGAAGTTCTGCGTCGAACGCTTTTGTTAAAGCCGATACGACATGTTCGTGTGCTGCTGTGACTTCTTCATCGACCAAAGTCCGTTCCTTATTTTGATAACGGAGCGAGAAGGCGAATGATTTTTTGTTTTCACCGACGTTATCGCCCGTGTAGACATCAAATAATGTGACATGTTGTAAAAGCGGACCTGCTGCTTGCATGATCACTTGCTCCACTTCGCTTGCTGTGACCGATTGATTGAGGACAATCGCGATGTCGCGCGTCATCGATGGGAAACGGGACATCTCTTGATAGACGACCGGCTCTTTCGAGTGAAGTTTCATGGCATCGAGTTCAAAGACGTAGACTTCTTTTAAGCCATACTGCTCTTTCGAGAGTGCTGGATGCACTTGTCCGACGAACCCAATCGCTTCACCGTCCATCAACACACGTGCCGTCCGACCTGGATGCATCGAATCGATGACCGCCGCTTCGTATGTCAACTTGACATTGAATGCCTCTGCTAACGTTTCGACGATTCCTTTGACAACGAAGAAATCCGTTTTGACCATTGTGCCATGCGCACGGTGTTGTTCCGCTAGTCCGACAGCGACTCCGGCGACCAGTTCTTGTTCGATCGGCAACGTCTCAAGTGACGCATCACGCTGGAGGTAAACGCTCCCCAGTTCGTAGTAGGCGAGATCGGCATGTTGACGTGCGACATTGTGTTGCGCGACTTCGAGTAACCCTGGAATCAATGATGTCCGAAGTGTCGAACGTGCTTCGCTGATCGGCATCGCCAACTTAACGGGGTGGAGATCTGTTTGTTCATTGAATTGCATCGCACGTTGTTCACTCGTCAGTGAGTACGTGATGGCTTGCGATAAACCGGCACCCTGTAAGAGACAACGGATTTGACGGCGATGTTGATTCCGTTTCGGCAAGAACCCGCGGCTCGCTTCTTGCGGTAAGCTCGATGTCAATGCATCATACCCATAGAGTCGTGCGACTTCTTCCGCGATATCAGCCGGAATCATCAAGTCTTGGCGACGTGTCGGTACACTGACCGTTAGTGCATCTCCTGATAACTCAACTTCGAGTCCAAGGCGTTCTAATAACTCTTTCATGACCGTACCTTCGATTTTCATTCCGAGACGATGATTGATATACGAGACACTCGCTTCGATTAAGTGATCATCGAGTTGAAGTGTACCTGCTTGGACCGTTCCAGCAAGGACTGTTCCACCAGCAAGTTCAGCAATCAATGCGGCTGCCCGGTCGAGTGCTAACAAGACACGACGTGGGTCGACCCCTTTTTCAAAACGTGAACTGGAGTCCGAACGTAGTCCAAGGACACGACTCGTCTTCCGGACAGATGTCGGTGCGAAATAAGCCGATTCGAGGATGATTGACGTCGTTGTTGCGTCGACTTCTGTATTTGCACCACCCATGACACCTGCAAGTGCGACGGGCTTTTCGCCATCTGTGATGACGAGCATCGAAGGATCGAGTGTCCGTTCGACTTCGTCAAGTGTTTGGAAGGACTCTCCCGTTTTCGCTGGACGAACGACGATTTGCTGCCCCAGTTTTTCAGCATCGAATGAATGAAGCGGTTGTCCTGTTTCAAGTAAGACGAAGTTCGTCACGTCGACGACATTGTTGATTGGACGAATCCCGTTCGCAATCAAGCGGTTTTTGAGCCAAAGTGGCGACTCACCGATGACGACATGTTGGATTTCACGCGCCGCATAAAACGGACATTCCTCCGACTCAAGTGTGACAGCAAGTTTCGTTTTTTCTTCATCTTCCGTCACGTCGATTGCCGGGAAAACAGCCGTCGTATTTAAGATACCTGCTACTTCATGCGCCACACCGTACATGCTCAAGCAATCAGAACGGTTCGGTGTCAAACCGAGTTCTAATACTTCGTCATGCAGACCAAGTAGTTCTAAGACGTCTTGCCCTGGTGTGACCGGCTCACGGAATGTATGAATTCCAGCTTGCTCATCTTCACGAATATACTTTTTCTCAAAGCCAAGTTCTTCAAGTGAACAAATCATGCCTTCAGAAACGACTCCACGCAGTTTAGCTCGCTTAATTTTAATGCCCGGAAGGCGTGCTCCGACACGGGCAACGATGACATCTTGTCCTGCTTCAATGTTTGGTGCACCACACACGATTTGGACCGGTTCTTCTTGTCCGATATCAACCGTCGTGACGTTTAGCTTATCCGCTTCCGGATGCTTTTCTTTTGTTAATACATGACCGACGACGATATTGTTCAAATCGGCGTCACGGACTTCGACACCCTCGACTTCGATCCCACTCTTCGTAATTAAGTCCGCCAGTTCCTCACCGGTTTTCTGACTGACGTCAACGAACTGCTGTAACCATTGTTTTGAGACTAACATCTGTTTTCCCCCTTAAAACTGTTCGCTGAAGCGAACGTCATTCGTATAGAAGTGGCGAATATCATCGACCCCATATTTCAACATGGCGATTCGCTCAATCCCCATCCCGAAGGCAAATCCAGACATTTTCGTACTATCATATTCTGCCATCTCAAGGACGTGCGGATGAACCATACCGGCACCTAAAATTTCAATCCAGCCTGTTTGTTTACAGATATTGCACCCTTTTCCACCACATTTAAAACACGAGACGTCGACTTCGACGGATGGTTCTGTGAACGGGAAGAAGCTAGGACGTAACCGGATTTCACGTGCCTCCCCAAACATTTGCTTCACGAATGCTTCGAGCGTGCCTTTTAAGTCTGCCATTGAAATCGACTCTCCAACGACGAGTCCTTCCACTTGCATGAATTGGTGTGAGTGCGTCGCATCGTCTTCATCGCGACGATAGACTTTCCCTGGGCAAAGAATCCGAATCGGTTCACCTTTCGAAGCGAGCATCGTCCGCGCTTGGACAGGTGACGTATGGGTCCGCATCAGAATTTCATCCGTGATATAAAATGAATCTTGCATATCACGTGCCGGATGATCTTTCGGCAGATTCAACATTTCGAAGTTGAACAAATCTTGTTCGACTTCAGGTCCTTCTGCAATCGTATAACCGAGTCCAACAAAGATGTCCTCGATCTCGTCCGTGACTTGTTGAAGCAAATGCGCTTGTCCGACTTTTTTGGGACGACCCGGAAGTGTCACGTCAATCGCTTCAAGCGCTAGTTTTGCGTCCATTTCTTGTTGCTTGACGTCTACTAAACGTTGCTCGAGTTCTGTTTGGATGACACCACGAACCGCATTTGCGATTTCACCGACGACCGGACGTTCTTCTGCTGATAATTTTCCCATTCCACGTAATACTTCTGTGATCGGACCTTTTTTTCCGAGATATTTGACACGGACATCATTTAATTCTTTTTGTGTACTGGCTTGATTCACGAGTTGTAACGCTTCGTCGCGAAGTGCCTCTAATTGTTCCCGCATGCTCGTCACTCCTTTTTTTCAAATAAAAAACGCCCCTTCAGCAAATGCCGAAGGGACGATTTAATTCAATCGTGGTACCACCCTTGTTCGACTTGAATCCATCAAGTCCTCAAGTAGCGCGATAACGGGCGCTTCCCGTCACGATCTCTCGTGCGACTCCGGAGTGAATTCAGCTAGCGGATTCGTAAAGAAGCTTGCAGTCTAAGGCTTCTTCTCCCTAATCGAATCGTTCTCTAACCTACTCTGTTCCATCAACGTCTAATTAAATGTTCTACTGTAACTCACTTTAGCATGAACGCTTCAGTGATTCAATCGACCGGAGCAAAATGATACAGTAAAATTCCTGCTGCAACGGCTGCATTGAGTGATTCGGCTTTTCCGCGAATTGGAATGTAAGCACGTCCATCACATTGGTCGAGCAATTCTGGTGCAACACCTTGTGCTTCATTCCCGATGATGAGTCCGATTGCACCAAGATTTTCGACTTCTGTATACGGATTGGCATTGCGTAGCGCCGTTCCGAGAACGAACACCCCTAATTCATGCAAGTCTTGAATCGCTTCATCAAGCGACATCATGATGACCGGCAAGTGGAAAATCGAACCTTGTGTTGCGCGGAGGACTTTGCTGTTATAGACATCAACTGTCCCGTGACCAATGATGACACCATCGAATCCAGCCGCATCGGCTGTCCGAATCATCGTTCCGACATTACCCGGGTCTTGCAGACGATCGAGTAACAGGTAACGGCCACGCTCTAAGCGCTCTGTTTGCTCTTTCATCTCACAAACTGCGAAAATCCCTTGTGTCGTTTCTGTTTCTGACAAGACTTTGGCAACTGATTCGTCAATTGTGATTAAGTCAGCCGCATTTTTCTTCCAAGAACCCGGAACTTGAACATCTTCACGGACAATCAATTCTTTGATGATTCCAGCACGAACAGCCTCTTCAACTAAGTGTTCCCCTTCAATGAGGAAACGTTTTGTCTGAAGACGTCCTTTTTTTGTTAAAAGCTTTTTCCATTGTTTGACGATCTCATTCTTCGTAGAAGAAATATGTTTCATGGTTTACCCCTCGTAAATCGCTTGGACTGCTTGCGTATCTAAACGTTTCGTAACGGCAACGATTAAATCGACTGCTGCTTCAAAATCTGCTTTATGCATAATGGAAACGTTCGTATGCAAGTAACGGATTGGTACTGTCAATGCGAGCGAAGGAACTCCTGTGTTCGATAAATGGAATTTCGCAGCATCCGTCCCACCACCCGGTGTTAGGTCCAATTGATATTTAATGTTTTCTTCTTTTGCGACACCTGTGACGAAATCGATTAATCCACGGTGTGCGATCATCGTCGCATCAAACATGATGACTTGTACACCTTCTCCAAGTTTTGACAATGCTTCGCGATCCGTCATTCCTGGTGTATCACCAGGGATTCCTGTGTCAACAGCAAATGCAATCGATGGATGAATCAAGTTCGCAGCCGTTTGCGCGCCACGAAGCCCAACTTCTTCTTGCACCGTTGCTCCTGCAAAAATCGTGTTCGGATGTCCTTCTTCTTTTAAACGTTTGATGGCTTCAATCGCAATCGCGCAGCCAATCCGATTGTCCCAAGCTTTTGCCATCAAGAAATTCTCATTTTTCATCACAGTAAATTCGCAATGTGGAACGACCGTATCTCCTGGTCGGATTCCCCAACCTTCGACTTCTTCTTTTGAAGTAGCACCGATATCAATAAACATTTCTTTAATATCGACTGGTTTATTGCGCGCTTCCGGTGGTAAAACATGAGGTGGTTTCGCACCGATTACGCCTGGAATGACTTCTCCAGATGATGTCACAATGTTCATACGCTGTGCCAGAAGCACTTGTCCCCACCAACCACCGAGTGGTTGGAAGCGAAGAAACCCTTTTTCATCGATCTTCGTTACCATGAATCCAACTTCATCCATGTGACCGGCAATTAAAATACGAGGCGCATCATCTTCTGCCCCTTTGTGTTCCGCGAATAAGCTACCTAACCCATCTTGATGGAATGCTTCAGCGTGAGGTTCTAGATACTCCCGCATGAGCTGGCGTACTTCTTTCTCGTTCCCGGGTACTCCTGTTGCATCCGTTAGACGCTTCAACATATGTAATTGTTCATTCATCTGATTTCCTCCTCAGTAACCGTTGTCTTGGCGAACATGATTCGCCTCGTTTTTTGAAACATAAGCCTTGAAAATCATTTCTTGTGTAAAACCAAGTGTAGCACCTAATGCTAGGTATGCACCAATTAAAACATCGTAACTTTGTTCTGTTCTTGAAATCGCGAACACATTTGTTTTATTGTAAACATCTAAAAACGCGTCTGTCGCAGTCAAGTAATAATCCCCTTCAACGAATCGATCTTTCTTATAATCAAGAGCTAGACCGAGCGATAGGAGGAAATGGACGCCGTCGACATATTCCTCAAGAATCGTAACTTGTGCTGATGGTCCCTTTGTCGACCAGAATTTAAAGCAACGTGTTTCATTCGCCAGTTCGCCTAACTCTACTAATAGGGCAAGCAACCGCTCATCAAACTGATTCCCGGTCAAATTATGTTCTGACTGGATTCGTTTATCTAACTGTTCCTGCATCTCAAAAAGTGTCAACCAGTCCATCTTAATTCTCCTTCTATCCAAAAAAATAAAACGTAGACATAAACTTCTGCCTATCACCTATTTTAGCATTCCTCAAAAAAAACGCCGGAGAATTAAATTCCCCGACGAATTGTAGAACTTAAGCGTTCAATTTTGCTTTTGCTGAGTCAGCAAGTGAAGCAAATGCAGCTGAATCTGTAACTGCGAGGTCAGCAAGCATCTTACGGTTGATGTCGATACCCGCAAGTTTGAGACCATGCATCATGCGGCTATAAGAAAGACCGTTGATACGTGCAGCCGCATTGATCCGAGTGATCCAGAGGCGACGGAAGTCACGTTTCTTTTGACGACGGTCACGGTAAGCATACATGAGAGATTTCATGACTTGCTGTTTCGCTACCTTGAAGAGTGTATGTTTCGAGCCGTAATAGCCCTTAGCTAATTTGAGTTGTTTTTTACGACGTTGACGAGTCGTATATCCGCCTTTTACGCGTGGCATATAAATTCCCTCCTAAATCTGTGTACGATTGAATAAATTACTTCGCGATCATGTGACGGATGCGTTTGAAGTCACCCGATGATACCATGCTAGCTTTACGTAATTTACGTTTCGCTTTAGTTGATTTGTTACCGAATAAGTGGCTTGTGTAAGCACGACCACGTTTCAATTTGCCAGAAGCAGTACGTTTGAAACGCTTAGAAGCACCGCGGTGCGATTTCATTTTAGGCATGAGAGATTCCCTCCTACTTCGATTCGATTAGTCTTCTTTCTTTGGAGCAAGCACTAAGAACATGCTGCGTCCTTCCATCTTCGGTCTCTGTTCAACTACACCGAACTCGCTTAAATCCGTAGCGAGACGTTCAAGGACACGTCTACCGATTTCCGAGTGAGTGATGGCACGTCCGCGGAAGCGAATACTCGCTTTCACTTTGTTACCATTCTCCAAGAATTTCTTCGCATTACGGAATTTCGTTTGGAAGTCATTCTCCTCGATTGTTGGGCTGAGACGGACTTCTTTCATCTGAATCACTTTCTGATTCTTCCGAGTTTCTTTGTCCTTCTTTTGCAACTCGAAACGGTATTTACCGTAGTCCATGATTTTACATACAGGCGGCGTTGCTTGTGGTGCGACCATGACGAGGTCAAGGTCAGCTTCCTCAGCGAGACGCAATGCCTCAGTGCGTGATTGGACTCCAAGTTGTGCACCATCCGCTCCGATAAGACGAACTTCTCGAGCGCGGATGCCTTCATTGATTAACAGATCTTTGCTAATGGTTAGCACCTCCATCGTGCAGAGCACGAAAAATGAATGATATAAAACGCTATAAAAAAAGCGTCGGCAGTTTTTCCCGCCCACACTCATAAAGAATACAATAGTCAGAGAACACTCTACTATCACATATCATCATGATGGACCAGCACAGCAACCTGTACATGGTGAGAAGCGGGATGCTTCTGCTTTGTTGTCATTTCACTTTGCTATCATAGCACTTACTTTCCCGTGATGTCAAGCCGCTTTATCAGTTCAATTAGAACGTTGCTCACATACTTGATTATAATAGCAATCCTAAGTTCGTTTAGCAAGAAGTTTCTGATTAGAAATGAATGGGTAAATTTATCTTGTGCTAAAAATTATTTATTTGAATAGTGCTTATTTCTTTATTTAGAATGATTATTGTTTTATAATTGTTTTAATCTTACATAAGGGGGAGTTAAAATAATGAATGAAAACGAAAAGAAATTAACGACGAATCAGGGTGTGCCGATTGGGGACAACCAAAACTCACGTACAGCTGGACGTCGCGGACCTACTTTATTAGAAGACTATCAATTAATCGAAAAAATTGCTCACTTTGACCGTGAGCGCGTACCGGAACGCGTTGTACACGCACGTGGCTTCGGCGCACACGGTGTCTTTAAAGTAAAAAATTCGATGAAAAAATATACAAAAGCGGCTTTCCTACAAGAAGAAGGAACGGAAGTCCCTGTCTTTGCCCGCTTCTCTACCGTCATTCATGGTACACACTCTCCTGAAACACTCCGTGATCCACGCGGCTTCTCTGTTAAATTCTATACAGAAGAAGGAAACTGGGATTTCGTCGGTAACAACTTACCGGTCTTCTTCATTCGAGATGCAATGAAGTTCCCGGACATGGTTCATTCATTAAAACCGGATCCACGGACAAACATCCAAGATCCTGATCGTTACTGGGATTTCATGACACTTCGCCCTGAATCAACGAATATGTTGATGCACCTCTTCACAGATGAAGGAATTCCAGCGAGCTACCGTAAAATGCGTGGTTCTTCTGTTCACTCATTCAAATGGGTAAACGCACACGGTAACACGGTCTACATCAAGTTACGTTGGGTACCAAAAGAAGGCGTTCATAATTTATCTGCCGACGAAGCAACCGAAGTACAAGGAAAAGATTTTAATCATGCGTCTAACGATACATTCCAAGCTATCGAAAATGGCGATTTCCCAGAATGGGATCTTTTCGTCCAAGTACTCGATCCTGCTGATGTCGAAAACTTCGACTTCGACCCACTTGACGCTACAAAAGACTGGTTCGAAGATGTCATTCCATTCCAACACGTCGGAACAATGACATTAAACAAAAACGTCGACAACTACTTTGCTGAAACGGAATCAGTCGGTTTCAACCCAGGTGTCCTTGTACCGGGTATGTTACCATCTGAAGATAAACTACTTCAAGGCCGTTTATTCTCTTACTCCGATACACAGCGTCACCGGATTGGACCGAACTATCAACAGCTTCCAATCAACTGCCCGTTCGCTCAAGTCAACAACTACCAGCGTGATGGTGCAATGCCGTTTAAGCAGCAAACAAGTTCAGTCAACTACGAACCAAACCGTTACCAAGATGAACCGAAACAAACACCTGAGTATACGGAAGACACACAGCCACTCCATGATGACATCCATGGCCGTCTCGAAATCGAGAAAACGAATAACTTCGGCCAAGCTGGTGAAGTCTACCGTCGTATGACGGAAGAAGAACAGATGGCTCTTCTCAATAACCTTGTGAATGACCTTCAACAAGTACGTCACGAAAACACAGTCTTACTTGCAATCTGTAACTTCTACCGTGCCGATGCGTCACTCGGTGAAAAGTTATCGGAAGCATTAAACGTCGATATCAAACCGTTCTTGCAACAAATGCAAAAATGATAAGCCGTATAAACGAACAGCCTACTCCTGAATCGGGAGTAGGCTGTTTTTAATTATAGAAACACTACTGACAGAAGAATTTTACATAGGATGACCAGTTCTTCTTTTTGCAGCAATCACTTGTCACGTTTCGCTTCAATATGGAATTTATATGCTTCATGGGACAAAATTGAACCGTTCTGATGTCTCTACTGAAAAATTATTCAACTTTGAATAAAGTACGACTTGCCCTACTTTGACTTCTTTGATTTTATTTTTACGAAGATTCAGCTTTTCAGCATCCGTAAATCGATTATAGACGGGTTTAAATCCATTACTTTGATGTGGTTGCATCTGGATCGCACGATCTGTATTTTCAATCTTATTACCTTTGATGATTCCACCAACGACACCGCGTCCGAGAATCGCGATCGCCTTTCCATCTGCTCGATGAACGTTTCGGATTGTATTCATTTGAACGATCGCCTTCTCCCAATTCATCATCGAAATCGCGTGATCTTTCGTACCATCAATCGTATTGTATTCAATTCGAATATTCTGATGCGGACGGTCTTGCGAGTACTGGTGGGTACCGATTGCGACATTTATGTTTTTGAACGTATTGTTTCGAATCACAATATTTTGATTCGGTGTCCGATCCTGCGCAGACCACTTCCATCGAAATCCTTGTGTTACCGGATCAGGTGTATCTAAATTAATTGATTCATTGGGTCCCGTATTTTTAATCATCGTCGCATTGATGAATGCCATATTTTCTATCACAGCATGATTCGTTGCATCTAACTCAATCGCGTGTGAACCGTTTTGGTTACGAATCGTCAGTCCACCGATGTAAAGATTCGCGTTATGGGCAATCGCAAAGGCTGCGCCTCTAGCGAGATGACTTAAATCGATTTGTGCATTGCCCTGACCTTCAATCGTCACATAATTCGAACCGTTATATTTTCCGACCGTTGTCTTCAGACGCAAAACGGATGGTGGAACGAGGTCGAAGACACTTGTTGTTGCTGCGATTTTCGTCGTCCCGGTATCGAATGTCTTTTTAATGATGACACCATCCTCTAAACGAATCGTCGTATTCGACGGAACCCCCACACGAATCGGCGACAGATACGTTCCTTTCGCTAAGATCAGTGTCCCACCGCCTTCCGCCTCGATTTTTTCTAAATAAGATCGTAACGTATAATAGTTTTTTGTTTTTTCATTATATGTCGAATACTTTCGTAAAACAGAATCAATCGGCTCCGTCCGAGGTGTAATCCGGTATGTTTTCATACTTTCGACTCGTTCGATGTCCGGCGCAATGAAGGTAAACGACATCGCACAAAGACACACTAAAATTAATTTCTTCAACCGTTCCACTCCTCTCATCCATGTATCGGCCGATTCTCAAAAACTATGTAGATACAAAACGGGTGGACTCGAAAATTTCTCCAAAATCCATCGGGGTAAGCTACGATTCCTCCTGGATGCAAGAAAAAGCCAGCTTTCCCGTGCCCGCGACGGACAGGAAAGCTAGCTTGTGTCGTGCTAACCGATTCAGCTTATTATTGATTACTTCGAACGGTTGGCGATTTCTGCTTCTAAATCAGCAACGAATTGCTCAAGCGAGGCATTGCTTGAATCTTTCGAGCCATAACGACGGATGTTGACTTCCCGTGACTCCACTTCTTTATCCCCGAGTACGAGCATGACCGGGATTTTGTTCATCTGTGCTTCACGGATGCGGTAACCGAGCTTCTCATCGCGGAAGTCCGTTTCAATCCGGATCCCTTTTTTCAAGAGCATCGCTTTAATTTCACGTGCATAGTCTTCCTGTGCCCGTGAGACCGGAATCAATTTGACTTGGACCGGTGCGAGCCATGTCGGGAATGCCCCTTTGTATTCTTCGATCAAGTACGCAACGAAACGTTCCATTGTCGAAACGACACCACGGTGCAAGACGACCGGACGATGATCTTGTCCGTCATTTCCTTTATACGTCAATTCAAAGCGCTCCGGTAACAAGAAGTCGAGCTGAACTGTCGACAGTGTCTCATCCTTACCGAGTGCTGTCCGGACTTGAACATCGAGTTTTGGACCATAAAACGCGGCTTCACCTTCTGCTTCGAAATACTCAAGTTCAAGTTCATCCATCGTTTCTTTCAACTCACGTTGCGCCATTTCCCAAATCGCATCGTTGTCGAAATACTTTTCCTTATCTGCCGGGTCACGGTAAGACAGACGGAATTTATAATCAGTAATCCCGAAGTCCGCGTAGACTTCTTGAATCAAGTGAACGATGGCTTTAAACTCATCTTTCATTTGATCCGGACGGACGAATGTATGCCCGTCGTTTAGGACCATGTAACGCACGCGTTGTAGCCCAGTCAGTGCACCTGACATTTCATAACGGTGCATGCCACCAAGTTCTGCGACACGGAGTGGTAAGTCACGGTATGACCGTGGTTCATTTTTATAAATCATCATGTGGTGCGGACAGTTCATCGGCCGAAGAACGAGTTCTTCATTATCCATCTCCATTTTCGGGAACATGTCATCTTGATAGTGATCCCAGTGACCTGACGTCTTATACAACTCAACTGAACCGAGCACAGGTGTGTAGACATGTTCATAACCCAGTTCGAGCTCTTTATCGACGATGTACCGTTCGACAGTACGACGGATGGCCGCCCCTTTTGGTAACCACATTGGTAACCCTTGACCGACGTCTTGCGATGTAAAGAACAAATCAAGTTCTTTTCCGAGTTTCCGGTGATCACGTTCTTTTGCTTCTGCCAAGAAGTGTAATTGTTGTTTCAGTTGGTCTTTTGTTGCCCAGGCTGTCCCGTAAATCCGTTGCAGCATTTTATTTTTTGAATCACCACGCCAGTAAGCACCTGCGATGCTCATCAATTTGAAGACTTGTAGCTTCGCTGTCGCCGGGACGTGTGGACCACGGCATAAGTCGAAGAACTCGCCTTGACGATACAGTGTCAAATCTTGATCGGCTGGAATCGACTCAATCAATTCGATTTTAAGCGGGTCATTCAGTTCCTTATAGATGTTTAAAGCTTCGTCACGCGAAACGACTTCCCGTTCAATGGACAAGTTTTCTCCCGCAATTTTATTCATCATCTTTTCGATGACCGGAAGATCTTCTTCTGTCAAACGACGTTCCATATCGATGTCATAATAAAAGCCGTTTTCAATTGTCGGTCCGATTCCAAGGTGAATCGTTTCATCCGGGAAAAGACGTTTGATCGCTTGCGCCATCAAGTGCGCAGACGAGTGACGAATCAAATCGAGTCCTTCTTCTGAGTCTGGCATGACGAGTTCGATGACACCGTCTTTTTCAATCGGACGTCGGTAGTCGATGACTTCACCGTCTAGTTTTGCGGCAAATGCCTTTTTACGGAGTCCTGGACTGATGGAAGCCGCGACTTCTTCAGCAGTTGTACCGGCTGCGAATTCTTTGACCGCGCCGTCTGGAAATGTAAGAGCAATAGTTGACATGACTGTTTCCCCCTTAAATTAAATAAAAAAAAGACCCATCCCTCTAAAAAGGGACGAGTCTTCATCTCGTGGTACCACCCTCGTTCCCGAACATGTTTCCATGTACCGGCTCGAACACGCGATAACGGGCGTGAGACGCAAACGGATTAGCCCCGTCTGTGCTATGAGGGAGTAAAGAAAACGAATAGAGTCCATGAGAAGCTTTCACCATCCTTCTCTCGCTTGTTTGGTCCAGTTCGTCCTTCGTATCCTCAATCTTTGCAATTCACTATACTGATTGTGCACTAAGTATAGCGAAAGATGAAGTTCTTTGACAAGGAAAATTAATAACGCCGGCGATTTTCACCTAAAAATTCAACTGGATTCGTCGTCGTCCGGATGCGTTCCATCAATCGCATCGCTTTCAATTTATCTCCTTGATCATTCGTAATCCCGAAATGAAGCTCGAGTTCATCATAGGATAAATTCGAACTGAACAATGTCGGCAAGCGATGCATCATCCGGTACTGCAAGATGATCCCGAACAGTTCGTCCCGGACCCACGGGCTGATCGACTCCGCCCCGATGTCGTCAATCAATAAAACGGGCACCGTCTGAAAACTCTCGAGGAACGTATCAAAACTATCAGACCGGATTCGGCGTTTCGCTTCCGAGACAAATCCCGGAGCATGGACAAGAATTGTCGCAACACGCTCTTTTTTGAGCGCATTCCCGATTGCTGCGAGCAGGTACGTTTTCCCGACACCGAAACTCCCGTGCAGATACAGTCCTTTGACCTGCTCTTTCGAACGAATCGTATTCAAAAATTGTGATGCTGCCCGCAAGGCAAGTTTTCGATCCGTCGTCGTCAAATCAAAGTCACTGAAGTTCGCGTCCCGTACTTCATCCGGTAAAAACAAACTTTTGAATTTTTTCTCGAGCGCCCGTTCATTTTCACGATCTTTGAGTGCTTGCGTTTTTTCATAAGCGACCATGATTTGACCTTTTTCTAAATGCAGCACGGGCTGATAGCCTTCGATAACGGCTTTTTTTTCAATCACTTGATGACCGTCCATCTGCTCGGCATATTCATTGAGCTTTAACATCCCTCGCTCAATCGTTCGTTGATCAATTTCAGGATGTGTCCTTAAAAAGACGATGACACCTGGATGCGATAGGACTCGCTCATGAATGGCGCGCACGGATGCTGCGACACCTGGACGATTCAAGATTTTTTCAATCGATGATTGGATATGTTCCATCTCACTACTCCTTTACTTCCCCTTTAGTTCACGCAGAATCCGTTCCATCTCTGCATCATCCGGTACTTCGGATTCAAAACTCGCTTTTTTAGTCGCTTCATATTTTTGTTGTTTCTCTTTTTCTTCTTGTAGCCATTTCGGATTCGGTCCAGTCGAACTCGGACGCCCTCTTCTGCCGCCAACCGTTTGGCGTGACCGTTCTTGCTTTTGATCCTGTTTCTTTGCGATTAATTCGTCTTGGTCTTTTGTTTTCGCTAATGCTTCTGCTGCTGTCGCGTAACCTTTCTGTTTCCAATCGTCGACAATCGACAGCAAAAAGTTTTTACTGAAGCGATTGTCCTTTTTCATGACAAGTGCGTAATAATAGGCAGCATTGACGATTCCCGACGACATTTCATAATCGATGATCAATTGCTGAATCAATTCTTCATCCCGTTCAGAAAGTGACTTCACCTTACGTAACTTCGCGACATAGTGCTTCGGATGAGTCCCTTCCATCGTCTCACTTTCACTTAAATCACCGACTTCGACTTCTTCGAGGACAGCGACCTTCGCTTTTTTATCACGACTGAGCTTTTGTTTCGCCGATAACATCATCTGTTTACAGCGCTCTTGCTTCTCACTGTCCGTCATTGGTAGGTACGCTTCATGCCGGAAGCGGGCATTCAACAGTTCCGCCATCAAGGTTTCATTCGACTGTGTGACGTAAGCTAGCTTCAGCAACAATTGGTCAATCGATTTCGTATAAAAGCTTCTCGGGAGAAAACGATCGGTCTGACGCTTCATTTCTTCTAAGTCGAATGAATAATCAAATTCATAGGCGGCACGTTCTTGTTTCGCATACGATTTTGGTTGATGGGCAGAAGCAAGTCCTGCTTTGACATCAAACACTTGATCAAAACGAACCGTCCGGTCAACGACATTTTTCGGTAGCTGCTCCGTCCGAAAACGATTTTGAAGTGCTCGAAAGCGGATTTCTCCGACACGATAAAACAGTAAGCTTGATAAGACACCATCATTCAAGAACGTATTCGGTGCTAACGGGACGCGAATTTGATAAACATAACGATAGGCAGCTTGTTTCGCCTCAAATGTTCGAATCAATCCAATTCCTTCGAGCTTAAAAAGCTCCTCTTTAAATTCATCAACAGAAAATCCTAACAATGTTCCTAGTTCTGCATGTGAGATATATTGTGATTTCGTTTTACCAGGAATCATCTCACTCCAAAACGTTTGGTACAGACCAAGAGCTTTTACACCGATGATCGGCTGATATAAATAATAGAGGGATTGATAAGCTTCACGATCGACGACACCATTACTCATGATTAAACATAAGTCCGTTCCCGATACATCACGTTCCAACATCTGTTTCGTCCCTTCTTTCGTGAGAAAAAGAGAGGTGCGTTCTGACCTACAGACGACCTCTCCTCGATTACGTTAAATTTTCACGTTCATTTTCTTGATGGCGTTCCATTAGTTCAGATAACTCTTGGAAAAAGACATTGATGTCTTTGAATTGTTTATAGACACTCGCAAAACGGACGTAAGCCACTTCATCAACAGAAGCGAGTTCATTCAAGACGAGCCGGCCGACCTGTTCACTCGGAATTTCATGTTGTGCCGTTGCCCGTAAGGCTTTTTCGACACGACTGACGACCGTTTCGAGTTGCTCAATTGAAATCGGACGTTTTTCACATGCACGGACGAGTCCACGTAAAATTTTATCACGATTGAATTCGTCACGGGTCCCATCCTTTTTCACGATGATGAGTGGTGTTTGTTCAATCATCTCGAATGTTGTAAAACGATAACCACATGATTCACATTCACGACGGCGCCGAATCGAGCCAAAATCTTGCACAGGTCTCGAATCGAGAACCTTCGTCCCGTTATAATTACAGGCTGGACAACGCATGCCGCACCTCCGTTCACGTAAATTCTTTTGTTCCAATCATTTTCAATCGGTATGTCGCATCTAATTCTTGATAGATTGTTTCAATCCATTGCTCGAGGTCCGGACCAAGTAATCCTTCGCGATGCAAAAATAGATCAACAGCTGTTCTACCAGAACCGACCATGATGACTGTCGCTAGTCCATCTAACCCAGTTCCTTGAAAAGATAATTCTCCTCGTTCAACATCAATTCGTTTAACGGTTCCGTGTTGCTTCGCCACGACAGTCTCAAGACCTGTAAACAACATCTCGGGAGTCGCAGCATAATAGTGCGTTCGTAATTTTTCGTTTTTATGCGTATCAGACGTTTCAAGTTGTTTTTGCAAACGTTCTTTAAATCCCATCCGCCATCACCTTTTCTGTTTTCTTCTACTATTAAGAATAACAGACGTCAGACATATTAAAAAGCCCTCGCCATAAAGACGAGGGCTGGTAGTTCGTGTTTTTGTCAGTTAACGTGCTGAATCGTAGCTGCCGGAACTTTAACTGGTCCCATGCCACGCGGAATTTCGACATTTTCACGGATTTTTGCATCTAATGCGTCAGCGATATAATTCGCTGCGATTGCTGGATCGATGCGATCCCCACACGTAAAGACATCAACTGATGCATATCCGTGTTCTGGGAAGCTATGAATCGTCAAATGCGATTCAGAAATGATGACGACGCCGCTTACTCCGTGTGGAGCAAACTTATGGAATGCGACTTCGCGTACCTCTGCACCTGCTTGAAGTGCTGCGTCAACGAAGAGTCGTTCGACAAACTCCATGTCGTTTAATTTTTCAGGATTACAATCCCAAAGTTCTGCAATAATGTGTCTTCCCATAGTATCCATTAGTGGATCCCCCCTACATTCAATGGTCTTCAAAGTATAGTCATGATCACTTACTTTGCGCCTGAGTCTTTCGCACCCACGGGGGAAAGTTAGTCCAGAGAGGTCCTAACCCTTTAAGCTGCGATTGCCAGACCGATTGAAGTTCACGATTTGAATTATAGCGAGTATCAAAAAGATACACAAGGATAAATTTTAAATTTCAGTGCCTATTTATTAAAAAACCGCTCTATCTGTTGGTATAGAGCGGTTTAAAAAATATAAATTATTTTAATTCTAATTCCTTTTCAACCGTTGTTGCCTCAATATGTGCTCCAATCATCTGAACGAGATCGACGACACGACATGAATATCCCCATTCATTGTCGTACCAAGCAAGCACCTTCACTTGGCGTCCACCCATGACCATCGTCGATAGGCCATCGACGACCGTCGAACGGACTTCCCCGTTAAAATCAATCGAAACGAGCGGTTCCATCGTCAACCCTAGAATCCCGTCTAACGCACCATCAGCTGCTTTCACGAACGCTTCATTTACTTCTGCGACCGTCGTATCACGACTCACTTCGACGACGAGGTCAACGAGCGACACGTTCGGTGTCGGAATACGGAGCGCAAGCCCGTTCAACTTCCCTTCGAGATGCGGTAAAACGAGCGAAATGGCACGTGCCGCACCAGTGGATGTCGGAATAATCGATGATCCACAAGCCCGTGCCCGACGTAAATCCTTATGTGGATTATCAATATTATTTTGATCATTCGTAAAAGCATGAATCGTCGTGACGAGTCCCGTCTCGATTCCGAATGCCCGATCGATGACTTGAACGACAGGCGCAAGACAATTCGTCGTACAGGATGCATTCGAGACGACATGATCGTTCTCATGATCGTACATCGCATCGTTGACCCCCATTACGATTGTCCGAATGTCCCCTTTCGCCGGTGCCGTGATGACGACTTTTTTTGCTCCCGCCAACACATGTTTACTTGCGCCGTCTTTCGAATTGAACTTTCCTGTTGCTTCGACGACGACATCAATCTCAAGTTCCCCCCACGGTAATAACTCAGGATTACGTTCGCTGACGATTCTCACGAGTTGTTCATTAATCATCAAACCACCCTCGACAATCTCGACCGGGTATTCAAACTTTCCATGGACCGTATCGTACTTAATTAAGTGCGCGAGTGTTTCCGGTGGATAACTTGCATTAATTGCGACGACCTGACTTTTCCCCTCAGCGATTAATCGACGGAACACCATTCGACCAATACGCCCAAACCCGTTAACTGCCACCTTGACTCCCATGTGCGGATCCCCCTTCAATGTGACGGATAATGCTCCGTTTACAGATAGAACTATATCATGAAATGTAAGCGATTTCATTATGTAAACAAAAAAAAGTTGAGAGAAGTCATCAACTTCTCCCAAAACGATACTTCTACTTCTTTAATTTTGTTTCGCTCCAAACCTCAACGCGTGACAGGTAACGTTTTTAACCACTGATCGATTTGTCGGTATAACGCTTCGACCGTTCCTTCGTTGACCAACACATAGTCGGCGAGGAGACGTTTCTGTTCAATATCGAGTTGAGATTGCACACGTGATTGCGCTTCCTCCCGTGACATTTGATTGCGTTCCATCAAGCGATCCAATTGTAGATAAGCGTTACAATAGACGACCACGACTTGATCGACAAGCTGTTTCCAATCTCCTTCTAATAAAAGCGGGATATCAAAAACAACTAAAGATTCTTCTTGCTGTTCCAATTCGTCTGCCCGGGCGAGCATCTGTTGTCGAATCTTCGGATGCATCAACTCATTCAGTAAATTCCGTTTTTCACTATCGTGAAAAATAATTTCACCAAGCTTGGCTCTGATTAATATCCCATCTTCAAATGCTTCCGGAAAGGCAGCTTTCACATCTTGATAAGCCAGCCCATCCGGTTCCATGACTTCCCGCGCGATCAAATCAGCATCGATGACCGGAATCCCATTCGTTTGTAGATACGTCGCGACGGTACTCTTTCCCGTCGCGATTCCTCCCGTCAAACCGATTCTCATAACGCGACCTGCTGACAGTTCGGGCAGAAGTGTGTCCCACGTCCACCAACCTTGATTTTTTCAATCGCTGTCCCGCAACGCGGACACGGGACACCTGTTTGACCATACACAGCAAGTTGCAGTTGAAACTCCCCTTTTCCGGATGGCGAGACATAACTCCGAATCGTACTGCCGCCACTTTCGACGGCTTTTTGTAAGACATCAACACCTGCGACGTGAATCCGCGAAATATCGTCAAGCGTCAAGGCCCCTGCTTTCGTTAACGGATGAATCCGTGCCGCGAACAACGTCTCATCGACATAGATATTCCCAAGTCCTAAAAAGATCGATTGATCGAGCAATGCTGTCTTGATCGGGCTGCGTTTTTTACGAATTAGATTTTCGGCTAAGACTTCCGCCGTGAACGTCGGATCAAACGGTTCCCGCTCGAGTTGGGCAAGTGGTGGGACCTGCATCACGGTCGCTTTTTCCCGCAGCTCCATCGTCCCGAACTTTCGGACGTCGTTATAATGCAACTCTGAGCCGTCTGTGAATCGAAAGATGACATGAGTATGCTTATCTTTTTCAATCGCTTGGGGATACGGAAAATACTTCCCTTCCATTCGTAAATGACTGACGAGATAAAACTGTTCAAATGCAAATAAAAGAAATTTCCCACGCCGTTCGACCCGTTCGATCCGCTCTTGCTTCAAAGCGTCGACAAACGGTGCAACTTCCATTCCCCGGATCATCTTCGGATGGAAGACCTTCACAGAAGAAATCGTTTTTCCAGAGACCGTCCGCTCCAGATTGCGTCTGACGGTCTCGACTTCAGGTAATTCAGGCAAACTAGCTCCTCCTCTAACAGATTATTTCGTTTCGTACCATGAATGCCCCGCATCCCCGTCAACGCGTAACGGCACTGACAATTCGACGGTCTGCTCCATCGCTTGTTTGACGAGTGCTTTTAAAGCGTCTAGTTCTTCGTCTGGTGCTTCAAATATCAATTCATCATGTACTTGAAGCAGCAAACGTGCCTTGAGTGGTGACGCTTCAAGCGCAGCATGGACATCGAGCATCGCTTTTTTGATGATATCTGCCGCCGAGCCTTGAATCGGTGTATTGATTGCTGTTCGTTCTGCAAAACCACGTAAGTTAAAGTTCTTCGAATTGATATCTGGAATGTTGCGACGCCGGTTCATCAACGTCTCGACGAATCCATTCGCTCGTGCTTTTTCGATTGCAGCATCCATGAATAACTTAATTTGCGGGAACAACTCAAAATAACGATCGATGAAGTCTTGTGCTTCTTTTCGACTGATATTCAAGTTTTGCGACAAACCATAATCACTGATGCCGTAGATGATTCCGAAGTTGACGGCCTTCGCTTGGCGACGCATGTTTCCTGTCACGTCGCCCGGATCGACCGAAAAGACACTACTCGCTGTTTGCGTATGAATGTCAGCGTCGTGCAGGAATGCATCGACCAGCGTTTTATCTTCCGACATATGCGCCATGACACGCAACTCAATTTGTGAATAGTCGGCAGCGTACAGTGACCATCCGGCTTGACTCGGAACAAACGCTTTACGAATCTTACGTCCCTCTTCAATCCGGACAGGAATATTTTGCAGGTTCGGGTTAACGGAACTGAGTCGTCCTGTTTGGGCAATCGTCTGAGCGAACCGCGTATGGATTTTCCCATCTTCTTTGATGACTTTTTGTAACCCTTCGACATACGTCGATTGGAGTTTTTGCAGTTCACGATATAGCATGATGTGATCGATGACCGGATGGAGTGGTCTTAACTTCTCTAAGACATCTGCTGCCGTCGAATAACCCGTCTTCGTTTTCTTAAAGGCAGGAAGTTCGAGTTTTTCGAACAGGATGACGCCGAGTTGTTTCGGTGAGTTGATATTGAACGCTTCACCCGCTTGACCATAAATCAATTCCTCAAGATCCGTTAAGCGTCCTGCAAGATCATGTTGCATCTCTTGCAACGTCGCGACATCAACACGGATGCCGGTCCACTCCATTTCAGCAAGCACACCTGACAAAGGACGTTCGAGCGTCTCATACAATTCGAATTGTTGGTTCGCTTTGAGCTCTTCTTGTACTTTCGGGAACAACCGCTCAATCATCCGTGCTTTTTCTGCCAAATAAGGATGCAACAGTTCGTCTGTCGGCACGCTACGCTTTGCACCTTTTCCAAGGACGGCTTCTTCACTCGGCGCCATCATCGCATAATGACCGGCAATCGACGCTAGTGTCGTCCCACCGCTTAAGTTCAATAAATATCCAGCGAGCAACAAGTCATCGAAGGCTTGCAGTTTTAAACCATGTTTCCGCAACGCGAAGGCAGCTTGTTTCGCATCGAGACAGATTTTTTGATGGTCCGACTCGATCCATTCGCGAAAAGCAGGATCCTCGACCAATTCACGAGAAGCGACATAAATTTGATTCGGTGTCGCGATACTAAAACCGATGATGTCTTCTTCCATATAGTCTTCGCGCAACTGCTCGACGACGAGGACAGCATCCTGCACGTCTGAAGGAAGTGTCGTAATCGTCTCGACGTTCAATTGTTCCTTGTCCTCTTCCTTGATGACAGGAGCAAAACGATTCGTTAACGATTTAAACCCGAGCGATTGGAACAACGAATACGGTACTTGTGTGTCGACATCACTGATTTGTAAATCAGGCAACGTGACGTCGAGCGGGACATCGAGTTTGATTGTCGCAAGTTCTTTCGACAACCGGGCAAGGTCTTCGTTCGCGATGACCTTCTCTTTTTGTTTTCCTTTTAAGTCTTCGACATGCTCATACAGTCCTTCGACTGAACCATACGCAGAAATTAATTTAATCGCTGTTTTTTCGCCGATACCAGGAATCCCGGGAATGTTATCCGATTTATCACCCATCAGCCCTTTTAAATCAATCATTTGAATCGGCTTCAGTCCACCGTATGTCTCGGCAAACAAGTCTTCCGTCATACACTGAACGTCCGTGATACCGCGCTTCGTGATCAATACCTCGACTTGATCGGTGACGAGTTGAAGTAAATCTTTATCACCCGTGACGATCCGTGTCCGGTCTGCCGGCATCGTCCGCGCTAGGGTTCCAATCAAATCATCTGCTTCATAACGATGAAGCTCCATCATTTGAATACCGAGCGCTTCACAGATATCACGTACAATCGGGAACTGCTCCCGTAGTTCAGACGGCGTCTTTTCCCGACTTCCCTTGTATTCTTGGTACACATCGTGGCGGAACGTTTCGCTCGAAGCATCAAACGCGACTAACATATGCGTCGGTTGCTCCTCTTCAAGTAATTTAAGTAACATCATCGTAAAGCCGTAAGCGGCGTTCGTGTTACGTCCTTGTGCGTCCGTCATCGGCGGCAAGGCAAAAAAGGCACGATACGTTAGTGAGTTTCCGTCAATCAATAAAAGTTTGTTTTCCATCGTCTCCGCTCCTTTGGAAGAATTTCTGTTCTTATTGTATCACTCTACACACATTTGTTCGCTAAAAACGCCATAAAAAAAGACGATTGGCTGTGAAGCCAATCGCCTTGTGGTGTACGACATGGGAGCTGAACCAGTCGTTCCACAGATGATGAAGAAGGTATCTTTAGCATACAATCGCTCTGTAAAGAGAATATGAACTCACGGTGAAGTTCAGCCTTTTTTCGGTAAACGTATCGTAAAGGTCGTTCCTTGTTGCTCCTCCGACTCGACATCAATCGTTCCATGATGCAAATCGATGATGTGTTTAACGATGGCAAGACCTAACCCTGTCCCACCTGAATTACGACTTCTCGCTTTGTCAATCCGATAGAAACGTTCGAAAATCCGTTGCGTTTCTTTCGGATGTATTCCGATCCCGTCATCCTTGATTTGGAGCGTGACCATCTCTTCCCCGTCTTCTAAGCTGACCCAGACATTCCCACCATTCGGCGTATAATTCAAAGCATTAGCAACTAGGTTGACGACGACTTGTTTCAACCGATTCAAGTCTGCCCGGATGAAGACTTCCTCTTCCGTCTCGATATGGATCGTCATCTCTTTTTCTTGCGCCTTATGATGCAGCAACGCCTCTGTCTCGTTAATCAGACTCGTCACATCGACAATCGTCGTCTCAAGTTGATAGTTATCTTGTTCAAGACGCGATAACTCCAACAAGTCCTCTACTAATGTCTGCATCCGCTCAGACTCATCGTGAATGATATTCAAAAATTGTTCGCGGATTTCCGGTACGTCTTGCGCACCATCAAGCAAGGTTTCCGCAAATCCTTTAATCGATGTTAATGGTGTCTTTAACTCGTGGCTAACATTTGCGACGAAGTCTTTCCGCATCTGCTCCAGCTTCTTGATTTCCGTGATGTCATTGAAAACGACGGTCGTACCTTGGACACGGCCATTCTTACCGAAGATTGGTGCCGCACTGACCATGAACGTCCGACTATTGATTCCAAAGCGGACACTCGATTGTTTCCGGTTCGGTTTTTCCGTCAAGTAAACATCTTCAATGACTTGACTCATTTTCTCATTTGGCAACACACGATAATACAGTTGACCATTTGATTTACCATGAATGTTGAACATTTCCCGATACGTCCGATTGACGAGGAGAACGTAGCCTTTTTCATCAATCAACATCAGACCGGCACCCATGTATTCAATCAACGACTCAAGTCGCGCGCGTTGCATCGCTTCACCGGACGAAGCATTTTCTAAGTTGCGTGCGAGTAAATTGATCGACTTCCCTAAGTCCCTTGATTCATCTGGTGAATTTAACTCATAGACACGGGATTTATAGTTTCCGTGCGATAGTTCACGCAAAACTTCCGTCGCTTCCGCTACAGGACGTAAGAACCGTTTCGTCGAGCTGTAGACGGTAAAGAAAATCATAAACAAGGAGACGATGAGCGAAAGAACGATCACCGTCCAAATGCGTGAGTAGATGACATCTAAGTCTTTCGTATAACGAATCAAGCTGAGGTACACTTCATTTCCACTAGCTGTCTGGACAGGTTTCGTAAACTGGAGACTCGTATCATCGGTCTTCGATTCGAACGTACCATCCACCGGAATCGCTGAGAAATTGATTGCCCGCACATTTAATTTCGTAACATCAACGGGTGTCCCGGCAATGATTTCTCCCCGTGAGTTAAATAAAATCATATCGAAATGCGATTCTGCGTACAATTGGTCGACATACGCAGCCATCTCTTCTAACGATCGACCTTGTAAAATCGTTTCAACGAGTGATGTTTCATCCATCAACTTTTCTTTTTCGTTATTCACATAAAACTCTTTAAACGATTGTCCTAACAAAAAACCAAGCGCAATCAGCACAAGACTGATGAAGGACAACATTTTTAGTATGAATCGTTTTCGGTATTTGCTCATTCCACTTTCGGCTCCTCCATCTTATATCCGAGCCCACGGATTGTTTTAATATAGATCGGTTTTTTCGTATTCGGTTCAATCTTTTCACGTACGTGACTGATATGCACATCGACAATTCGCGTATCTCCGACAAAATCATAGTTCCAAATCGCAGATAGGAGTTGATCACGTGTCAAAACCCGACCTTTATTTTTAGCGAGGTAAACGAGCAACTCGAACTCTTTTGGTGTGAGCTCTAGGCGTTCCTCTGCTTTGAACGCTTCATAGTTATCCGGAACGATTTTGACGTCCCCGATTAAGATCGTTCCATCCGTCGTTTCTTCCGTCGCGACTTGCTGATTCATTCGGCGAAGAATCGCCTTGACACGGGCTACGACTTCGCGCGGACTAAACGGTTTCGTCAAATAATCGTCTGCTCCGAGCTCAAGTCCCAGCACTTTATCAAATTCGTCATCTTTTGCCGTCAACATCAAGATTGGCGTGTTGATTTTTTGTTGGCGAAGTCGTTTACAGACTTCAAGTCCATCCAGTTCCGGTAGCATTAAATCGAGTACAATCAATGCGGCATCTTGCTTTTCCGCTAATTTTAAACCGGACATGCCATCGTGGGCAGTCTCTACAATAAAGCCAGCTTGTTCTAGATTGAATTTCAAAAGTGTAGCGATCGAGAGTTCGTCATCAACAACAATTATTTTATCTTTCAAAACAGTCGGCCTCCTCGGCAAATCTCATCTTCGAATGCGGAATTCATTGGAATCCACTTCTTCTGTCTTCATCTTAACGACTTTTCCTACTGAATCACAAATCTTTCTTACCTTTCTTTACACAATCTTTAAGGTCAAGCTACGTCGAAAGTCAGATTTCCGTGTAAAAGCCCATCAATTCGGGAAACAATACTGTATCGTCAATGAATCTGGAGGAATAGACATGGAATGGAATAGCCCTTTACTCGCTGCATTTACCGCATGGTTTATCGCACAAGCCGCAAAACTCGTCACAGGTGTCATCAAGAATAAAACTTTTGATCTTGAAATCATGTTCGCGTCAGGCGGCATGCCAAGTTCACATAGTTCGACCGTCGTCGCCCTCGCCGTCGTCATCGGCTTCCAAGAAGGCTTCGGTTCGTCGCTGTTCGCTCTCGCGACCATCTTTGCAGTCATCATCATGTATGACGCGACAGGCGTCAGGCAGGCTGTTGGGTTACAGGCAAAACTACTGAATGACTACTTCAAGGGAATCCGTCATGACACGCCACTATTAAACGAATTAGTCGGACACACGGAATTCCAAGTATTCGTCGGCATGTTGCTTGGTTTAGCAGTCGGTTTCCTATGGCCCGTCCTTTTCTTTTAATTCAAAGTACAGGAATGTTGGAGAATTCTTCAAAAATTGAATACCAAACTCAACATTAAAACAAAAACTGAGCACTCCTTCTTTCTGAAGGAGTGCTCAGTTTTTAGATAAAACGGAAAGACAATCTTCCATAGAAAATTCTCCATCTTCGTAACAAATTTTCTATAACCTAAATAGCTGACTAAAAGCGAGGATATCTCTCACAAAAAAATGATTGTTGGAAATGCCCATCAAAATGGGTACTTATGGTTTTAGTATCACCTTAATGCAACCGTCTTCGTGATTATTAAAGGTTTTATAAGCTTGTGCGGCGTCTTCTATACCAACCTTGTGTGTAATAATATCAGTCGGGTCGAACTCCCGATTAATAATTTTTTGAAATAACCCCGGCATCAAATGGACAACCGGTGCCTGTCCCATCTTCAACGTAATATTTCGCGTGAAAAAATCGCCAAGCGGGAACTGATTGTATTTTTCTGCATACACACCTGTTAATTGAACGGTTCCGAACTTACGAACTGCATCTTTTGCAATATTGATGGCACTCAACGTTCCGCCCTGCAATCCAATTTTTTGTTCAACCTTTTCAAGCGAAGACATTTTTCCATCCAGTCCAACACAATCAATGACAACATCTGCTCCACCTTGCGTCAACTCTTTTATATACTGTCCAGTTTCTTGATGATCTTGTAGATTTACAGTCTCGACATGGTTTGTCATCTTCGCATGATTTAAGCGATACACTTGTTGATCAACAGCGATCACTCGCTTCGCACCCTGCAACCACGCAAATTTTTGAGTCATTAATCCGACCGGACCGGATCCGAGAATTACGACGGTATCACCTTTTTTCACTCCACTATTCACAACACTCCAATATGCAGTTGGAATAACATCGGATAAAAAGAGTAGAGCCTCATCTTCTAACTCACATGATTCAGGAATAACGAGTGGCATGAAGTTTCCGTAAGGCACTTTTAAATATTCCGCCTGACCACCGGGATGGTCACCAAACGTTTCCGTAAATCCAAAGTATCCACCTGTATCAACGTGAGGATTCCCATTCGAATTATCACATTGACTTTCCATATCATGCTCGCAAAAGAAACAATGACCACAAGCAACGTTAAATGGTAAAACGACTCTGTCTCCTCGTTTTACCTTTGTTACTTCAGGACCTACTTCTTCAACAATTCCCATTGGCTCATGACCGATGACATAGTCTTTTTTTGCCGGCATCGTTCCTTGGTAAATGTGTAAATCCGAACCGCATATTGCTGTCGATGTAATTTTAACAATAATGTCATCATTCTTTTCAATCGATGGATCTGCTACATTTTTTACTTCAATATTCTTTGCCCCTTGATAGGTTACAGCCCGCATGTTGTTTCCTCCCTTTACTGAGAAATAATATGCAATGAACGTACCTTCCATTTATACCCTACTAAAAAAATATTAATACACATTCCTTGTATTCGTTTGATATGTTCCTTAAAATTTCTAATGCCTGATTGTACATATACTCAATATATGCGAACGATTTATAAAGTCTGAAATTATTCTGATTGAGGAACGATATGACATCCTCCGTTCAAAATTTTACGTTCCTACTAAGGCAGCTACATTCCTTTTAACGCAAACACCACGCCTTCCCGAAACAGTCAAGACTGTCTAGAAAGGCGTGGTGTTGTAATTTCACATTCATAAAATCGTCAGGACAGATCGAACGGTCTCCGCCGAACGGTCAAGCGATTTTTGTTCGTCTTCTGTCAATTCAAGCTCGATAATCTGTTCAAGACCATTCCCACCGATGATCGTCGGAACCCCAAAGTATAGATCGTGATAGCCATACTCTCCTTCAAGATACGCGATGGCTGGTAAAATCCGTCGCTGATCTTTTAGGATTGCCTCTACCATCTCAACGATGGCTGCTGCTGGCGCATAGTAGGCAGAACCGTTACCAAGTAACTGGACGATTTCTCCGCCCCCTTTACGTGTCCGTTCAACGATTGCCGCGAGGCGGTCGGCAGAAATGAGTTTCTCGACCGGAATACCACCGGCTTGTGAATAGCGAAGTAACGGTACCATGTCGTCTCCGTGTCCGCCGAGGACAAATCCTGAGACGTCCTTGACGGAAACATTCAACTCCATGGCGATGAACGTCCGGAACCGTGCCGTATCGAGCACACCCGATTGACCGATGACCCGCTCTTTCGGAAATCCTGACTCCTGAAAGACTGTATACGTCATCGCATCAACCGGATTCGTCAACACGATAATGATCGATTCCGGTGCATGGCGAACGATTTCTTTTGTCACCGATTTCATGACAGTTGCATTCGTGCTGACTAAGTCTTCCCGACTCATTCCCGGTTTCCGCGCGATACCTGCCGTAATGACGACGATATCTGAGTCACTGATGTCCTTGTAGTCAGACGTTCCTTGAATCCATGAATCAAATCCTTGAATCGGAGCCGTTTCCTGTAAATCAAGTGCTTTGCCTTTTGTCGGATCTTCCAGTTGCGGCATATCGACGAGTACGATATCTCCAAGCTCTTTTTGAGCAAGATAAAGTGCCGTCGTCGCTCCCGTAAATCCACTACCGATGATTGAAATTTTCTTCCGCTTGTTCATCTTCCCATACCCCCTCTAATCCGAGATTACATGTTTTTGATGAGTTCATCCGCGAATTCAGAACATTTCACTTCTGTCGCGCCATCCATGAGACGTGCGAAGTCATATGTGACCACTTTTTCTTCGATTGATGTTTCCATCGACTTGATGATTAAATCAGCCGCTTCGTTCCAGCCAAGGTGACGGAACATCATTTCTCCTGAAAGAATGACTGACGATGGGTTTACTTTGTCAAGACCAGCATACTTCGGTGCAGTACCGTGCGTTGCTTCGAAGATTGCATGTCCTGTGATGTAGTTGATGTTTGCTCCAGGAGCAATTCCGATTCCACCGACTTGTGCTGCAAGTGCATCTGAAATGTAGTCTCCGTTTAAGTTCATTGTCGCAACGACATCAAACTCTTTTGGACGCGTGAGAATTTGTTGTAAGAAGATATCTGCAATTGAATCTTTGACGATTAATTTGCCAGCAGCTTCAGCTTCAGATTGTGCTTTGTTTGCTGCGTCAACACCTTCTTCTTCTTTGATGCGGTCATACTGGTTCCATGTGAAGACATGCTCTGCGTATTCACGCTCAGCAAGCTCGTACCCCCAGTTTTTGAAAGCACCTTCTGTGAACTTCATGATGTTTCCTTTATGAACGAGCGTCAATGAAGCACGTTTGTTTTCGAGTGCATATTCGATTGCAGCACGGACGAGGCGTTCTGTACCTTCTTTTGAAATCGGTTTAATTCCGAGACCCGATGTTTCTGGGAAGCGAATTTTGTTGACACCCATTTCTGTTTGGAGGAAGTTAAGTAATTTTTGTGCACCTTCGCTACCTTCTGCATATTCGATTCCTGCGTAGATGTCTTCTGTGTTTTCACGGAAGATGACCATATCAGTATCTTCAGGACGTTTAACAGGTGACGGAACACCAGTGAAATAACGTACCGGACGGAGACATGTGTACAAGTCGAGTTCTTGACGAAGGGCAACGTTCAGTGAACGAATTCCACCACCGACTGGTGTCGTGAGTGGTCCTTTGATTGCGATGATGTGCTCACGGATTAGGTCAAGCGTTTCTTCCGGAAGCCAGCTACCTGTTTTATTGAATGCTTTTTCGCCTGCATAGACTTCTTTCCATTCAATTTTCTTTTCGCCGTTGTATGCTTTTTCGACTGCAGCGTCAAATACGCGAACTGCGGCATTCCAGATATCAGGTCCAGTGCCATCACCGATGATGAAAGGAATGATTGGAGCGTTAGGTACGTGCAATGTTCCGTTTGTTACCGTGATGTTTTCGCCTTGAATTGTAGCCATGTGTAAAATCCCCCTTGAATAATAGTTAACGTCAAAAAGCAGGAGAGGATTGCTCCTCTCCGTCGCTTAACGTTCGTTCATAGACACGTATGTCCGGTGCGTTTCACCAATATAATCTGCGCGTGGGCGAATGAGGCGATTGTCACTATATTGCTCTAAAATGTGCGCTAACCAACCTGACATCCGACTAACAGCAAAGATTGGTGTAAACAATTCTGTTTCAAGACCAAGTGCATGGTACGTAGAAGCAGAATAGAAATCAACATTTGGTTTCAATCCTTTTTCCGACTGGACGATTTCGTCAACCTTAACTGACATCTCATACCATTTCGGCTCCCCGATTTGAGCAGTCAATTGACGGCTCATCTCTTGAAGGTGCTTCGCGCGTGGATCACCATCTTTATAAACACGGTGACCGAAGCCCATGATTTTTTCCTTGTTCTTAAGTTTATTATGAACATACTCGTCAACCTTTTCAACCGAATCAATTTCAGTCAACATTTTCATGACCGCTTCGTTCGCTCCACCATGAAGTGGACCTTTGAGTGCACCCATTGCTGCCGTCACACCTGAATAGACATCAGAAAGTGTCGCGACACAAACACGTGCTGTGAACGTCGAGGCGTTCAACTCATGATCGGCGTGAAGCACAAGCGCTTGGTTGAATGCTTTTTCAGCAACTTCCGTCGGCTCTTCACCTGTCAACATATACAGGAAGTTCGCAGCGTACGAAAGACCGGATTTTGGTGCAATCGGATCGTACCCCTTCTTGATACGCGCGTACGCCGTTACGAGCGTCGCGATTTGTGCTTGGAGTTTGATGGCTTTAGCGTAGTTCGCCTCTGTCGACATATCTTCAGCAGACTCATCATACAATGCAAGCTGTGATAAAGCAGTTCGGATGGCTGCCATCGCATTCGCTGTTTTCGGAGCTACTTTTAACGTCTCAAGTACAGCCGGTGCAACTTCTGCTTCAGTAATTAAAGCTTCTGAAAGTTGCTTTAACTCATCTTCTTTTGGCAAACGATCGTTCCAAAGTAAGAAGACGACTTCTTCAAATGAGGCGTGCTCCGCCAAATCATCAATTGTATAACCACCATACGTCAACTGACCATCGATAATCGAACTAATCTTCGATGCTGTCGCGACGATTCCTTCTAACCCTTTTGTTTGAGTCATGTAAAAATCCCCCTTTTTTTCCCCCAGAAATTTAAAACGCTTTCATTTCCGTATTGAAAAAAAGACGTCTACTCAAGAAATCCCCTTGCTGAATCGCTTGTTCTTGAATAGACCATCTTGTTTCTGTCCTTAGTATAAACAAAATTAACCAAAAAGTGAACGAACTTGCATACTATTATCAAAAAATTAATTCGTTTGCGTTCATTTAAGTCACTTAGCCACTAAATGCTTTTGATATAACATCCCACATTCCAATGACGAGTGCAGCGATTCCTGCTCCTATCAATGGACCTACGGGAATACCTCTGAATAAACCGACCGCAAGAATTGTTCCGGCAAGCAGTGCCGTTGTGACGAGTGGATCTTCCTTCATCAAACCGACCCCGTGGGCAGCAACGATTGCGACGAATATTCCCGCTAAAAATGAAATGATTCCGATATGACCCCGGATGCTGTTTAACAATTCCTTAAACCCGATGTCCCCTGCCGCAATCGGCACGAGAATAGCAGCCGTGATCAATGTCACGCCCCAGGTGATTCCCTTCGCCTGCAACGATGGGAAGAGGCGACTATCTAATCCAATCGCTTTGACGATTAACAAGAAGGCAGCTGCGATGATGAGTGACTTATTTTGCGCAATGACTCCGATTAAAACGAGACCAATTAAAAAGAGATAGGCTTCCATGACGACCCCCATGTTTCGAAAAAACGGACATGGCTTTCGCCATATCCGTTTCATTGATTATGCGTTGTACAATTTCCCTGTCAATGGATCGATTGAAATCATTTGACCATCTGTAAAGATTGTCAAAGCATTTTCAACACCGACGATGACTGGTTTGCCGAGTGAAGGACCTACGATCCCAGCATGGCTTGTCAATCCGCCATCTACTGTGATCATTGCAGCTGCTAACTCGATTGCAGGCATCATGTCACGATCGGTTGAGTTCGTAACAAGAATCATACCTTTTTTTGCTTTCGCGTTTGCTTCTTCAGCTGTGTGCGCGATGACGACTTCGCCAACGACACCACGTTCGCCGATTCCGCGACCGTTCGCGATTTCTTTACCAACGATATGAATTTTCAACATGTTCGTTGTACCGGCAGTCAGAGCAGGGATCCCAGCAGAGATGACGACGAGGTCACCGTCTGTGACGAATCCAGCATCTTTTGCTGTATCGGCAGCAAGTGTCAACATATCATCCGTGTTGTCCGAGAGATGATCAACGACGATTGGGTACACACCCCAGACGATATTCAACTGACGCGCAACACGCGCGCTTGGTGTGACCGCAACGATGTTCGCCTCTGGACGGTATTTTGAAATCCGTGATGCCGTGTAGCCTGATTGTGTCGGCGTCAAGATTGCTTTTGCGTCCAAGTTGATTGATGTATGCGTAACCGCTTGAGCGATTGCATCCGTCACCGTGTGCTCACTACGCGTTTGACGATCTTTCAATAATTTTTTGTAGTCAAGCATTTTTTCTGTCCGCTTCGCAATCGTATGCATCATTTGAACAGACTCGATCGGGTAATCCCCTGCTGCTGTTTCGCCTGAAAGCATGATTGCATCCGTTCCATCAAGAATCGCATTCGCGACGTCTGATGCTTCGGCACGTGTCGGACGTGGGAAACGTTGCATCGAATCAAGCATCTGTGTTGCTGTGATGACTGGTTTACCATAGTGATTACAAATTTTGATGAGGTCTTTTTGAGCTGGTGTTACTTCTTCAGTCGGAATCTCGATTCCAAGATCACCACGTGCAACCATCAAACCGTCTGAAATCGCGATGATTTCTTCGATGTTGTCGAAACCTTCTTGATTTTCGATTTTCGGGAAGATTTTGATGTGGCTCGCGTTGTGTTTTTCAAGTAATTGACGAATCGCCACAACGTCAGACGCACGACGGACGAATGAAGCAGCGATTAAATCGATGTCACTCTTGATTCCGAACTCGATGTCTGCGATATCTTTATCTGTCAAAGCAGGTAGGTTAACTTTTACGTTCGGTAAGTTAACACCTTTTTTCGTTTTGATGATACCTTCGTTTTCGATGTCACAAAGAAGTTCACGGTTCGCAAGTTTCTCCGCAACACGAAGTCCGATTAATCCATCGTCTAACATGATCATCGAACCGACTTCGACATCATCATACAAACCGTCATATGTCACAGAGAATTTATCTGCTGTACCGACGATTTCATTTGCATCACCGCTGACGACGATGACTTGTTTGCCACGGACGAGAAGCGCTTTTCCTTCTTCAAACGTATGCGTCCGGATTTCAGGACCTTTTGTATCTAAAAGGATTGTTACTAATTTGTTTGCTTCTTCAGCTGCGCGACGGATATCCGTGATTCGTGCGCCGTGTTCTTCATAGTCACCGTGTGAGAAGTTCAAACGAGCGACGTTCATTCCTGCTTCAATCATTTCTGGAAGACGTTTTTCTGACGCCGGTCCAATCGTACATACAATTTTAGTTCTGCGCATATTCCATAAACCTCCTACAATGTTTGGCCGTTTGTCAACAGTGCCAATAAACCTAACCAAAATGACCTCGAGTATTAAAGATATATTAGATTGAAAGTTGTTTCGACAATTCTAAGATATCAAGATCGAGTACATGTTTGTTTTCATCTAATGCTTCGTCAATATCAAGATCCATCATTTTACCACCCCGAACGCCAACAACACGTCCCTGTTTACCTTCAAGTAAAATGTCGATTGCGTAAGCGCCCATCCGGCTCGCAAGTACGCGGTCAGCAGCTGTTGGCGCTCCTCCACGTTGAACATGACCTAACACGGTAACGCGTGTATCAAGCCCCGTTTCTTTCGCGATTTGATCCCCAACATCTTGCGCCCGACCTGCACCTTCAGCGACGATGACGATTGAGTGTTTTTTACCACGATTGACACCACTTTGAATACGATCGAGGACTTCTTTTAAATCTTCTGGACGCTCTGGAACAAGAATCGACTCCGCCCCACCTGCTAATCCAGCATAGAGTGCGATATCTCCAGCATCACGACCCATGACTTCGATGACATATGTCCGTTCATGCGAAGATGCCGTATCCCGGATTTTATCGATTGCTTCGAGCGCTGTATTGAGCGCTGTATCAAATCCAATCGTATAATCCGTTCCTGGAATATCATTATCAATCGTTCCCGGAAGACCGATTGTCGGGAAACCAAGTCCCGTCAGTTTTTGAGCACCACGGTACGACCCGTCGCCACCTACGACGACAAGTGCGTCAATTTCGAACTTCTTCAAGTTGACGACTGCTTTCGCACGTCCTTCTTCTGTGCGGAACTCAGGACAGCGAGCTGAACGAAGGAATGTTCCTCCACGCTGAATAATGTCCCCAACTGACCCAAGGTTCAATTGGACGAGATCTCCATTGATTAAACCTTGATATCCATTGTAGACACCAAATACTTCTAGGCCATGAAAAATTGCTTTACGTGTAACAGCACGCACCGCAGCATTCATCCCGGGTGCATCTCCACCACTTGTTAAGACAGCAATCCGTTTTAAACTCACGTTAATCACCTCTCTATTAATCTGAATCTAAAATAGCACGTTGTTTTCTTGTTTTACAACAGGGCAGATTGCATAAACTTGAACAGACAGTTTGTTCAGCCTATCACGAAATAAGGAATCCCAACCATGATAGCGATTACATGCCCCTTATGTGCCAATCCGGTGATATTTTTCTGTGCGCTTCTCAATCAGCTGTTCTGATGTTAACTGTGTAAGATACGCAAGCTTCTGTTCTAGTACAACTTTTAATTTGTCCGCCTGTAATGAAACATCTAAGTGTGCTCCACCAATGACTTCAGGAATGATTGCATCCGCAATCCCTAGACGCAATAAATCGGGTGCAGTAATTCGCATTGATTCCGCCGCTTGTTCTGCAAGACTTGCATCTTTCCAAAGCAAAGCAGCTGCACCTTCAGGTGATATGACAGAGTACGTTGAGTTTTCGAGCATCAACAGTTCATCACATACACCGATACCAAGCGCTCCACCAGAACCGCCTTCGCCAATGACGATCGAGATGATCGGCACTTCCATGCCAGCCATTTCAAAGAGATTTTTCGCGATCGCCTCGCTTTGGCCGCGCTCTTCCGCTGCACGACCCGGGTAAGCCCCTTTCGTATCGATGAACGTAATGATTGGACGGTTGAACTTCACGGCTTGTTGCATGAGTCGTAGTGCTTTTCGATATCCTTCCGGATGAGGCATTCCAAAGTTTCGGCGGATGTTTTCCTTCGTATCCTTACCACGCTGATGGCCGATGATTGTTACAGGTCGACCGTTCAGCATCGCGATTCCACCAACGATTGCAGCATCATCATATCCATGCCGGTCGCCATGAAGTTCGATGAAGTCGTCACAAATCCGCTCGACATAATCAAGCGTCGTCGGTCGTTCAGGATGACGTGCCAACTGCACACGGTTCCACGCTTTCATATTCCCATAAATATCGAGTTCTAATCGACGTAATCGTTCTTCGAGCAAATTCAGCTCTTCTTTAAAATCGAGACCTTGCGTTTCCGCCATGTCGTGAAGTTCTAATATTTTCTCGCGTAACGCGATGACTGGTTGATCAAATGGTTGCATGATTTGTTCCCTCCGCGTGCATCATCAGAATTCGTTTATAGTAGGTCTTCAAATCGTGTCGTGATACGACATCATCGAGTTGACCCGCTTGTAGTAGAAATTCCGACGTCTGAAAATCTTCCGGCAATTTTTCTCGAATCGTTTGTTCGATGATCCGTCGTCCTGCAAATCCAATCAACGCACCCGGCTCTGCAATGTTGTAGTCTCCAAGCATCGCAAAACTAGCTGAGACACCACCTGTCGTCGGATGAGTCATGCATGAGATGTAGAGGAGTCCGGCATCCGAATGTTGCTTCAGGAATAAACTCGACTTCGCCATCTGCATTAAACTGACCATGCCTTCTTGCATCCGTGCCCCACCTGAAGCAGAGAAAATCGTTACAGGCAATCGGTGTTTCGTTGCATACCGGACTGCTTCTGCAATCGCTGCTCCAACTGCCGCCCCCATCGAACCCATCCGAAAGCGTGCATCCATCACACACGCAACGAGTGGATAACCATCCACCGTCCCGACACCACAGACGATGGCTTCTTCAAGACCTGTCCGCACTTGATCCCCCTTCAATTTTTCTGGATAATCTTGAAATTGAAGCGGGTCTGCTTTTACGATCGGAAGATCAAAATATGTGATGCTACCGTCATCAAATAGTTGCGAAAACCGTTCCTGCGCCGTCAAAGGATGGTGATATCCACATGTACAGACACGCAAGTTGGCTTCAAGTTGTTTCGTATATTGGATTAATTTACATTTTGGACATTTCGTCATCAGTCCGACTGGGACGTCGACCCGTTGCTCTTTCGTCGTCAACGTCACGAACTTTTTAGGTTTTCGAAAAAATGCTTGCACGTTAGTTCCCCCTTGTAGTTCCTAAGAGCGTTTCAGGAGTGCTTCCCGTTCCGCTCGCGTATAGAGTTCCCCTTGACCAAAACTTTGATAAAATGCATTCACTTGTCTCCAAATCCGCTCGAACAAATCATTTTTCACCGTATTGATCAACGTTTCTCGAAACGCAGTATCTGAATCGAGATGTTCTTCCAGAAACGTATGATCGTCCAACTGGGCAATAGCAGATTGTTCAAGTAAGCGAAGTGTTCCTGCTAAATCTTCAAATTTCGAGTCGCCGGTCACTAAAAATTGGGCAATGATTTGAATATAGGTATGGTCGTCACGATTTAAAAGAAAGCTTCCTCCACCATGTCTCGTCTCGATGATTCCGAGATAAGCAAGCGTTCGCAATGCTTCCCTGACGGACGGTCGGCTGATTGCTAGTCGATCAGCCAACTCACGTTCAGATGGGATCCGATCTCCCGGAACTAATCCATCCTGCTCAATCATCAATTTAATTGCCGCGATGTTCATTTCAAAAGCGTTTCGCTTTTTCTCCATTTTTACGGCACCACCTTTCTGACGTACCCGTCATTACATAAAATTAGGTGGCATTGGTCAGACCAATTACCCCTTATTATAACAAATCTTATTACCTACTACTAGTTTGATCGGGGGACATTTTTTAAGATGATGTTCGCTTCACCAAATTGAATCCGTAATTGCGCGAACAGCTCTTCTTCATGACGAATCGCATATAAACCCGGCAACGTCTTTGTTTCGTTCGTGTCAGCATAGCGGACGACGACCGGAATGTCACCCGGTGCGATTTCAAGTACACGTTCAAGAGGAGCCAGCTCATTTTTAGAAGGTAACTTGATGAACAAGACATCTTGACCAAGCGGACGTAACCGCTCTAACACGAACTGCCGTTCACCTGCCCGGTCTTGCACCTTCACTTCGATCAACAACACGTTTCCGACATACAACGATCGTTTATACATGTCGTACTGTTTCGGGAAAATGACGACCTCTTCGTTCGAATACCCATCAACGGCTTGCATGACGCCCATTGATTGTGCACGCTTCGTCTTAAATTCCCGCAGCTGCTCGATATAACACACAAGATAGACGGATTCTTCCATCTCGCTTGAAACATCATGAAAGTGCGTCGTCTCGACTTGGGGTGTCATCGCTGTCATCAAAGGTGAGTAGGTTAACCAGAATCCAAGTGCTTCACGTTCGAGCCGCGCCCAGTCCGTCGCAGTACGTGTGACGGCTTTTGTCGTTGCCCGCTTACCGAGGCTTGCTAATTCGTCCGGTAACAACGTATTCGAAGCCATCGTAAAGTAATCAAGGACTTCTTGTTCCGCTAATCCCCGGTCGCCATGTGTCGCACGGTCGAATGCTCCACCATAGAGTAACAATTCGATTTTAGCGCGTTCTTTTTTTCCCCAGCCGACGGTCGTCAGTAACGTCGTGATTGTCTGCGATGATTTCGCTGCTTCTTTCAAAGCTTTGAAATCGCGTTCCGATATTCCACGTAACACTTGAATCCCGAGTCGGATGCCTTTTCCTTCCAGAGTCGAACGATAGTCTGAAATCCAAATATCAGGTGGTAAAGCTGGCAAACGCTTGTCCCGCATCGCCCGGACAAGTCGTTCCGGTTGATCGATCGACACAAGGGAAAAAACTTGTGGATAGTGAGCTTTCATATAACCTAACGCATAACTAATCTTCGTATAGGCGACTGCGTGACTCCGGTTAAAGCCATAGCCCGCGAAACGTTCGATTTGATCATACAGTGTCTCAGCAGTCGTTTGCGCAAGACCATTCTGAACGGCACCTTCTAAAAAACGCACTTTCTCTGATTCGACCGACGCACTATTTTTTTTCGATATCGCCCGACGTAATAAATCTGCTTGCGCCAGTGTAAATCCGGCGACCCGACGCGTGATTTCCATGATTTGCTCTTGATAGACGATGACACCGTATGTCGTCTCTAGTACTTCCGCTAAAATCGGATGAACCGTTTGATAAGGTTGTCCCGCCTTTCGTTTCGCATATAGATCGATGAATTTCATCGGCCCCGGCCGAAAGAGTGACATCGTCGCGACTAAATCTTCAAAACGGGTCGGTTTGACTTCACGTAACGTCTGCTTCATCCCGTTCGATTCAAACTGGAAGATATAATCCGTATCCCCTCGTGCAAATAAACGCAGGGTTGCCGAATCTTCTTCCGGAAGCTCTTCCATCGAAAAATCGGGACGTTCCCGCCGAATCAGCTGTTCCATTTGTCGAAGACGCGTCAAATTCCTGAGTCCTAGTAAATCGATTTTCAAGAGACCTTGTTGTTCGAGTGCTTTCATCAAATATTGGGTGACGAACCGGTCGCTCGATCCTGTATCGAGCGGCGTCGTCTCAATCAAGTCTTCCGAGCCGATGACGACACCGGCTGCATGAATCGACCGCTGTCTTGGCAATCCTTCGATTTCTTGGGCGAGGTGTAACAATTGGCGCCGCTTCTCACTTCCGGAGAACCAGCGGTAGATGGTTTGCTTTTGTTCGATTCCTTGTAAGGTCGTTTCTTTAGCGATTTGCTTCGCCGCAGCATCCGTCTCATCTTTTGAAAACTCGAGGACACGGGCGACATCTCGAAGTGATGCTTTTGCACCAAGGGTCGACAACGTCCCGATTTGACCGACGTGACTTCGACCATATCGGTCAACGAGATAATCCAGTAGCTCCTCGCGGCGTTCGTCCTCAATATCGATATCGATATCCGGCATCGTGATGCGTTCCGGATTTAAGAAACGTTCGAACAGCAACCCATATTTCAACGGATCAACCGTCGTAATGCCTAATGTATAACTGACGAGCGACCCGGCAGCCGACCCACGCCCGGGACCGACACGAATGCCGACCGCTTTCGCATGCCGTACTAAATCCTCGACGATTAAAAAGTAGTCAGCAAATCCAGTTGTTTCGATGACGTCGAGCTCGTAACGGAGTCTCGCCTCCGCAGTCTCATCAACTAGACCGTGTGCCAGTAATCCGTCGCGTGCAAGCTGACGTAGTTTCCCCATTGAGTCATCCGCGACACGTGGCAACGGTCTCGACTGTTTCGGTAATGTAAGTGTTTCTTGCGTCTGCGCCCACTGTTTCAAGAGACGTTGTTCGTGCTCGGTAAAATGTTCGCGTAATTCTTCATCCGACTTGAGATGTGCTTGTCGATTCACTTTTTGTTCTTGAAACGGTGTCCCTTCGTCAATCGCTCGGAGTGCTTGGTAGGCATCTGCGTCGTCACGACGCAAGTAGCGGACGGGATCGATCGGGATGGTTTCCAGTCCTAACTCTTGGGCAACTACCCGGTAACGCTCCCTGCTGTCCCGTTCGACAGTCGAGCGCGCCATTTTCACACCTAAATAGACCGTCGCATTTTTGGCATACCCCATCCAATTCACGACTTGACGCCGAAGTCGCGTTTCATCTTCTGTCGCTTGACGTTTCGGCTCAAGGATTGCGATTAATTCGCTGCATTCCTCTGTTTCCTGTCCACTGGCTAATCGGTATAATATCTGTAATCCCCGACCTGTTTTGGCATACCATAAAATATTGAATTCATCGATTTCCTTCATGTCTTGTTCATAACCGACGACCGGAAGCAAATCCCGTTTTTGACATTCAGAAACGAACGCCGGAACCCCCGTTAACGTCGTCTCGCAAATCGCCGCAGTTGAGGCTCCCCTTCGCTTCAACTCGTCGAGATACGGTGATAGACGAATCATACTCTGCAATGGGCTGTAGGCCGTTCGTACGTTCAATTGCATCATATTTCCTCCCTCCTTTTCTACTTCTTTCATCCATTATAAGTTTTTGCATGGTAAAAGTTTTCAGAACATTCATATCTAGCGACTCCTGACTATCGCCTTCTTACTCAATATTCGATACAATAAGTATAGAAATATCATGACGCGGAAGGAAGGAGTGTTTCTGATGATTTTAAATCGTAGCCAGATTGCCCGTGAAAAAGTCGAGCAACTCAAACTCGGTGTCACTGCCTTTACTGAAACAGAAGAAATCGCCGAACGCATTCGGAAGTCTGTTAAAGAGTTAGAACTCAATGTCATCGAAGACCATACAGAACGCGGAACTTGGTTTATTCCGCAAGAAGAGACAACAACGCACTGAGACCACAAAAGGCTGTCCGCTATGTATCCGAATTTGGATGATAGCGAGCAGCCTCTTTTCATTCGAAGCGGAAGTCTCGTGCGACTGCGTCGAGACGGGCGACGACTTGATCCACTTCTGACAAGTGATCGATTGTCGCACCGGACGCCATCGGATGTCCACCGCCCCGGAACTCCTTCGCTACTTCGTTGATGACGGGTCCTTTTGAACGAATGCGCACGCGGACCTCTTTTTCCGTCTCGAGGAATAACGCCCAACTCTTCATTCCTTTAAGGCCGGCAAAACTATTGACGAGCAACGAAGCTTGTTCGACCGTCGCATCGAAACGTTTTAACGTCTCTTGCGTCAAGACGACATAACCGACGCCTGCATCCGTCAACTGGATATGTTGCAAGACATATCCTTGCAAATGAAGTGCAACGAGTTCCGTTTGATACATGTTTCGATAGAGCCAGTCTGTATCGATTTCGAGATCAAGCAGTTGTGCTGCGACGGCAAACGTTTTGCTCGTCGTCCCTCTAAATTGGAAGCGTCCTGTATCCCCGACGATTCCTGCATAAAATTGAATCGCCGCTGCCGCTGGGATAGGATATCCCCAGTCATTTAACAGATGGACAAGTAATTCCGATGTCGAACTGACGGTCGGATCGACGAGTTGGACTTTTGCATAAGCATCTTCGTCCGGGTGATGATCAATCTTAATGACGTGACGCCCTGTCATCGCAACATGACCGTCGATTCGTGCTTCATTCGCCGTATCTAAAATGACGACGAGTGCTTCTTCATACATTTTCGGTTCCACTGCGTCGAGCTTCCCCATGAACGATAGGGAGTCTGCCATCTCACCGACGGCGTAGATTTTTTTCTCCGGAAATTGTTGCTGCAAAACTTCACGTAACCCGAACTGGCTTCCAAGCGCATCCGGATCCGGTCGTTCATGCCGATGAATAATAATCGTCGATGCGTCTTCAATCAATTGTCTGATTTGTTCTTTCACAGTGCACAGCTCCTCTAAATATTGATATGATACAAACAGATACGAAAAAGAAAGGAAGGTCATCCCCATGCAATTCGTTCTAATCTTGTTAATCGTCTTGTCGCTAGGAGGCTATTTACTCGCTAAGCGTCGTGCATTCCATACGAAGAGTACGAATCGGAAATTTTTATTTAACACCCAAGCAAGCATTTGGCTCAGCCTATTCGTCATCTTGTTCGCAGCCAATCAATTTCTGTCTGGCGACGGATTGACGACGTTGACGGGTAAAATCGTCTGCTCGATTTTAATCGCAGTTGGTCTCGCCTCATTCATCGCTGGTTTCATTCGTTATCGAAAAATTTACCCTTATGTTGTTCGCGAAATGGAACAATCGTAAAAAAGACGGATTCTCCGTCTTTTTTATTTGGTCATTTATCGGTCGATCAATTGTGAGGTCACAAGTGCCTTCGCAACAATTTGGGTTCCTTGGTACATCTCGACGTCGACTTTACCGAACTTCCGGCCAACATCAAATACATTTGCCCGAATCGTAATCGTACTTTCAATCTGGACCGGCTTGATGAAGTAGATGCTGACATTTTCGATGACGAGGTCACCCTTCTTCATATGCCGTAACATCCGTGTCGCACCCTCGACAAGCAGCGTCGTCAGGACGCCACTCGACGCCGTCCCCATGAAATTCGTCATCTGCGGTGAGACTTCAAGCGACAGGTACTGCCCACGATCATCTTCCGCCGTCTTAATTTGCCCTGTAATCAAATCATCAAACGTTTCGCCGACTTGCGGCTGACGATTTGCGAGTTGGAGTGCCTTCAAGACATCTTGCCGACTGATGATGCCTAGCAACCTGCCGTACTGGTCGATGACCGGCAACATTTCGATCCCTTCCCAAACCATCTGGTGCGCCGAGTTCGTTACGCTCGTCCGAATACCGACCGTGATCGGATGGCGGGTCATGACTTTTTCAACCGGCCAATCATGCGGTCGGTCAATGATGTCTTTCGCCGTGACAACGCCGACGACCTTCATCTGTTCATCGATGACAGGATACCGATTGTGTTTCGTCTGTTCGTTCAATTCATGCCATCTTGAAATCGGGTCGTTCGTCTGTAAATAGAAGGTATCATGCAACGGAATCAAAATATCGGAAACGAGCAAAATCTCCTTTTTGATCAGGCGATCGTAAATCGCCCGGTTAATCATCGTCGCAACCGTAAACGTATCGTACGACGTCGAAATGATAGGAAGTTCCATTTCATCTGCCAAGCGCTTCGCATCTTCCGTCGTATCGAAACCGCCTGTGATTAAGACTGCCGCTCCCGCCTCGAGAACCAGTTCATGCGCCTTCTCTCGGTTACCGATGATAACGAGACTATCGACGTCGATGTATCGCATCATCGCCTCTAACTTCATCGCACCGATAACGAATTTCGTTAACGTCTTGTGTAGACCGTTCCGTCCGCCGAGAACTTGTCCGTCAACGATGTTGACAACTTCTGCAAACGTCAGTTTTTCAATATTTTCTTTCTGTTTTTTCTTAATGCGGATCGTCCCGACCCGTTCAATCGTCGAAACAAAGCCTAGATTTTCGGCTTCTTTAATCGCACGGTATGCCGTACCTTCCGATACCGTTAAATCTTTCGCAATCTGCCGGACGGATATTTTTGCGCCAACATCGAGATCTTCAATGTGTCGGATGATCTGTTCGTGTTTCGTAGGCATGCTGTATCCCTTCTTTTTCCTATATTCTACTCTTCTGTCATTATACTGTACTACTCGAAAGAATGAAAAGTGTACTAGTCCGATTTGCGAGAAATGTTTTCCAAAAGCAAGGATGTTATACTGAAAAGTGACTATTAGAGAGGTGGGAATAAGATGTTAGAACGTACGAATCAAATCAGCCAAGTATTAAAAGAATCAGGCATCGATGTCGCCTTGATTACTTCAAAAGCCGGTGTATTCTATTTTTCTGGTGTCTACGCTGAACCACACGAGCGTGTCATGGCCGTCATCGTTGACGCGAATGGAAAACGAGC
Organism: Exiguobacterium sp. s95; assembly: GCF_018618655.1. Taxonomy (NCBI): domain Bacteria; kingdom Bacillati; phylum Bacillota; class Bacilli; order Caryophanales; genus Exiguobacterium; species Exiguobacterium sp. s95. The sequence continues at coordinate 304,230 of NZ_JACSMM010000002.1, read as the reverse complement.
ACTCTTCTGCCCAGCACTCGAAGCAAGTATCGTAGCAGCAAGTCCATGGGATGGTGAAGTCGTCACTTATGCCGATCATGAAAATCCATTCGACAAAATCGCGCAATTGCTCGGCTCGTTCGCCGTCTCAAACAACCGACTCGGGATTGAAGGGGAACACATGACGTTCAGCCGTTTCAAAGAGCTTGAGTCTCGTTTGGAAAATGCGGCAATTCTCGATATCGGAGATAAGCTCCAAGCATTGCGCCTCCAAAAAGATTCAGAAGAAATCACGATTTTGCGCGAAGCCGCTCAACTCGCAGACGAAGCAATCGAAATCGGGAAAAATGCAATTCGCCCCGGCGTGACTGAAATCGAAGTCATCGCACAAATCGAATTCGAGATGAAGAAAAAAGGCGTCCGCGAAATGTCTTTTGATACACTCGTCTTATTCGGTGCAAACAGCGCTGATCCGCACGGTGTCCCTGGCGACCGCGTCATTAAAGAGGGCGATTTCGTTTTGTTCGACCTCGGTGTCGTTTGGAAAGGGTACTGCTCTGATATTACACGGACGTTCGTTTTTGGAACTCCGAGTGCGGAACAGGAAAAAATGTATCAAACTGTTTTAACCGCGCTTGAAGCAGCGACAGATGCGAGTCGTGTCGGCATCACACTCGGTACACTCGACGAAGCGGCACGGAACGTCATCGACCAGGCTGGTTATGGCGAATACTTCACGCACCGCGTTGGTCACGGTCTTGGAATCGACGTCCATGAATTCCCGTCACTTGCATCGAATAATCTTCTGACAGCTGAGCCTGGTATCGTCTATACACTTGAGCCTGGCATCTACGTCCCTGACGTTGGTGGCGTTCGAATCGAAGACGACATTCATTTAACAGCAGACGGTCCAGAAGCATTGACGCGCTATCCGAAACACTTACAATCAATCGAAGCCAACTAAACATCTACTAAAAAAGGTTAGCTCAACCGACTGAATTCTTCGGATGAGCTAACCTTTTTTTATTTTCGCGACTGATGAACGACGTTGACGCCACCTGTCACATCGAGAATTGCACCCGTAATCAGACTCGCATCTTCTGCAAGTAAAAATGAAATGGCGCGGGCGATATCGCCCCCGACACCGGTCCGGCCGACAGGCGTTTGATCGTCTGCGACTGCTTCATCAATCCACTTCGTCTTGTTGTCTCCGACGATGTTTCCGGGATTGACCATATTCGCCGTAATCCCGTACTCCGCCTCTTCTAACGCAACACTTTTCGTTAAGCTGACCATCCCACTCTTCGCAGCAGCGAAAGCAGCTCGATAAATCCATCCTGGTGCTGTCGCACTTTCCGGAAAACCATATGTGATGACACGTCCATAGCGTTGCTCCCGCATGATTGGAATCACTTTCCGTAGTAACCAAAAGCTCGCCGTCAAATTCCCTGCGACGACTTCGTCCCACTCTTCGTCTGAATAATCGACGAGTGATTTCCGTTCAAAAATATACGGTCCCGCATTAAGTATCAATGCATCAATCCGCCCATGCTTTTCCATCGCTTCATCTACTGCTTTAAGCAATTCGGTTTGTTTCGTCACATCTGCTTGAATTGGATAAAGACGTTCATGTTCAAACTCCGGCTTCGATCGGTGCAATGCTGTCACATACCATCCTTCGTCTAACAGACGGCGTGTCACCATTTCTCCAAGCCCTTTCGTTCCTGCTGTAATCAACGCGTGCCTCATCTTGGCATCGCCCCCTTTCACCTTGTTCTATCTTACGATGTTCACGTTTGAAGAACAATTTTTAGAACTCTAACAATGTTCAACACTTTCCATTTGTGGGAATGGTATAATAAGGACGTAGTATCAGCCGAATACGAAGGGATGGATTCATCATGGCAATCGTATATCATAACGTACTAGTAGCAGTTGACGGATCAAAAGAAGCAGAACGTGCATTTGAGACCGCAATCGACGTCTCACTTCGAAATGACGCCAAGTTAGTCATCGCCCATGTCATCGATACACGGACGTTCGCGACTGTCGAAGCATATGACCGCACAATCACAGAGCGTGCCGAGTCTTATGCAAAAGAATTACTAGACGAATATGTCAAAACGGCGCAAGAACGTGGAGTCAAAGATGTGGAAGTCGCAATCGAGTACGGTTCACCGAAAGTCACGATTGCGAAGAAACTCGCTCCAAATCATGATGTCGATTTAATCATTTGTGGTGCGACCGGCCTGAATGCCGTCGAACGTTTCTTCATCGGTAGTGTCTCTGAAAGCATCACACGTTACGCCAAATGTGATGTTTTGATCGTCCGTCTTTAATTGAATTCATTATTTTCTCCGCACCTTCTCACGAGGGTGCTTTTTTTCGTAAAAAAATCCATCGAGCCGATGCCCGATGGATAGATGTGCTTATTTAAATTTAACGGTGACGTTACGACGTCCCCAGCTGAATGCTTCTGAGCGCGAGTAGTACAAGATATCAAGTTTTTTTCCCTTGATGGCTCCACCTGTATCCGCTGCCGTGTACGTACCTTTTAATTTCCCTTTATAATACACTTTGACCGTCGAACGAAGCGGGATGACACGCGGGTCGACCGCTACGACTTTTTTCTTCGAACTCTTGATGTTCCAACCAATCGCTGTCAAGTTGCCACTGCCCGGATCGTACGGCGTGTAAGCTGTCGCACTGACGTTTGTTAGTGTTTTCCAACCGCTTGACGATTGTTTTTTAGAAGACGAGCTCTTGACGACCTTTGAATAACGTGCGCTTAAGTATGCTGTTTTTCCTTTGTAGCTTACTTTGTACCAGTTACCTGTTTTTGCTTTGTACGGTAAAGTTTGATTTTTATAAAGAAGACCTAATTTTTTCGATGACGTGGTTGCTTTTTGACGAACAACTAGGCTATTGACCGACGATTTAACATTCTTTTTAGTAGCAGCTTCTGCTTGAAGACCTGCAAACGAACTGAGTGCTAACAACATTGCTAAAACACTAGCGAGTATTCGTTTCATCATGTAATCTCTCCTCCATAATTGTTCCCGATTTGTTAACTGAGATTAATATACATGACAAAAAGGGGCAGTGCCGTTACATATAGACCACAAAAAAATGTCGTTACTATTACTATTATGTTACAAAAGGCTCATATTTATGTTTTCAAACCTTATTTACGACTTATTTTTGAAATGAAGACAGATTTCAGAACGTTATATGACAAAGACTGTAACATAACTAAAAAACAAGAACAAAAGTTCTCGTTAAAAAAATCATTGTTTTAGCTTTATCAATACAAAAAAAGACCGGACATGATGTCCGGCCTTCGTGTAGATAAACTCTTACGAAACGTGAACATGCGATATCGAGGCGGATTTCGCTCTAAAGTGTCTGCATGCTGGATTTCCATCATGGTATTCCCTAAAAAGCGTCACGTTTCGTTGACTCCTACGGAAAAGTGCGTGTTTAACGCACGTTCAGAGGCAGGCAAAACCCTGCTCGTTGTCCGCTAGGATCCAAGGAGCAACGGCTTGCGCCTCGCCCGAGGAAAGCAACGAAAAAAGACGCTTGATCTCCCGATAGCACATTGTCTACAGTCAGAAGACCGGACATGACGTCCGGCCTTCTGCATGTTAGTACTTATGCATTTTGTTCAATCAATCCACCGACACGAACTGTATCACGTGCGATCATCAATTCTTCATTCGTCGGAATGATGATGACTTTGACTGGTGAGTGCGGGTAGTTGATGAAGAGTTCTTCTCCACGCGCTCCGTTGTTAAGCGATGGATCCCAGTAGACGCCCATGAACTCGAGTCCACGGAGAACACGCTCACGAATCGAGTCAGAGTTTTCACCGACACCTGCCGTGAAGATGATGGCATCGACGCCGTTCATCTCTGCAGCATATTGTCCGATGTATCCATGAATCCGGTTCGCGAAAATACGAAGTGCCATTTCAGAACGGTGGTTTCCTTCCGTTGCTGCTGATTCAACATCACGTAAGTCACTTGAAAGACCAGATAATCCGTAGATTCCTGATTCTTTGTTCATGACGTTCAAGACGTCTTCTGCCGACTTCCCTGTTTTCTCCATCAGGAACGGAATCAAGGCCGGGTCAAGCGAACCAGAACGTGTTCCCATCGTAATTCCTTCAAGTGGCGTGAAGCCCATCGTCGTATCGAGTGACTCACCGCCAGCAACTGCTGCAATCGATGCCCCACTACCGAGGTGACAAGAAATCAAACGAAGGTCTTTAAGCGGACGTCCGAGCAACTCAGATGCACGTTCCGTAACATATTTGTGGCTCGTACCGTGGAAGCCATATTTCCGAATGCCGTATTCCGTATAGTATTCGTACGGAAGGCTGTAAAGGAAGTTTTCTTCTGGCATCGTTTGGTGGAAGGCCGTATCGAAGACAGCCACTTGCTCGACTTCCGGCAAGATTGCTTGGAACGCACGAATCCCGATCAAGTTTGGTGGGATGTGGAGTGGACCGAGCTCTGTATAGGAATCGATATCTTTAATGACATCTTCCGTAATCACGACAGAATCCGCATACTTTTCTTTACCATGAAGGACACGGTGTCCAACACCTTTGATTTCATCGTAAGAAGAAATGATGCCAAACTCCATCAACTTTTCAAGTGAGAGTTCTACTGCTTCTTTATGTGTTGCAAGCGGAAGGACGTCTGTATACTTTTGCCCTTCACCATATTTAATTGTAAAAATTGCATCGTCTTTCCCGACACGCTCTACTAAACCGATTGCTACTAACGTTTCACTCGGCATCTCAAGTAGTTGGAACTTAAGCGACGAACTACCAGCATTTACCGCCATAATTTTTGCCATGATCTATTTTCCCCTTTTCCATTCAAAATCAGTAGACATTCACATCTGTGTGGGTGTTCTATTTTTTCTGTCTTACATTAGGATAGTCAAATTAACAATAGAATTCAATTACTTTTCACTTTTCATTTTAATTCTGTATTAATCCATTCATCAATCTGTTTCACCATTCCACCAAATGCACGTGCATCGGTGAATGACGGGAGTTCAGCAAGTAATGCTTGTTTTGGCATCGTCATTCCCGCTAGGTGATTTCGGACGATTAAATAACTTTTTGCTGCCTGTTCTTGCTTGAACATGGTTAATGGCAGTTGCAAGATGCCGACGACATGTGCCTTCGTCTCAAAATACTGCTTCAATTTCCCTTCCGTATCGTGCTCAAATAATCCATTCGGGATGACAAAGACACCGAATCCGCCTGGTTTAACATAATTCATCGCCTGTTCAATCAAAAGAAAGTGGCTGTAACTCATTCCTTCTTCTCGTTTTAACACATACTCTTTTGATACTTCTTCGTCCGGATAGTAACCAATCGGCAAGTCTGCCATCGCGAGATCGACCGGATCTAACAGTAGAGGACGGAGTGCATCTTGATGCGTGTAAGTGACGGGATAATTGAGTAATTCCGTGATTGAAGCCGATAACCGGACTAACGTTTCATCGACTTCGACTGCTTCTGCTGCCGTCCCCGTCGGAAGTTGACTCATGACGGCATGAAGCATCCCACCTGTTCCACTACCAAGATCAAGTAACCGAGCGTCGTCCTTCTTGATTAGTTTCCCGATTAAATAACCTGCAAACAATGCAACGCTGTCCGGTGTCGGCAAATGATTCGGTTGTGCCTGTTTCATTCCTTCGAGAACAGCAAGCGAAACAGCTTTCCGAATGACTTCCGGATCGACTTTTTCAGTATGGCGGTCATTTAAGCGATCAATGACCTCCGTCAGCGCCTCTAAATAGGGCATATCAAGGTCGCGTTCTAATTTTCTCGTTTGTTGCGTTAGTTCCTTATATAATTTTTCTAATGCTTCCATCGTCAGTTCATCCTTTCAAAACGAAACGGCCCCCCATATTTCCTGGGAGCCGTTCTTCTCATTACATCCATTGTATCTGTTTTACGTCGTTTGTAAACTATTCTTACTTCGCAGCTTTTGCTGCGGCGATCGCCGCATCAAAATTCACTTCGTCTGTCGATTCTGGCATATATTCGACATAGACGACTTGATTTGCTGAATCAATAACGAATACCGAACGAGCTAGCAAACGAAGTTCTTCAATCGCGACGCCATAGCTATGCCCAAACGATAAATCACGGTGATCCGATAATGTTACGACATTATCAAGCCCGCTTGCGGCACACCAGCGACGTTGTGCGAACGGAAGGTCGTTTGAGATTGTCAACACTGTCACGCCATCGATTTGTGCTGCTTCTTCATTGAACTTACGTGTTTGAGCGTCACAGACGCCCGTATCGATCGATGGAACGACGCTAATCATACGAATTCCTTTGTATGTATCGCGCGAAACCGGCGAAAGATCGTTAGCGAGTACCTCGAAGTCTGGTGCTTGTTGTCCGACTTCAACTTGTGTACCAAGTAATGTAATATCATTTCCTTTAAACGTTGCCATGTGTATTCCCCATTTCCCCATGTTGTCTTTCAAATGCATTTCCAATCTTACTATAGGAATGTTCGCCTTATAACGCAAGCTTTCTGACGAACTTCCTAGCTATCGGTTCCCGATTTCTGAAAAAACAGTTATAATGAAAGAGTACATGAAACGCTTTCAAGGGGGAATTGACCATGGCTCGAAACAATGTCTACCTGTATTACCGAAATAAACAAAGACACGAGACGCAGGTACGTAAATTAGTTGAAGTCGGCAAGCGATACGGATTGAATGTCGTCCAGGATCATAAACAAGCAAATATCATCGTTTCAATCGGTGGTGACGGCGCGTTTCTTCAAGCAGCTCGCTTTACAGGCTTCCGTGACGATGCCATCTATGTCGGTTTCTCAGAAGGTCCAAATTCCTTTTACTGTGACTTCGACATTAATGACCTGTCCTCCGTCGAAGCCATTTTCAAAGAAACAGGCGATCGCGTCTCGAATGGCGAAATTGAAGTCCGACGTTATCCATTGCTTGAAGCATCGATCAATGGCGGGCCAGGTATGCTTTGCCTCAATGAATGTTCCGTTAAATCGAGCATCATTAAATCACTCGCAATTGAAGTCTACATTGATGGATTCTTATTTGAAACGTTCCGTGGCGATGGTATGGTCATTTCGACGCCGACCGGATCGACCGCTTATAACAAGTCCTTGTCTGGTGCAATCGTCGATCCATTGATTCACTGCCTCCAAGTCAGCGAAATCGCATCCGTCAACAATAACCGCTACCGGACGCTCGGATCGGCTTTCCTCTTGAACCGCGGTCGTAAATTATCGCTTCGCATCATCGAAGACGGAAACGACTATCCGATCATCGGGATGGACAATGAAGCGTTAAGCTTAAAACGAACGGACTCCGTCGACATCCAATTGTCCGATAAAGAATTAAAAACCGTCAAATTAACGAACAATACATTTTGGCACAAAATCCAACGGTCATTCTTATAAAACAAACAAAAACTTCCCTGTCCACCAAGGACAAGGAAGTTTTTTTATCACCTAAGGAACGTACAGAAAAGAACGTCTTGAATCGCTTTAAACCGCGAAAAGCGGATCATCGGTCATTTGATTGATAGAGGACGGAAACGTTCATCCTCGACTCCGAGGGGAAAGGAAGCGCGTCCGTCACAAGGGGTGGTGTTCATCTGACTATGAGTCATCCCCTTTTGAGGATTTACGGAACGAACGCAACCTCTTAAGTCGTTGTCAAAGATGCTTCCTGGCGATAGACCGTTTTTCCTTGTTGTACCGTTTCGACTAGTCGATTCGTAAGAATCTGTTCATCTGCAAGACGATAAAAATCTTCTTCGAAGATGACGAAGTCTGCATCATATCCAGGCAATAACATTCCTTTTCGTCCATGTGTCTCTGTTGCGACATGTGGATTTTTTGTGAATAATAACAATGCTTCGTACATTGAAAGAACTTCGTTCGATTTATTAATCCGCCCTGCTTTCCCCACGGTCGCTGCATAGAGCGCTCGGCGAACATCGGGACTTGAAATCGGCGCGTCAGAGCCTCCACACATTAAGGCTCCTGTGCCCGCTAGCGACTTCAAGCGATAGGCCGAGTCGAGACGCTTCAAACCGAGACGTGCTTCAGCAAAATCAGCATCATCTAACAAGAAGACCGGTTGCACATCAATTAAGACGGGCAACTTCCGAATCCGTGCCAATAATTCAGGTCGTACGACCGTTGCGTGAATAATACGATCGCGCGTCCCTTTCGGAGCCGGATACTTTTCAAGCACATCCACGAAACGTTCGATTGCAAGATCTCCGATGACGTGCGCCGCGACAGTGAAACCGTAACTTCGTGCTCGCTTCACGAGTTGTTCAAGTTGGTCCTGCGAGTGAACTTCAATGCCACGCGTCGTCGGGTCGTCCGAATAGCCACGATGCAATAATGCCGTTCTTCCACCGAGGGCACCATCGACAAATAATTTCATCGCTCCAATTGAGAGCGTGTCAGGGAGAACAGGGTTTGCTTGAATGAATTCATCAAGGACGAGATGATGCACGAGAAGATGGGCATGAAAACCCGTTTCTTCCGTCACTTCTTTATAAGCTGATAAGACTTCGTTTAATGCACCGTGATAAGATAAATCCTCTGTATGTGCCGCCACGATCCCATGACGATATAAGTCTTTGATTGCCGCGCGCAACGATGATTTGTTTCGTTCCGTCGATCCTGCTTGCAACGCATAGAGCGGTTCCATTGCTGCATCATAAAGAAAACCATCTGCTTCCCCTGAATCGAGCAAACCGATTTTCCCACCCTCGATGACCGTTGATGCTTTATATCCCAATTGTTCAAACAATACGTCATTGACGAGTACCGTATGCCGATCCGTCCGCTTTAGTAAAGCTGGTTCTGTCGGGAACAGTTGATTCAACCAAGCTTTTGTTGGCGCTTGATCTAGCTTGGTCTCGTCGTAGCCTTCTGCCACATGAATTCCATTGATCGCTTCCGCTTTTAAAAAGGCCTGTCCGAGTTCTTCTAGCGTCATGTAACGCGAAGCATCGACACGACCTATCGCTTCGCCATATCCAATGAGGTGGATGTGCGCATCGGTAAAGGCAGGATAGACGGCTTTGCCATTCAGATTCTCAATCGACTCGACGCGTTTACCGAAACGTCGCCGTAACTTCCCCTCATCCCCCATGGCTACAATCCGACCTGCTTCGATAAACATCGCCGGATGAACATCATGTTCATGCGCCATCGTTCGAATGATTCCGTTTACATAAAGTATTCCCATCTTAATCGCTCCTTTTTTTTACGAAAACAGGGTGACCGCGGCGGCCACCCTGAGTTGTCAGTGATGATTACATATGAATCGTTTCTTGCTTGGCACATGCTTGTTTGATTCGTTCAATTGATTGTGGATCAAATTGTTCGAGGACACGTTCCCCTAGTAAAATCGCACGTTCGTAATCGCCAGCGAGGAATTTCGTCTCAGCAATCGTCAACGACATATGTATCTCATTATCATTGCGACGGAAACGATTCGCGTACTGGACAAGTCGTTCTGCATAAGTGACTTCGAACACTAATGTATCTATCCGTTCTTGCAATTGTTTAAACGTCAACTTGACATCTTCGCTTTGCGAAACGATGTAACCGACATTAAACGGAATCTCCTCAAAACGTGCCTCGAGCGTCTGTAACGAACGACTCGCTGTTTGAAGCGCTTCTTCGACATCTTGCGGCATCTTCGGTAACCCGAGCCGTTTCAATCGTAACCGGGCACTAGAGGATGCATGACGCCATTCATTGATGCGTTCGCGTACTTCCAGCTCTTCTTTGCGTAGTGCTTGGAGTTCGATACTGAACCGTTCGTATTGAATCGTTAATTGTTCTTCCAGCCGAATGGCATCACGCATCTGATCTTCTAACATGCTGAACGGAATGATTCGGCTAGCGATGGATTCGTCTAAATCCTTTGCTGCCCCAAACAACATCTCTTCATCGCGCTGAATCGACTCGTAATGCTCTCCTAAGTCAGCTGAAATCTCATACTGTTCACGGAGCGAACTAAATTCTTGCGCCAATTGGTGGACTTTTTCACGCATCCGCAGTGCTTTTTGTTTCAAGACTTGATTTTCTTTTTTCACATGATGACGCGCGTCGACTTCACGACGGAACGTATCGTACATCTGGTCGACATCAGCCGAAAGTTGCTGGACGCGTTCTTCTAAATCGTCCATTTCTAGAAATTCAAGTTTTTTAACTAGGTTGAGGCGTGTTTCCTCAAATCGTTTAATATCCGACTGCATGCCAAGCGGCTCAAGCGGATAGCCATCCAGCGTCATTTCATTATATCCGGCGCTCAATTGGTCGATTCGTTGACGTAACTCATGTGCCAGGACTTTCCAATGATTCGGAATCACTTCGACTAATTGACGCGTCTGTGCGACTCGTTCTTCAAGCTGAAGGCTTGTTTCATACGCTTTCGTCACTTCACCTGCTTCCTCAAAAGCAGACATTTCTGTACGCAACTGATCGATTTCTTCACTGCGTTCTTCAAGTTTCGCTAATGCCGGACCAAACGACGTCGCTTGTAGGAGCAACGATTTACGGACTTGACCTGAATCTGTCTCACCTTGCGCTTTCAATGAAGTCAATGCAGATTGATTATTTTTAAACGTCTCCATCTCACGCAGCATCTCATCGATTAACCCTTCAAGCTCACCGATTAATTGTTCCGTTACTTCTAAATCATTCTTGACGGCAAGGAAATGATATTTATCGAGCCCTTCTTCCGCTCGATACAATGTTTCATCGATTTGCGCGACGTGGACTGTCAACAGTTCCTCCCAAGCCTGATGCCAGGAAGTGAATTTCGTCTCCGTCTCGCCCGCCATCGGAAGCTGCTTTAATTCTTGTAGCTCCTTCGGAATTGATGCGCTAATAATCCCCTGTTTGCGCATATCTAGCTCGTCAATTTTTGTATAATATTTTTTTCGACTAATCATGCTAAATAACATGACGAGTAATACGATGACGATGACACCAATCACCCATGCCCACATTTGTCACGACCTCCACCCTATCAAGCGATTCCATTTTTCAACAATTTCGCTTTTAATCTTATCCTTATAATAGTATAGCGCAACCGATTTGCATAGATTTACTAAGGCTTTTCCTGATTTCTTCCACAGATTACAGCGTCTCGCCGAGAAATCAATTGTTTGTCAGCATCTTTAAAACTCGGGTAAGATAGATTAAATATGATTTTTCAGGAGGAATCTTAATGATGTTTGAGACAACGACGTATGATGGTGACCGAACAAAACAATATGACATGCTGAATAAGCAACTTGATGCTTTACTGACCGGAGAAACGAATCAAATTGCCAATCTTTCAAATGCGAGTGCGTTACTTGGTCAATTTCTCGATCGAACGAACTGGGTCGGCTTCTATTTAACGGACGCAGAACAAAATCAACTCGTTCTCGGACCATTCCAAGGCTTACCTGCTTGTGTCCGGATTCCATTCGGTCGTGGTGTCTGCGGTACAGCGGCAGAAGATCAAACGACACAACTCGTCATGGATGTCCATGCTTTCCCAGGCCATATCGCGTGTGATGCGGCAACGAATTCAGAAATCGTCATTCCATTAATTAAAGATGGAAAAACGATTGGTGTCCTCGATATCGACAGTCCTGAACTGAATCGTTTTGACGAAACCGATCAAGCCGGCCTTGAAGCCTTTAGCGAAATTCTTCTTCGTCATATTTGATTGACAGCAGGAATAAGCAGACGTATACTTGTAAAAGTGCAGAAATGATAACGATAGCGGTCAAATCGCTTGCGTATCACATTTCATGACTCGGCTTTGCCGGAGGGGCATCGTGTAACTTTGCTATCAAGCGAGGGTGCCACACCATGAAATGGGCGTAACGTGGGTTTGATGGCGTTATTATTTTTATGCAAATAATAACGAACACTAAGGAGGAGTCTTATTATGGCTCGCTATACAGGTCCAGCTTGGAAACTTTCACGTCGTCTCGGTATCTCTCTTACTGAAACAGGAAAAGAAATCGCAAAACGTCCGTACGCTCCAGGACAACACGGTAACAGCCGTCGCAAAATGTCTGAGTACGGTCTTCAACTTCAAGCGAAGCAAACGCTTCGTCACATGTACGGAGTAAACGAACGCCAATTCAACCGTATCTTCAACGATGCTGGCAAAATGCCTGGTATCCACGGTGAGAACTTCATGTTCTTACTTGAAGCACGTCTTGACAACGTCGTTTACCGTATGGGTATGGCTCGTACACGTCGTGCTGCTCGTCAGCTCGTCAACCACGGTCACATCCAAGTTGATGGCGCTCGCGTCGACATCCCGTCGTTCCGCGTGAAACCAGGTCAAACGATCTCAGTTCGCGAAAAATCGAAGAACTTTGTCGTTATCAAAGAAGCACTCGAAGTTGCTCCAGCAACTAAAGACTTCGTTACTTTCGATGCTGAGAAGCTCGAAGGAACGTTCGTCCGTCTTCCAGAGCGTTCTGAATTGAACGATCAAATCCAAGAACAACTCGTCGTTGAGTACTACTCACGTTAATCTGTTGTTTTTAGCACTCACTTCGGTGGGTGCTTTTTTTGTGTCCTTTTAACATTTTTTAAAAATAGTAGTTGCATCATTTTCTTTTTGTGTTAACCTTTTATTTATATTGGTTAACACAAAAAAAAAAAGAAAAGAGGCCCTCATCCATCATGAAAACAAAAGATCTTACATTTACTGCACTCGGTGCTGCAATCATCTCAGCCATTAGTTTACTACCACAACTTCAACTCGTCGGACCTGTACCGATCACACTCCAGATGCTCGCCATCATGACGGTCAGTGCCATTCTCGGTGCGAAGCGCGGCGGGCTTGCCGTCTTGATTTTTTTGCTGCTCGCTGCTGCCGGATTACCACTTCTCGGAGGCAAAGGTGGTCTTGCGCCGTTCGTCGGACCGACCGTAGGGTATTTAGTCGCCTTCCCGATTGCCGGCTTCTTCATCGGCTATGTCGCCGAACGAACGACTCGCTTCATCCCATTGTTTTTTGGAATGGTCGTTTTCGGACTCGGTCTCGTTTACTTACTCGGAACATTCGGTTTAATGCTCGTCCTACATTTATCATTCATGGATGCCCTCGTCATTAATGTCCCGTTCATCATCGGTGATACGCTAAAAGCGTTACTTGCCACGACGATCGCCGTTCGTTTATTACCACTCCGTATTTTTAGAACAGCCTAAGCAAAAAGAACGCTGACGAGCATTCGTCAGCGTTCTTTTTTGTTATATCACTTACGCATGTTCAAGTACGAAGTATTTCTTTTTCCCACGACGGATGATCGTGAAGTCACCAATCGCATCTTGCTTCGTGATCTCTTTCGTCAACTCTTGTTCACGGTCTCCATTGATGTAGATTGCGCCATTCGTCACGTCTTCTCGCGCTTGACGCTTCGAAGGACTGATTTTCGCTTCGACGAGTACGTCGACGAGATTCGTTGCTTCACCAAGCGTAAAGCGCGGCATCCCTTTAAAGGCATCTGCGATATCATCTGCCTTTAACGATTTGATGTCGCCACTAAAGAGTGCTTTCGTGATTCGTTCTGCCTGTTCAAGTGCGTCGCTGCCATGAACGAGTTTCGTCATCTCTTCTGCCAGGCGGCGCTGGGCAATCCGTTTTTCAGGTGCCGTTTCCACTTCCGCTTGCAATCCTTCCAGTTCTTCGTGTGTCAAGAACGTAAAGTATTTCAGGAATTTGACGACATCAAGGTCATCGACGTTGAACCAAAACTGGTAAAACTCGTACGGTGTCGTTTTTTCCGCATCGAGCCATACTGCCCCGCCTGCTGTTTTCCCGAATTTTTGCCCGTCTGATTTCGTGACGAGTGGTACAGTGATGCCGAATGCTTTCTCTTCATGACCAACGCGTCGGATCAGTTCCATCCCTGCTGTAATGTTTCCCCACTGATCACTTCCGCCGACCTGGAGTCGGCACCCTTCGTTTTCATATAGCTTTAAGAAATCAAATGATTGTAATAGCATGTACGAAAACTCTGTGAAAGAAATCCCGTTCTGAAGGCGTGAATCAACAGAGTCTTTCGCTAGCATGTAGCTGATTGGGAAGTGTTTTCCGATATCGCGTAAGAAATCGATGATCGTTAAATCTTTTGTCCAATCCAGGTTGTTCGCAATCGTCACAGGGTTTTCGCCATCCAGCGGTAAAAAGCGTGATAATTGCCCTTTGATGCGGTTCGCAAATTCTTCGACGATATCCGACGTGTTCAGTGATCGTTCTGTCGACCGCCCACTTGGATCTCCAATCATCCCGGTTGCGCCACCGACGAGACCGACCACGTGGTGCCCCGCCTCTTGGAAACGGCGTAGAACGAGAATTGGTAACAGGTGTCCGATATGCAATGAATCTGCTGTCGGGTCGAATCCCGTGTACAGTGTTGTCGGACTTGCCAGGAGTTCTTTAACACCTTCTTCATCTGTCATTTGGCTGATTAGGCCGCGAAACTCTAAATCCTCAAGTAACGTCATCTGTTTTCCCCCTAAAAAAATTGTATAAAAAAACCGCCCCTCCGACTGAACGAAGGGACGGAATATTCCGTGGTACCACCCTAATTGCATGCAACACATGCCACTTAGATCGTCGATAACGGGACGGTCCGCCTGATTTCTCAAGAAGCTCCTGGAGACGTAATTCATGAACACGCTATGTCCTAGTTCGCAGCACCACTAGGTCTCTGATACAGGGAGCGTTCCATTACTAATTCCAATCACAGCTGATTTTTTTCGTATATTTTTCATAAGATGTTTTCATGATACGTCGAAGTAGAATCGACTGTCAAGAGACATTGTCACGTTTCAGTTGTGGTATAATACGTCTATCTGTGATTTAATGTTAATTTACACCCAAGTTTAAGATGTAAAGGAGATCATTTATGCGCGAGAACTGGTCCAAGTTTTGGAATCATCCCCGAACGAAAGCCGTTCGGCACTGGTCGAATATCACATATGACGTATCTTGGAATATCATTTTATTCCTCATCATTGCTGTCCTACTGATTGGGAGTTTTTCTGTCGGTGCAGCAGGCGGCTATTTCGCTTCGCTCGTCAAAGATACAAAAGCACCAGAATTAACGGAAATGAAGCAACAAGTTAATAGTTATGCCATTACGAGTGAAATTTACTGGGGCAGTGGCGAAAAGTTGACGAACATTTCAACAGATGAAGAACGTCAACCGGTCAACATCAAAGAAATTTCACCTTACCTGCTAGACGCTGTTCTTTCGACGGAAGATGTCGATTTTTATGAACATGATGGCGTCGTACCGAAAGCAACACTCCGGGCAGTCTTACAGGAGTTAACGAACTCGTCTTCTCGGACGGGTGGCAGTACGTTGACACAACAATTGATTAAAAACCAGATTTTAACGAATGAAGTTTCATTCGAACGGAAAGCAAAAGAAATCATCTTAGCACTTCGTCTCGAAAATGCGATGACGAAGGATGAAATTCTACAAGCCTATTTAAACGTTGTCTCATTCGGTCGAAACTCTCTCGGACGAAATATTGCCGGAATCGAAGCCGCCTCTCGTGGTGTCTTCAATAAATCCGCGAAAAAACTGACATTACCACAAGCAGCCTTCTTAGCAGGCATTCCGAAAAACCCGTATTATTACACACCCTACCTTCAAGGTGGTGTCGTCAAAGAAGATTTGACAGCAAGTACGAACCGGATGAAAACTGTTCTAAAACGGATGTATGTCGCAAAAAACATTACGAAAAAGCAATATGAAAAAGCCGTCAAATACGATATCACAAAAGACTTCGCCAAAACGTCAACACGTTCGCGTGATACGTACCCGTACGTTTACGATCTTGCTGAAAAAGAAGCTTTGAAAATCATGACGAGCTATTTCATGAAAAAGGATGGCGTCAAAGAAGATGAAGTAAAACCATCCGAACTCGCAGAAGTCAAAGCAAACTATCAGGAACAGGCTTTAGTTGCCATGCGTCAAGGCGGATACAAGATTCACTTGACACTTGATAAGAAAATTCACGAGGCGATGCAGGCACCGGCTAAAAATGCTGCCAACTTCCCTGCTTCTCCACAATACACGCAAGTCGTTGATCCAAAAACGAAAAAGACGGTCTCGAAAAAAGATCCAGAAGAAACGGCTGCTGTCATGATTCAAAATGAGACAGGTCGTATCTTAGGCTTCGTCGGTGGACGTTACACGGATGGAACGGCGGATGATTTCAACCGCGCGTTCCAGGCAAAACGTCAAATCGGTTCGACAGCCAAACCAATTCTTGTTTATTCGAACGGTATCGAAAACGGCTTGATTACACCGGCTTCGACCGTTAATGATGAAAAGTATTATTATCAAACGGTTCCACGTCAACCAGGTGACAACCCAATCAACAATGAAGGCGGGCGTTACCGAGGTAATGTGACGGTCCGTGAGGCATTGGAACTTTCACTCAACGTTCCAGCCGTGAAGATTTACGAAAAAATGAATATGTCGAACTCGATTCAAAAACTAGTCGACATGGGTATTAAAGTTCCTGACAGCATCCGGTACGCACCATCTGCTGCTCTTGGAACGATGGAAATCACACCGGTTGAGCTTGCTGGTGCTTATGCGATGCTCGCGAACTACGGTGAATACGTCGAACCGTATATCATCTCGAAGATTACGAAAGACGGGAAAAGCATCTATAAAGCTAAATCGAAAAAAGAAAAAATCTACGAAGAGCGTACGGCTTATTTAACGCTTGATATGATGCGTGGTGTCTTTGATAACGGGACAGCTCGTTATGCGAACTCGTTATTAAAAGTACCTGGCGATTGGGCCGGTAAGACCGGAACGACGAACGAAATTAAGGACTCTTACCTCGTTGCTTCAACACCAGGGGTTACACTGGCGGTTTGGACGGGGCATGATCAAAACAACTCATTGATGGGTGCAACGACATATTACCAACGTACCCAGAACCTGTGGGCACAGATGGCAAATGCAACGTATGCTGCGAACAACAGTTACTTCAAGTCAGGTGCACGCTTCAATCAACCGGCTTCAGTAGACGCAGATGACTTCAAGAACTCAGGTTCATTCAAAGAAGAAGATAAAAAGAAAAAAGAAGCGGAAGCGAAGAAAAAAGCCGCTGAAGAAAAGAAAAAAGAGGCCGAGGCAAAAGAAAAAGAAGCAGACGCGAAGAAGAAAGACGACGCTGAAGCGCAAGCAAAAGCTGACGCTGAAAAGAAAGCTGCTGAAGATAAAGCAGCCGATGCGGACGCGAAAAAAGCGGCCGATGCCAAAGCGAAAGCTGATGCAGAGGCTAAGAAAAAAGCGGCTGACGACAAGGCGAAAGCCGATGCGGAGGCTAAGAAGAAAGAAGCAGAGGCGAAGGCTGATGCTGAAAAGAAAGCAAAAGAAGACGACAAAAAAACTGAATGAAGCCATTCAAAAAAACGGAGTTCACGTAACAGTGAACTTCGTTTTTTTGTTCATATTAAAAAACTACCAACGAAGCATCGTTGGTAGTTCAAGAACAGTCAATCCTATATGTCACTTACTCTGACATCATTCTTCCATCGTCGAGAGGTCACCCGCTTCAAGATTTAGTTCCCACGCCTTCAAGACACGGCGCATGATTTTACCACTCCGGGTTTTCGGTAGCTTGTCTCGGAAGTCAATCTCACGTGGCGCCGCATGTGCTGCCAGTCCTTCTTTGACGAACGCCTGAATTTCTTGTTTCAATTCTTCAGTCGGTTCATAGCCGTCTCGTAACGAAATGAAGGCTTTGATGATTTCACCACGTACTGGATCCGGTTTCCCGATGACACCGGCTTCTGCAACTGCCGGGTGCTCGACAAGACGACTTTCAACTTCGAACGGTCCCACCCGTTCTCCTGCCGTCATGATGACATCATCGACGCGTCCTTGGAACCAGAAGTATCCTTCATCATCCATATATGCAGAATCTCCTGAAACGTACCATCCTTTGAAGAAGTATGATTCATACTTTTGTGGATTATTCCAGATTTGCCGCATCATGGATGGCCACGGTGTTTTCAAAGCTAAATTGCCCATTCTAAACGGAGGTAACTCATTCCCTTGATCATCGATGATTGCAGCTTTTGTCCCAGGAATCGGTTTCCCCATCGACCCTGGTTTGATGTCCATCGATTTGTAGTTGCAAATCATCATTGCCCCTGTTTCCGTCATCCACCACGTATCATGGATGCGTTGGTCGAATGCTTCTTTTCCCCAACGAACGACTTCTGGGTTGAGCGGTTCTCCGACGGATAACACGTGCCGTAAGCTCGACAAGTCATGTGTTTGTGCGACGTCTGCGCCGGCCCCCATCAGCATCCGGAATGCGGTCGGTGCACTATACCAAACCGTTACCTTGTATTTTTCAATGACACTGTACCAAAACTCTGGATTGAACCGACCACCGACGATGACATTCGTCGCACCATTTAAGAACGGGGCAAAAATCCCATAACTCGTCCCCGTCACCCAGCCTGGATCTGCTGTACACCAATAGATATCATCTTCCTGAAGGTCAAGAACCCAACGTCCGGTCATCATGTGTTGAATCATAGCATTTTGAGCGTGTAAGACCCCTTTTGGTTTTCCCGTCGACCCAGACGTATAATGTAAGATGAGACCGTCTTCCCGGTCGAGCCAAACCGGTTCGAACACATCTGACGCGGACTCGAACGCTGCCCGGAAGTCCAGTAGCCGATCTGTCGTCTCGATGTCTTCATCGACTAAAAAGACGGATTCGAGTGTCGATAACTCTTCAAGCGGAACACGTGGTAATAATGCTTTCGTCGTAATCAACATCTTTGCTTCAGAATCAAGCAAGCGGTCGCGTACAGCTTGTTCCATGAAGGCTTCAAACAACGGACCGACGATTGCTCCGACTTTCAAGGCACCGAGCAACGCAAAATAAAGTTCTGGCGAACGTGGCATGAAGATAAAAATTCGGTCTCCTGCTTTGATTCCAGCATCCGTCAAAACGTTTGCCGCTTTGTTCGTCAAACGTTTCATGTCAGCATACGTAAAAGTTTGCTCCGTCGTTCCATCAAAGTAAATCAGAGCTTTTTTATTCGCTCGTTCACCTTCAGCATGACGGTCAATTGCTTCATGGGCCATATTGACTTTCCCCGTCGTTGCCCATGAAAAATATTGTTCCGCTTCTTGCCAATCGTATGACGCCGATTCATTATAGTCGGATAACCAATGCTTACCCGGAAGCGCTTTCAAAACTTTCATCTCTCGTTCCTCCCCTTCTCTATACTCCTCTCCATTATAAGCTAGTTATGGTGTAGTTCAATCGATTGCCGTTAATTTGTTAAAAAATGCCTCTCTTTCGATAAGGCGCTTCGGCTATAATAAAGAGAAAGGTGGTGACGCTTACATGTTTGAAAAACAATTCAATCATCGTACTCATGAAACATCGCTCGGTCCAGTTGAAATCGAAGGACCTGTCGCGAGTAAACAACTCGCCACTTACCTCCTCGATGATGGTTTAACTGCCTTCAGGCAACCGAAAGAGCAGCATCAAGCGCTCCTTGAAATCGCGGATTTAGATGAAGGACGGATCATTATCGCCAGGCAAAATCAAGAAATCATCGGCTATGTCACATTCCTTTACCCTGATCCCTATGAGACATGGAGCGAAGGAAATAATCCATATATTTTAGAGCTAGGTGCGATTGAAGTGTCTGCTCGTTTTCGCGGTCAACAGATTGGTAAAAAGCTTCTCGAGGTATCGATGCTCGATCCGGCCATGGAAAACTACTTAATCTTGACGACCGAGTATTACTGGCATTGGGATTTAAAAGGCAGTGGACTATCTGTTTGGGACTATCGAAAAATCATGGAAAAGATGATGAACCACGGGGGTCTCGTCTTTTTCCCGACCGATGATCCAGAGATTGCATCGCATCCGGCTAATTGTTTAATGGCACGTATCGGGAAACATGTCGCACCAGAAGTCGTCGCTCATTTCGATGCTTTACGGCTCCGCCGTCGCTTCATGTACGATTAAAGGAGGAATAGCATGTTAATCGAACAAATCATGAAGACGAATTGTATTACGATTCAACCAACAAATTCTATTGCGCATGCCGCAGAATTGATGCAACGTCATGAGATTCGCCATATTCCCGTGACAAACGCCCGTCATGAACTTGTCGGTCTCATCGGTCTAAAAGAGCTCCAAAGTGCAAGCAGTGTCTTTCATCCAGATACCCTTCACGTTGATCAACAAAATTCCGTTTCAAGTATCATGCAACAAACTCCTATCACGGCACACCCGCTTGATTTCATTGAAGACGCCGCGATTTTATTTTATGAACATCGCTTATCTTGCTTACCGATTGTTCGGGGACGGCGTCTCGTCGGCTTAATGACAGAAACCGATTTGCTTCGGACATTCGTTCAATTAACAGGAGCGCTCGAGCCGAGCTCACAAATCGAAGTGCGTGTTGAAAATACAGCGGGTACATTAGCAAAGATTGCGAATCTACTCGCCAAAACGAATATCAATATCTTAAATGTCCTCGTGTATCCTACGCCTGATCCGTATGTCCGCATCGTCGCTTTTCGTGTCCAGACGATGAATCCGATTCGAATCATCGAAAAGTTACGGAAGGAAGGATTCGATGTACTCGGTCCCGACGTCAGCCGATGAAAGAGTTTGCTTATATTTACAGTGAGGAAGAAACGAATTATCGTTTTTCCGATACACATCCTTTCAACCCAATTCGACTGGACTTGACCGTCTCTCTCTTAGAGACGATGGGGGCACTCAAGGACGTCGACTGTATCGCACCACGTCGCGCAACGGATGAGGAGTTACGACTCGTACATGATGCCGATTATATTCAAGCCGTCAAGCTGGCGGGTCAAGGTGAACTGACGCCAATGAAGGCACAGATGTATGGGCTAGCAACAGAAGATACACCCGTCTTCCCTGACATGCATGAAGGTGCCGCACTACTCGTCGGTGGAACAATTGAGGCTTGCGAACTCGTCTTGTCCGGACGATATAAACGGACATTTCATATCGCGGGTGGTCTGCACCATGGTTTTCGTGGTCGTGCTTCAGGATTTTGTATCTACAACGATACAGCAGTCGCCATGGCGGCGATGATTGAAAAATATGCGTGTCGTATTCTTTATGTCGATACCGATGCGCACCATGGCGATGGTGTCCAGTGGGCTTTTTATAATCGTTCCGATGCCATGACGCTGTCACTGCATGAAACAGGACGTTATCTCTTCCCGGGGACAGGTATGGTGACAGAGCGCGGATCTGAAGAGGGTTATGGCTTCAGTTGGAACATTCCATTTGATGCTTTTACGGAAGACGCTTCGTTTTTACTCGCCTATCGGACTGCCTTGTTCGAAGCCTGTGAGTTGTTCCAACCTGACTTGATCATTACGCAAAATGGTGCCGATGCCCACGCGCTTGATCCATTGACTCACTTGTCGCTCACGATGAAAAGTTATGAACAAATTCCGCAAATCGCTGTCGAAGCAGCAAACCGTTATACGAAAGGCCGGATTGTCGCTTTAGGCGGAGGAGGATACGATTGGTACCGTGTCGTTCCCCGCGCCTGGAGTCAAGTCTTCGCAGCTTTGACAAATCGTGCACCATTTAGTGGGGACCTCCCGAAAGACTGGATTGAGCGATGGACAAAACAGAGTACGACGGTTCCGACCACGTGGGCAGATCAATTGCCAGCATACCCTTCGATTCCCCGTCGACCTGAAATTGAGGAAAAAAACTGGGAAACCGTTAAACGACTCCTATGGCCATTTATCGATGACGCGAAAAAAGACCGTTTATCAGAAGCTTCACCCTACTCGAGTGATTAAAAATTGTCCTGTACTTTTCACATATACTTCGTTCGGATTTCACAAGTTATTGGTATACTAAATAAGGTTTCAATACTTTACATAGTAAATGAATAATTGGGGGACTGAACATGAAGAAAATGATGGGGATGAGTGTTGCCGTACTTGCAACTGGTCTATTTCTTGCAGGATGCAACAATAGCGAAGAAAAGGCGATGGACCACGACGCGATGCAAGGTAGTGGGAAACCGGCAGTCGACGTCAAAGTAGAGGTTCCAGCAAAAACGATGGCTGATGAAAAGGTCATATTTAAAGCAACTGCTGTCGAAGATAAAAAAGCAGTCAATGTAGAAGATGTGACGTTCGAGATTTGGAAAGCAGATGAAAAAGATACTGCTCATAAAAAAATTAAAGCTTCTTTGAAAAAAACGGGTTCTTACCAAGCAGAAGCAACACTCGCTGAAGGTGAATACGAAGGACTCTATCATATCAATGATAAAAAGGGTCTACACCACATGGATAAAATTTCTTTTACTGTAATGGATCATTCGCATGAAGAAGCTTCACACGACGATGCCGATCATGATCATGCTTCGAGCGAAAATCTTGCCGTTCACTATATGGGGGCAACGAAAGTCACGGCAGGTGCGACGCTCCCTGTATCGTTTCATATCTTTGAAGATGGAAAAGTCTTAAAAGCAGACGTTCAAGTCGAAGTCATCGAAGAAGGCGTCGAAAAACATACCTACATCCCGTTGACACTGAAAGAAGACATGTACGTCGGTCAAGTCAAATTAGCACAAGCTGGTCAAACGACGGTCCGGCTTCATGTTGAAAATGATCAGTTGCATCACCATCAAGATCAACTTATTACCGTGACACCTTAAATAATTTAGAACAAAACAAAAATCGTCTTTTTTCCTAGACTCGACTAGGAAAGAGGACGATTTTTGTTTGAACATCATGAACGTGTAGAGTCCCGGTGCTCAATCCGGTGCGGTAACGTTACATCATTTGTTTCAATTTCTTCTTGATTCAAGATTTTAGTCAACAGACGCATCGAAACTGCTCCGATATCATACATCGGTTGCACGACAGTCGTCAGCTTCGGACGAATCATCGTCGCGAGACGTGTATTATCGTGTCCGATGACTTCGAAGTCTTCAGGAACACGGTGACCTGCGTCCTGTAAGGCATGAATGACACCGAGAGCCATTTCATCCGTCCCAGCAAAGATTGCACGTGGGCACTCCTCACCGAGTTCAAGCAGTTGGTTCATTGCCTTCATTCCTGAATCATACGTGTAGTTTCCTAAAACGACATTTTGTTCGTCAAACGGAAGATTGGCTTCTTCCAGGGCATTACGGTACCCGGCAAATTTCTTCTCACCGTTAATCTGTTGCTCGAGTGGACCCGTGATGAACCCGATCCGTTTATGTCCATGATCGATCAATGATTTGACGGCGTCATATGCCGCACTCTCGTAATCGATGTTGACAGCAGGAAGATCATAGTCTTGATTGAGCGTCGCTGCTAATACGATCGGCACAGGGGATGTTTTGAATTCGCGGACTAAATCTTCATGAAGGCGTCCACCCATGAAAATGATGCCATCGACTTGTTTTCCGAGCAACGTATTCAAGAGATGGATTTCTTTTTCACGATTTTGATCGGAGTTACATAAAATGATGTTATATTTGTACATCGTCGCGACATCTTCAATCCCACGCGCTAAATCGGCAAAGAAAATATTTGAGATATCCGGTACGATGACTCCGACCGTTGTCGTTTTTTTACTTGCGAGTCCACGTGCGACGGCATTTGGGCGATACCCGAGTTGATCGATTGCATCCTGGACTTTCTTGCGCGTGGATGGCTTGACGTTCGGATTTCCGTTAACTACCCGGGAGACAGTCGCCATCGAAACAGCGGCTTCGCGTGCTACATCATAAATTGTAATATTACTGTTCAAAGCAAATTCCTCCTTATTTAAACAATCATTTCGTTTTCATTCTCATTTTCATTTTTAGACAACACGAAAGGAAGACAGGAAAAGATATCTTTCTTTTCCCATTCTTCCTTCATTGTAAAACGTTTTCATTCGCTATAGGTTACCCTTTTTACAAAATCATTGAACGTTTAGTGCCGGAAAAGTTGACGTTAAGTTTTCGACGAACGCATCGAATTCTTTAAAATCAAGTTGTTGGTTCGCATCAGACAGTGCCAATGCAGGGAATGGATGCACTTCGACCATGACGGCATCTGCCCCAACAGCATATGCAGCTTTCGCCGTCGGTAAAAGAATATCTTTTCGTCCTGTCGAGTGTGTGACATCGACCATGACAGGAAGATGCGTTTCTTGCTTCAGGATAGGAACGGCAGAAATATCAAGTGTATTCCGTGTCGCGCGTTCGTAAGTACGAATACCGCGCTCGCATAGGATGACTTGATCGTTCCCGCTCGCCATGATGTATTCAGCTGCGTACATGAACTCTTCGAGTGTTGCTGAAAGACCACGTTTTAAAAGAACGGGTTTGTTCGTACGCCCGACTTCCTTTAACAAATCGAAGTTTTGCATGTTACGTGCACCGACTTGAATGATATCAACATATGGTAAAGCAGATTCAACGGCACTCGGCGTCATAATTTCGGTAATGACATGTAAGTTATGCGCATCTGCTGCTTTTTTTAACATCTTCAATCCTTCTAAACCGAGCCCTTGGAAATCGTAAGGCGATGTCCGTGGTTTGTATGCCCCGCCACGCATGAAGCGAACACCATGCTTTGCAAGCTGTGCGGCTACTTCAAAGACTTGTTCCTCACTTTCAACGGCACAAGGTCCAGCAATCAGTTGTTGGGATCCGTCACCGATGACATCATCTCCAACACGGATAATCGTATTCGTTGGTTTTTGTTTACGTGACACGAGCAATTTACGTGTCCGGTCTTCCCCTTGTAGTTCAAGTGACGCTTTAAAAATCTCTTTGAACATATGCTGAAGGCGACCATTTTCAAAAGGACCATGGTTATTTTCGGCTATCGACTCAAGCATCTGACGTTCACGTACCGGGTCGTAACGGTCAAGCCCTTGCGCACGTTTTACTTTACCGATTTCGACGGCGATTTCGCCCCGCTTGTTGATTAATTCTAGTAAATCAGCGTTTACTAAATCAAGTTCATCGCGTAAACGCTTTAGTTCTGCTTGTTGATCCATCTGTCTACCACTCCCTAATCAGCATATAGCTCGTAATAGCAACTAATTATAGCCGACTTCATGCCGATTGTACATGATAGAACTACTCGAACCCATTCTTTTTTTTGATGTGCTCTTTTCAAATCAAATTATACAAAAAAATAAAACGTATTAGCTACTAAAAGCAGCTAATACGTTCAGTAAAATTACTTCTTCGGCTTTTTCTCGTTTGCCATGTCTGCTTGCGGATCGTTTTCCTCAGCCTCATCTTCTTGATCTTCTTCTAAATCTTCACGCAGCTCAGAAAGATCAGCGACAGTCTCTGTATCGAGTTGTTCCGCAACAGCTGCACCGTTCACTTCCTCACCGATTTCACGTTCGATGTCTCGTACGAGTTGTTCTGCTTCTGCGAGTGCTGCGTCAATGCTTGCCTGGTCTTTTTCAAAACCAGCGTATTGTGCCGCTTCTTGAACAGTTGAATTTTTTTTCGCTTTTTCGATGACCGGTGCTGCTTTATCTTTTGCCAGTTGAATCCATTCGCCGACGAGCGGCTCCGCTTTTTCACGGACCACTTGCGTCTGTTCATTCAAGCGTTGACGTGCAGGAGCTGTACGCTCATCGAGCATGCCACGCATCTCGCTTCCTGACTTCGGACTTGAAAGTAACGCAGCGACTGCACCAATCAATCCTCCAACGATGATGCCTGCTAAGAAGCCGCCACCTTTTGAAGTATTTTGGTCCTGGGCTTGGTATGGGTGTTGTTTTGTCATGATTTACGATCTCCCTTCAATTCATCTGGAATACTTTCAACATCCGGCACTGACACGACTTCCGGTGTCACCGGTGTATCTGCCTGTTTACGGAAACGGCGGCGTTGTTTTTTCTCCACCGTTGTCGTAGCCGTACTAGAAGATGAAACAGGTTGACCTGATTCCGGTTTATTCTTTTTAAAGAGTTCAACAGCGACTGAACCCCAACGAACCGCTTGAGCAATCTGTTCTTTGTTCGTATCTGCTGCCCCTGCTACTGTATCAGAAACAGTTCGAACAGAATCCGTCACTTTGTTTAGCGATGTGCCTAACTCTTCAATCGAATTCGCAACCGGCGCAAGGAGCTCTGTTTTTTCTTCGATTGTATCGACAAGACGATTCGTTTTATGTAGCAACGCCGTCGTCTCCATCATAATTCCGTCCAGCTGGCGTTCAAGTCCTGCTGTCGTGTCTGCGACATTATTTAGTGTCTTGCTTGCTGCACCAAGTACGCGCGCAAGGAAGATAACGAGCACTACGAATGCGATCGCAGCGACTAGTCCGGCGATACCGCCTAATGTGATTTCCATGATTCATGCCTCCAATTTCTTTTGCTAGTGTCTTGTTGGTAGTTCGACGTATCTCGAGTCGTTCCTGCTACTCCAATTGGTTTATTTCCGTTACAATGATAGATGAAACCTACATACGCAAATTAGAGGGGGAACTATTCATGCGCGATCCACGTCTTACACAACTTGCAACGAACTTAATTAATTATTCTGTTGCACTCGCTCCTGGTGAAAAAGTTTTAATTGAAAATTTCGGAATTGAGCGCGAATTAGTCGAAGCACTCGTTGATGCTGCCTATGAAGCAGGCGGACTTCCATTCGTCCTGTTGAAAGATAATCGTATTCTACGAAAATTATACCGAAATGCATCAGAAGAGCAACTTCAATTGATGGCTGACATCGAGCAAAAGCAGATGCAAGCGATGGACGCTTATATCGGCTTACGTGCCGGGGATAACATCAATGAATTATCTGACGTGCCATCGGACAAAATGAAGTTATACGGACAAACATTAGGGAAAATGCATACCCAAGATCGTGTTAAAGGAACGAAATGGGTCGTCCTCCGTTTCCCGACAGCTTCGATGGCTCAACTTGCCAACCAATCGACAGAAGCGTTTGAAGACTTCTACTTTGATGTCTGTACGCTGGATTACGAGAAAATGGGCAAGGCGATGGAACCACTCGTCGAGCTGATGAACAAGACCGATCGTGTCCGCCTCGTCGGGGACGGGACAGATTTAACGTTCTCGATTAAAGACATCGCCGCAATCAAGTGTGCCGGTAATGCCAACATTCCGGACGGTGAAGTCTTTACGGCCCCTGTCAAAGATTCCGTCAACGGCGTCATTTCCTATAATACACCGTCACCTTATCAAGGATTTACGTTCGAAAACGTAAAATTGACGTTCGAAAACGGAAAAATTGTTGAAGCAACGGCGAACGATACGGAGCGCATCAATCAAGTGTTTGATACAGATGCCGGCGCCCGTTTCGTCGGTGAGTTTGCGATTGGTGTCAATCCATTCATCCAACATCCGATGAAAGATATTTTATTTGACGAAAAAATTGATGGCAGTTTCCACTTTACGCCGGGTCAAGCTTACGCTGAAGCCTATAACGGAAACGATTCTTCGGTCCATTGGGACTTGGTCAACATTCAACGCCCGGATTATGGCGGCGGTGAAATTTGGTTTGACGATGTCTTGATTCGTAAAGATGGACGATTCGTCCTTCCTGAACTCGACGTCTTGAACCCGGAAAATCTAAAATAAGTAGAAAACGGATGGCCGAATCCTCTAAGGATGCAGTCATCCGTTTTTGTCCACTTATTTTTTTAGTGTCGCACGCAACATCCAAATTTGTTTTTCGATTTCTTTTGCTTGAGCCAGTAAATCATCTTCGACCGTCACGTCTTGCGCCTCTAAATGTTCAATCGCTTCAAGCATTTCTTTACGTACTTGTTGGAAGTCGCTGATGACGGATTCAACCATCTGATCGGCAGATAAGCCAGATTTTGCTTCTTCAAGCGTCGTCTGCTCCAAATATTCTTTCATTGTCGCTGAAGGATTTCCATTGTTCATCAACAGTCGTTCTGCGACAACATCATATTGCTCAGATACCCACGTGTACAATTCCTCTAGTTTAACGTGTAACGTCAAAAATTCTGGTCCTTTAATGTACCAATGATAATTATGGAGTTTTACGAATAAAACACCATAGTTTGCAACTTGTTGGTTTAGTGCTGTTTTTGCGTGATTACTAATCATCTTCGATTACCCCTCTCACGAATTGTAATTTGTTCTATATCATCTTTATCCTTAAATAACATAGAGTAAACATCTTTTTGTGGAGAATCCCGTGATGTTCTTCAAAAGTTTTCATTACTTTTGACGTTTTAACCCCTTCAGCATGTATCCCCCTTTGAAGTCGACCGAATCGAAAGCAACGAGGAATGCTTTTGGCTCATATTCTTCGACTAAACCACGCAATACTTTCATCCGCGTCCGTGCAGCAAGTACATCGAGCCGGTACCGGACACCGTCTCGTCCTTGTCCTTGGTAATGGGTGACACCAAATCCGTTATCGCGGATGACTTGAATCAGTTCAGCCGGAAATTCTTGTGTATGGACTTGAATCATATTGTAGCCAATCGCAAGTTTTCTTTCGACGAAGCCACCAATTAAAATACCGAGCCCGAATCCGAGTGCGTAGACGACCATTCCGAGCGTCGTCAAGTCACGGAACACGACGCCTAAAGCAAAGATATAGATTAACGTTTCGACCGTCCCGAAGACACCGGCGATGACAGTCCGCCCTTTGACGAGCATGATTGTCCGGAGTGTCAGGACAGGCACGTAAATGAGCTGCAATAATAAAATCAAGAAAATTTGTCCCATGTGATTGATTCCTTCCTAAATTAACATACCCCCACTATTCCAAAATTCAATTCAAGATGCAATAAAAAAATGGTTCGGCGTACGTCATCTTTTCTTAACTTCACGAAACCGACAAAAAAGGCATGGATGCCTGAATGCACCCATGCCTTTTACTGATGAAACATTTTATTTTGTTCCTTCATACTGCTGTTGGTACGTTTGGATATCCCCCGCACCCATGAACAATAGAACAGCATTGTCATGTTTACTTAAAATCGAAACATTATCTCGCGTCAAGATGTCAGAATTCGGAATCTTCTCTTGGAGATCCTCAATCCGAACTTGCCCTTCTTGCTCTCGCGCCGATCCGAAAATCTCACAGAGATACGTAGCGTCCGCTTCCCGAAGCGATGTCGCAAAATCATCCATGAATGACTTTAGGCGTGTGTACGTATGCGGTTGGAAAATCGCGATGACTTCCCGGTCCGGATATTTCTTACGTGCCGATTCAATCGTCGCACTAATTTCTTTCGGATGGTGTGCATAATCATCGACTAAAATCTGTGATCCGAAATCTGATTCACTAAAGCGACGTTTGACTCCTCCGAATGAAGCGAGACGTTCCGCGACATCCTCTTTGTTCAACCCTTCATACTGACAGATTGCGATGACCGATAAAGCATTCAAGACATGATGTTGACCGAATCCCGGAATCAGGAACGTGCCATAAAAATCATCCCGTAAATAGACATCGAATGATGTGCCGTCTGGTGTTGATGCGACATTTTCAGCGCGGAAATCATTGTTCTGTCCAAAACCATAGTAGAGGACAGGCACATTCGCTTGAATGTTTTGAAGATGCTCGTCGTCCCCACAAGCAACGATCGCTTGCTTGACTTGCATCGCCATTTCTTGGAACGCCGAAACGACGTCATCAATGCCTGTAAAATAATCCGAGTGATCAAAATCGATGTTCGTCATGATTGCATAATCTGGCTTGTAGTATAAAAAGTGACGTTTGTATTCACATGCTTCAAACACAAATGCTTTTGCCTCTTCGACACCTGCACCTGTACCGTCACCAATCAGAAATGCGGTTGGCGTGATTCCGCTTAAGACATGTGACAACAGACCTGTCGTCGATGTTTTACCGTGTGACCCTGTGATTGCGACTGAACGATATTCGTCTGCTAGGTGACCTAAAAAATCGTAGTAATGATAAATTGTTAAACCAAGTTCATTTGCCCGCGCGATTTCTGGATGTTCATCACCAAACGCATTTCCTTGAATGATGATTTGATCTTCTTTGATGTTGTCGGCGTTGAACGGGAAAAACGGAATACCTTTCGCCCGTAAAGCGTCCTCAGTAAAGATGTGTTTTTCGATATCAGAACCTTGTACTTGATGGTTCATCTCATGTAATACTTGGGCAAGTGCACTCATTCCAGTCCCTTTAATCCCAACAAAATGATACTTTGTCATATAAAAGCCCTCCAATTCACGTTCCGGTTCGTACCATCGGGCTTGGGTACAAAACCTGTACCATTATAGCAAACCGACTTATTTTTTACCATGTAAATTATTTTGTTCACGTCGTGCACGATACATCGCCATTAAGTCTTTAGTTGTCATCACAACGTTGACAGGCGGTCCAACAGGTTTCTTGACTGCACTTGACTGTACTTGTGTTTTTTCTTCAGCGCGCTTTTCCGTGAAGACATGTTGTTCTTGCACGGTTTCCGTCTCAAGGACATGTTCGACGGTGTTTTCCGAAGAAATCTCATCTCCGTTTTCGACGGGAGGTTGTTCCGTGTCTTCACTTAAAGATGTCACTTCTAATGATTCATCTTGTTGTTTTAGTTCAGTAACCGGTTCTTCTTCAACTGGCTCTTGTTCCGTTAGAGCTGAATCAAAAGATTCTACAGCAAATGCTTCAGTTGATGACTCGATTGATGGGTCAGGGTTGAGTAGTTCAGAATCCGTCACTGGAACAAGACCTGCGTCTACTTCGGTTAAGTCCGTCTGTTCCATCGTCTCGATCCCTGACGCTTCAATTGTTTCATCTGTCATGTTCTCAAGCGCCTCATCGGTTTTTCCCTCTTCGGTTTTTCCCTCTTCTGATTCACTTGAAACGTCCATTTCCGATTCAATCGAAGTTACATCTTCTTGGATCGACCGTTGCTTTTTAGGCCGTTGGAATCCGTAAATAGGCGATGGAACATCCGTCAACACGAAGCGATCTTCTCGCTCTTCTTTTTTCGGTCGTTCGACTGGAGTCGTCTCTTTTTCGCCCGCTAATTCCCGTCGAATCCGTGCCGCTTGTTCCTTCAATGACTGTTCGTAACGATTGCTCATTCCTTCACCCCTCCATCTTGTTAAAAAATCGGCCGAATCAACGGCCGATTAAGAATGCCTCTCCAGTATGTGCTGAATCCTCTAATACAAGAATTCCTTTTTCTTGTGGTGCGTCTGGTAATGCGAGTTCACGGGCAGAACACAGCATCCCGCTTGACGGTATACCTCGAAGTGCAGAAGGTCGAATGATTAAACCGGATGGCATGACCGCTCCTGGTTTAGCAACGACAACTTTTTGTCCTTCTGCGACGTTCGGCGCGCCACAAACAATTTGAAGTGTGTCTCCGTCCACCTCGACTTGGCAAATCGATAGTTTATCCGCATCCGGATGTTTTTCACAAGAGCTAACGTATCCAACAACGAATTTTGGTGAGTAATCGATGTCATCGATTACAAGCGCTACGCCGTTGTCCGCTAAAACGCTTTGAATTTTTTTGACGAGTTCGGGTGTCAGTTCAACTGGTCCGACTGCATTCAATTCAAATTGCTGTGACGCTTCAAAAATATTATATCCAATCACGCGCTCATGATGGAAAATCGTCGCGACAGCACCTGCACGTTCAGCCGTAACTTCCGCTCGTGGTGCATCTGATAAGATGACCATCAAGACGTCTCCGACACCTTCTTTATTATAAAACACATTCATTCAATCCATGACTCCCTTCAGACTTTCTCACAATGCTTATTGTATCAGATTATTCAAGGTTTCGGATGCTTGTTTTTCGCAAGGACGAAGACCGGTTCAAGATTTCCGTCTTCATATAGGAATGGGAGTGCCGTAACCGGTACACGTCCGTTTGTGAAGAAGTCAAACATTAGCTGTTGCAAGACATCATAGCCCGCGTCATTTCGGATATCCGCAAAAATTAAGACGTCCTGATGAGGAATCCCAATCGAAAATTCGCCTGTCACTTTGTCTGCATAATCTGCTAACAATTGTTTGTTGAGGACGCGGCTAGCCTCATAGCCATCTCCTGTACTCAAGAAATAAAAGACATTTCCTGCGACTTCATCGACCTTGAATGGTGCTTCGAGCGACTTCAAGTTGAAGCGTGCTGCTTCAGACAAGTGTTCAGTCGTCCACCCCGCCTGTTCAACTAAATCTTCATCAATTAGGCGATAGGTCGCTCCTAAGTCAAGAGCGTACATGATTTTTGTTTCACCCGTATGTGGCGTACTGATGATTCGCTTGCCATCTTTCGTTTCGTCAGCGAACGACTTCGCTCGAATGACTGGTAATACTTTTTGTTCATTTCCGACTAATGAGACAGGCTCCGTTTGTTCTAGAACCGCTTTGATGTACTCAATCGTCTCTTCAACAGCAATGACACCTCGCCGCTTTGCCTTTGCGACGAGCGGGTTTAATCCAAGGTCAACGCCCGTCCGGTCTTGTTTTCGTTCAATCCGAAGGACCGATTTTTCACGATCAAAGTACGTCGTATAACGTTCTTCTTCAAATGCTTCCGTCACCATACGGCGAATTTGTTGCAGTTCCATGGGTCATTTCCATCCTTTCTTAATGAAAAAAAGCGAGACAGCGCTCGCTTTCGTGTCAGACTGTTTCTAAAAATTCGGTCACTTGTTCAGGTGTTTTACGTTCTTTTCCGACGTAACGTCCTGTTTCTTCGTTTCCACGATAGGCAACGAAACTCGGAATGCCGAAGATGTCCATTTCCTGGGCAATTTCCATATGTTCATCACGGTCGACGTAATAAAATTCAAACTCACTGAATTTACTTTCGATTTCTGGCATGAACGGATCGAGAAAGCGGCAGTCCGGGCACCAGTTTGCTGAAAAGAGAAAAACAGCATTTCCTTGCTTCGCTGTTTCAAATAGTTGTTGAGAATCAAGTTTTTTCATGGTAGTTCCTCCTTTGATTACTTCTTAATTTCATTGGGTACATCATAGCATATTCGAATGTTTCTGTGCGTTTTCACGCTCTGTTTGCTATACTTCAACTAGAAAACGCCTTGAAAGGAAATCACTATGACGGACCAACCTATTAAACATCCATTCGAACGTTTCGTCGGCTTCGTCGGAATGACGAGTTGCCTTCGCTACGGTTACTCTTTTATCGATTCTGAACGAGGATTACCTGAGATTTTAACATTCTTAGTTATCGGGTTTGCGATTATCCTTGTCCTTGAAGCACTCGGGAAACGTGTCGCCCGAAAGTTACCAGTTGTCCGGATGCGTTACTTGACCCCCCTCTATTTAATTTATCTCTACGTATTTCTGACGAGTTTCTACTCGAGTTCGTTCGGTTTTTCTTTATAATGACAAAAGGGACTGACTTAAAAGCGTGAACGACTCTCAATTAATTAGAAATGGCCGACGATCCCGTGAAAAGTGGGATCATCGGCCTTTTGATTGATGGAGGACGGAAACGTCCGCCACAAGGATTATTTTTTTTGACTTATGAGTCAGCCCTTTTTTTAGATTCAATAGTCGATTTTTAAATCGCCGTCCTTAATACGTCCATACCGGTACAATACCCGATAAATTAGATAACTGATGATTGCCGGAGCGACGAAACATAGGATGCCGACAGCAAGATAATATTCTGTCGTGAAGCCCATTGTCTTCAGTACCATCAATGGACCAACTAATCCGCTCGTCCCCATTCCAGAACCCGCCGGATTACTCTCGAGACTGAACAAGACTGTCGCGAATGGTGCCAACAACGCACCGGCAAGCGTTGGGGGAATAATCGTCCACGGATTACGGATGATATTTCCGACTTGAAGCATCGATGTCCCGACCCCTTGTGCAATCAATCCACCAATCCCGTTATCACGATAACTGATGACACCAAATCCAATCATTTGGGCTGCACAACCGATCGTCGCTGCCCCTGCGGCTAATCCATCCAGTCCTAACATGATGCCTAAAGCAGCACTTGAAATGGGCGCTGTCAATGCGAGCCCCATGACCGTCGCAACAAAAATCCCCATCAGCAGCGGTTCGCGTTCCGTTCCCCAGCGAATGACTTCCCCGAGATCCGTCATCAACGTTCCAATCCAAGAACCGATATACTTCCCACTTAAAAAGCCGATCACTAACGTAAGTAAAGGTGTCACGATAATATCGAGACGCGTCGTTTTTGAAAACAGTTTTCCGGACTCCGTCGCAATCAACGCCGCGATATAGCTCCCGGCAGGTCCGCCTGCTTCATAACCGAACGCTCCGACAACGACTGCTGAAAATAAAATCAACGGCGGTGCCTCTAAAGCGAACGCGACAGCAACACCAATCGCTGGTCCTGTCAACGCAATCGCTTGATCCCCAATCGTGACGAGAATCGATGCATCGACTCCACGTGTCATCAAACCGTCGCCAATCGTTTTCAGAATCAATCCCATAATCAACGAGCTAAATAAACCGAGCGCCATATAACTGAGCACTGTAATGAAATAAATCCGAGGGCTTAATGATATTCCTTTATCTTTTAACAAGTCGCCACGTCCTTTTCGTCAAATCAACGTTATTATAACAAATTTCCCATAAAAGAAAACACAAATGTTATTCCATTTGACAAGACATGTGTTTCGCGAAAAAGAAGGTGAATTTGTCCATAGAGACAAATCCACCTTCCGGATTGCTTACTTCACTTGTAGTGTCGCGAGCGTTGTCGCATCCAATTGCGTGACGAGTTTTTTCAACAACTCTTTCGCCGCATCGTAGTCATCCGTATGCATGATTGAAGCATGCGTATGGATATAGCGAGCCGGTAAGCCAACGACCGTCGTCGGAATCCCATTGTTCGAACGATGAATGACACCGCCATCCGTCCCGCCCGCTCCAACATAATACTGATACGGAATCTGATTCGATTCTGCCGTATCAAGTACATAATCCGTCATTTCCTTCGATAGAATCATGACGCTATCCTTGATGCGTAACAAAGGACCTTGACCAAGTTGACCAAACTCCGTTTTATCGCCTGAAGCATCGTTCGCTGGTGAAGCGTCGACAACAAATGCGACATCCGGATCAATCATGTTCGTCGCCGTCTGTGCTCCGCGTAATCCTACTTCTTCTTGGACAGTTGCACCAGAGAATAAGACATTCGGATGATCGGCTGCCTTCGTCTCTTCAAGCAACTCAATCGCCATACCGACCCCGTACCGATTGTCCCAGGCTTTCGCCATGATTTTTTTCGGATTCGCCATCGGTGTGAACGGGAAGAATGGAACAGCCGGAATTCCTGGTCGAACGCCAAACGATTCCGCTTCTTCTTTTGAATCCGCCCCGATATCGATAAACATGTCTTTGATCGCCATTGGTTTATTCCGCACTTCCTCTGTTAAGAGATGTGGCGGTGTCGATGCGATGATTCCCGGAATGATTCCATGATCGCCGCAAATCGAAAAGCGTTGTGCAAGTAGAACTTGACTCCACCAACCACCGAGCGGCTGAATCCGAAGCATCCCGTTCTTCGTGATTTGTGTGACCATGAAGGCAACTTCGTCCATGTGACCTGCGACCATCACTTTCGGACCATCGGCCTGACCCGTCCGTTTACCGAAAATCGATCCGATACCATCTGTAACGATTTCATCCGTCACCGGTGTAATCCGCTCTCGGACGAACTGTCTGACTTCATGCTCAAACCCTGGAGCCCCGTTCAATTCCGTCAATGTTTTAAATAGATCTTTTGTCTTTTCATTCACTATGTATCGCCTCCTATTTTTCTATTATACAAAAAAATGCTTCAATCACTTAAGCTTTTGTTTCTATCTTGACGAATTATTTGGTACAGTAGGTATAGAAACCTGTAAGGAGGGGAAATTTTAATGAAAAAACGCTATTGGATTATCGGTTTGGCAGCAGCTGTCGTTGCAACTTTCGCAGTTAAGAA
The DNA here is from genome assembly GCF_018618655.1 of Exiguobacterium sp. s95. Lineage (NCBI taxonomy): Bacteria > Bacillati > Bacillota > Bacilli > Caryophanales > Exiguobacterium > Exiguobacterium sp. s95. The sequence continues at coordinate 268,214 of NZ_JACSMM010000002.1, read as the reverse complement.
GGCTGTCGACAACAAACAACTATCTGCCGAGGAAGCTCTCGAAATCACGAAACGCACATTTTCAGCAAAAGGACGTGTCCAAGGTGCATGGATCTCTGCAACACCAGAGGCGTACGCATATGAGTCACGTGACTACCAAAGCTACAAAGGTGGCATCTCGGTCCTTGAAGGTGACGATGAAAAAACGTATCAATTCACAGTTGATGCAGAAACAGGCGCTTTACTCGAATACGCATAATATCGGGACCATACTTCGTCAGTCGAAGTATGGTCTTTTTTTTAGGAGCGAACTTTCATGAACCTACTCGGAACGATTCTTGTTTTACTTGTTGCCCTTGAACATTTCTATATTTTAGCTCTTGAAATGTTTTTCTTATCTTCAAAACCAGCGCTTCGTACGTTTGGACTGACGAAGGAAATCGCAGCAGATCCACGCATCAAAACATTGTTTGCCAATCAAGGATTATACAATGGTTTTCTTGCTGCCGGATTGATTCTCGGTCTTGTCCTTGATTCATCTGTCATTCAACTGTTTTTCTTAAGTTGTGTCATCATCGCCGCCCTGTACGGTGCAGCGACAGCAAATGTCTCGATTCTCTACAAACAAGGACTGCCTGCCATTTTGGCATTTCTCGTCGTATTATTTTTTTAGTTCAAAAAAAAACCCACCTCTTCGGAATCTTACTTCCTCTTAGGCGGGTGTTTCGTTTTGTCCGACAACGATTAACGTGGGTTATCGTTACGTTCGTAGATCGGGTTCATGTATTCACTTGTCGAATAAAGACGTGGTACGACGACATAAAGTACAATTGCTGGTACGGCAATCAACAAGATCATCAATAACATCGGTAACCAGTAGACTACTTTCTGCTGTAAGTTGTTCGAGTTTTTGTCGATGTATTCTTTGACGCCATCTACTTTCGCAGCATCTGCGTTCGTCAACATCTCTTTACTCTCCGTGTTATAGAAGTGGATTTCACGTTTGATTGTGATAAAGATGCCATCACGGACTGTCTCGATGACAGCGATTCCGCCGATGATTTCTTCACCTTTTTCACCAGTGAATGTTTTCGGGTCCTCGATTTCTACAGAACCTTTTTTATAATCGTAATGCGAACTCTTTAATTCCTCGTCGAGAGCCTTTTCCATTGCTGACGTATCAATCGCAGCGAATACCGATTGACCGATACTCAGCGCGAGAAAGAGTGCTGTTACGAAGGCTAAGCTTTTTTGCCACATCCCCAAATTCCCCCTTTACCTGTAAGTACAAGTTCTTCAGTCAACAACATTGTACCAATTAATAAGAAAAAAGTGTGAAAGAAATACCAGGAAAATAAGAAAACTTTTTGTCTAAATCATTTTCCGTACGTTGCTTCCATCCGATAAATCGGTTGACCAAGTGCTGAAAAACGTTCTTCGTACTCCGTTCTGACGTTATCTTCCGGCTCATTGACGTGTAGATCAAGCGACATCCAGTCGAATGTCATACCGTAAGCTGACATCGTCATCAGGCTCGATTCAAATAGTTTACGGTTATCCGTCTTAAAGTGAATCTGACCTTGCTCCGGCAAAATGTCTTCGTACGTCGCGAGGAACGTCTTATATGTGAGACGTCGTTTCGCATGACGCGACTTCGGCCACGGATCAGAGAAGTTCAAGTAGACACGAGTGACTTCTCCCTTTTCAAAGAAGTCACGTAAGTCTTTTGCATCGACCGTCAAGACACGGACGTTAGGTAGTGGCTCTTCGACCAATTTTTGAACGATTGCAACCGCAACACTTTCAAATAATTCAATCGCGATGAAGTTGATGTCCGGGTATTGCTTTGCCATACCCGTGATGAATGCTCCTTTTCCGGAACCTACCTCAATGTATAGTGGATGTTCATTTTTAAATTCTTCTGACCAGTTTCCTTTTAAGGTCGCCGGGTCCGCGATATAGATCGATGCCTGTTCTTTCATATAATCCAGCGCCCAAGGCTTATGGCGTAAACGCATATTGTTCATCCTTTCAATTCTTAAATTATCCGCAGATAAGTTTATCATGATTCGGGTAATTATATAAGATGTTATTCGTTTAGCAGAGTCGAATGTTCAGCAGATCGTCACTTGAGAATTACTGAGCAATCTACTACACTTACTATACGGACTATCCCTAAAGGAGGTTTTGACATTGGAAAATTTCTTAATTATGTGGGCATCACCGATCGTTCTCGTCATGGGCGTGACTGCTCTTTTCGTTTGGGCGACATTCGGTAAAGTTGACGCTAAATAATCGCGATTCAGTAGGCATCTTGTGTTCTGTCACAAGATGCCTTTTTTACTTTCTAAAGGATTATGGTTGGTTTCTGACTAAAACAGATGTATAATTTCGATGAAACAGTTTTTATATTACAGCTATCAATCGACAAAATACGTTGATAACGAAGGAGAATTGTAATGAGCAAAAACGAAAACAGCGAAAATGAAAATTTAGTACAGAAAAAAACAGGAGCTGATTTGGTCGTTGATACGTTAATCGAGCAAGGGGTCGAATACATCTTCGGAATTCCCGGAGCAAAAATCGATTCTGTTTTCAACGTCTTACAAGATCGTGGTCCTGAATTAATCGTCGCACGTCACGAACAAAATGCCGCTTTCATGGCCCAAGCAATCGGACGTTTGACGGATAAACCAGGGGTCGTCCTCGTTACGTCTGGTCCGGGCGCATCAAATCTCGCAACAGGTCTCGTGACAGCTAACTCGGAAGGCGATCCGATCGTCGCGATTGCCGGTGCCGTCTCACGTGCCGATCGACTCAAACGGACGCACCAATCGATGGACAACCAAGCACTCTTTACGCCAATCACGAACTTCAGCGCAGAAGTTCAAGATGCGGATAATATCCCAGAAGTCCTCTCGAATGCTTTCCGGACTGCCGAAACGACGTCCGGTGCTGCTTTCGTCAGTATTCCGCAAGATGTCGGTTTGAACGAATCAAACGTCACGTCCTTTAAAGCCGTACCGACACCAAAACTCGGGATTGCTCCAGAAGAATGGGTCGAAGAGACGGCCACACTGATCGAACAAGCGAAACTCCCTGTTCTCCTGCTCGGTATGCGTTCCAGTCAACCGGACGTCGTCAAAGCGATTCGCACTTTATTGAACCGTGTTTCGATTCCCGTCGTCCAAACGTTCCAAGCTGCGGGGACTTTGTCACGTGACTTAGAATCTAATTTTTATGGTCGTGTCGGTCTATTCCGCAACCAACCAGGTGACGCGTTGCTCGCTGAAGCGGATCTCGTCTTATCCATTGGTTATGACCCGATCGGCTACGATCCGAAGTTTTGGAACAAACCAACGAATGAACGGACATTAATTCATATCGACCAGATGCGGGCTGAAATTGATCACTTCTATCGTCCTGATCGCGAGCTTGTCGGTGACGTCGCGAAAACGATTGATGCGTTATCCGATCGTCTGAAGCCACTCGCCTTGTCAACAAGCACGGATACATTCTTGAACGGTCTTCAACAACGGCTCGTCGAGCGGGACGTCCCGCCGGTCGTCGAAGACTCGCTATTGACGCATCCACTTTATTTCATGAAGACATTACGCGAACAGATTGCAGATGACGTTACCGTAACGGTTGATGTCGGTTCACATTATATCTGGATGGCGCGTCACTTCCGTTCATACGAACCGCGTCACCTCTTGTTCAGTAACGGGATGCAGACGCTTGGTGTTGCATTACCTTGGGCCATCGCAGCGACACTCGTCCGTCCTGGTAAAAAAGCCGTCTCGATTTCAGGTGACGGCGGGTTCCTTTTCTCTGCAATGGAACTTGAGACAGCCGTCCGCTTGAATGCTCCGATCGTCCATTTCGTTTGGCGTGACAGCGGCTTTGATATGGTCGCGTTCCAACAAGAAATGAAATATAAACGGAAATCAGGCACATCATTTGGCGATGTCGATCTTGTGAAGTATGCGGAAAGTTTTGGTGCAAAAGGCTTACGCGTCAATCATCCGTCTGAACTCGTCGCTGTCATGGAAGAAGCTTGGAAAACAGAAGGACCTGTCATCATTGATGTTCCGATCGATTACAGCGATAATGCTGCGCTCGGAAAAGAAGTACACTTGGATCAATTAAACTGATAAGGAGATGAGCAGATGACGAACGATGATACGTTACTTCAAATCTCGACGATGATGGCGTTACTCGACGGCGTCTTCGAAAGCGAGGTCAGTTATGCGTCCGTTCTTGACGGGCGCGACTTCGGCATCGGAACCTTCGACCATCTCGACGGAGAAATGATTGGTTTTGATAATACCTTTTATCAATTGCGTTCTGACGGGAGCGCCCGCCCGCTCGACCCCGAAACGACGACACCGTTTTGTACGTTGACTCGATTTACTCCGACACAGTCGATTCAAATCGATCAAGAAATGACGAAACAAGACTTCGAGCATTGGCTAAGCACGCAACTCGCGACAATCAACAGCTTTTATGCCGTGCGAATCGATGGAGAGTTCACGGAAGTCAAGACACGGACGGTCGCACGCCAAGAACAACCATTCGTCCCGATCACGGAAGCCGTTGCGACACAAAGTGCACGGACGTTCGAACAGACGGAAGGGACACTTGCCGGCTACTATACACCACGCTTCGGTCACGGGATTGCCGTCGCCGGATATCATCTACACTTCATCGATCAAGCCCGCGAAGGTGGCGGGCACGTCTTCGATTACACGGTCAAGAACGTCACCGTCTCATTCGAAGAAAAACCACGCCTTGATTTACGTCTACCGACGACAGCTGCTTACCGAGAAGCAGATCTTGAAAGTCATGACATCGAACAAGAAATAAAAATAGCAGAAGGTTAATGTTCAGGCTGTAGACAAAGTTCTATCAGGAGATAAAGTGTCACGTTTCGTTGCTTTCCTCGGGCGAGGCGAGACAGGGCAACGCGAATTGTTTGCATCTCGATATAGCATGTTCACTCTTTATAAGAGTTTGTCTACAATCTGTGGTTAATTTTTTCGCTTCAACTAAAACCGCCAAAGCGCTTATTGCACTTTGGCGGTTTTTTAGTTATTTTCATTTTCTGTGACTCCTGCGGGAAACGAATGTTTTAACGGTATCACAGAAAAAGATGGTCGATCACCCGCAAGTGATGCCCACCTTTTTTCACTGGTCCAACCGCCCCTGCCGATTACATTTCATTTTCGAGCAACTGCGCGAGAAAAATATAACTTTCTGGCGCATCTGGATGTTGTGCATCTTCATACCAGTAAATCGACAAAATCGCTTGCGCCACCACGTACCAATGCATGCGCTGTTTTAATTCAAGGGTCAACGGATGACCGTAACTCGCAAACCATTCCGGCCAGTATTCCTCGTCAACATAACTATAGAGCATCATCCCTAAATCATAGGCACGATCGGCGATGATCGCATCATCCCAATCATTTAAATAGAGATGACCATCCGCCCCCGTCAACCAATTGTTGTGATTTAAATCTGAATGACAAACGACTTGCTCATCCGTTCGGACAAGCGCTAAATGCGTCTCTAAATAACCAATCGCCTGTTCAATCAAGTTTGCTTCACGTAGTTCTGCCGGTTGAAAATAGAGACGGCATTGACGCAATAGCTCGTCTGGTTCAATCGGTCGTTGATCAAGTTGTTGTAACATGAACAACAACTCTTTTGAATCATGTATTTTCCCTAGTAATCGGGCCACCTCTGGACGCTCCATCATTTCCGGTTCGAGTTCGTTTCCTTCAATGAATTGTTGCGCGCTGATGACATCCCCACTGTAAATTCGTTTAGTCCAAAGCAACTTCGGAACGATTCCATCCGCCGATAAAATGGCTAAGAACGGAGAAGAGTTCCGCTTCAAAAATAATTTTGACTGTCCAGTCGAAGCGACGTACGCTTCACCTGTAATGCCGCCTGCTGGCGTAAGCGTCCAGCCTTCGCCAAGCGCATCTAAAATATCTAATTCCATCATAATCCGCTCAACTTTTTAATAGATTTGCCATAAGGCACAATGAATATCTTAACATGTCGCAATCGTCGTTGACAACGGAAGCACTTTAATCTTGGCGACGCCTTTTTCGATTGGGGTGACGGATGCTTCATCACCTTGAACATGAAGATTCCACATCGGGTGATCGAGCGCAATCTCGATTGTTTCATCCGTCACATTATGCACGACGAGTGTTCGCTGCCAGGCATCATAAGAGTGAATCGCATCCACTTCGTAAGCGATGACACCCGGTCGCATCGATAAAAAATGAAACGATTCTTGAATCTGATTCGCCCGGTGCAAGCGGAAACCACCGTGCATCCGTCTAATCTGTAAGATATTTTTAATATAGTCGACCATCTCAAAATGACGATCCCGCAATGTCCAATCCAATCGATTAATGGCATCGGGTGCATTATAACTGTTTTCGACACCTTGTTTCGTCCGACCAAATTCTTGCCCGGCATGAAGAAATGGAATTCCCTCTGCTAAAATCACAATCGTTTGTGCAAGACGACTCATTCGTAGAAGTTGGTTTTCATCGAGATCCGGTCTAGCAAGGCTCAATTTATCAAACAGCGTATGATTGTCATGTGCTTCGACGTAGTTAATCGAGTAGGTCGGCTCTGGGAAACGACCGTACGTTTGATTCTCAAGCGTCACACTTCCGGCTATTCCGTTTCGAACCTCTCCTTCTTTCCAAAGATCGCCCGACACAAATCCACGGTCATGTTCATTAAACGTTGATCCCTTCAGTGCATCCCGAAAGACATCATTAAAATGACCAATCCCAGGCATCCGTGCAGCAGAGGAGCTAATCGCTTTTCGCCGTGCGGCTAACGGTGTCGCAAGATCCCATCCTTCCCCGTAGATGAGGATTGTCGGATCAATCGCATCAAGAGCCGTCCGAAGGCTGTTCATCGTCTCCACGTCGTGAATTCCCATCAAATCAAATCGGAAGGCATCAATTTGGAGTACCTCCGCGAAATAGGTCACGCAGTCAACAATCAATCGTTTCATCATAAAACGTTCTGATGCTGTATCATTTCCGACGCCCGTTCCATTCGCCAGCGTCCCGTCGAGTTCATAACGGAAGTAGTAACCAGGGACAAGATGTTCGAGTGCTGCCTGCTCACGAATATAGACATGATTCATGACGACATCAAACGTGACCCGGATACCGGCAGCATGCAGCTGATCAATCATCTCGACGTACTCGAAAATCCGCGTTCGCGGATTTGTCGCATCACTCGCATAGCTACCCGCCAGTGCGAACCAGTTTACGGGGTCGTATCCCCAATTGTATGGTGAGCGTGTAATTTCATCCGTCGAACCGAACAAATGTACCGGTAGAAGTTGAACGTGTGTTACGCCCAAGTCAAGCAAATAATCGAGTCCCGTCTTCTTCCCAGCCGGAGAACGCGTCCCCCGCTCGGACACACCCAGGTATTGTCCCGGGTGCGTCGATCCTGATGTCGCATCAATCGTGAAGTCCCGGATATGCGCTTCATAAATTACTGCATCCGTCGGTTTCACAAGAATCGGACGTTTTTTCCGCTTCGGAAATCGCTGCCTGATTTCTTGATCGACATCTGACAGGACGCCGAACCGTCCGTTCGCCGTCACTGCTTTTGCATATGGATCGACGACTTCGGTCGTCCCTAAGTACGTCGTCACGCGATAACGGTATCGGGCGTGTTCATATTCGCGAGCTAACGTAATTTGGTAAACACCACGATCGCCCCGTTTCATCTCGCTCGTTTTCAGAACTGTTTCTGTTGTATCGTAGATGACACACTCGATACGTTCCGCAATCGGTGACCAGACAAAAAGCGATAACATCCCATCATCCATCATGACGCCAAGCGGTCCTTCGTAACTATATTTACGATCGAACAACGATGTTTGAACAACACGCCCCGGAAAGATTCGAATCCGTCCCTGTGTCGCACTCACTAATTCATACACACTCCCTAACTCAATCGCTCCCTCTACTTCCAAAATGAGACGTGCGACTCCTCCGTCTTGTTGTTGCGAAATGACAGCATAATCGATGATTGCCTGATTTGAAACTAACTGCACGTCTTCTTTAGTGAATGACTGTTTCGATTCGACCAAAATCGATTGAAACGTCAAAAATTCCGCTGAAATTAATTGTGGGTGCATCAGCGCTAATTCGCTACTTTTCATTTTCGTCATATGTGCGCGACAACATCAAAATTTTTGCCGCTCCCTCCTCACGTCTGAATCCGTTCATTCTCTTGATCATTGACCGCCATTTGAAATGTGATCGATGACGTTTCTTTTAGTATCTTTTCACAAACTCGCATTTGAAAAGCTTTTGTATAGGGGGCGGATGTATTCATTTTGTGTAACCAGTGTGCAAAATCGACTTTACTTACATAAGTAGTTTTCGACTCTTTCGGCAGTTGATCAAAATAACCTTTCGACGCAATGACGACTCGTTCGATTGGTAGTTCAAGTTCACTTCCTAAAACAAGCCGTAAAATATCTTCTGTCCGTTTCAAACTGATCAACGGATTCAGAATGTTTTTCGTCGGTGCCTTAAACGGCTGCTCACGCCATAATTTCTCTCGTTTAATATGATAGATGCTCTCTTCTCCATCCAACCAATCGAGTAAATAAATCGCGGATGGGCCGACGGCAAAGGAACTTAACTCGACTTCTCCTTGTTGATAATGAATGACAGCACGATAAAACAAACCGTATTGATCATTTAACAGATGGACCATCTGATAAAAGTCGAGGTGTCGCCGAAGCGGCAATTTCCATATCTCATCTTCAGTTGCCCCGCCCGCTACATAGAGCAACTTTTGAATCTCGACTCGTTTTTTATACCATTTATCAAACGCTGGCTTTGAGATCTGTTTCCCTGGTAACTGGACGACGACAGGAGATTTGAAAAATTGCCACCATTTCTTAGGACGGACGATCGTCTCGCCCGGAAACAAGTCTCCAGCTTCCCACTTATGGAATAGATTCTCGTAGTCTAACTGCCGTTGCTCTTTGTAGCGTTTTGAGACTTCGAGCGGGTTCTTCTCATACTTACTCTCTAAATCATATAACTTCATCAATAACGCCATGAGATCACCTCACTGTTCTTTCCCGCATCTAGCTAAGGTATTGATTCGATATCTCGGACGATCAGCTGGATGGATTTCATATAAAATAAGTTCCGTGACATTAATTTTCGCTTGTAGCGTCATGTCTGGCAATGGTTCTTCACAGTCTGCATTCCAGCGTTTCGCAAGTGTGATATGAGGAACGAACGGTTTATGTCGTTCCGGAGCCAGTTGATTCGCGAGTCGTAATAAAGAAGTCGTCTCTTCCACCCCCGCAGCGAAAACACGTGGACGGTCCTCATTACCGAACGTAACGAGATGATTGATTATCAAAGTGAACGGCTGAACAGTAGCTGCAATTTCTTTAAGACGACATTGCCATTCATTCAATTCGCGCTCCGTCAATCCACCTAAGAAATGTAATGTCAGATGAAAGTCTTCCTGGCCGTAGACCTGTTGATAGTAATGACCAAGATTAACCGCTTCAGATAACTGCTTCAACTCGAGGAGCGGTACAGGAATCGCGATAAAATAATGTCGGTCCAATTTAATCACTCCTTGATCCTTCCACTTATCAGATAGAGCACTGCCCCAAGCAAGCTACTACTTGTATATACCCAAAAGACACTATAAATTGTCCATTGTTCGAGGACAACGCCACTCATCAAATTGAAAATCGCGGTCGCAAGTCCCGTCGTAGTAGCCATATATGTACTGACAGCCGTAGCTACCATTGATGATGGGACAAGCGAACGCACATAGTCCAGCGCAACGGGAATCAGTAATCCAACAATCATCCCTTGTAGTGCCGCAAGGATCCATAACGAGAAGACCGGTGGTTCTAAAGCAAGCAATCCCGTCCGAACAGCAGATAAAATTGAGACAAACGCGAGGACAGGAATCGCGCCAAATCGCATTAAGACACGTGTCGCAATTCGCATGAACGGAATTTCGCAGAGGACAGCTACAAAAAATAAGGTCCCGACGAGTGCCGTCGATTCGCCTCGAATCGTAACATAACTTCCGAAATAATAGTTGTTCGCAAAAATCGGACCAAAGACGAGACTTCCACCTGCTAAAAATAACAGGAAGCGCTTATTTGAAAATAGTCGTGAAACGGGCATCCGTTCACTGACCGTCAACTGGACTGGAGCTGCTTCGATACCAATCAATACTAAGAACGCTAAAATCAGCGCTGCTCCACTTGCATAAAAAATCGCTCCGAGCGTCCCCCCTTCTGTCACCTGCCCAAGTACGAAGACAGCAAGCGCAAAACCAGCTGAACCGAATAAACGAAGTGCGCCATAATCGACTGATTTCCGCTTCGAAAATTCAATGGCGAGTGTATCGACTAACGGAATATGTGCACATTGGAATAAGGCCCATAAACATGCAATCAATAAGAGCAGGATGTAGACCGATGTCAGTAAATAACTGACAGTAAATCCTGCTGCTGCGAGGAGCGCAACGAGCAACAGACGTTTCGGTCGACCAAAACGATCAGCCGCGAGTCCCCATAGTGGTTGCAACAAAATCGATAAAATCGGACCGATCGCAACAATCGTCCCGATTTCTGAACCAGATAACTGAAACGCATCATTCGAAAAATAAAGCGTTAAGTACGGAATGAGTGCACCTTGCCCGAAGAAGATAAAAAAGTAGAGTGCCTGAAAGTGATATTTTTGACGATTGATCACGCGGTGTACTTCCTTTCAAGAATCAATCCCCCGTCATCGGTGTGCCGGGGGATTCATGTCCATATTATTTGGCTAGTTCATAAATCGCTTCTGCATAAATCGCGACCGCTAACAATAACTCTTCAAAATCAACGTATTCATCGACTTGGTGCGCGACTTCCGGACCACCCGGGAAAACTGGACCGAATGCAACACCTGCTGTTAACGAACGCGCGTACGTGCCTCCACCAATTGCAATCAAGTCCGCTTTTTGATTCGTGTGACGTTCATAGACAGCACTGAGCGTCTGAATCAATTCATGTTCTGGATCAACATGGTGCGGTGGCATGTGCGTCCGCGTCTGAAGGTCGAAACCATAGGCCGAAGCCGCTTCCTTGATCAACTGTAGACGCTCCGTGAAATCAGCGCTGTGCGGATAACGAATATTGAGTGACGCCGTTCCTTGTCCCTCTTCATAGCGGAAGACACCACCATTGATCGTTAAATCCCCCGTTTCATCTGATGCCGCGACACCCAATGCGACACCGCGTGAATCACGGAACATATGCATGACGAGTTCGATGTAACGCCGTCCATTGTAGTCGAGGTGAAGCGTACTTAAGAAACGAGCAAGGTGTAATGCCGCGTTTTTACCATTATCCGGCTCCATCGCATGCGCTGCTACTCCGAAGACGTCAAAGACAAGACCTTCTGCCGTTTGCTTCACTGTCCCTGTCAATCCTTGCTCTTCCAGGTAGGCATGGAATGAAGATTCAATCGATCCGTGTTCAGCTACATGGACCGTCGCTGTCGCATGACCCGGTACCATGTTCGGACGTTCTCCGCCTACGAACGTTACGAGATGATAACCTGTGTCTGCAGTTTGTGCTGGTTTCCCTTGGATCAAAAGGCCATCATATAATCCTTTTTCAGCATTGATGATTGGAAAATCAGCGTCTGGTGCAAATCCAATCGTCGGCATCTCTTCATGCTTGAAGTAGTGATTGACACAACGCCATTCGCTCTCTTCATCTCCACCAGCAATTAAACGAATCCGTTTCGATAACGGTAACCCTAACTCTTTGACGATTTTTAACGCATAGTATGCCGCAATCGTCGGTCCTTTATCATCAATCGCACCACGTGCATATAGTTTTCCGTCCGCTAGCGTCGGATTGAACGGTCCATACGTCCAGCTGTCCCCTCCAGCAGGAACAACGTCGAGATGGCAAAGAATCCCGAGCAGTTCTTCACCTTCACCATATTCAAGGTGCCCTGCATAACCGTCGACATTTTTTGTTTTGAACCCATCGCGCTCCCCAGTCGCTAACATCCAATCAAGTGCACGTTTGACTTCTAGACCAAACGGCGCCCCTTCTTGAATTGTTGTTTCATCGAGTATACTCGGTATGCGTAACAACTCTTTTAAGTCTGTCAAAAGTGCTTCGCGTCGCGTTAAAACTTCTTCTTTCCAATTTACCATATGACACCTCTCCCTTATCCGTTAATACGTTCACCTTTTCAGTATAGCGAATGTTCGGCGATTACGAACATCCAAAATCTTAATTCTTCCATTTCTCTTATTAAGACGAACATTAAAAAATAATAAAACGATTACATTCGTTAATCAATGTTCAATTTGTATGTTTTTTTCAATAACGTTCGGTTAAATTACTTGCATTCTATACTGAAAGAGTTATACTAAAGACGAAACAACTTGATATATCACCGTCTATTGTCACCCGAAGTTTTAGAACACTATTCTATCCATTGGGGGAGTGGTTATACCAATGAAAGATTCTACAGACCGTATGTTGACCCGAATTAAGTCGATCTATCTCTTTATCAACGAGAACGGAGCTACTACGACAGCAGAGTTGGTTGAAGAGTTTGGCATCACATCAAGGACCGTTCAACGGGATTTGAATGTGCTCGAATACAACAATCTCATTGTGAGCCCAAGACGTGGTACTTGGACATCAAGTAAAAAGCAACGCCAAGCCGGTTAATCAAGCAGTTTCAACACTATTTTTCTTTTACGACGCGAATCCTTCGCGTCTTTTTTTGTTTTTATTTTTAACAGACGGGTATACCTAGTCTAGAGAAGGAGATGATTTGAATGAATATCATTATTATTGGAGCAAACGGAACAACAGGTCGAAAAATGGTTGAATTGATTGCAAAACAAGGACAACATCAAGCGATTGCTGTGGTCCGAGAAGAAAATCAAATAAACGATTTAATCGCTCTTGGTGCATCTGAAGTACGAATCGGTGATTTAACAGAAGACATGTCGAATGTCGTTAAAGATGCTGACGTTACGATTTTCGCAGCAGGTGCCGGTGGAGCATCGGACGAATTGACTCGCGCTGTCGATAAAGATGGAGCCATCAAAGTCATCGATGCATCAAAAGCAAACGGAATTGAACGCTTCATCATGCTCAGCTCTGTCGGTACGGATAATCCGCGTGGCGAACTAAAAGTTTATCTCGAATCAAAAGCCGCTGCCGACGAACACTTAAGAGCGAGTGGACTTGATTACACAATCGTCCGCCCTGGTCCATTGAGTGATGAGGACGCAAGTGGTACAGTCGAAATCAAAGAACACTTTGAATCGTACGAAGATCGTAAAGTCCCACGTGCCGATGTCGCCACACTGCTCGTGACATTAGTCGACCACAAAACACAATCACGTCAATTCGAAGTATTAAGCGGTCCTTTCCCAATCGCGGAAGCACTCCGGAACGTTTAATCTGCTCTTCAATTGATGGAATCCAAATAAAAAAACGCTTCTGCCAAGTGCAGGAGCGTTTTTTTGACACGACACTTATTCCGGTGTCCAGTCGAACAGCGCTAACTCGCCACGCGTCAGTTCACGGTACTCACCTGGTTCGAGTGTCGAATCAAGTGGCAATTCACCAATCGATAGACGTTTTAAATACGTCACTTCTTTTCCTAACGCCAGCATCATCCGTTTGACTTGATGGAACTTGCCTTCTGTAATCGTCAGTTCCAGAGTCGATGTCTCATCCGTTGCCTCTAAGATTACGAGTTTCCCCGGTTTCGTTTTATATCCATCCTCCAACGTGACACCTTCTTGTACTTCAATCACGTCTTCTTCCGTCAACGTACCGATGACTTCTGCATAGTACGTTTTCGCAACATGTTTTTTCGGTGACATCAACGCATGATTAAATGAACCGTCGTTCGTCAACAGTAATAAACCTTCCGTGTCTTTATCCAGTCGCCCGACCGGGAATGGTTTGAAGTACGTCACGTCCTCGAACAATAACTCAATCACTGTTTGGTCCCGCTTGTCTTCCGTCGCACTGATTACACCAGGCGGTTTGTTCATCATCAAGTAGATATATTTTTGATAAACGACAGGTTCACCATACATGAGAATATCTTGTGTCTCGACATCGACATGCTGTTTCGGGTCGAGTACAATCTCACCATCTACTTGAATCGCACCGGATTTTAAGAGTTGTTTGACTTCTTTACGGGAGCCTGCCCCCATATTGGATAACAATTTATCTAGCCGCATTGCCACGTCCTCGTTTCATTGAAAATTTTCTTCCTAATACTGCTTCTGCCAGTCCCGTCCAAATGGCTAATCCGGCAAAAATCACGATGCCAAGTCCCGCACCGACGATTAAAATCGCGAGCGACGCAAGTGTCGTTTCTGGCAAGAATGCAACCATTCCCCATTTCACGAGTGCAACACCGATGCCCATGATGGCACTGATGATCATGATTAACGATGTCCGGCGCAAGACACTACTGAACGGAAAATCGACCGTTTGGGTGATGCGGAAGAACATTAACCCTGTCGCGACGAGGTACCCGAGAATCGTTGCATACCCGGCACCCGTTCCGTCACCTGTCAAATGAATCAACGGTGCGTTTAGTAAATACTTCGTCACTAGTCCGGCAAGTGTCGCAGTGATTGTAAAGTATTGGCGATTGATTCCTTGTAAGACGGCTGCCGTTACAGAGTAAAGCGCTAGGAACAGCGCACTTGGAGCATAACTTAAAAGATACACCCATGCCTCCTGGTCTTTCGGGAAGAGGACATGGAATGTCTCTTGACTCAATAAAATCATCCCGACGACGGCTGGAATCGTGACGAAAAATGCCAATTGATAAATTTGTGAAATTTGTTTTTTAACTTTTTTCATGTTGCCTTGCGTGAATGATGCTGTCAACAACGGCGTTGCCGACAACGACAATCCGGTTGCGACCGAAACAGGAATCAGGACGATTTTATGACTGTCGGCAATTAAATACGCTGTCGCGTTACCCGCTGCCTCAAGTGTATACCCGATACTTTGCAAGGCTGCGTTCATCGTATTTTGATCGATGACTTGATAAAGTGGCGTCGATAACCCGACCATGACGATCGGAATCGCATATGTCAAAAGTTCTTTGTAAAGATCTGTTAACGGCCGTTCCGGTGATTGAACCGTTTGACTGTCACGTAATTCTTGTAATCCGGGAGCACGCTTCCGGAAATAGTAAACGAGGATTGCCACACTTCCGATTGCTCCAATGAATGCACTGAAGGTCGCAATCGTTGCGGCCCATGCTGCATCCGCATCGAAGATATAAATCGCAATGCTAACACCTGCCAGTAAAAACACAATTCGAACGATTTGTTCAAGAATTTGCGAAATTGCTGTGGGTCCCATCGATTGGTAACCTTGAAAATATCC
Source organism: Exiguobacterium sp. s95 (assembly GCF_018618655.1). Taxonomy (NCBI): domain Bacteria; kingdom Bacillati; phylum Bacillota; class Bacilli; order Caryophanales; genus Exiguobacterium; species Exiguobacterium sp. s95. Next base: position 252,730 of record NZ_JACSMM010000002.1, on the reverse strand, counting down.
GCGCGTCATGCTCATCGGTGGGATGAGTAATAACGCGAAGCTGACCCCGCGAATCGTCATCGTCACGGCATCGATGTAAGAATCCGAATTGACGTCACCGCCAGGAATTGCCCGATGTGCAAGATAGGGGGCAAGTAAGAATAAGGCGATGAACGAAACGATACCGGTCAAAGACATGATCTTTAATCCAGAACGATACAGACGTTCACTCGTATCGTATTCGCCAAGTGCATTATATTTAGCGACGAATTTAGAGACGGCGACTGGAATACCCGCTGTCGCCAGCCCGATCATGATTGCATAGTAGTTATACGCATACGTATAAAACATGATGCCGGTCGCACCGACCATAAACTGAAAAGGAAACAGGTAAATCAGACCAAGGGCTCGTGAAATCAGTGATGCTCCAGACAAGAGCATCGTTCCACGAACGAATCCCGAGTTACTGGATGAAGTCGATTGCTTTTTGTTAACAGTGGCCATGGTAACTTCCCTCACGCTTTCTTTTTTTATTAAAATTAGACGAGAATACTCCCACTTTTAAACGTTCAGCGCGTAGTCCTAGTGTGAGTGGGAGATGAATCGTCTTCGGGCAAGACGTGTCTTCCGACACGTCAATTGTCCGACACTCTTAGTTTGAAAACAACCAAGATCAGGAATCCTCTACCTCTAAGCGAAGCGTAGGTGGAGGTAGTTCAACGCTTGACAACCTATAATATATTGTCTCAATTAACAAGTTCTATGATGCACAATTGCAAATCATTATACCGCTCCCCTCTCATAAAAGAAAGAGACGGTTTGTTTACAGACCGAACTTCTGCTAAAGTGGAACAAGCAGAAAACTATTCAATGAGGTGACAGCATGTACGATGTAATCGTAATCGGAGGCGGACCGAGCGGCTTGATGGCAACGCTCGCCTCTTTACAAGCAGGCGCGAAAACACTCCTGCTCGATAAAGGAAATAAATTGGGAAGAAAACTTGCGATTTCCGGTGGTGGGCGTTGTAACGTCACGAATCGTAAACCGCTCGACGAACTCGTCCAGTCGATCCCAGGAAACGGACGTTTTTTATACAGCGCCTTTTCACAATTCAGTAACGAGTCGATCATCGACCTGTTCGAAGGGTTTGGTGTGGCGTTAAAAGAAGAAGATAACGGGCGGATGTTCCCTGTCTCGGATAAAGCAGCTGACGTCGTCCGTGTCTTGATTGATCAAATCCGAGCGCACGGTGCCGAGATTCAAACGAATGCAGAAGTCGCGTCGCTCGAGTTTCACACAGACGGTTCATTTGCAGCCGTTCTCATGCAAGACGGCACACGCCTTGAAGCGAACAGTTGTGTCGTTGCAGTCGGTGGACAATCCGTGCCCCATACGGGTTCGACCGGTGACGGGTACCCATGGGCTGAAAAAGCTGGTCATACGATTACCGAACTTTTCCCGACCGAAGTCCCGATCTTACTGAACGATGCTTTTATTCAAGCGAAATCACTTCAAGGGCTCTCGCTCCGCGACGTCGCTTTGACGGTTCACGGAAAAAAAGATAAAGCCATTAAAACACACACGGGTGATTTGCTCTTTACGCATTTCGGGCTGAGCGGTCCGATCGCACTACGTTGCAGCCAATATACAATCAAGGAACGCAAACGCTCCGGCGAACGAATCGTTCATTTATCCGTCGACTTATTCCCAGAAGAATCAATCGGAGCATTGACGGAACGTTTTCAGGCTGCGCTTGCAGCCAATCCGAAAAAAACCGTCCGAAACGCCTTAAAGGGATTCGTACCGGAACGTTTGCTTGAATTACTCTTCACACAAATCGGTTTTGGTGACGAAGTTTGTACGCAAGTGAAGAAACAAGATTTCACGCAACTGCTGACAACATTAAAACGTTTCCCACTTCATGCGACCGGGACACTTGATTTTGATAAAGCCTTCGTCACGGGCGGAGGGGTCTCAATCAAAGAAATCCATCCAAAAACGATGATGTCGAAAAAAGCAGACGGTCTATTCTTTGCCGGAGAAATTTTAGACATTCATGGTTATACCGGCGGCTACAACATTACAGCTGCTTTTGTAACAGGACACTGTGCCGGAACGAATGCTGCTCTACTCAATCAAACGACGTAATTTAAAAAAGGTGTTCGTTCGTGATTTTTTTCACGAACGAACACCTTTTTAATTTTTTTGATCAATCGATCGGGGTAAACGAACGGCTCGAAAATTTATCTGTTTCGACCAAAGCAAACAGTTCATTGTCTTGAACAAAGATTCCTTCTGCCCCGTATACTTTCGGACTTGCAGATTCTCCCGTGATCGTCTTATCCTTCGCATCAATCGAATAAAGATACAAGGAATCGGAGTCCAACGTATAAATGCGCCCTTGTCGTTCTGCGAGTCCAATCGGACGGAAATTTTCTTCAAATGCTTTTTTTGCATCTGCCCGCATACCATCTGCAGCATCGATTCGATCTCGCGTAACAACCGTCAAATACGGAGGTTTCTGCTTTTTCTTGAGTTTCTTTTTCTCTTTTGCTGTCGCATCAGGATCAATTTTAATTTCATCTTGCTTCATTTTAAAATACGTCAATTCGATGCGCCCTAACGACCGGATGTTATTGATCGTGTAAAATTCTTTTTCTTCAGCATCGTACCCAAGCCCATGAAAATTATCTCGAATGGTCGTGCCTTTGATTTTTTCACGCGTTTCTTCCGACCATGCACCGTCTTTTCGCGTAATCGTCACAAGAATTTGATTTGATGTCAGTAATGCAACCGTTTCACCATCAACGAGTGCCATTCCGTCAAGCCCTGCGAGTAACAGTTTGCCATCATTCTTCAATTGGAAGGAAGCATTGATTCGCTCGCCCGTCCCACTGACTTCAAAGAAATGATAATCTTCCGTCACAACAAGATAGGAACCAATCGAATCATCATATAACATCTGTTGAACATCCTTGATTAATGGTTCTTCCGGATTCGGAATCGAAGAAGGAAGGCTTGGCGGCACTTGTTTGACAGCCGCTTGGTGTTTTGATTGCGTCTCGATTTTTGTGAAGGTCTCTTGAATTTGCACTAACGTCTCTGGTTTTGAGAAGACGAGTAGAATACAAAGGATCAGACCGGAGACGACGGCAAAAATCGTTGTATAGACTATATAGGATCGTTTCATTTACACAAATCGCCTTTCTCTCTCGGTTTCTGATTCAGTGTAGCAGAAGGCGCACTAAAAAAAAAGCGGACGCGAGACTGAATTCAAAAACAATCCCCTTCCTCCATGACTACATGGGCAAGGGGATTCGTATTAGTTTGCTACGATATTGATGAGCTTTTTCGGTACGACGATGACTTTACGAACCGTCTTGTCGCCAATCCACTCTTTTGTTTTTTCATCTGCAAAAGCGAGTGCTTCGATTTCTTCTTTTGTTGCGTCGATACTGATTGTCAATTTTGAACGGACTTTTCCGTTGACTTGAATGACGAACTCTATCGTATCACTGACGAGTTTCGTTTCATCATATGTCGGCCATGCCGCATACGTTAATGTCTCTTCAAACCCTAGTTGCTCCCATAACTCTTCCCCGAGGTGAGGTGCGACTGGTGTCAACAACTGAATGAATCCACGAAGGAAGTGACGCGGTAACACTTGCTGTTTGTTCGCTTCGTTGACGAAGACCATCAACTGCGAAATCCCTGTGTTGAATTGAATGTTCGAGAAGTCTTCCGTCACTTTCTTGACGGTCTGGTGATAGACACGTTCAAAGTCGGCATCAACCGTCTCGACATCTTGAATGTCTGCAGTCCGTTCGAACAAACGCCAGACGCGGTCAAGGAAGCGACGTGCACCGTCGAGCCCATTTTCCGACCAAGATACGGACGCATCGAGTGGTCCCATGAACATTTCGTACAGACGAAGCGTATCTGCTCCGTGTGATTTGACGATTTCATCCGGATTGATGACGTTCCCGCGTGATTTCGACATTTTTTCGTTGTTTTCGCCGAGAATCATCCCTTGGTTATACAGCTTTTGGAATGGCTCTTTCGTCGGAACGACGCCGATGTCGTATAACACTTTGTGCCAGAAACGCGCGTACAGTAAGTGAAGGACCGCATGTTCTGCCCCGCCGATATAAATATCGACCGGAAGCCAGTATTTTAATTTCTCCGGATCCGCGAGCGCCTCTTCATTATGCGGATCGATGAAACGAAGGTAGTACCAGCAGCTACCGCCCCATTGTGGCATCGTGTTCGTTTCGCGGCGTCCTTTCATCCCTGTCACAGGATCCGTATAGTCGAGCCACTCTTCTGCAAGAGCAAGCGGCGACTCTCCTGTTCCCGACGGTTTGATTTCAGGAATCATCGGAAGTTCAAGCGGCAACTCTTCTTTATCCAACGTCTTCATCGTTCCATCTTCCATATGGACGACTGGAATCGGCTCGCCCCAATAGCGTTGACGGCTAAAGAGCCAGTCACGCAGACGATACGTAATTTTCTTCCGTCCGACTTGGTTCGTTTCGAGTTCCGCGATGATGGTTTCGATTGCGTCCGCCTTCGAGAGACCGTCGAGCATTTGTGAATTGACATGCTCCCCTTCTCCCGTATACGCTGCTTCGTCGACATTTCCGCCTTTTACGACTTCGATGATTGGAAGGTCAAACTGTTTCGCAAACTCATGATCGCGTTCGTCATGTGCCGGAACGGCCATGATGGCACCTGTTCCATACGTCGCAAGAACATAGTCGGCAATCCAGATCGGAAGACGTTCGCCAGAAATCGGGTTGACGGCGAACGCACCCGTGAAGACACCTGTCTTCTCTTTTGCAAGATCCGTCCGTTCAAGATCCGATTTCGTCTGAACAGACGCGATATAACGTTCGACTGCTGCCTGATGTTCTGCTGTCATGATGTCCGCGACGAATGGATGCTCCGGTGCTAAGACGAGGTACGTTGCGCCGAAGACTGTATCCGGACGTGTCGTGAAGACCGTGACTTGTTTTTTGTGGCCGTCAATCGTAAAGTCGATTTCCGCACCTTCCGATTTACCAATCCAGTTCCGCTGCATTTCTTTCACCGACTCCGGCCAATCGAGTTCATCTAAATCGTCGAGGAGACGGTCCGCGTATTCCGTAATCTTAAGGACCCACTGGCGCATCGGGACACGGACGACGGGATGATTTCCACGTTCAGACAATCCATCGATGACTTCTTCATTCGCAAGGACCGTTCCAAGTGCCGGGCACCAGTTGACTGCCACTTCATCGACGAACGCAAGTCCTTCTTCGTACAGTTGTGTAAAGATCCACTGTGTCCATTTGTAGTATTTCGGATCCGTCGTATTGATTTCACGGTCCCAATCATATGAAAAACCGAGGTCTTTCAACTGACGTTTGAACGTTTCAATATTTTGTGCCGTGAACTCACGCGGGTCATTCCCCGTATCGAGTGCATACTGTTCTGCCGGGAGTCCGAACGCATCCCATCCCATTGGGTGAAGGACGTTATACCCTTGCATCCGTTTCATCCGTGCGAGGATATCCGTTGCCGTGTATCCTTCCGGGTGTCCGACATGCAGTCCTGCTCCCGATGGATAAGGAAACATGTCGAGGGCATAAAAGCCTTCCTTACTTGGGTCTTCCGTCGTTACGAACGCGTTATCCTGTTCCCAGTGCGCTTGCCATTTTGGTTCAATCTCACGATGATTATACGACATCTATTCTTCCTCCTCTGATTAAAAAAACCGGTCCTCCGCCCCTAAGAATAGGGACGAAAGACCGGTTTGGCTTCCGCGGTACCACCCACGTTGTCTGTCAATGACAGACCGCTTGACTCACAGATAACGGTGTGAAGGACCGGATTCGCTACTCGTTGTTCACGAATCATGCTCCCTGACGAGTTCATGGACAGTTCCGACTGGTTTGCACCACCCACCAGTTCTCTAAACGGAATGTCTCCACTACTACTTCAGTTCGTTGCATCTGACTATCTATTAGTTAGTTTAATCTGAATCTTAATCAACCGTCAACGTTTCCGTAAAATTTCTCCAATCGCAGCATGTGTCGAAGCCTGATGATCCGCGTGATGTAACATCTGCCCCGGCATCCGGTCGTCGAGTAACGCGATGACTTCCATCCCAGCTTTTTTCGCCCCCATCATGCCGTTCGCCGCATCCTCAATGACGATACATGACTCTGGGGCGAGACCCATCCGTTTTGCTGTCAGCTCGAAGATAGCAGGGTCCGGTTTAGAGCGCGGGACTTCAAAACCGCTCGTGTAGGCGTCGACTGTCAACCCATAAAATGCGATGACGCGTTCAATTTTTTCAAGCGAACTCGATGATGCAATTGCAATCCCGTAACCTTCGCTTCGAGCGATACTCATCAACTCATGAACCCCTTCCTTTAATCCACAGTCTTCCGGCTTGGCGTGTTGTTGAAATAAGTCATGTTCCTGTGCAAGTAACACATCCGTTTGATGCGGTAAGCGATGTTGTTCAATTAATTCCTGCCACATCTCGTCGCCCGTCTTACCCATGAAGGTCGCATATTGAACTAAATCAAGTGGAATCCCGAGTTGATGAAACATTTTTTTATGTACCCCAAAGTAGCGAATTTCACTATCTAAAATGACGCCATCCATATCGAAGATTAAACCCCTCGTTTGCATCCCATTCACTCCTTTTTTTGATTTTAACAAAAAAAACGACAGTGATGGACTGTCGTTTTTATTATTTCGAAATCAGTGTTGGTTGCGAACGATATCCCGGAAAATAATGTTCCAACTCTCCGTCTCCATAGAGCTGGCACAGTTGTTCATATTGAGCAGGCAGTAGAACATTTTTTCCTAAATGATATTCAAACAAACGATAGCCCGTATAACGACACTTACTCTCGAACAGGCTATCACGCTCTTTATACCCGCCACCTAAATGCTGTTCGACCAACCCGGCATCTTTCGCACATAAAATAGCCTCGAATTCTAACCGTTGATTTGGATAGACCTTATGTTCATCCCGCTTACAGCCAATCAAATGACCATGTGCAAATTCTCGGCCAAGTAAAACGAAGTAACCTCCGATGATTTCCTCGTTAAGTTCTGCAATCAAGAGGAGCGGCGTACAGAGGCTCGTCGGCTGAAATAACTGTTCGAAGTAGTCTCGAGAAAAGTAGTAATGGCTCGAGGCATCCTTTCGGTCCATCGTCTGATAATACAACTGAATGAATGATTGTAAATCTTCGTGTGTCCCTCGTCGGACAACTAAGTCAGAAGCCAATGATTTCCGAACCATACTCCGCGTCTTTTTATGAAATGTCTGTGTAATTTCTTCTACGGATGGTCGTAAGTCGATACTCGTAGTATGTCGAATAAATTCTTTTTGTGTCCAGTGGTGCGCATACCGCTGATTTTCAGTCAACGGATTGTATCGGATCAACTCTGTGACAATCTTTTTCTGCAACGCCCAGTCATAAAAGGAAGTTCGAGCCTCTGCCCACTCTTTTTCAGTCAAATCACCCACCACTTCAGGGCCGCCATATCCGTATGGAGTAATCAAATCCCAATACTCCGTATCAAAAATAGCTCGTTTTAAGAAAGGATAAAACAGTTTCCCGGCCTCTCCTTGAAAATAAATCAACCCGGGATGTTCCCCTTCTCGTGCATTTAACATAACGTATTCATAACTGTAAAAGATGTCTAGCGGCTGATTGCGAATAAGTGCTGTCCAAGTTGCTTGATCGTCGATGAAAACGCACTTTGCCATTCTGGTACACCTCCTGTTAAAAAAAAGACCATAAAAATAAAATTAAATTTCTTTAATTTGGTTAATTAATTAAATTTTACCTCTTTAAATTATTACCCTATTTGATTTTTTTTATTCCGTCCAGCAAAAAAAAGACCAACTATTTCATTTTCGAAACAGTTGGTCTAAGATATCTTAATTGATTTTAGGAATTGCTCGAACAAATACGATACCTGCAAGTAAAATTAATCCGATTAGCGTCAAGAAGACTGCGTTCATTCCAGATAAATCGTAAATCAATCCACCGACCGTCGGACTAATCATCCGTCCAGCGGAAGCCGCAATGTTGACGTACCCTTGGAATTCCCCTTCTTTACCGATCGGTGCAAGTCGTGCCGCCATCGCAGGGACAGCTGGCCAGATGAACATCTCTCCAACCGTTAAAATGACCATCGCAACAAGAAACATTTCAAAACCTTCAGCAAACGGTACGATGAGATAGGATAATAAGAAGATGCCCGTTCCCGTCAATAATTGACGTTTTAAATCATCTCCGAACCATCTTAAAATCGGCGTCAAGAGCGGTTGTGCGAAGACGATTAATGCTCCATTGATTGTCCATAAAATCGAGTACTCGGAAATCGTCACACCAAGTGATTTCGTGTGGACGGCAAACGTTCCTTGCCATTGTACGTAAACGAACCAAAGCAACGCATACCCGACTGAAACGTAGAGCATCGTCCGAACCGACTCCTTCGATAACGGCTCACGGACTTCTTCCGTCGTAAACTCTTTTTGTCGTTTAACCTGCGGCGCCTGAATCCAGTTCAAACCTATGAACAGAACAATCGCAAACACTACATAGAGCAATAAGTTCGCGATGAAGATAAATTGAATATCAATCGCAGCAATTTGACCACTGACTGCCGTACCGAGCGCAACTCCAACGTTTTGTGCTACATAGATTGCATTAAAGGCACGTCGTCCGCCTTTTGGCCAAATCAGACCGGTTAATGCGTAAATCGTCGGGAACACCATCCCCCCGACGAAACCGATCAATCCAAGCATCGTCACATAACCAATGAATGTCTGATGGAACAACAGCAGACCAATCGAAGCAATCACGAGTCCGATGACACTGATGATGAGCGTCCGCTTCCCACCTAAACGATCAAACGCTTTTCCACCCATGTAATTTCCGACGATTGCGAGCGCAGAGTTGACGAACAAGGCCATTCCTGCCTTGGTCATGGATTCGCCTAAGTATTCATGAATATATAATGTATTAAACGGCCATAAAAAAGAGGCTCCTGTCGTATTGATCGCCATCGCCAACACGAGGATCCAGACCGCACGAGGTAATTTCGGCATAATAGGTGTCCTCCAATATAGTTCTCACCCTTGCCACTTTACGAAATTGTTCTGTGCTCTGTCAAGAAACTTCATTTTGAATGAATTATCGGAATAATGGTATAATCAGGAACAAAAGAATACGTGATGAACGAACAAAGAATAATTTTACTTGAACAGGAGTCTGAACCCATGTCACTAGCCCGCGTCTTACCTTATGCCAAAGAACTCTTAGAATCTGTCATCCACGAAGGAGATTGTGTCGTCGATATGACTGCCGGAAATGGTCACGATACCTTGTTTCTTGCGGAACAAGTCGGACCAGACGGTCGTGTCATCGCCTTCGATGTACAAGAACAAGCGATTGAAGAAACGAAACGTCGTCTAGAAACCGCTCACGTCAAAGAGTGGGTCGATCTTTACCACGAAAGTCATATTCATGTTGGCGCACGCCTCGTTAATGAAGCCCGTCCGATTCGAGCGGGCGTTTTCAATCTTGGTTATTTACCAGGAAGTGACAAGTCCGTCACGACGACCGGTGAAGATACGTTAGAAGCGCTAGGTGCTTTGTTACCCGTCCTCGTACCCGGCGGTTTAATCGTCCTCGTCATCTATCATGGACATGTAGAAGGAAGACGTGAACGGGATGCTGTTCTCGATTATGTCGAAAGTCTTTCGCAGCAAGACTACGCCGTCTTACAGTATCGTTTTCTCAATCAACAAAACAATCCACCTTTCATCATCGCCATCGAAAAAAAATTAAAAAAGCAAACACTCGATTAATAGCAAAAGACGCTGTCAGCACGACAGCGTCTTTTTTGTCATTCCTCAACCATCTTCAAAAAAAGCAATAATTTTTCAGCGAACCGCGTATTGAGACGTTCAAAGCTGAAATGCGGAAATCCATGGAGCCGTTGAAGATAGATTTGATCGCCACCCATTTTCCGGCAAATCTCTAACGTATATTTTACGTCCGCGAATTGATCGTCCGGTGCATAAAAACAAGCGAGGTTGACTCGCGGTAGTTTCTTCCGCTCTTCATCATGTAAGACGATTTCTTCTTCAATCTCCCGGTACTGTGCATATGTCAACTCACCGAGACGTGCCGTATCTTCACTATTTTGACCAAACGGCAACATCCCGAGTGGCGCATCCGGTCGAAAACGATCGAATGCACTTGCAAATACTTGTTTGACGCCACCGAGTTGTTTTGAATTATGCCAATCAAATAACGGCGAAATATACGACAAACTCGCAATCGGCAATTCATATTCCTGCAGTAGCCGGTTGACGACGAGTGCGCCCATGCTGCAGGCGATGATATGAATCGGTAACTTTCGTTTTCCGGCTTCTCGTAAAGCATCCTTCAGCAGTTGTTGATGTTCCTCAAGCGATATCCGGCGCGGAGCATCTACACGTAACACTTCATAATCCTTTTCAAGGACTCGAATTAACGCATCGCTCGGCGTCGCTCGCAGTTGAAGGGGATAGACAAGTACGATAATTCCTGTTGCTTGATCTTCCACAAACTCACCTCTTCATACAAGTATCTCTGTATTATAACGTTTACATCTTGATGTCAAAACCATCTTAAGTTGGATTTTCATTCATATATACGCTTTAAGCGTGTCACAGGTTCCACTTGACCGAAAATTTCTTCAGTCGTTTCACTTTCTTCTTTAAAACCGAAAGAGACTAGAAACTGGCGCGCTTTATAATTTCTTGATTCAACGTAGACTTCAATTGGGGAAGCACCTTGGTGTTCAAGTTCACGAATCAACTTTCGCCCAATCCCATTTTGTTGATATTTCGGTAGTACGTACAAGCGAACGATTTCCCACGTGCCGTCAACATCGATTGCATGGATGAAACCGACGATTTCTTCCTCGATAATGGCGACATTGAAATATTCTCCCCGCGCTTCCTCTGCCGTCCGAATTGCTCGAACGACTTCTTCTTGCGGATACGCCTCTTGTACGAAATGGGCTTTCGAGCTTTCCGAGTAAATCTCTTCATACGTATCCATCCAAGAGGTGATGGCAATATCATGAATGCGTGCCGCATCAGTAGGAATTGCTTCGCGTATCTCCATATCGGACTCCCCCTTTTTTCCGTTTACCGGTACATGTTCTTTTACCCTGTTCTAGAAAAATCATTCGTTTCCCTCCAAAATTCGAGACAAACAAAAAAAGTTCAGAAACAAACTCGTGCGAGTCTGCTTCTGAACTGAAAATTAAGCGAATCGTTTCGCTTGTTCTTCAAGAATTGCTGCTTTATCAGTTTGCTCCCATGGTAATTCGATATCTGTACGACCGAAATGACCATAAGCTGCTGTCTGACGATAAATCGGACGGCGAAGATCAAGCATCTTGATGATCCCTGCTGGGCGAAGATCGAAATTTTCGGCAACGAGTTCGACGAGTTGTGCTTCTGGAAGTTTACCTGTTCCAAACGTATCAACTGCAATCGATACTGGGTGCGCGACACCAATCGCATACGCAAGTTGAACTTCTGCTTTATCTGCAAGACCAGAAGCTACGAGGTTTTTCGCGACGTAACGTGCTGCATATGCTGCAGAACGGTCAACTTTTGTTGGATCTTTACCAGAGAATGCGCCGCCGCCATGACGGGCATAGCCACCATACGTATCAACGATGATTTTACGTCCAGTTAATCCTGCATCACCTTGTGGTCCACCGATGACGAAGCGACCTGTCGGGTTAATGAAGAACTTTGTTTCCGCATCGATGTATTCTGATGGAATCACAGGTGCGATGACATGCTCTTTCAGGTCTGCTTGGATTTGCTCAAGCGTCACTTCTTCTGCATGTTGTGTTGAGATGACGATTGTATCGACACGAACCGGTTCGTTGTTCTCATTGTATTCTACAGTTACTTGCGTCTTACCATCCGGACGGAGGTAGTCAAGTTGTCCAGTTTTACGGACTTCTGCGAGACGACGAGCAAGTTTGTGTGAAAGTGAGATCGGAAGTGGCATCAATTCAGGCGTTTCTTTCGTTGCATAACCGAACATGAGACCTTGGTCCCCTGCACCGATTGCATCGATTTCTTCATCTGACATGTTACCTTCGCGTGCTTCAAGCGCTTGGTCAACACCGAGAGCGATATCTGCTGATTGCTCATCGATTGAAGTCAATACAGCACAAGTGTCTGCATCGAAACCATACTTAGCGCGTGTATAGCCAATCTCACGAATTGTTTCGCGAACGACTTTCGGGATATCGACATAAGTCGATGTCGTGATTTCACCTGCGACGAGGACAAGTCCTGTCGTGACAGATGTTTCAGCAGCGACACGAGCATTCGGATCGGCTGCGAGGATTGCATCTAAGATAGAATCCGAGATTTGGTCACAGATTTTATCCGGGTGACCTTCAGTAACTGACTCCGACGTAAATAGTCGGCGATTAAGGTTTGTCATGTTTGACCCTCCCAAAAAAGAATTTGACGGTGTACTCATTTCCCCTAGTTGAGTGGGACGGTAAAATGAAAAAAACCTCTCCATGTCCAAAAAATGGTCAGGGAAAGGTTGTGCGTTCTTCCTTTACCCTCTTATCGTTCGAAGTGTTTACTTCGCTTCAGGAGAGCACCTTTTCCTTCATTAATAGAATTCTTAATGTAGGACGGTTGCCGGGTTTCTTCGGGCCTTGTTCCCTCCACCTGCTCAGAATAAGAGTATCCGTTACGAATTACATGATATAAAGTTGTGACCACTCTGTCAAGCTACGTTTTAATTTCTAGTCGAAACTTTCCCGAAGAGATGTTAAACTGTTAATGCTGAAAGCGTTTCCAAATAAATAGAAATCAGCGCTAAAAAAGGATTGCTCATCCTTTAGTATGTCATATATAATAAATGTGTCATACTAAATGTCAGAGCTAAACCAACGTAGGGGAAAGGTGGGGTCAGGATGCCGATGACGGTCCTGAATATCGAAGAGCTACTCAAGAAGGAGCATGTGTTCAAACAACTATCTGTTGCTGAGCTAGTCGAACATGCAATTCGTAACGAAGAAGGGGTTCTTGCTGAAAATGGCGCTCTGTCTGTAGAAACGGGGAAATTTACAGGTCGTTCACCTAAAGACAAGTTCATTGTTCGCGATCAGTCATGCGAGTCACATATCGATTGGGGCCATGTCAATCAACCGATGGAAGCAGACAACTTCGAGCAACTTTTACAAAAAGTTCTTCGCTACATGAATGAAGCAGATCAGCTCTACTACACAGAAGCTGCTGCTGGTGCAGACACTCATTTTACCCTTCCGGTTCGGATCGTGACACAATATGCTTGGCATAATTTGTTTGCAAAACAACTATTTTTGCGTGAATATCCGACAGAAGCTGCTTTTGAGCCTTTCACGGTTATTTATGCGCCTCACTTCAAAGCAGATCCGAAAGTCGATGGAACGAATTCCGAAACGTTCATCGCCATGTCATTCGAACATCGGATTGTCTTAATCGGTGGAACAGAATATGCGGGCGAAATCAAAAAATCGATTTTCTCTGTCATGAACTACCTTTTACCTCAACGAGACGTCTTATCGATGCATTGCTCGGCTAACGTCGGTCATGAGGGTGACGTCGCCTTATTCTTCGGATTATCCGGTACTGGTAAGACCACACTGTCTGCTGACGACAGTCGTCAATTGATTGGTGACGATGAGCACGGGTGGTCCAACGACGGCGTCTTCAATATCGAAGGTGGCTGTTACGCAAAAACGGTCAACCTATCGCGCGAAAAAGAACCACAAATCTTTGATGCGATTCGGTTTGGCACTGTCCTTGAAAACGTCGTCCTCGATGATGCACGAATTCCTGACTATGATGATACGTCAAAAACGGAAAACACACGGGCCGCTTATCCGATTACAGCGATTGATAATATTGCAGTACCATCACGCGCCGGACATCCGAAAACGATTGTCTTTTTAACAGCTGATGCTTACGGCGTCCTGCCGCCAATCAGTAAGTTGACGAAGGAGCAAGCGATGTATCACTTCTTATCCGGGTATACATCGAAGTTAGCCGGGACAGAGCGTGGCGTAACAGAACCGGAAGCGACATTCTCGACATGCTTCGGTTCACCCTTCTTACCGCTCATTCCTGAAAAATATGCAACGATGCTCGGTGAGCTCATCGACCGGCACGGTGTCACGGTTTACCTCGTCAATACAGGCTGGACGGGTGGCGCATATGGGACGGGAAGTCGGATGAAGCTTGCATATACACGGACGATGGTCAATGCAGCTGTCAACGGCACACTCGCTGATATCCCGACGGAAGAGCATCCGATTTTCGGGCTACACATGCCGCTCGAAGTCCCTGGTGTCCCAAGCGACTTACTCAACCCTGTCAAAGTTTGGTCGGATGCTGATGCGTATGAACAACAAGCACGGGCTTTGGCGACTAAATTCAAACAAAATTTCACACGGTTCGACAGTGCAACTACTGAAATCAAATCAGCAGGGCCACGTGTTTAATTAAATTAAGATAATTAAAAGGCACCAGACACTGTATGTTCAGTGAGCTGGTGCCTTTTAACGTCCATCAGACGATTGAATCTTCTTCATCCGGTTGCAAATGAAGTTCTTTTTTAGTCAACCAATCTTGACTCTCTTTTAATAGTGCATAGGCACGCTGTTTTGAAATACCAAAACGATGGGTTAGTTTTTCAAACTGTTCAAATTCACCACGGTCGGCACTAATCGCGAGCAATAAACAATCACGAAACGGATGATCTTTTCCTTGTAACACGATTTTCAACGTCGACTCGATTGGTAATTGATCAATGATTTCATCAATATCGACTGACAGTAATGCATCGATATGCGAGAGTAAGCCAATCATGTAGGCACTTTCCGGACGTAACGTCTTTGTTTCAAGTGCAAATAACTCGCATAACTTGGCACAATGCAGTGAAGAACGCAACAACTCGTCTGACCACTTGTACGGACTCGCAAGTCGCATCTCTCGTAAAACGATTAACGAAATCCAACTTTTAAGTTGTGAAAACCCGAGTAGTGAAATCGCTTGACGAACGGATTCGACGGTATTTCGAAGACCAATCCCGGGAGAATTGATGAGCTGGAGGACTTGCACACTAATGTATGGATTTCCTTCGATTTCATCGACGACTTGGTCATAATACTCATCTGATTCGAGCCACTTCAACATCTTTAACAATACAGGCAATTGTGGCGGAACAGCCTTCCCTTTCATCAACATCGGTTTTGCATAAAAATAGCCTTGGAACCAGTCGTACCCCATGCTCAAACTACGAAGATGATCTTCATGCGTTTCGACACGCTCTGCCAACAAACGGATATGCGGATAGTTTCGTTTAACGATATGTAAAATCGCACTTTGTTCACGTGGGTTGATTGCTTCGATATCAATTTTTATTAAATCAATTAAATCAAACAACTCTGGACCATGATTTCGTAATAAATCCGTCACGAAATCATCCAAGGCCAATTGAAATCCAGCCTCTTTCCATTTTTTCAAAACCGACAGCATATGTGAATCGATGACGACGGTCTCAAGCACCTCGATGACAAATCGTTCCGGATCTAAGTGATCAATCAGCTCACCTTGTAATAAATCACCGGTGAAATTGATGAATAAACGTTTTCCTTCTGCCACTCGATCGACACCTAAATGGACGAGCGTATTCGTCAACACGTCCATCGTCGCTAATTCACCATCAAAAATAGCAGGCGCTTCCACTGAACGATATAATAATTCAAATGCATCGATGGCACCGGATCGATTCACGATTGGTTGTCGTGCCAGCAAGATTTCCATCCCGTTCTCCCCTTTTGTCTTCCACCCTATTGTTCACTTCATATTTTCTAGTATACCAAATATTGTTTTTTGTTTAAAAAATGCTTTTTTAAAACATATCAATGTTACTGATTTCCTAAAAAAAGTCACCCCGGCTGTTCGAGGTGACTACATCCTATGTTCCATCAGCGCAACATCCAATCGATGATTTCCTTCGTCACAGCAAATTTTTCGTGCAACGGAAATTGATGGGCCTGCTCGTAAATACGAAGCCGCGTCTGACTCGGATAGCGCGCAGCATAATTCGTTGCATGACGTAAGCGAACCTTTTGATCGTACCGTCCGTGAATCAGCAAGACTTGCCCTTGTGGAGCGGCGTAGAGCGGCGAACGGATTTGATACGCTTGTTGTTGCGTCTCTGGCAATCCACCCGTGAAACGGCGTAACATTTTTTGCATCGTTCTCTGTTCTTCATATGTCCAGACGAGATTCGTCACCCCTGCCCATGAGACCGTGCGCGCGACCGGGCGATGATGTGCCAACAACAAGGCCATCTGCCCACCACGAGAGAAGCCAAACACCGAGACGCGTTCCGCGTGACGGGTTAACCAATCATATGCCCCTGTTGCATCACGAATATCATGATGACCAAAATCTTCCTTCCCTGTGCCTCCTAAGTTCCCTCGGTAAAAAGGGGCCATGACTAAAAATCCGGCTTGAGCAAACTGCATCAGTCGCGTCGGTCGAACCATTCCGATATTACGTGTCCCGCCACGTAAATACAGCATCCCTTGCCCATTCGGACGTGTCGGTAAAACGACATAGGCACCGACCCGTTCGTGATCAGATGTTTCATAGTATATACGAAACGTCCGGAAGGGACCTTGCTTCGGCAATTCAAACCAATCGGCGTTCGGCGAGTACACGAAGTGTCTCCGGAAGGACACGGTCCTTCATCATAAAGCTGTATTTTCGATTCGCGTCAAGACGCTGCGGGAGGTCGTCCAACAAAAAGGCTCCGTCTGTCTCATCGACAGCGAGATGCGGAACGAGTGATTCGATTTCGGCGAAGTAGATATTCTTAATGATTGTATCGCCTCGTCCTTCGACACGATATTGACCAATGTAGGCGAGGCTTGCGATGCTACCGCCTGTCTCCTCCATCACTTCCCGGCGTGCCGCTTCTTCCGCTGTTTCACCCGGTTCGACTTTTCCCCCAGGAAACTCGTACCCGCGCTGCTTATGATGCGTCAATAGCCATTTCCCCTCGTACACGGCAATGACCCAGACATGGAGAGGTTTTGTCGAGAAAGGATGATCATCGAAACTCAACTCAACTTGATTTTGATAGTAATCTAAAAATCTAATCACGTACGTGCACCTCATTTCTTCTTCTACCTTCACTTTACCTGTTTCGAAAGCATTCTAAAAGTGAAAGTGCGTAGGAATCGAGGAGAATGACAAAAAAAGGCATCCCCTGTCATCCAGGAGATGCCTTTCCAACTTATTTCAAGCGTGCTTCGAGCTCTGCTTTTTCTGCTTCAAAACCAGGTTTTCCGAGAAGTGCGAACATATTTTTCTTATATGCCTCAACACCCGGTTGGTCGAATGGGTTAACTCCAAGAAGATAACCGCTCATCGCGCAAGCTTTTTCGAAGAAGTAGAACAAGAATCCGAGATGGTACGGCGTCATCTCTGGTAATTCGACTGTTAAGTTCGGAACTTGACCATCTGTATGAGCAAGTAACGTCCCTTCTGCCGCTTTATCGTTGACGAATTGGATTGATTTCCCTTCGAGGAAGTTCAAGCCGTCAAGATCTTGTGCATCTTTTTCAATCGTCAATTCATGACGCGCTTGACCGACTTTAATGACCGTCTCAAACAAATCACGACGCCCCTCTTGCACGTATTGACCCATCGAGTGTAAATCTGTCGAGAAGTCGACCGCTGCCGGGAAGATCCCTTTGAAGTCTTTTCCTTCTGATTCTCCGTACAACTGTTTCCACCATTCTGATACATAATGTAACGCTGGTTCGTAGTTAACGAGAAGCTCGATCGTTTTTCCTTTTGCATATAATGCATTTCGGACGACAGCATATTGATATGCTTCATTTTCAGCCAGGTTTTCGTTCGCAAATTTCTCTTGTGCGTCACGCGCGCCAGCCATCAATTCTTCGATTGAAATACCAGCAGCAGCGATTGGCAAAAGACCGACCGGTGTCAAGACAGAGAAACGTCCACCGACATCATCCGGAATGACGAACGTCTGGTATCCTTCTGAGTCAGCAAGTGTTTTTAACGCCCCACGTGCTTTGTCCGTCGTTGCATAAATTCGGTTTTTTGCTTCAGCCTGACCGTATTTCTCTTCCATGAACGATTTCAACAATCGGAATGAAATTGCCGGCTCCGTCGTCGTCCCTGATTTAGAGATGATGTTGACCGAGACGTCTTTTCCTTCAAGCACTTCAAATAAATCGTGCAGATACGTCGATGAAATGTTATGACCCGCATAAATGATTTGTGGCGCCTTCCGCTCGTCTTTTGATAACAGGTTGTGGAAGGAATGACCTAACATCTCGATTGCGGCACGCGCTCCGAGGTAAGATCCACCGATTCCGACGACGAGCAAGACGTCTGAATCTGATTTGATTTTTTCAGCTGATTCTTGAATGCGAGCGAACTCCGCTTTGTCATAGTTCGTCGGTAAGTCGACCCATCCGAGGAAGTCGCTGCCGGCACCTGTGCCATTATGAATCGCTCCATGTAATGTCTTAACCGTGTCTGCCATGTAATCTACTTCATGTTGCCCTACGAATTGTAATGCTTTCGAATAATCAAAACGTACCGTTGTCATTCCATCGTCCTCCTTATTCATTCGCAAACAAATGCGACCTTCCTTCTCATTAAAACGCAAGAAGGAAGGTCGTTCAAGTCTTTTGTGAAAAGATTAGCAAATGTTAGAGAAACTTATAACGCTGCCGTTACGATTTCACGAACATCTTCATTACCAAGTGATTTGAAGTTACCGAAATCACCGCGCGTCATTGCTGACTTGACGATTGAATCGACTGTATCTTCTTTGATGTCGTAGTCCGCGAGACGGTTTGGTGCACCGAGTGATGTCCAGAATGCACTGATTGCATCGATCGTCGCATGAGCTGCTTCGATTTCTGATTTACCTTCTGTGTCGACGTTAAAGACGTTTTCACCGAGTGTCACGAAACGATGTGCGTTTGACTCGTCTAACACGTGGCGCATCCAGTTCGGGAAGAGGATTGCAAGACCACCTGCGTGTGGGATGTCATGAACCGCTGAGACGGCATGCTCGATATTATGTGAAGCCCAGTCACCGCGTGCTCCCATTTGAAGTACGCCGTTAAGTGCCATCGTACCTGCGAAGAGAATCGTTCCGCGAAGTTCAATGTTTTCAAGATCGTTGACGAGTTTTGGTGCTGCTTCGATGACAGCTTTCATGACGCCTTCTGTCATCCGTTCTTGGACAGGTGCGTGTGCTGTGTGGAAGTACTGCTCAAGACAGTGACTCATCATGTCGACAATCCCGTAAATTGTTTGGTCTTTTGGAACACTGACCGTGTATTTTGGATCAAGGATTGAGAACGTCGGGAATGTAAGCGGGCTACCCCAACCGTATTTCTCTTGCGTTTTCCAGTTCGTGATGACAGAACCAGAGTTCATTTCTGAACCGGTTGCTGCAAGTGTCAAGACGGTACCGAATGGAATGACTGTTTCCGGAGTCGCTTTCCCGATGACGAGATCCCATGCTGAACCTTCATACGGAATACCTGCTGCGATCAGTTTTGTACAGTCGATGACAGAACCACCACCTAGTGCGAGCAATGCATCAACATCTGCTTCACGTGCGATCTTAATGCCGCGCTCTGCTGTTTCAATGCGTGGGTTTGGTTCAACGCCATCACATTCGACGTATTCGATTCCTGCTTCGTTCAGTTCGCGTGTAACGTCGTCATAGACGCCGTTGCGTTTAATACTTCCGCCACCAAAGACGAGCATGACTTTCTTAGCATTTAGTGTTTTAAGTTCTTCTTTGATTTGGCTGACTTGACCGTCACCAAAAATTAATTTCGTTGGATTGCGATATTGAAAGTTTTCCATTGTGTGTTGCCCCCTCGATAAGTAATGAACATCTTACATTATCCACACATTCCCCTTTCGCATCTATTTTAATGCTTATAACGCAAAAAAACGTAAAAAAAGAGAACCGACCGATGTCGATTCTCTTAAAAATTTCTTATTTTTGGAAGTTTGATTTTTCAATCCATTCTTCCAATTTGCCTTTTAACACGTTGAAGCCAGGAGCTTCTTCTTGTTTGAAAGCAGGACCTGCATCGCGGCGTCCAGCGTTTTTGCGTGGGCCTTTAGCGCGTGCTTCGCGTTTTGGAGCTTCCTGAGTTGCTTTGATCGAAAGCTTCATTTTTTTGTTAGCTTCGTCGATGTCGAGAACTTTAACAGTTACTTCATCGCCAACTTTTACGTAATCGTTGATGTCTTTTACGTAATCGTGTGAGATTTCTGAGATGTGGACGAGACCTTGTGTTTGCTCGTCAAGTGCTACGAAAGCACCGAAGTTTTGAATACCAGTTACTTTACCAGTAACGACTTGGTCTTTTTCAAAGTTTGCCATAGTTTATACACTCCCTAACTAAATTCATCAACTTATAATAACATACTTTTTACGGATGGTAAAAAATATTTTTTAAATTGTTTATTTTTTATTTTCCGAGGGAACATTTTAGTAGCAAGACTTCAAGTATTCCCCCTGATTCTGCCGGACTTTTAGAGTCCGGCCCTTTTTTTGTTTCTTCTTACTCCTCAACGCAAAAAGGACCGGTTCGGTCTGCTCGCTTTCCGCGGACAAGACATCATGCCCGCTTCAGATGCGTTGCATCTTCCAGGGTCATGATTAACTTGTTTTTCCGCAGGAGTCGAACATGACCTCACCTGTCCTAGCGTAAAGGAAAACGAATCGTGAAGCAATCAAAATTTAAAGATTCATTTACTGCTTACAAATCGTCAAATCCGTTCGCATCCGTCACTTTTGCATACGAACGTGATTTTTGTTCGAAGAAATCGGATTTCGTCGCATTCATCGAGTCATCCGAATACGCACGAATCCACGGCATGACGTCCTCGTCATGTCCTTCATAGAGATCGGAGAGACCAATGACACGAAGGCGCTTGTTCGCGAGATATTTGACGTAATCACGCATTTCACTGACATCGAGTCCGTCCAAGTCACGCAGGACATACTCACTCCACTCGATTTCGAGATCGACGGCACGCTCGAATGTGGCATACACGAACTTCGTGAATGAACCATCGGCATCGATTTCCGAGTGTTCCGTCAAGACGGCACGCAACAATTGACTGATGAAGTACGAGTGTTGCAGTTCGTCTCGCTGGATGTAACTGATCATCGTCGACGTTCCGACCATTTTTTGATGACGCGCTAAGTTATAGAAGAAGGCAAAACCAGAATAGAAGTTGATTCCTTCAAGAACGATTGATGCGACGAGTGATTTCGCAAAGTTTTCCGGTGTCCGGTCGTTTTGGAAATCTTCATATAAATCAAGAATAAAGGCATTCCGCTTCATGACCATATCGTCATCTTTTGCGATATCGAAAATCCGGTTTTGTTCCGAAAGTGGAACGAGACTCGATAAGACATAGCTGTACGACTGGTTATGGACGACTTCCTGTTGCGCGATGATCGCAAGAATTGCATGAATCGATGCATCTGACGTGAACATCGCCGACTCTAGGATGTAACGCGTTTGGACCGAATCCAAGATTGATAGCAGACCGATGATCCGTTCAAACGCATCCTGTTCCCGCTCACTCAACTGGTTCCACTGTTGCATGTCTTTTGACATCGAAATCTCATCCGGAATCCAAAAGTTCGACAAAAGCTGTTTATAGATTGAATAAAACTGCGGATAGGCGATATCGTTCCAGTTGACGATTGAACTCGTCTCCCCACCGATAATCGCTGTCGCACGATTCGGATGGCGGGCATCAAGCAGTTTGATCTTTTGTAACTGTTCCATGTTGTTCGACTCCTTCTTGCTGTAATTGCAGGATCGTTCGTTTCGTCCATTCTTTGACGGTACGCGGACGATTCCGTGGTGACTGTTCGATTTTTAACAGTTCACCGGCGAGCGGCACACCAAATTTCGCGAGATGGTAGGCCATTTCATCAACGGCGCGGCAGTACTTGACGAACATCTTATCGCCCGTACCGAAGACGGCAGCTTGCGGAATTTTGTGCGGACTTTCCTTTAAGACAAGCTTCAGGCAGTCGCGCATTTCATCCGGTAATTGACCGTCGCCCCATGTGTAAGAACCAAAATAGACGATATCATAAGGTGCTAATTGATATGTCGTCACATCATCAGCGAACATCATCGTTGGTTCGACGTGCATGTCGGAACAGGCTTTCGCAATCAGTTCCGCAACCTCCTCTGTGTTACCGCTCATTGACGCATATACGATTGCTGCCTTCATGATATCGTCTCCTCTCTTATGACGAACACGACTCACATTCATCGATTTCGACGGTTGTCGAACGTGTATAATAAATCGTCTTCATCCCGAGTTGCCATGCTTCCATGTGCATCTCGAGTAATTCAGTCGCTTTGACGTTGTTTTTGACATAGAGATTAAAACTGATCGCTTGGTCGATATGACGTTGCCGTGATGCATTTTGACGAATGCTCCACAGTTGATCAATCTCAAACGCTGATTTATAGAACCAGTTCGTATCCGGCGTCAAATCCGGAACCGTCACAGGAATCTTGTAGTTTTTCTTTTCTTCTGCGTAGACTTTTTTATAGATTGGATCAATCGATGCCGTACTACCGGCGATGATTGCTGTCGACGAGTTCGGTGCGACTGCCATCAGGTAGGCATTTCGCATACCATGCTCTGTGATATCTGCTTGGAGACGATCCCAGTTCAGCTCGGCAGTTGATTTATAGTGACGACGTTTGATGTATTCACCTGTTTGCCATTCTGATCCTTCGAATAAACGGTATGCCCCTTTTTCTTTCGCAAGTTGCATCGATGCATCAATCGTCAAGTAAGCGATTTTTTCGTAAAGACGATCCGCATACTGGACGGCTTCGACCGATTCCCAGCGAATCCCTTCGAGTGCAAGCAGATGGTGCCAACCGAACGTCCCGAGACCGACGGCACGGTATTTTTGGTTCGTGATTTGTGCTTGCGGGACGTCAATCGTATTCAAATCGATGACGTTGTCGAGCATCCGCATCTGAATCGGAATCAACCGTTCGAGGACATCCGAACGAACGGCGCGCGCGAGGGCGATCGAAGATAAATTACAGACGACGAAATCGCCCGGTGTTTTCGTAATGATGATTTTTCCATCTTCCGTGTATTCTTCCGTCACGGTCGTCGGACTCATGTTTTGCATGATTTCCGAGCAGAGGTTTGACGAATAGATCATGCCGGCATGCTTGTTCGGATTGGCACGGTTTACCGCGTCACGGAAGAACATGTACGGTGTTCCGGTCTCGAGTTGCGAACGCATGTAACGTTTGACGAGATCAATCGCCGAAACTTTCGTCCGGCTGAGACGCGGTTCGTTGACACAGGCTTCATACTTTTCAGTGAAGCTGCCCCCTTGTTCCGTCTCATCGAAATGATCTTCAAGACTAAAGCCCATCACGGTCCGGATTTCGTGTGGATCGAATAAATACCAATCGCCACGCGCTTCAACCGTACGCATGAAGTGGTCCGGTAAACTCACGCCCGTAAAGAGATCATGTGTCCGCAATCGCTCGTCCCCGTTGTTGAGTTTCGCATCGAGGAACTCGAGGATATCTTTATGCCAAATGTCGAGATAGACCGCAATTGAACCTTGACGCATACCGAGCTGATCGACACTGACTGCCGTGTTGTTCAATTGTTTCATCCAAGGAATGACACCACTCGAAACACCTTTGAATCCTTTAATGTCTGATCCGCGCGAACGAATTTTACCCATGTAGACGCCGATTCCGCCGCCGCCTTTTGAAAGTGTCGCAACGTCCGTATTCGAGTCGTAAATCCCCCGGAGTGAATCATCTACCGTATCGATGAAACAAGACGATAACTGTCCGTATGATTTCCCGGCATTCGAAAGCGTTGGCGTCGCAACCGTCATGTAGAGGTTCGACAAAGCCCAGTACGATTCTTTGACGAGCTCGACCCGGCGTTCTTTCGGTTCTGTCTGCATCAACGTCATCGCGATAATCATGAAGCGTTCTTGTGGTAGTTCATATAATTTTTTCACGTGATCCCGGGCAAGATAACGATCCGCTAACGTCCGGAGACCAATGTATGTGAAGAGTTGGTCGCGTGAAGGATCGATTGTCGCAGCGAGTTCTTCGATTTCATCCTTCGTGTAGGCTGAAAGTAAATGTGGTGTGAAAATACCAATTTCAGTGAGCTTTTCAATCAACGTGTAAAGCGATCCATAACGTTCATCTGCTACATATCCACGATTTTCACTTGCCTCGAGATAAAGACGATTTAAGTACGTTGCCGTCGCGACGAACGTCCAGTTCGGTTCCTCTGCTTTTAACATGTCGAGCGCATGCATCGTCAACAATTCATACACTTGATCGGCCTGGAGGGTTTTCCCTTCGAGCGCCCGAATCGCGCGTTCTGTATAACGTTCGATGTCGAGTTCTGGATAAGACGCTGTCACTTGTCGAATCACGAGATATACATCTTCTATTGTCATTGCACCCTTATAGATGCGTGCTGTATTCAGTGGAGATGCCACTATGAACCACTCCCATTCTCTATCGTTAAACAGGTTCGCATTGCAGTAAAAAATGCGCTAAACTAAAAAAAGACGTCCTACATATAGAAAGAACTATTAAAGTGTCACTCTATATATAGACGTTTTAAGCGTTTTTAAACCTATTTATGTACAAGATATAGGTTATCACTGAATCAGCAAAAAATAACCCCTTGCATTAAAAATCAGGTCAAACAAATTTAAAAACGCAGACCACCGCCTTTTGAGATATATTGAGATAAGGAGTTGAACGCGTTTTGAGTTCAGAAGAACTTTTAAATAAATATGATCCTTTTCTCCTAGGGTCAGGAAATTATCCAACGGAAATGTCTGCTATACTAGTGCTATTAACGATTCACGATCAAGTAAGCCCACTTGCACTAGCAATTGGTGAAATATTTGAAGAATCGTTTGGGGAACAACCCGATCAGCAGGAACTAACAACACTCGCAACGAATTTACTTTTGTGCGAAGATTCGTGTGAACTTTGAAAGGAGACTTATTATGCAAGTAGACTACACACCAAACCCGAACTCAGTAAAAATCACGCTCGACGGAGACCGTTTCGGCTCAAAAAGTGCGAGTGTCAAAAAAGACGATACACCAGAGGACGCATTACTCGCAGCATTGATTACGATCGATGGCATCGATAACCTCTTCGCTTACGGTGATTTTGTCACAGTAACGAAAGAACCAGCCGCTGAATGGAATGAATTACTTCCAGTTATCGAAGAACAGATGTAAGGAATACATGAAGACACCTGGATGTTGCAGGTGTCTTTGTTGAAGGAGCCGATTCTCATGCCAATGGTATCTGTCATCATCCCGACGTACAATCGCCCACGTGAGTTATCTGAGGCGCTCGAAGCATTGACCCGTCAATACTATCAAGATTTCGAAGTGATTCTTTTGAACAACAACGGCGACTCGATTATTCCCGTCGTACGTGCTTTTGAAGACCGCTTAACACTTATCCATGTCGACTTACCTGAAAATCATCACGTCCGGGCTCGCAACCACGGCGTGACAATCGCGAACGGTCAATTCATCTTGCTCCATGATGATGATGATTTATTGTTGCCTTCTCATATCGAGGAATCGCTCGGCGATTTAGAAGCCGGGGCAGACTTGACGTATGCAGATGCCGAACTCTTTACGTATCGCTGGGAGAATGGACGCCGGACCGTCATCGATACGGAGCCATTCGCCTATCCATATGACCGTGACACGATGAAGCAAGACTCGACGTTCATCCCATCCGGATCAATGTATCGCAAATCACTTCACCAAACACTTGGTACGTTTGATGAAGACGTCTTCAACTACTGGGACTGGGACTGGATTCTCCGTGTCGGGAAGGACCACCTCGTGCTTCATCCAGCACGCGCGACGGTCCTCTATGCCTTTAATCCGTCCGGTAATCATCAATCCGCTCAGCAAGATGCGGCACGAAAAGTCTACTTCGACCGTCTCGTCGCTAAACACGAGTTGCCAACGACCGAAATGAAAAATTTTCATATTGTTCAGTCTGAACGCCGTGCCCGGTTACGTGAGACACGCCGGACGTTTGACGGACAATTGACAGAAAGCGAGTGAATCCCGTGTATACAGAAAAACAATTAGAACTCTTAGAGTTACTATCACAAAGTGGTCCTGTCGATTCGACACTCGCTGCTCAAATGCTCGACCTGCCAGTCGACGAAGTCATCGACTCGATTGCCCGTTTTAAACAAGATGGTGTCTTGTTAGGTTATACGGCAGTCATCGATTGGCAAAAAATCAATTCCCACCATGGCGTCACGGCATTCATCGATGTCAAAGTTACACCGAAACGGGGCCGCGGCTTTGATGAAGTCGCAGAACGGATTCATCGTTTCCCGGAAGTCACGTCGCTCTACTTGATGTCAGGTGCTTACGACTTACAAGTCGTCCTTGACGGAAAGTCGCTTCAGGAAGTCTCGCAA
Source organism: Exiguobacterium sp. s95 (assembly GCF_018618655.1). Classification (NCBI taxonomy): domain Bacteria; kingdom Bacillati; phylum Bacillota; class Bacilli; order Caryophanales; genus Exiguobacterium; species Exiguobacterium sp. s95. Next base: position 226,037 of record NZ_JACSMM010000002.1, on the reverse strand, counting down.
TTCGTCTCGGAAAAACTATCGACACTCGATTCCGTCATTTCGACGACGACCCATTTCCGTTTGAAGACATACAAACACGATGGTGTCCTCTTCAGTCAGGATGACGGCGATAAACGATTGAAGGTGTCTCCATGAAGTCACTTTCTGAACGCGTCGAACAATTAGCACCGTCCGGCATCCGTCGCTTCTTCGACTTAGCCGGTTCAATGGAAGATGTCATCTCGCTCGGCGTCGGCGAACCCGACTTCGTCACCCCGTGGAACGTCCGGGAAGCAAGCTTCGCAGCACTCGAGCAAGGGTATACGGCATATAGCGCCAATGCCGGTTTAGTCGAGTTACGGCAAGAAATCCGAAACTATATGCACGAAAAATTTGCAATCGAGTATCAAGTCGAAGACGAAATCATCGTCACGACCGGTGCATCCGAAGGACTTGACTTAGCTTTTCGGACGCTGATTAATCCTGGTGACGAGGTCATCGTCGTCGAACCGGCATTTGTCTCGTATGCGCCTTTAATTGAGCTCGCAGGCGGAATTCCTGTTGCTGCTGCCTGTCGCCCGGAAGACGGCTTCGCCATTCTTCCTGAGACGATTGAAGCCAAGATCACGGCACGGACGAAGGCCATCATTTTTTGTTTTCCGTCCAACCCGACCGGTTCTGTCATGACGTGCGATCAACTCGCAGATCTCGCCCTCCTCGCAAACAAACATGATTTATATGTCATCAGTGACGAAATCTATGCAGAGTTGTCGTATGAGGAAGAGGCGACGTGCTTCGCAACGTTACCTGGAATGCGGGAGCGCACGATTGTCATCAATGGTTTCTCAAAAGCCTTTGCGATGACAGGTTGGCGTCTCGGTTTTACCTGTGCGCCAAAAGAAATCACGGCGTGTATGCTGAAAGTCCATCAGTACGGCATGATGTGTGCACCGACGCTCGTCCAATTCGCTGGGATCGAAGCACTCCGTTCACGCCACAAGACGGTTCCTGACATGGTCCGTAGTTATCGCCAACGTCGTAACTACTTCGTCAAAGCTTTGAATGAAGCCGGTCTCCCGACTCATTCACCCGGGGGCGCCTTCTATGCCTTTCCATACATCGGAGATACGGGTTTGACGAGTGAAGCCTTTGCAGAACAACTGTTACTAGCAGAACGTGTTGCCGTCGTTCCTGGTTCCGTCTTCGGGGCGAGTGGTGAAGGTTATGTTCGCGCAAGCTATGCCAGTTCAATCGAACAACTGCAAGAAGCCATCCATCGTATTTCTCGCTTCATGCAACAACTTGAACAACGAACGGCAGTTGCTGATCGTCTGACATGATTTTCCCGACCGTTTTCTTTCAACACACAAAAAGCGAACCACCTTACGAGGCGGTTCGCTTTTTAGCGTCATTTTCTAATTACGCATCAATATAAAGCAACAAAAACATCCGGTGTTCGTCCTCTGAGTGAAACGGTGACACCGGCCCTAACTGTGAAGCATATACATCGATTCGGTACGGGGCTTCTTTAAAGGACAAAGGGGTTTGTTCTTTGATGATCCGTCCGATTTCTTCTGCTTGTTCTTTGACAGCGACCAATTGATCACTTCGCTCAATCGGTGCTTCCAGAACAAATGCCTCGATTCCCTCATTACGAGCACACCGTAAAAAGCGTCGCAACGACGGTAGTGCCTGTTGGATGTTCTCTTCTAAGGAACGTTCCGCTTCATACACCGGCGCACCCCAGAGTCGCTCCTCACTGCCGGTCGCACTCCGGTAATGATCAATCGTCGCCTCCGTAATGGGGTCTCGTGTCAGTGCGAAACGCTTACTGTCACGCACGAGGTTCTTTTCATTCGTCCGATCGATTTCTTTTAACAAATCAAGACCTAATGGACGGGCAAACCGGAACAACTCGCGCTGCAGACGGGCGAGTGACGTACCGACCGTAAGCGTTGCATCTGTCTTTTTCGGTGGCTTGTCTCCTTCGTAGCCGTTCATGACCCGGGCGACCTGACCTGCTTCATGAACGAGTCGGTAAAACGAGGCGTCCGCTTCGTCCTGTTCTGTTTTCAACTGCTGATGCTCCGAGGCTAAATCGGTCACGTATTGGTTTGACAGACATGTTGAAATCATTAACACGTCGACGAGCTCGGCACACAGTAACGTCGTGTCCTCTTTTTCTAACGCTTCTCCCACTTCCCCGACTTCTTCAATCAAGCGCGCGAGGCCAGAGAGCGGACGAAAATAACCACCTAACGCTCGAATCGTCTCATCGACTTTTTGTTGAAGTAGAATCATCTCCTGCATCCGTCTCGACCTCCGTCATTTCTTTAATCAACTGCCGCTGCGTTTGTCGTTGATACTGCTCAGTAAATTTTCGGTTTTTACGCCATTCACGGACGGCTACACCACTTGCGATCGCCAAGGAAACCATTAGTCCCACTTCTTTTCGTTTCATCGAAATTCCTCCTCTGTTTGAACTACGTTCTCGTTCCTTAACATGCTATGATGATGGTATTACATATATATAAGAGGTGTTGCTCGTGTCGACTGAACGTCTTTGGCAATTGGCTCGTTTCATCGGTGTCATACTCGCCTTGTTTCTCACAGGTTTTATCATCATCCGCCTGTCTTCGTTGATGTATCCGTTCGTCTTCGCATTTTTATTAGCCCTACTCAGTCGTCCGCTTGTCGACTTTTTCCAAAAACGTCTTCGACTCAACCGTGGTTGGGGTGCGTTATTGTCCATCATCTTAATGAGCGGTCTTTTGATTGGGTCACTCGTCTTGATTGTCATGCAACTGATTCGAGGACTCGTCTTCGTCGCCAATCAACTCCCGGACCAAATCCAGGAACTCAGTCTCTACTTCCAAAAGCTCTACAATGACAAATTGGCCCCGATGTGGAACGACGCTTCGGAAGCGCTCCGGTCACTCGGTCCGTCACAACAGAATACGGTTCAAAACAGTATCGAATCACTCGGAAGCTCACTTGCAAGCTTCATCGGCGAGGGATCTAAAAGTATCGCCACGATGTTGCAAAGTGTGTTAGCGACCTTACCTTCAATCGCCTTGATTCTCGTCATCGTTCTGCTCGCCTGGTTTTTCCTCGCGAAAGACTGGCACAAATATGAAATCAGGATGAAACAGTATGAGATGTTCCCCTGGTTCGCACGTGCAGAAACGGTCGTTTCGAGTCTTCGGTCCGCCCTGTTCGGCTACATCAAAGCCCAATTGACATTGATTACGATTACATTTTTCATCGTCTTAATCGGTCTTTTGGTTCTCGGTGTCGATCATCCGTTTGCGATTGCTTTTATTGCCGCTTTCTTTGACATCTTGCCGTATCTAGGTACAGGGTCTGTCTTTTTACCGTGGATTGCTTACTCGATCATCACAGGAGATACGGGACTTGCGATCGGACTTGGTATTCTGTATGCAGTCGTCATTTTGCAGCGTAATATCATGGAACCGAAAATCGTCGGTGACAATATCGGCATCCAGCCGATTACGGCACTGATTGCCTTGTTCGTCGGGATTAAATTTTTCGGGGTCTTCGGTCTGATTCTCGGACCGCTCGTCGCCGTCATCATCAAAGCGTTATATAATGCACAAATCTTTCATTATTTATGGGACTTTATTAAAGGATCACCCACACCATTCCGGTGAGGGTGATTTTTTAGGTGCTGCCGCATATAAGGGATGACCCGTCGCATCAACCGGTCGATGGTTCGGGAGATATTCCACCGGACAAGTCGCCGCGACGGCAAGCAGACAGGCATCAATCCAGTCGTCAGTCGCAACCCCTTTGACGGATTGTTCCCAAAAAGCAGGACATGCGAACTGTCGTAACAATTCTGTCCGCTCCTTTATCCCCTGGACCGTCTTTTTGTTATGGCGGGCCGGTCGTCCCGTCAGGCGGGCAAAACAGACTTCCGGATGCGCCTCATACATGCCGGTTCGGTAGTAGCTTCGGGCTTCCCGAATCTTCGGCAACAAGTACCAGGCTTGTTTTGATAGGCCTAGCCCTGCCATTTGTTTTGACTGCTCGTTTGCCGTTGCATAGTCCTGCGCGTCAAGCGCTGTAATTAAAGGTGCATTAAACACACTGCTCGTCCGCCCCGGCTTCAACTCGTCTCGTAACAGCTGATCGACAAGACGTCGCGCTCCTGTCTCAAGTCCGATCGGCATGTCGATGTAGAGTACGTCGCTATTTTCGAGTTGATCGAGGTGTTCGACGATTTGATAGGAAAACTGCCCCTCTTCAATCGAGACCGCGACCCAGCCGGCTTTTGCCGCGTCAATCCCGGTGACGCGCATTCGTTTTCTCCCGTAGCACCTTCAGTAATGACAAGACCGTAAAGACTCCTAAAAACGTAGCCCACGCTAGCGAAACGCGTGAACCCGACTCTACATACCAGACGATGCTGAGCACCGTCATGATGAGTAAGAGGACGTTCAGCCATCTCATCCTTCTTGTTCAGCGAACCGGTAAAGACTTCGAACCATGACACCTGTCGCTCCTTTTGGACCAAGCTCCGATGCTGATTTTTGCTCTGATGTTCCGGCGATATCAAGATGGAGCCATGGCGTTTTCCCGACGAATTCACCAACGAACGCTCCGCCAAAGATCATGTGTCCCATCCGTCCCGGTGAGTTATTTAAATCAGCGACTTCCGAACGGCGCACTTGTTTAATGAATTGATCGACGTACGGCATCTGCCAAATCATCTCGTTCGTCTCTTTTGTGATGGTTTCAAAACGGCTGTACAAAGCTTGGTCGTTCGTTAAGGCACCCGTGATTTCTGTCCCGAGCGCAACGAGCACTCCACCCGTCAATGTCGCGAGATCAATAATCATTTTCGGATTGTATTCTTTTGCATAGGTGACAGCGTCCGCTAAGACGAGACGCCCTTCCGCATCCGTATTCAAGACTTCAATCGTTTTTCCAGCCATCGATGTAATGACATCATCCGGCTTGAAGGCATCACCTGAAATCATATTGTCCGTTGCCGGAATCACTCCAAGGATGTTGACGTTCGGCTTGAGTTGACCGAGGGCTTCGAATAAGCCGAGGACGGCTGCTGCACCACCCATGTCCCCCTTCATGCCGACGATACCGTCTTTTGGTTTAATCGAGTAACCACCTGTATCGAACGTGACACCTTTTCCGACGACGGCGATTGGTGCTGCATCACCCGCCCCTTTATATTCGAGGACGATCATTTTCGGCGGGATTGTCGAGCCTTGATTGACGGCAAGCATCGCCCCCATGCCGAGTGCTTCCATTTCTTCTTTTTCAATGACTTTTAACGCATGTCCATGACGTTCTGCAATGAAACGAGCTTCGTCAGCGAGTGCCGGCGCCGTCAGGATGTTCCCAGGCATCGTGACGAGACGACGGGCTAAGTTCGTTGCTTCAGCGAGGGCATGCCCGCGTACTGCTTCTTGTTCCCCTTCATCGGACCAAATCGTCAAATCGAGTTCGTACGAAACGCTTGGACCTGTTTTGTAGTGTTTGACGTCATATGTAGCAAGTGCAAACGTCTCAGCGATCAACTCGGCAGGTTTCCCCGGGAATGTCGCAGCATCAACCGTGACGTTCGATAGCTTCCGGACTTTTAAAAATTGGGCGGCTTTTCCTAACAGTCGACGTAACTCATCTTGAGATAGACGGTCCGCTTTACCAAGACCGACAAATAACACACGGGCAATCGTCCCCGTCAACGTCGGCAATAACCGGAGTTCGCCTTGTTTCGTCGAAATATCTCCACCGCGGACCCACTCATCAAACCGCTCCGGATAAAGTGCCTGAATCCGTTCTTCCATTTGTGCATTTCCTGAGATACCGACGACGAGTACTTCGATGTCTGCTTGCTGATCTACTTGTTTTAATCGCATCTTAAAAATCCCCCTTTAGTGTTACTAATAAGTATGAAGTGTTTTGCGCCATTTTCCAACTGATAGCCATCACGCAGCTTGAAAACGCTCTCATTTTTGACGTTCGGTAATTTGTCGAAATGCACGGCTCCAAACAATTGTTGCCCGTTTCACAATGTGATAGGATTAACAGGTGAAAAGTACAGGCACTTCATAGAAACGTTCATTTTGGTAACGACAGAAATGTCTACGTTTTCATTCAAAGGGAGAGTTCGCAGTCGACCCGTTAAGAGAGATGCGTTTATGGGTATCTATAGATAGCAGAGAAACGACGTCGTTGCGGCGAAAAAAACTTACTGAAAAGAGGGTAATGCACATGGCACAACATATCAAGGGAATTGGCGCTTCTGCAGGGATCGCGATTGCAAAGGCATTCGTGATGGAAACACCTGTCTTTGACATTCCAAACAATAAAATCGAGGATTCAGCAGCTGAAAAGGAACGGTTCCAGGCAGCGATCGCTCAATCAAAAGGTGAACTCGAAATCATCCGTGAGAACACATTAAAAGAACTCGGTGCAGACAAAGCAGAAATCTTCTCAGCTCACTTGTTGATCCTCGAAGATCCTGAAATCGTCAGCCAAGTCAACGCAAAAATCGACGAGGACAAAACGAACGCAGCGCAAGCACTCGACGAAGTCTCACAAATGATGGTGACAATCTTTGAATCGATGGACAACGAGTACATGCGCGAACGTGCAGCTGACGTCCGTGACGTAACAAAACGGACAATGGCACATCTTCTCGGTATTACATTCGTCACACCTGCACAAATCAACGAAGAAGTCATCATCATTGCAGAAGACTTAACACCATCAGACACTGCCCAACTCAACCGGAAGTACGCAAAAGGTTTTGCGACGAACATCGGTGGACGGACTTCGCACTCGGCGATCATGTCACGTTCTCTTGAAATTCCAGCAGTCGTCGGGACAAAAGTCGTCCTGACTGAAGTCAAACACGGTGATTTCTTGATTCTTGACGGAGCGGAAGGCGATGTCATCGTCAACCCTTCAAGCGAACAAATCGCAGAGTACGAAGAAAAACGCTCAGCATATATCGCTCAAAAAGAAGAATGGAAAAAACTCAAAAACGAAAAAACAGTTACAGCAGACGGTCATCACGTCGAGCTTGCAGCGAACATCGGAACACCAAACGATGTCAAAGGTGTGCTTGAGAACGGTGCGGAAGCAGTCGGTCTCTACCGGACTGAATTCCTCTACATGGATGCGGAAACGTTCCCGACGGAAGATGAGCAATTCACAGCATACAAAACAGTTCTCGAGTCGATGGGCGATAAAAAAGTTGTCATCCGGACACTTGATATCGGTGGGGATAAAGAACTTTCATACCTTGACCTTCCACACGAAATGAACCCGTTCCTTGGTTACCGTGCAATTCGTCTTTGCCTGGACCAAACTGACTTGTTCCGGACACAACTTCGTGCGTTGCTTCGTGCAAGTGCATACGGCAAACTTGCTGTCATGTTCCCGATGATTGCAACACTCGAAGAATTCCGTGCAGCAAAAGCGTTACTTCTTGAAGAAAAAGCGAACCTTCAAGGTGAAGGTGTAACGGTTTCTGACGACATCGAAGTCGGAATGATGGTCGAAATTCCGGCGACAGCAGTCATGGCGAAACAATTCGCGAAAGAAGTCGACTTCTTCTCTGTCGGAACAAACGACTTGATTCAATACACAATGGCGGCAGACCGGATGAACGAAAAAGTTTCGTATCTCTACCAACCGTTCAACCCTGCCATCTTGAACCTCTTGAACAACGTCATCACAGAAGCACACAAAGCCGGTAAATGGGTCGGCATGTGTGGTGAGATGGCGGGAGAAGAACTCGCACTCCCAATCCTCCTCGGACTCGGACTCGACGAATTCTCAATGTCTGCTTCTTCTGTCCTTCGCGCACGCAGCTTGATGACGCGCCTGAACAAAACAGAGTGTGAAGCAATCGTTGAGCAAGTCCTCGACATGGATACAGCCGAAGACGTCGTCAACTTCCTCAGCACGACATTCGATATTAAAAAATAATTTTTTCGGACACGTCCCATCTCGGGGCGTGTTTTTTTGTCGCGTCAAAAGGAACCGTTATTTATACAGACTGTAGACTAACCCTTATGAAGATTAAAAAGTTTTTATAGGTATGGCCTGCCCTGACCGCGCTTCCCCATCTCGACTCGTCTACATAACACATGTTGCCCAATGTCGCTCTTCCTACACCCTAGTTCAAAAGCTAATATTCATCTGTGCGCTTCCTGTAGAAGCCTCGATTTCTTGAATACAAAAAAAGGGCTGACTCCAAAGTTACTCTAACATCAGTCTTAGTGACGGACGGTTCCGACATCCTCGCTTTCCACGGGCGGAATGTAAGCCGCAGCAACCCGCGTTTCATGCGGTCATGCCGGGTCTTCCCTATTCCTGACGGAAGCGCTGATCGCGCTTCCTTTTCCCATAGGAGTCGAGGATGAACGTTCCGCCCTGTACGCAAAAAAACGCCGATGATTCCGTCTTTCACATACGGAGTCATTGGCGTTTTCGATATCTATTCTTCTCGGTCCTGACTGATGTGTATCTAAGCCGCACATCGAAAAGGAAAAAGTATGCACTCGTTTTATTCGAATCCCACAGGAGAGCGTATCCTGTTTCCTGTTGGAGAAAAACACGCGTGTGAAAGAGTGATTCCTTTTACGTCAGTCTCTTTCCTATCAAAAATGACTTGAATTATGCTTGTTTCGTTTGTGGTCGATCGCCTTGTTCTTCTTTTAAGATTGGTCGTTCATTACCCATGAAGAACACGAAGATGACACCCAGTATCGCTGGAATCAACGCCCACATATAAACAGAGGAAATCGAATCTGCAAGTGCTGTTTTAATCGCTGTCGCCACTTCCGGTGGCATCTTCGCAAATGCTGCTGCTGTCGGGAACTGTCCACCGTCCGGTGCGCTGCCGCCAGGTAATTGCTCACTAACAGATGACGTAAACGTCCGTGATTGAACGATTCCGAGAATCGTTACACCAAGTGTCATCCCGATTGTCCGGAACGTCGAGCCCATCGATGTCGCCGCACCACGACGTTTCATCTCGATGCCATTGATGCTTGCAAGATTCAATAAAGAGAAACTGAAGCCGACACCAAAACCTAAGATGATCATATAAATCGTAACGGCAGTCCGTGTCGTCTCAAGTGACATCGTACTTAATAAATAAACACCAAGAACAAAGAACACGGCCGAGAGCATCATGACATTTCGGAACCCGTATTTATTCGGGAGACGTCCTCCGAGTTGCGCCGAAACTACTGAAGCAATCAACATCGGCATCAAGATCAGACCTGAGTTCGTCGCACTGCCGCCAAAGACACCTTGGACGAAAATCGGAATGAAGACACTTGCGGAGATGAAGACGAATCCATAAAAGAATGCGACCCCTTGCGTCGCTGCGAACAGGCGACGACTGAATAGACTGAACGTAATGACCGGATCAGCTGCCCGGCGTTCAATCAGACCAAAGAGGATAAATAACACGAGTGATAAACCAAACAAACCAAGAATTTGTGGTGAACTCCACGCATACTCTTTCCCACCGAGTTCAAGCCCGAGCAGGAACGTGACTAATCCAGCGACCAATGTCGCGGCACCCGCATAATCAATTTTTTGAGTCCGGTGAATCGGTGATTCTTTATAGAATAGAGAAACGAGCGCCAACGCAATTAAACCAAGTGGAATGTTGATATAAAACACCCAGCGCCAGTTAATTGCGTCCGTCAAAACGGCTCCAAGCAATGGTCCGAAAATACTTGAAATTCCGAAGACTGCTCCGAACAAACCACTGACTTTCCCTCGTTTTTCTGGTGGGAAAATATCAAAAATGATTGTAAAAGCAATCGGCATCAAGGCACCGCCACCTAGTCCTTGAACGGCACGATAAATCGATAACTCTGTAATCGAATCTGCGACACCACACAGGATACTCCCTACGATGAAGAGCAACATACCGAATAAGAAAAATCGTTTCCGCCCATACATGTCACTTAACTTACCGAAAATTGGCATCCCTGCGACCGTCGCGATCATGTAAGCGGACGTGACCCAGGCATATTGATCAAAACCATTCAGTTCACTGACAATCGTCGGCATTGCTGTTGCAACGATTGTATTGTCCATCGCCGCTACTAAAATCCCGATCAATAATCCAAGAACGACATAATTCGTCTTTGTCTTTGTTTCTGTTGTAGTCGAAGCCATCGACTCACCTCTTTCTTAAAATATAGCTAATCTTCATAATAGCTTACTCATTGTATCATCATATGTGCAAATTCTCATTACTGAATGTTTTTGGACTACAAAAAAAATCGTATCCGACAATTTCGTCGAATACGATTTCGAGGTCCCATTATTTTTTAAATGACGTCATTTAATCTCATACGTGACTTTCTCTCCTGCTTCAACCGTCCGGCCAATATCAACCGTTACTTTCCGGTCACCACTGTTCGTGACAATGATCGGCGTTAAGAGTGACGGCACAAGCGGTCGAATTTGTTCGAGATCGACGTTCAACAGTGGTGTTCCTGGCTCAACACGATCTCCCGCTTTCGCGAGTGCTTCAAAACCTTTTCCTTCGAGTGAAACCGTATCGATTCCGATGTGAATTAAAATCTCATCACCATTATCGGCCAGGATTCCAATCGCGTGTTTCGTTGGGAAGAAGGTCGTGATTTCACCGGACACTGGAGAAACAACATAACCTTCAGTTGGTTCGATTGCATACCCGTCCCCCATCATCCGGCCAGAGAAGACTTGATCCGGTACATCATCAAGCGAACGAATCGTTCCGCTCAGCGGCGAGACGTATCCGTCACTTGGTACATACTCTCCACCTGATCCTGCTAAGTCTTCCCGTTCTTCCCCACGTGACTCAGCTCCAGTCGGAACTTGCGGAATCGGGTCAGCTTCTGGTTTTTCAGGTGGTTGATAATTTGGATCGTTCATGATTTCTGCCATTTCCGTCTTGATGCCATCTGATTTCGGACCGAAGATGGCTTGGACATTATCGCCAACTTCTAATACACCGGCTGCGCCAAGTTCTTTCAGACGATCCTTGTTGACACCCGATTTATCATTAACGGTAATCCGCAGACGTGTGATACACGCATCGAGGTGTTTGATATTCGATGGTCCACCAAACGCTTGCAGAATCTCATATGGGAGCTCACCAGCCGTCGCACCAGCTGTTGCCGCCCCTTCCTTAATTGCTTCACGTCCTGGAATTTTTAAATCAAACTTCGTGATCACAAAACGGAATCCGAAGTAATAAATGACGGCGAAGACTAAACCAACCGGTATAACGAGCCACCAGGCGGTCCTGTTCGGTAAGATTCCGAATAAGGTGTAGTCAATCAATCCACCTGAGAAGGTCATCCCGATTTTAACGTTCAAGATGTCCATGATCATAAATGACAATCCTGCAAAAACAGCGTGGACTGCAAACAATAACGGTGCCACGAACACGAATGAAAACTCGACTGGTTCCGTGATCCCTGTCAGGAACGATGTTAAAGCAGCAGAGAAGTAGAGTCCTTCAACTGCTTTACGACGATCTTTCGCAACCGTATGATACATCGCGAGACAAGCTGCCGGAAGTCCGAACATCATGAACGGATATTTCCCGGTCATATACGTCCCGGCCGTGAACGGAACACCATCTTTTAACTGAGCGAAGAAAATTCGCTGGTCCCCGTTGATAACCGTGCCTGCTTTATCCGTATACTCACCAAATTGGAACCAAAAACTTGAATACCAAATATGGTGAAGACCGAATGGAATGAGTGACCGTTCGACTAAGCCAAAGATGAAGGCTGATAACGTTTCATTTGACTCGATGATTGTTTTCGAGAACGTGTTAATCCCACTCCCGATTGGTGGCCAGATGAAGGACAGTGCAAAACCAGCGACTAAACTGAATAGCGCTGTTGCAATCGGTACGAACCGTTTACCGGCGAAGAATCCAAGAAAGTCCGGTAGTTTGATTTTAAAGAATTTATTATAGCTATATGCGGCAATTAACCCCGCTATGATCCCTCCGAATACCCCCATTTGTAAGGTCGGTATCCCTAATACAGTTGCGTACGATAAGTCACTTGATTGTTGCGCTTCTGAAACTTTTTCCGGTGTGATTTGTAGGAATGAACTGATAACCTTGTTCATGATCAAGAATCCGACGATTGCAGCAAGCCCTGCGACCCCTTCCCCATTCGCAAGACCAATCGCAACCCCGACGGCAAACAGTAATCCTAAGTTCGCAAAGATGATATCCCCTGCGTCTTGCATGACACGCCAGATGACGACGAGCGAATCATTTTCGAGAAAAGGCAGATACTGCGTCAGGTTCGGGTTTTGAAACGCCGTACCAAACGCCAGTAGAAGCCCTGCTGCCGGCAAGATGGCAACTGGTAACATCAATGCTTTACCAATCCGTTGCAACACTCCGAATACATTTTTCCACATCAGTGATTTCCCTCCTTTTTTTGACCAGACTATTTAGTTCATACCCTGAATCTTTCTCCCGCAAAACTAATCACAACAATTCTTTGAAACACAAAAAAATGAGCCTCCCGATTTCGGAAGACTCACTTTACTTAAAGACTTAAACTGATTTTTCTTGTTTACGTGAATTGATGACGGCTTGGATCTCAGATTTGATGTTATCTGATTTTGGTCCGTAGATCGCTTGAACGTTGTTACCCACTTCAAGGACACCAGCGGCTCCAAGTTTTTTCAATTCGTTTTTGTCGACTTTCGACTTGTCGAGAACTTCAACACGAAGACGTGTGATACATGCGTCAAGGTGTTTGATGTTTGATTCAGAACCGAGTGCGTCAAGGATACCCGCTGCGAGCTCAGAACCTTGAGCCAATGAAGTTTCTTGTACTTCATCTTCACGACCTGGTGTTTTCAGGTTGAACTTGCGGATTGCGAAACGGAATCCAACGTAGTAAACGACTGCAAGAACAAGACCGACGACGATGACGAGCCACCACTGCGTACGTCCTGGAAGGACACCGAAGAGAAGGAAGTCAATCAATCCACCAGAGAATGTCATCCCGATTTTAACGTTCAAGAGTTGCATTGTCATGAATGAAAGACCAGCGAAAACTGCGTGTACTGCGAACAAGATTGGAGCAACGAATAAGAATGCGAATTCGATTGGCTCTGTGATACCTGTTAAGAAAGCTGTAAGTGCTGCTGACCCAAGAAGACCACCAACGACTGCGCGACGCTCTGGGCGTGCTTCATGGTACATTGCAAGTGCTGCTGCTGGAAGACCGAACATCATGAACGGGAATTTACCAGTCATGAACGTACCAGCTGTTAATTCAACGTTGTCTTTTAACTGTGCGAAGAAGATTGCTTGGTCACCGCGGACAACATCTCCTGCTGCGTTCGTGTACGAACCGAATTCGAACCAGAACGGTGCGTAGAAGATATGGTGAAGACCAAACGGAATCAATGAACGCTCAATGAGACCGAAGACGAAAGCTGCAAGCGTCGGGTTTTTCTCCATCATGAAGTGAGAGAATGAGTTCAACCCGTCTTGAGCGAATGGCCATACGAAGACAAGTACAAGACCTGCGAACAATGAAACGACTGCTGTAACGATTGGAACGAAACGTTTACCTGCGAAGAATCCGAGGAACTGCGGCAATTCAAGATTGTGATACTTACCGTAAGCCCAGGCTGCGAGTAAACCGATGATGATACCACCGAAGACACCTGTTTGAAGTGTCGGAATACCAAGTACGTTTGCGTACCCTTGACCGTTTGCGACCATTTCTGGTGTAACGCCGAGCCAAACACTCATCGTTTTGTTCATGATCAAGAATCCGACGATTGCTGCAAGTCCGGCTGCGCCGTCCCCTGCTAAACCAATCGCGACACCGACCGCGAATAAGAGTGCTAAGTTACCGAAGATGATATCCCCGGCTGCTTCCATCAATTTTGCAACCTTGATGATCGCATCATTTTTTAAGAACTCGAGTTTTGACGTCAAGTTCGGATTTTGCATCGCGTTACCGAATCCAAGTAAGATCCCGGCAGCTGGCAAAATCGCAACAGGAAGCATTAACGCTTTACCGACACGTTGAAGAACAGCGAAAATCTGTTTGAACATGTGTGTTTCCTCCTCTTAATCTAAAATCTAGGAATAATGAATAATACCAATGACAGGTTGAAAAAAGTCAGACATCCGACCGATTTTTACAGAAAAAAATCAGGCACGAGCGGATTGTAGAACAAAATACACTTATTCCGCGAAATGAATCTAACGGAAATAAACCATTTTGTCCGACTTCCCACTCATGCCTGATCGTATCAGTAACACGTAGTCCGTGCGGTCATTTACCTAAATCGTACTGCACTAAGCGTTGCAGATGCATCGTAAGATACGTCGCCTCACCGCGCGGTACCGCTTTCTTCAACTGACGTTCCATGATGGACATCAGCTCCCAAGCAGTATCATAGCACAGGGGATATTCTTCACGCAATAGCTTTTCTACTTTTTCTGGCGCCTCTAGGTACTCCCCATTGGAAACCCTTTCAATCGCCGAGCGGAGATGGCGAATTAAACGCTTATAATCCAACGATTTTCGATCGATTTTAATTTCTAGCCGTTGCTCGATATGACTCGCAATTAATCCGACGAGTTGATGATGACGATTGACTTCGAGCACATCTTTAAAGTTCGTCGCCGAATGAATATGGAGTGCGATGAATCCTGTTTCTGCCGGCGGAAGATAAAAATTCATCTCGGCACTGATGAATTCAACGATTTCCTCAGCAAGCGCATATTCTTCCGGATACAAAGCTTCCGTTTCCGCTAAAAAGGGATTCGTGACCTCCATCCCTTGTTCGAGCCGCTTGAACGTAAACGTCAAATGATCCGTCAGTCCGATATGGATATGTTCATCAACGCGCTTACCGAACCGCGTTTCAATCATCGAGACGATATCATTCATCAAGGCGACGAAATTTTCATCTAAATGCCCGACGAGTGCTTTATATTGGTCTTGCTCTTCTTTATCCTTCAAGGTATAGACTTTTTCTAATTTTTCAAGATCCGTCAGTTGATCGCCTGGCTTCCGTCCGAAGCCAATCCCTTTTGCGAGGATAATGACTTCCTGATTTGCACCAGTCGAACAAATGACGACATTATTATTCAAGACTTTGATAACGTGGTACATTTGTTTATCCATTCGCTCTCAACCCTATCTGCTCTTACACATTTTTTAAAGACACTGTTTTTATTATAACGTGTTTCCACGCACTAAAAAAGCCTACTTACTCAAGTAGGCTTTAAAACATTTGGTAACCGCTTTTACGTAGGAAACGAATCGACATTCCGGCAATGATGATACCGGCAAGTCCTGCCGCAAACATCGTAACGTCCGCTGTCTGCAAACCCATGATTCGATCACCTAACGCTGGAATTGCTTTTTTCGCATTCGTAAAATATTCAAGCGTCGACTGATTATCAATCATCATGATGATGATGACCGGATATAAGACGAGCATAATCCATGTGCTACGTAACAACATGTTTAAGATAAAACCAATACTAAAGAACATGACGAGATAAAGTACACTCCCGATCACGGCTTGGATAATATGCATAATGTTCCCCCTTTAAATCTCTTCGTCTAGTATAACCGACAAAAAAGGCAAATGCACGAGTGTACATTTGCCTAAAAGGTGAACTTAGAATTTACCTTTTTTGATCGCAAGACCAATTTTCTTCAGTTCAAGGAAATGTTTGTTGTCGATGACTTTTTTCATGAATGATGCGTTACGACCATAAATCTTCTTACCGAAGACCATACCGATCCCATCTTTATGACCAAGTGATGCGACTGTTCCTTTATTTTCATATGTGAACGTCGATGTTTCACGTCCACCGATGAGTGCTGAAATGTTTTCAGCGACTTTATGCGCTTGTTGTGTCGCGATTTGTGCTGTTGGCGGGTATGGACGGTTTGAACTTGGGTCCATGACTGCTGAACAGTCACCAATCATGAAGACATTGTCATGTCCAGGGACACGAAGATCTTCCTCAACGACAACACGGTTACGCATTGCTTCGAAACCTGATGCCGCAACGACCGGGTTCCCACTGACGCCACCTGTCCAAATGATTGTGTTCGCTTCAATCGTTTCTGTTGTATCACCTTGGAGTGGACCAAACGTAACCGTTCCAGGACCACATTCCTTGATGCCGTTACCGAGTTTGAACTCGATCCCTTGGCGCTCAAGCCATTTGTGTGCGTAGTTGACGAGATCCGCATCAAACCCAGGAAGGACAGTCGGAGCTGCCTCGATGTTGACGACACGCACGAGTTCGCGTGGGATATCGTATTGTTTACAAAGCTCTGGAATCCGGTTGACGAGCTCACCCATGAACTCGATTCCTGTAAATCCAGCTCCACCGACAACGATCGTCAGAAGTGAACGATCCGTTGAACCAGTCGTTTTGTATTCTGCAAATGAATAGTCGATGTGTTCTTTGATTTTCCGGACACTGTTCAATGAGCTGATCGTTAGAGCGTTCTCTTTCAATCCTTTGATTCCGAAAGTCTCTGGAACGCCACCGAGTGCAACGACGACGTAATCGTAAGGAACAGCTCCACCGTCTTGAAGTTTCACTGTGTTGCTTGCCGTATCGACTTTTTCAACAATCCCTTTAACGAGTTTGACGCGTGAAGGATTGATGACATCATTGATATAGATGCGCGCTTGTTCTGCTGACATCGTACCTGCCGCAGGTTCATGTAACCAAGTAGTTTGGTAATGATAGTCGTGTTTGTTGATCAATGTGATGTTGGCTTGATCGACGCCAAGTTTCTTTTGAAGGTTGACTGCTGTGATCAATCCACCGTAGCCGGCTCCAAGAATAACAATGTTAGGTGTGTTCATGTTCTGATACTCCTTACGAATGGTAGTTTTGTTGTGATTTTCTTCACATTCAATTACAAATAAATGCTCAAAAACTTTGTTCAAATAATGTTCACATGTCTATAAGCCTATTGAAACACTTTTTCTGACGGATTGCAAAAGAAAATTCTAGAAATGCTGAAAAAAATGTAAGATTTCCCGTACTTGCAACACCCGCCCCTCCTACCTATATAATAGGAGTATCCAACTATAGGAGGGAATCAGATGTACCAACCATATGATGTCACGATTATCGGGGGCGGTCCAGTCGGATTGTTCACCGCGTTTTATTCAGGGATGCGTCAGATGAAGACGAAAGTCATCGAAAGTCTCCCCCAACTCGGTGGGCAACTGGCGACGCTTTATCCCGAGAAATATATATATGATATTGCCGGCTTCCCGAAAGTCAAAGCTCAGGATTTAGTCGATCGTTTGCTTGAACAAGCAAATGAATTTGACCCGACGTATGTCCTCGGCGAAACGGTCGTCGCCTACGAGCGCCTCGAAGACGGAATCATCCGCCTCGTGACGAACAAGGGAGAACACTTCACGAAGACCGTCATCTTGACGGCAGGTAACGGCTCGTTCGCCGCCCGTCCACTTGGTGTTGCCGATGCTGAACGTTTCGAAACGAGTAACTTGCACTATTTCGTCAATGAAATGGATCGCTTCAAAGATCGTCAAGTCGTCTTACTCGGTGGTGGCGATTCCGCTGTCGACTGGTCATTGATGCTTGAGCCGATCGCGAAATCCGTCACGCTCGTTCACCGTCGCGATAAGTTCCGTGCACATGAACATTCAGTCGAACTGCTCCACAACTCATCCGTCAATGTCATGACACCGTATACGCTCGAATCCGTTACCGGTGAAGAGAGTATCGAAACTCTGACGTTCAAACATGCGGAAACGGAAGAAGTCATCGTCGTCGGGGCAGATGACGTCGTCTGTAACTTCGGTTTCGTTTCGTCGCTCGGCCCGTTAAAAGAATGGGAAGTCGAGTTTGAACGGAATTCGATTCGCGTCAATTCGAAAATGGAGACGGCGATCCCCGGCATCTTTGCCTGTGGTGACATCGCGACGTACGACGGTCGTGTCAAATTGATTGCGACCGGCTTCGGTGAAGCACCGATTGCTGTCAATCAAGCGAAACTACTCGTCGATCCGTCCGCCCGTCATCCACAACACTCGACAAGCCTGTTCGAAAAAGTAAAAAATCATTAAGTGACATGAAGAAGAAGCGTTTCCTCGGTGTAAATCGAAGGAACGCTTCTTTTTTTGCAGTTCCTAAAAAAATCTGTGTTCTTCTTTATGAAGCAACAATCGGTAAAGCAACTTGGTATACATATTCCTCTAGCTCTTTCCCACCGCGTTCAATCACACATTCGGAAACACGGATACCTCCGAGTCGTTCATAAAAGTGGCAGGCCGGATTATCCGCGAGCACGGCAATGATGAGTGACGTAACACCATGTTCCTCCAACTGACGGACGACACGGTTGACTAAGGCGCGACCGATTCCGCGCCCTTGATACGAACGCAACAAATAGATCGCTGACAGTTCGCCTTCCGTCGATTCTGTTTGATTTTGCTTCCCGTGGGCAAAACCAATCAAACCTTTTGCGTCGACAGCAACAAAAACAAGTCCATCAACTAACAATTCCCGCCATGCAGCGGCACGCTTTTCTGTCGACAACTGATCGAGGTAGTCGTCAGGAATGATGCCGCGATAGGTCTCTTGCCACGCTGAAACATGGACGGTGGCGATTGCTTCAGCGTCGTCTAACGTCGCTCGCCGTATCTGCATCTCGAAACCCCCTTCCTCAAATTAAAAATCATCCTAATCAAAGTAGGATGATTAGAATGATGTTAAGACAGCGGAACGTTGAATCGTCGTACACGTGTCCCGTCTTCTTTCATAAATGACTCCAGTTCTTCTCCGCCGTTCGCTTCGATGACACGTCCTGATGCGATGTTGTCTGCACTGCACGTAATCAAGACCGATGTTAACCCGCGTTCTTTTGCGACTTCGAGTGCTTGACGCAGACCTTCTGTCGCGTAACCGCGCTTCCGGGCGCTCGGCCGAATCCCGTATCCGATATGTCCCCCGATTTGTTTTAAACCATCGTTTAAGTCATGACGGAAGTTCACAGCACCGACGATTTGTTTCCCGTCGTAAAACCAATACGTCGAGTGCGTCACCCAGTTCTCTGGAGCCGTCAATGCCTCTTGTTCCTGCTCCTCTAAAAAATCAGCGAGAGGTAAAAACGTTTTGCTGACGACACTCGGGACAATCGTTTCACCCGATTGTTCCCATTCTGCCAAAAAGTCTAAATACTCCGCTTCGAGATGGACGGACGGTTTTACTAACGTAATCATTTGTGATTTCGTACCTCCTCTTCAATGAGTCGATCGAGCCACTCGTCGACGTGTTGGAATAAATAGCCGGCTTTTTTCGCTGCTGACGTATCCATGTAGAAATCACGTTCCGGCGCCAGTGGTGATTCATCGTCGCCCGTCGTCGCGAACGTTGATTCCGTTCCTGCGACACGGTCAATCTTATCCATCAAATCTTGAATCGATAACACCCCGTCACTCGCTGCATTGATTGGTCCTGTCATCGTCGAACGACCACACCATTCAAGGAACGAGGCCGCTTCATAGCTTGAGATATATCCCATCTTCGCATAGAGGTTTTTAGCAACCACAGGAGTCCCTGCGAGCGCACGTTTCACATGGAAGACGAGACGTTCCGTGTAATCATCCGGTCCTAAGACGACCGGGAAACGAACGGCGATAACAGGAAATGTCGCCCGTTGAAAGAAATAACTTTCTGCTTGGCGCTTTCCTTCCCCGTAATCATGTTCCTGTTCCAAGTCATATTTCCCGGGAAACGGATTGAAATCCCGCTCTGAAAGATTTGCTCCTCCCCCGTCATAGACGGACATCGTCGACGTTAAGATGTAGCGTCCGACCTTTCCTTCGAATGCATCGACGGCAAGTTTTGCTTGATATGGATTAAAACAAATATTGTCGTAGATGATATCCCAGTTTTGACTCCCTAAATCTTTCATCGTACTGCTTGACGTCCGGTCCCCTTTAAAGAATGTCAAGCCCTTCGCGACAGGTGGCGTATGTTCCCCCCGTGTGACGAGCGTCACATCATCGCCGGCGTCAGCGAGTCGTAATGCCAGGCGTCTTCCAAAATAACGTGTCCCACCAAAAATCAACACTTTTCGCATCGATAGTCCTCCTTAATGATGACGTACTCATTCCGTTGCCTTACTGTCTTCTCTACCCGATTCTTAAAATCCTGTATCGCACGAAAAAACAAAAAAACGCGGACTCTGAGGTCCACGTTGTGAGTTAGCAACCACCGGGTGTCCCGGCGTTCGTCGCTGTTCTGAATGATGTCCCGCAGCCGCATGTCGCGATTGCATTCGGATTCGTGATTGTGAATCCGCCACCGAGCATCGATTGTTTATAGTCAATTTCTAATCCTTTGACGACCGGATAGTCTTTTTCATTGACGATGACATTGACACCATGTTGCTCAAATGTCAGGTCCGTCTCCTTTTGGCTATCGAAACCCATTCCGTAGGAGAGACCACTGCATCCGCCACCTTGAACGAGCATGCGGAGATTTCTTTCATCGTCCGGCGCTTGTTGCATCATCTCTTTGACTTGAAGAGCAGCTGCTTCTGTTAATTGGATCATGTAATCACCTTCCCTTTTTCTATAGTATACGCAACTTTACGTAGATTCGAAACCTAGTTGCTTGAAACTATCTTGAATTCGTTGTATAAATGAATTGTATCAAAAAAATTAAATCGTTCCATCTTCAGGGCAGGGTGAAATTCCCGACCGGCGGTAAACAGACTTTTGTCTGAAGCCCGCGAGCGAATAGGGCGCTATTTGCTGATTCTGTGTGACTCAGGAGCCGACAGTATAGTCTGGATGGGAGAAGATGGCGGCATGTATATAGACTTATTCCGATTTTGCACATTTCGGATAGGCTTATTTTATTGCGGACTTCTCCCCTGTTGAATCTTATTCAACGGGGGTTTATTTTGGACGCAGTCATGCCAATACTTCATCGAGAGGAACGAAAAAAAGGAGATTTTACTCGTATGAAACGCACTCAAAAAATGGTCACACTCTCAATGTTAGGTTCAATTTCATTTGTTCTTATGTTACTCAACTTCCCACTACCCTTTTTACCGAACTATTTAAAAATCGACTTCAGTGATGTCCCGGCGTTAATTGCTGCTATCATGTTCTCACCGGTAGCGGGTGTAATCGTCGAAGCATTGAAGAACGTTCTCTATTATATTTTCCGCGGAAGCGGTGTTCCGGTCGGCGAACTTGCAAACTTTGCAGCGGGTGTTGCTTTCATTCTTCCTGTCAGCTGGTTCTACCATAAAAAGAAATCAACGCAAGGTCTTGCAACCGGCTTAGTCGCAGGAACAATTACCATGGCACTTGGACTTGCGATTCTCAACTATGTGTTGATCCTCCCGGCATATGCTTGGTTCTTCGGGATGGACTACATGCTTGATCCGGCTGTCAAATGGACAACGATCATCGCTGGTATCTTGCCGTTCAACATCATCAAGGCCCTCTTCATCTCAGCACTCTTCATTCCGCTGTTCTTAAAATTAAAACCTTGGATCAACCGTCGTCAACAAGCTGCATAAGTCCTAGGCGCGCCCGCCGACCGACAAAATCCCCCACTTCATTTGAGGTGGGGGATTTTTTTAGAGTTCATTTTCTTCGATTTTAGCGTAGATGTTTTCTAACAGTTCTTCCGGTGTCTCTCCGATGACGGTCTGGCCGTCAACAAGACAAAAATGGTCAAGCGAGCAGATGCCGCAGTAGCCAAGACAACCATACTCGACGACATCGACATTCGGGTCGCGTTCGAGTTGTGACATGACGACTTGTGTCCCTGCCGCTAAGTTACTGATACAAAATTCAATAATGGGATTCACTTTTTTTCCTCCTTTAAGCAGGAATTTACCTTCCTCTTGTCGTATTATACAAGGTCAGACTGATTTAGGGGAACTAAGGGGGATTTTAAGTTATGAAGCAACTAGTCGTTTTAGGTGGCGGATATGGCGGAATGCGAATTTGTGAACGCTTCAAGGATGAAGAGGTCGCCGTGACGCTTGTCGATCGATTGCCGTATCACGCACTAAAGACCGAGTATTACGCTCTTGCAGCAGGTACATTATCCGATCGTGATGTCCGGATTGAATTTCCGGAGGGGAAACATCTCACATATAAATATGGACATGTCGTTAACATCTCGCCAGAGACGAATTCTGTGTTCTTGCAAGACGGGACAGAACTTTTTTATGACGATCTCATCATCGCATTAGGTTGCGAAGATAAATACCATAACATACCGGGTGCTCAAGAGTTTACTTATAGCATTCAGACACTCGAAGAGTCACGCAAAACGCATCAAGCGATTTGTGGACTGTCGCCCGGCGCGACGGTCTCGATTGTCGGTGCCGGTCTCTCGGGTGTTGAACTGGCAAGTGAACTCCACGAAAGTCGCAAGGACTTGAAGATTCGTTTATTCGATCGTGGTCCATCTGTCCTATCGTTCTTATCTGATAAAGTATCCTCTTACGTTCAGGAATGGTTCGAGGAGCATGACGTCGATGTCATCAACAATTCGAACGTCACCCTCGTCACAGCAGATGATGTCCGCAACGGTGAGGACGTCTATCCGACGAACTTAACGATTTGGACAGCCGGAACGCAACCCGTCAAAGTTGTCCGTGACCTTGGATTTGAAGCAGATAGCGGCGGACGGATTAAACTAGCGGAGCATCATCACGTTCCGGAATACGATAACTTGTTCGTCATCGGTGATTGCGCGAGCCTCCCGTACGCACCAAGCGGACAACTCGCAGAGCATCAAGCGGATCAAGTCGTTGATGTCCTTGAAGCGAAATGGGCCGGAAAAAAACTTCCGAAATTACCGGAAATCAAATTACGCGGCATGCTCGGGTCACTCGGAAAATCAGATGGATTCGGAATCGTCATGGGTAAACAGGCCCTGACGGGAAAAGTGCCACGCCTTCTAAAATCAGGTGTCTTATGGAAACATAAAAAGATTAAATAAACGCAAAATCCCCAAAGTCCATTTAGGCGCTTTGGGGATTTTAGGCTGTATACACCACTTATGTAGAGTAAAGAGGCTTACATGCCTCTGCTTTCTCCTCACCTTTTCTTACACCGGCCTAAAAAGCTTTTCATTTCGTTGACTCCTGCGGGAAAAAGCGCGTTTTTTCGCGCTGCCAAGAGGCAGGCAAGACCCTGCTCGTTGTCCGCCAGGATCAAGGGGCTTGCGCCTCGCCCGAGGAAAGCAACGAAGAAGAAACAAGCTTTGATCACCCCATACTACTTTGTCTACACGCTGAAACCCCCAAAGTCCGCTTAGGTACTTTGGGGATTTTTAAACGTCAATGAAGTTTACTGCGCAGCCTGATTCAATTTCAGATCAATCGCACGCGTGACTTTTTTCAGTTGAACATACCCTTCGTCAATCATTTCGCCATCGAGTAAGACGAGTGGGTAAAAATATTCGTCGTCTTTTAAAGCATCCACCCAACTGTCACGTGTCGTCGCCTGTTCAAAATCGACGTAAACAAATGTTAACTCCGTTTCATATTTCCGTCCAAGTACAGCCTGTAACCAGCTGAACGTCTCTTCCGAACTCGGTGCCCCGACACAGCTCGGACACGTCACAGCTGCCCCATATACCTTGATTTCCATCAGATATCCCCCTTCTTCCGTTTACTCTTTCTCAGTATACAAGTTTTCCAGATTGAGAACATTTTTCAACCCTGTTACAATGAATTTATAAGAAAGGATGTGTTTACGCATGGAAATGTTTGATCAAGTGAATGAAGTCCTCGAAAAATTGCGTCCGTTCCTTCTTCGTGATGGAGGAGACGTTGAGCTCGTAGATGTTGAAGATGGTATCGTTAAACTTCGTTTGATGGGAGCTTGCGGCAGTTGCCCAAGTTCGACAATCACATTGAAGGCTGGTATCGAACGTGCCCTGCTTGAAGAAGTAGCTGGCGTCGTTGAAGTAGAACAAGTCTTCTAATTCGAAAAAACCCCCCGATGACATCCGTCGTCGGGGGGTTTTTATGGTTATAAAATCCACTCGGCAAGCGAATCGACCATGTACGTCGGCTGAACATCCTGCCCTTGAATAAAGACAGGCGTATGAACACCCGAGTTGACATGCATCGTCCGAATCCCACCATTGATTCCGAATAAGATATCCGTATGGTAGT
This sequence comes from Exiguobacterium sp. s95, assembly GCF_018618655.1. Lineage (NCBI taxonomy): Bacteria > Bacillati > Bacillota > Bacilli > Caryophanales > Exiguobacterium > Exiguobacterium sp. s95. Next base: position 201,810 of record NZ_JACSMM010000002.1, on the reverse strand, counting down.
TGTCACCAACCATGATGACATCTTCCTTCGCAAGACCAATCATTTCAGCAGCGATGTTGACCATGACCGGTTCCGGTTTCCCGATGTAGAACGGCTCTTTTTCTGTCGTCACGCGTAAAACCGACGTCAAGGCACCGTTTCCTGGTAAGAAGCCGCGTTCTGTCGGAATTGCGATATCGCCGTTCGTCGAGATGAATCGTGCTCCTGCCCGAATCGCCAGTGCACCGATCGCTAACTTCTCATACGTGATTTGACGATCGAGTCCGATGACGACGTAATCCGCATGCTCATCGGCAACGACTTGAAGTCCTTGTTGTTCTAAGGCATCGAGCAACCCGTGTTCACCGATCGCATAGACATTTGCACCTGGGTCGAGTTCTGCGATGTAGCGACCTGTCGCCATCGCACTCGTTAAGACATGTCCTGCATCGGAATGAACGCCCATGCCGCGTAGTTTTTCAGCGACGGCTTCTGCTGTCATCGATGCATTGTTCGTCACGAACAGGTACGGCACGCCTTCTGCTTGCAAGCGATTGACAAAATCAACGGCTTCTTGAACAGGTTCTGTTCCGTTATACATCGTGCCGTCTAAATCGAATAAATAACCTTTCGCTTTCATCCTGACTCACTCCTCGTTTGGTAAAAATGCCGAGACGGGTCCGAGTTCTGTCTCTAAGTATTGACGGACCGCGGACGGAAATCGACGAAGCTCTATTTCTTCTTCGCTCAAGACCGTCCGGACTTCTGCTGTACTCGACTTCGTAAACTCACGGACGATCGGTGTCCGCAGTGCGACGATTCGTTTTAAGCTCGTCGCGAGTTCTGCGTCAATCACCCGCTCGTCTTCTAAAATCAATACGATATCTTCATAACTTCCCGGATCACGCATGATGAAACCATCAATCATACTATTTCCGATATCAATGATACTTTCGATGACTAAAAACCCGATCCGTTCCAGCGCTAAAGCTGTCGTCACCGCATCCCCCGTTAACTCTTTGCTTTGACGAAGCGCTGTCTCGAAACAAATCACCGTTTGTTCAATCTTTTCCCGATTCACGAAATACATCTAGCATTCCCCCTCACATCTTCCATTTTAGACCTATCGGCGGTCCATGAAAAGTAGAAACGCCATTTGCATCACATTCCTCAATGTGTTATCCTCAATTTAGATTTTTACCCAAAATAGTATGTCACATTAAGTGACTTGGAGGTTATTTATACATGGAACGGGAACTTGCATTAGAAATCGTCCGCGCAACAGAGGCTGCTGCCCTCGCATCTGCAAAATGGATTGGTCGTGGGAAAAAGAACGAGGCAGATGATGCCGCAACGACAGCGATGCGTGAAGTCTTGAATACGGTCAATATGACAGGAACAGTCGTCATCGGAGAAGGTGAACTCGATGAAGCACCGATGCTGTTCATCGGCGAACAACTCGGCACGACAAATGGTCCGATCGTCGACATCGCAGTCGATCCGCTCGAAGGCACGAACATCGTCGCAAAAGGACTCGGTAACGCCATGGTCGTCATCGCTGTCGCAGACCAAGGCGCACTCTTGCATGCTCCTGATATGTACATGGATAAATTAACGGTCGGTCCGAACTTAAAAGGACATGTCTCGCTCGACGATCCACTCGAAGTCATCATTGAAAAGGCAGCTGAACTGAACAATAAACGGATTGAAGACGTGACGGTCATCATGCAAGACCGCCCCCGTCACGACCACTTCCGTGAAGCCGCTATGCGGATGGGCGCCCGCGTCCGGTTATTCGAGGACGGCGATGTTTCTGCCGGAATCGCCCCCCTTTCACCGGCAACAGGCATCGACATCTTCATCGGAACGGGCGGTGCACCGGAAGGCGTCATTACCGCTGCTGCTGTTAAAGCAATGGGTGGCGACATGCAGGCACGCTTGCACCCGATGGACGACGAAGAGACGGCCCGTGTCATTCGGATGGGACTTGCTGATCCGTTACAATTATTGACGCTCGACGACTTAATCAAGAGTGACGATTGTATCTTCGCGGCGACAGGTGTCACGACCGGTGAAATGCTCGACGGGGTCAAGTTCATCACGGACGATATCGTAGAGACGACGTCGCTCGTCATGCGCTCAAAAACACGGACCATCCGTAAAGTCATCGCGGAACACAGTCTGTCGCGCAAACCGTACTTGCAAAATGTTCCCCAAACCCTTTAATCTGAAAAGAGACTAGGAAATGAGGGACTTTACACGTCATGATGGAAGAACGCGATTTTTTATATGATGATGTCGAACAAACGAAAACACGGTTTATTTGCTGGATTGGTGAAACGAGCCGGTTCGATTTAGCAATCACGCACTCGGAACATTTTTTCGGAAAGATTTTAGTGCTGAATTTACTCTCGAACCGCTTCGCAATCATCGGTGCCGATGATTTTGACGAACCGGGTTATATCGCTCATGCCTTCGACCTCGAAGAAGACGCAGCTGATGAACTCGAACGGTATTTAAGTGAATACATTGGTCTCACATGAAAAAAAGCAGCTCCATCCGTGAAGGATGGAGCTGCTTTTTAAGCATTTTAGAGGAGACGATCATTGCGTTCATTCAGTGTATTCGGTCCACTGAACACATTCGTATTGTCTGAATCATCATGAGCTTTACGCTCTGAATGCTGATCTGCCTCGTCCCCGACGAGCAAGACGAATTGATGGTCTTCGACTGCTTTGTTTGCACGGTCGACATCTTCTTTACTTAAGCCACTCGCTTGCAACACATCTGTATGCGTCGTCGAAGCAGCTTCTTTCTTTTTGAAGATCCCTTTGATCTCATGCCATAGGTTCATATGCTCTTCTTGCGACAGCTTCGTTGACGTTTGGTGATTATGCAAATCTGCCATGTCTTCGATTTGATCTAAATCATAGCGGTCATGGGCAACGACTTTTAAGTCCGTTGAAATGACTCCGGCGACACGCAAATCATGAACAGCACTAACGATTTCTGGCACAGTTTTATAAATCCCGACGATTCTCATGGATGGTTCCCCCTATAGGTACGTGATACTTATAGTAATAGCCGAAATCAGCCCATCAGAAACGCTTTTAAATATGTCTTTTTGATTACTATGCTTCTTCAGTCGGAGAAAATTTACGTTTAAGCTTCAACGTATTGGCCGAAGATCCGTCGAAGCGAGGTGGTGCTTCTTCTCCTTCTACCGGCTCCATCCGCTTGACGATGAAATAAGCACAGCCGAAATTACAGTATTCATATAAATAATCCGCAACATGCGAAATCTTCGTATCAAACGTCGCCTTGATGTGATCGTCATTATAGAAGCCACGTAGTCGAAGTTGACCGTGCCCCCAATCTCCGACGATGTAATCATATTTTTCGAGGACATCACTGAATCGTCCGATGAAAGCTTCCTCATTGAAACCTTCACGCTTTTCTTCGACGATTTCATATCGTTCGCGATTGACTTGTATCATTTTTCCACCCCCTGCTCCTATTATCATAGCATATTCATTTCTGAAAACGAATCTCCGCGCAGACGAAAAACCGTCCCAGTCGGCTACTGAGACGGTTTCATTTACTCAATCGATTGGTAAAGCAGCTTTATTTTTTTTCGCTGCGTTGACTTGTTCATCCGCATGATAAGAAGAGCGGACGAGTGGACCGGCTTCACAGTGTGAGAAGCCTTTGCCAAGCGCAATTTGTTTTAGTTCAGCAAATTCTTGTGGTGTATAGTATTTGATGACATCCAGGTGTTTTTTCGTCGGTTGAAGATACTGACCGATTGTCATGATATCGACGTCGTTCGCACGAAGATCATCCATCGTCTGTAAAATCTCTTCCCACGTTTCACCAAGTCCTAACATCAAACTTGATTTCGTCGGGATTTCGGGAGCAAGCTCTTTTGAACGGCGAAGGAATTCGAGTGTCCGGTCATACGTTGCTTTTGCGCGGACCGTCGGTGTCAAGCGTCGAACCGTCTCGATGTTATGGTTCATGATGTCCGGTTTCGCTTCAATCAAGGTTTGGAGCGCATCAAAGTTTCCACCCATATCAGATGGCAAGACTTCAATCGATGTCTCCGGGTTCATCCGTCGTACTTCACGGACCGTTTCGGCGTAAACTCCTGCCCCGAAGTCATTCAGGTCGTCACGTGCTACTGCCGTGATGACTGCATGTTTCAAGTTCATCAGACGAACCGATTCTGCGACACGTGTCGGCTCTTCTAAATCGAGTTCATTCGGACGTCCTGTCGTCACAGCACAAAAACGGCATGCCCGTGTACAGATACTTCCAAGAATCATAAACGTCGCCGTCCGGCGAACGGCCCAACATTCATGGATGTTCGGACACTTCGCTTCCTCACAGACAGTATGTAGCTTTTTTTCTCGCATCATACTCTTAAGCTCTGTGTAGGTCTCGTTCGTATTCAACTTGATTTTTAGCCATTCTGGTTTCCGTTGAATCTCTCCTCTAGCCATAAATACACTTCCCCCTTCATCCCCAAAAAAAGTCATTTATTTTCTGTTTCAGTATACCAAACAATTATCGTTTAGGGGCATGCAATTCAGTGAATTCTGACTTCTCCGATAGCCGGTTAAATAGCAAATCTCGTAAAAGCTCCGGCATGAAATACTGTTTTGGCATGTCTTTGATTGCTGGGAAGAGAGGTCCAAACGTAAACATGTCTGGCATCGCGACCGTGTAGTGCGCCGACTCGTCCAGTGTGGCTAAAACGGAGTCACGTCCTGCGTAATGCATTTTCCCCATCAATTTCCCGCGAAACCCGAGTCCACGGACTTTTAACTGTTCAAACTGATTCGTTTCGACTTCTTCCATGAACGTCATCAGTTGCCGTCCTGTCATCGTGACGTTACACGGATTGATGGGATGCGGACATAACCGGTGCAGGTCGAAGGAAGAGACGGGACCCGGAGATAGCGAACCGAGCAACATACCAGCCGGGACACAAGCAATATCTGCTTTACACCAGTCCTGCATCGTCTCTGCTAACAGTTGGGAGAACGGTGACGGACTAAACCAGTCATTCGCTAGACCTGATGTCCTGCCAATCGGTTGTTTCATCACTTTTTCAGCAGTATATTGTTCACGGTCGAGTAATCCGGAACTCGCTTCATCCGCCGCATAGTCGTGGAGCGGGTGCAAGACGGCTTCTTTTTCACCGGTATCCGTGTTGAGATAAATCTCACCTGCGTATTGACCGTGCTTACCGGCTTGAGCAATCAAGACACCATTCTTGACGACACCATCGTCTAAGACATGATGCGTATGGGCTCCGATGATTAAATCAAGCTCCGGAAACCGTTCTGCCAGTTCCTCATCCTGATAAAACCCAAGATGACTCAAACAAATCAGGACGTCGACCTGTCCGCGAAGCGACTCGATTTCACGCGCTGCTGCTTCGAACGGGTCTTCGATTGTCCACCCGAGCAACTCATACAGTTCATAGTAAGGGGCCGTCAGACCAAAGACTCCGACGTTACCGGTCGGAAGTTCCTGAATCATGCCAGACTTCGCGAACGGTGCTGTCATATTCGAGACGAGTACAGGGAACGTCGCTTCTGTATAGAGTGCCGCAAGCCAGTCATGGGGAAACGTGATTCCTTCATTGTTTCCGATCGTCACGGCAGTCGGTGCTAACTCATTTAAGAGATGGGTATTGATTTTTCCTTGCGTCGCTTCCGTCGCCGGTGCGACACGGTCTGCATGATCCCCTAAATCAAAGACAAGGGAGTCGTACGTCCGGTGTTCCTTGATGAACGACATATAGCGAGGCCACATATCAAAGTGTGAATGAAGATCATTATAATGGATGACGTGTAACTTCACGCTCAAAGCCTCCTCTAAAATTAAAACAACGAGATTTGCCGGGGAGCGAGTTCATAATCGAGATTAAGGATCTCAATCAGACGTTTCGCATTCGGCGCGGCATCGCCTGCTGAATTGTTATTAAAGAAAACATACACGTCTTTCGCTTGTCCTGCAAGCGTCCGGACATGTTCTGCTAATTCTTGTAATTCTTCTTCCGAGTACCGGTATAAACAACGGACCTTCCGCCAGTCGTCACTGCTTTGTCCCGGCTTTTTCAGCCAGCCGTTTTTGTTCCGACCATGCAAGCGGACGAACGCTGTTTCTTGCGTGACGACAGGAACAAACGGGACGGAACCGTCTTCTGTCTGCGGCTCATCACAAATCGTATGAATGAACTGATGCTCTGCTAAAAAACGAAGTGTCCGTTCCCGATATTCGTCGGAGTACCAGGACGGATTTCTGAATTCGATCGCAACCGGGAGTCCCGCAAGCGATTTACGAACAGTTTGCAAGTATTCAAGGTGAACTTTACTAACGTCGAACCAAGGTGGCAGTTGAACGAGAATCGCAGCAATCTTCCCGCTCTGCCGCATCGGCTCAATTGACGCGATATATTGTTCGAAAATCGGACCGAGCGGATCTTTGTTGTCCCGATCGTGCCCGCTCATCGCCCGGTGTACTTTGACGATGAAGCGAAAGGCGTCTGGTGTTTCTGTGACCCATTTTTGATAGTTTCGTTCCGGTTGAATCGCATAAAACGTCGAATCGACTTCGACTGCCGGAAAGTGTCCCGCGTAGGCAGCCAGTTTTTCTTTTCGGTCTTGCGGTGTCGGATAGAGGCTATCATGATCCCCCCAACCGGTCACGCCGACATAAATCATCCGCTTATCCCTCCTTACGACAAAAAAGACCTATCGCTTTTTTTGACGCAGGCTTTTTTGCACTGTCTATTTTCTTATCATATCACAGCTAAATCGAAAACTTCTTCTCGAAGATTGTCGTCAGCGTGTTCGTTCGTATCGAAGGACAACACAGCCGGAAGAAGCAAAGTGCCGTTGTTCGACGAGGCGTAAAGCAAGTGGTTGATCGAGGCGTCCAAACATCCGTTTTCCGCATCCGAGCAGGACAGGATAGACGACAACATGGTATTCATCAATCAAGTCACGTTGCATGAATTGTGCAGCAAGATTTGCGCCACCGACGGATATCCGTTTGCCGGGCATCCCCCGTAAACGTTCGACTTCTTCTTCAATCGTTCCTGTTGCAAGCCGGGCATGCCCATCGACGTGCGTCAATGTCCGGGAGAAGACAATCTTCTCGATTCCTGTCCAAATCAGTGCATAGTCACGAATTTCTGTGACTTCTTCCGTGTCGCTTACGTTCGACCAAAACGGATGCATCATTTCATATAATTTCCGTCCATAGAAATGTGTATCAAACTGTTTTTCGTAGTCATTGAAGTAACGATGGAGTTTCTTGTCAGGTGTAAAGGGGAGTAAGCCTTGCCCATCCTCTAGATAGCCGTCAAGCGATGCTTGAAATGAGTAGACGATCGGTCGCATCGGTCATCCTTCCTTTCGAGAGAACTGTTTCTTACTCTCTACCCGTTGTCGGAAAGAACAATCAACAATATAAGACCGTATGCCAGACGGATAGTTCGTGTTATCCGACACGCTTTCCCTTCTCGAATCACATCTTGAAAACACGTTGATTCTCGTGACTCCTATTGGAAAAAGCGTTCAGCGGTAATCGCTTTAGCAACCAATCTGACTTTCGTTAAAGTCAGCTACTGGAGACAAATGCTGTCTTATGAAGATTGAAGAGCCGACATCACCATACTGCCGTGTCGCGCTTCCATGTCTCGACTCGCCTTACTCTGCGGCACAACCTAAACAAAGCTTCTCTTTTTCGTTGACTCCTACGGGAAAAAGCGCAAGGCAACTTGCGCTGTCAGAGGCAGGCAAGACCCTGCTCATTGCCCGATAGGTCAAGGAGCAACGGCTTGCCCCTCGCCCGAGGAAAGCAACAGAAAAGGAAGAAGCTTATTCTTGTCTAATCCGGCTTCGCCTAAAAAAGTACGAGAGCAGATTTTAATCTAAACGAAATCACGCGCCTCACCCGATTCCTAAAGGAAAACGGATAAAGCGCGTGAGGAGTGTAAAATTCTTTTTCGGAGTTAGATTATCCGATTGAACCTTCCATCTCGAACTTAATGAGACGGTTCATTTCGACCGCATATTCCATCGGCAATTCTTTTGTGAATGGCTCGATGAAGCCCATGACGATCATTTCTGTTGCTTCTTCTTGTGAAATCCCACGGCTCATGAGGTAGAACAATTGTTCTTCCGAGACTTTCGATACTTTCGCTTCGTGTTCAAGCGAGATGTTATCGTTGAGGATTTCGTTATACGGAATCGTATCCGATGTCGATTGGTTATCCATGATGAGTGTGTCACATTCGATGTTCGAACGCGCTCCGGTCGCTTTACGGCCGAAGTGGACGATTCCGCGATACGTAACTTTCCCACCGTGTTTAGAAATCGATTTCGAGACGATCGTTGACGACGTGTTTGGCGCAAGGTGGATCATTTTCGCACCCGCGTCCTGGTGTTGCCCTTTACCCGCGATGGCAATTGATAATGTCATCCCACGTGATCCTTCACCTTTTAAGATGACGGCTGGGTATTTCATCGTCAATTTCGAACCGATGTTACCATCGACCCATTCCATCGTCGCGCCGGCTTCACAGATCGCACGTTTCGTCACGAGGTTGTAGACGTTGTTTGCCCAGTTTTGGATCGTCGTGTAACGGCAATACGCGTTTTTGTTGATGAAGATCTCAACGACCGCCGAGTGAAGCGAGTTCGTTGTGTAGACCGGTGCCGTACATCCTTCGACGTAGTGCACAGATGCTTCTTCGTCAACGATGATGAGCGTCCGCTCGAATTGACCCATGTTTTCCGAGTTGATGCGGAAGTAGGCTTGAAGCGGCGTATCCATCTTGACGCCTTTTGGTACGTAGATGAACGATCCACCCGACCAAACCGCTGTGTTAAGGGCAGCGAATTTGTTATCTGTCGGCGGAATCAATTTACCGAAGTACTCACGGAACAAGTCTTCGTTCTCTTTGAGTGCTGTATCTGTATCTTTGAAGACGATCCCTTGATCTTCAAGTTCACTCTTCATGTTGTGGTAAACGACTTCTGATTCGTACTGTGCCGAAACACCTGCCAAGTACTTTTGTTCTGCTTCCGGGATACCGAGTTTGTCAAACGTACGTTTGATTTCTTCCGGTACTTCATCCCATGATTTTTCAGCACGTTCCGACGGTTTCACGTAATACGTGATGTCGTCAAAACGAAGATCTGATAAATCGCCACCCCAGGCTGGCATCGCTTGTTCGTTGAAAATCTTAAGCGATTTCAAACGGAAGTCGAGCATCCATTGTGGTTCTTCTTTCATTTTCGAGATCGTTTCGACGACTTCTGTCGTCAAGCCACGTCCAGAACGGAAGATCGAGATATCGCGATCGTGGAAACCATATTTATAATCGCCAATTTCAGGCATGTTCTTAGCCATGTTCATTTCCTCCTCTTACTTACTGACCGAAGTTACTTGCCTTCTTCCACGCCACGTTCGAGCGCTTTCCAAGCAAGTGTCGCACACTTGATACGTGCTGGGAATTTTGTCACACCGGAAAGTGCTTCTGCGTCCCCAAGATCAAACTTCTCATCATCATAGTCTTTCCCTTGAACCATCTCCGAAAAGATTTCTGCGAGTTGTAATGCTTCTTCGACCGTTTTTCCTTTGACGATCTGTGTCATCATCGACGCGGACGCCATACTGATGGAACACCCTTCGCCGTCAAACTTCGCATCTTGGACGATATCGTCTTCGATCGCGAGCTGTAAACGAATCGTGTCTCCACACGTCGGGTTGTTCATATCGATCGTCACGCCTCCCTCGATCGCACCGCGATTACGAGGAGTTTTATAATGATCCATGATCACTTGACGGTACAAGTGATCGAGATTGTTAAAATCCATGACTGAAATACTCCTTCGTTTGACGAAGTCCTGTCACTAAGGCATCGACTTCTTCTTGCGTGTTATACAAGTAGAAGCTTGCTCGTGCCGTTGAACTGGCACCGAGCCAACGCATCAGTGGTTGTGCACAGTGATGACCGGCGCGGACTGCGACGCCTTGCATGTCGAGTACCGTCGCGACATCATGTGCATGGACATCGCCGAGATTGAATGTGACGAGACCGACACGTTCTTCTGGACCATAAATCGTTAATCCATCGATTTCACGCATCTGTGCCATCGCATACCGGGCGAGTTCGCGTTCATGGGCTTCGATGTTCTCTAGACCGATTTCTTCTAGAAAATCAATCGCTGCCGACAGACCGACTGCCCCCGCAATGATGGGTGTACCGGCTTCAAAACGGTACGGTGATGGTTTGAACGTCGATTCTTCAAGTCCGACGTAATCAATCATCTCGCCTCCGAATTCGACCGGTTCCATCGCATTCAGTAATGCTTTTTTACCATATAAGACGCCGATTCCTGTTGGTCCACACATTTTATGGGCAGAGAACGCCAGGAAATCACAGTCGAGATCGACGACGTCAATTTTTTGATGCGGTGCACTTTGCGCTGCATCGACGACCATGACGGCACCGACGGCATGCGCGAGTTGCGCCACTTCTTTGATTGGATTGATCGTACCGAGGACGTTCGAGACATGTGCCATCGCAACGACTTTCGTCCGATCGGAAATTTGTGCTTTGACGGCTTCAATCGTCACGCGACCATCAGCTGTCAAATCAACATATTTCAATTTCGCTTTTTTCTTTTTCGCGACTTGTTGCCACGGAATGAGATTCGCATGGTGCTCAAGATAGGTGACGACGATCTCGTCGCCTTCTTGCACATGCTCCATTCCGTAACTGGACGCGACGATATTAATCGCCGTCGTCGTCCCACGGGTAAAGATAATTTCTTCATGGTGTTGCGCCTTGATGAAACGACGTACGTTCTCACGCGCACCTTCGTACGCATCCGTCGCTCGTGTTCCGAGCGTATGGACGCCACGGTGCACATTCGAATGAACCGTCTTGTAGTAGTTGTCGATCGCTTCGATGACGACGAGCGGCTTTTGTGACGAAGCCGCACTATCTAAATAGACGAGTTTCCGGTCATTAACCTGTTGGTCAAGAATCGGAAACTGATTGCGGATGGATGCATCGATTCCCATATTAGTTTACTTTCCCTTCAATCACTTGAACGAGACGTTCCTTGACGGAGTCAATCGCAAGCTCAGAGACGACAGGTTGTAAGAAACCGTGAACGACAAGGCGTTCTGCTTCTTTACGTGACAACCCACGGCTCATCAAGTAGTAAAGTTGAAGTTCGTCGACACGGCCGACAGATGCCGCGTGTCCTGCCATGACATCATCTTCATCGATCAAGAGGATCGGGTTTGCGTCACCACGTGCCTTTTCAGACAACATGAGCACACGTTCCGTTTGGACTCCGTTTGATTTCGACGCACCATGGTGAATCATTGACGTTCCGTTGAAGATCGACGTCGCAGAATCTTTTTGGACACCGTGAATCAAGATGAATCCTTCAGATCCTTTACCGAAATGATCCGTCCGGACGTTGAAGTTTTGTTTTTGATCGCCACGACCGACAGTAACGGCTTTCGTATCTGAGAACGAATCGTTCCCGACGAGATGCGTTTTCGTTTCTGTGATCGTATGTCCGTCATTCATGTGACCGAGTGCCCATTCGAGCTTCGCACCTTGTTTGACGACACCACGGCGGTTCATATACGTGACAGCACCTTTCGCAAGCGTATCAACGCCTCCGAAAAGAACTTTTGCATTCGCTTCGACGAACACTTCCGTCACGACGTTGACGTTATGTGCTTCTTCACCGTAAGAGACGAAGCTTTCGATATACGTCAATTCGCTGTCTTGATCGGCAACGATGATTGCGTGGTGGTAAAGTGCGCCGCCTGCTTGTTCGAGCGTATAGATTGCTTGCATCGGTACCGTCAGCTTAACGCCTTTAGGTACGTACAAGAATGTTCCGCCGTTCATGAGTGCTGCGTTGAGTGCTGCGAGACGGTCTTCATTGACGTTGACGCCTTCTGTCATGAAATACTTCTCAACGAGTTCCGGATGATGCTTCATCGCATCCTCAAGCGTCGTGAAGATGACACCGTTCGTTGCTTCACTATTTTGCGCATGGACAAGTTGTCCGTTACGCGTGATCAACATATGGTCACGGTTTTCACCGATTAATGTTTCGATATCCGGCGTGAGACCTGTTGCTGTCTCAAGATCTGCTGTGCCTTCTGTGAAGTTCCAGCCACCGATTTTAATTTTTTCTACTTTTGGCAATGCGAGCGTTGGGGCAAGATCAAGTGCATCTTGGCGCTTAGAAATCATCCAAGCGGGCTCCCCTAAGCGAGTCGCACGTTCTGCCACTGCCTCGCGATTTACGGCAAGATTCAGTTCTACAGTCATCATGCTTCCTCCCTCGTCTTACGCTTTTGTTTCGATTTCGACTTCTTCGATGCCGAGTTCTTTTTTAACCCAGTCATATCCTTCTGCTTCAAGACGGTGTGCAAGTTCTTTTCCGCCAGACATGACGATTTTTCCACCCATCATGATGTGGATGAAATCAGGCTCGATGTAGTTCAAGAGACGCTGATAGTGCGTGATGATGAGGCAACCGAACTCAGGTGAACGCATTTCGTTAACACCTTTTGCAACGACTTTAAGTGCATCGATATCAAGACCTGAATCGATTTCGTCGAGGATTGCGATTGCTGGTTTCAGCATCGTCATTTGAAGAATTTCGTTCCGTTTTTTCTCTCCGCCTGAGAAACCTTCGTTGAGGTAACGGTGTGCCATTTCGCCTGGCATTTCAAGAAGTCCCATTTGTGCGTCAAGTTGACGGATGAACTTCATGAGTGAAATTTCATCGCCTTCTTCGCGACGTGAGTTGATTGCTGAACGAAGGAAGTCAGAGTTCGTAACACCGCTGATTTCGCTTGGGTATTGCATGGCGAGGAACATTCCTGCTTGCGCACGTTCGTTAACTTCCATCTCAAGAACATCTTCTCCGTCGAGTGTGACTGATCCAGATGTTACTTCATACGTTGGGTGACCCATCAATGCAGACGCGAGTGTTGATTTACCTGTCCCGTTTGGTCCCATGACCGCGTGGATTTCGCCGCCTTTGATTTCTAAGTTAACGCCTTTCAAGATTTCTTTGCCGTCGATTGCGACGTGTAGATCTTCAATCTTCAAGTGTGAAGCCTTCATGTAGAATCCCTCCATCTATTCATTTCGTGTCTGACGATTCAGTTCACGAGAGTTACTAATTTAGTATCATTCTAATCTTAATGAATCATACCACATTATTCAAGCGTCATCGCTCATGGTTTTTTCTCAAAATGAAGCCTTTTAGTGAGAATGACTTTAAAGTGATACGACTTCTTTCTCTTCTTCCACCTTCGTTCGTCTGTGAACCCGCTGTGACAGTAAGAGCAGTGGTATTCCGAGTAATGTCAAGAGGGCTAAGCAACCAAAAATCGGCAACGGACGATCGGCGCCAAAATAAAAAAGTAATTGTCCGCCGATGACCGGTCCGATTGACTGACCAATCGATGTTAAGCCCATCGCTCCGAAATAACTGCCCCGTAATTCCGGTTTCGCAAAACTATCGGTCAAGATATCCGTCATCGTGAACATCATCACTTCCCCGCACGTGAAGATGAACATCGCACCGATCATCAACCAGACCGTTCCGGCATTCCCCATGACGAATAAACCGAACGCGACGGTCGCAATCCCGACCGTAATCGAGACGAGCGGCGACGTCTTCATCCCGAACTTCATGATCGGGTACTGGACGATTAATACGGTCACGGCATTAATCGTGATCAATAAAGCAAACAAACTAGTCCCACCGGACAGTAACGTCGTCGTCGTCAAAAATTGCGGCAACGTCGAGTTGAACTGACTGTAGCCGAGAATCCCGAAAATGATACCGGCGAGGGCAAACGTGAAAGCGACGTCCGTTTTCAACAGTTGAACCGTTGCGCCGAACGAAACTTTTTTCCCGCCGTGACTCTCTGTGATCGGATACCGCTGAAACAGGATAAAAATCGCAATCCCGTACGCGAGATAAACAAAGGCTGTTATATAGAAGGTAATCGCTGTATTGCCGGCACTGAGCAATAACGCAATCCCCGGCCCGATCGCAGCCGCGACATTGATCATCGCATAACGGATGTTGAAGACGAACAGTCGATTTTTTTCATCCGTCGTGTCACTGATCAGGGCACGGGCGGATGGTTCAAAGATGGAACGAAACACGCCGTTCAAGGCACTCAAGGTAAAGAACGCCCAAAACGTCTCGACCTGCGCCAAGGCGATGAAGACGAAAACGAAGCCGAGTGTTCCGGTCAGCATCATCGTCCGACGGCCGTAACGGTCAGACAAGGTCCCGCCGATGAAACTCATGACAAGACTCGAGACGGCTGAAATACTGAGGACCCAGCCGACATCGACCGGGCTGAACTCCAGCACCGTCGATAAATAAATCGCAAAGAATGGCATCGTGATGAACGTCCCGAGCCGTGAGAAAAATGTTCCGAGCAGGACGCCGATCGTCAGCGGATGTAACTGTCGTAAACGGTGCACCTAGAATCCCCCTTCAACTAAAAAAATAATGCATCCTTCCATTATATAGGAAGAATGCATCATTCGAGTGAATTATTTGCTGACCGGGACGACGGCCCCTTTATATTCTTTCGTAATCCAATCCTGTGTCTTTTTCTCGTGTAAGATATCGAGCAATGCCGTCACACGCTCGTCTTTTTCATCACCTTCACGCGTGACGATGATGTTGACGTATGGTGAAGACTCATCTTCAAGGGCAATTGTGTCTTCTAACGGGTTCAAACCGTTATCAATCGCGTAGTTCGTGTTGATGAGGACAGCATCGCCTTCATTGTTTTTGTACGCTTGCGGCAAGAGTGACGCTTCGATATTCGTTTTGAACTCAATGTTCTTCGGGTTTTCCGCGATATCGCTAAGCTGAGCATCTGTCGTCTTACCGTCTTTCAACTTAATTAAGCCTTCGTTTTGGAGGAACGTCAAGACACGTCCACGCTCCGCGACGTTTGAGCTCGTCAAGATCGTTGCACCTTTCGGTAACTCGTCGAGCGACTTATATTTTTTTGAGTAAACGCCGAGCGGTTCAACGTGGACGCCGCCTGCATTTTCAAATTTATAAGATTTGTTCTCTTTTTCCTGTTGCTCAAGGTACGGAACGTGTTGGAAATAGTTCGCATCGATTTCTTTTTCAGCGAGTGCCTTGTTCGGCAACACATAATCTTGGAACTTTTTGATTTCGAGTTTGTAGCCTTTTGCTTCATACTCTTTTTGAACGTGCTCTAGGATTTCAGCATGGGGAACGTTTGAAGCACCGATGACAAGTGTCTTCGCGTCGTCTCCTGACGACTCTTCCCCACATGCTGCAAGACTGACTGCTAAGACGGATACTGCTGCTGTACCGACGAATTTTTTCCAAAGTTTCATGAATAATTCCTCCCAAGTTAACTAAAAATAGTATTATCGTTTATCGATTGCTTTTACGAGCAGGTCACCAATAATTTGAATGATGAAGACGATGACGAGAATCAACAATGTCGCGATGGCGATGACATCGTTTTGAGAACGCTGGAAACCTTCGATATATGCCATGTCCCCGAGTCCTCCTCCTCCGACTACTCCGGCCATTGCCGTGTAACCGACGAGCGCGACGAGCGTGACGGTGATACCGGAGACGATTGCTGGTAGTGCTTCCGGAATCAACACTTTATAAATGATTTGGAACTTCGTTGCCCCCATCGATTCCGCTGCTTCGATGACACCTTTGTCGACTTCACGCAGTGCCAGTTCGACCATCCGCCCGTAAAACGGTGCCGCCCCAAGAATCAGTGCCGGAAGTGCCGCTGTTGGTCCTAAGAACGATCCGACGATGATGAGCGTCACTGGAATCAATAAAATCAACAATATAATAAACGGAATCGAACGGAAGATGTTGACTAAAAAGCTGAGCACGGAATACAGTGCCCGGTTCTTAAACAATAAGTCTTCATTCGTCGCATACAACAACAGACCAATGATTAAACCGAGTATGAAAGTCGCTAGACCCGCGACGGCTGTCATATAAACGGTACTGCCGGTCGCCGTCCAGACCATTTCCCAATCGAGGTCGTTAAAGAATGTCGTCATCGGTGATCCACCTCCACTTCCACGTCACTCGCTTGAAGTTTCGCGATGACCGCTTGTGTTTCATGTGCCGCACCAATCAGTTGGATGAACAACGTTCCGAGTGCACCGTCTTGCGTCTGTCCGACGTTCCCGCCGATGATATTAAATAATAAGGTCGAATCTTTCATGACTTCTGCCAGGATCGGACTTTCTGCTGTCGAACCGACGAATGTCAGCTGGACGATTTTCCCTGTCGGATAGCGCTCACGAAGTTTCGCGAACGTCAACTCGTTTTCTGTAGACGACGTCAGTTGTTTGACGAATTCTTTTGTCATCGCTTGTTTCGGATGCCGGAAGACTTCTGAAACAAGACCCTGTTCGACGATTTTTCCGGCCTCCATGACGGCGACCCGATGACAGATTTTTTGAATGACGTGCATCTCGTGTGTGATCAAGACGATCGTCAGTTTTAGTTTTTTATTGATGTCGACGAGTAACTCTAAGATCGAGTCCGTCGTTTTCGGATCAAGGGCGCTTGTCGCCTCGTCACATAATAAGACGTCCGGGTTTGATGCCAGTGCGCGGGCAATCCCGACGCGTTGTTTTTGTCCACCGGATAGTTGTGACGGATAAGCGCCTTCGCGACCGTCGAGTCCAACGAGTTGAATCAGCTCGGCGACCCGTTCTTTCCGGCGTGCTTTCGGATATCCGCCGAGTTCGAGCGGGAACATAATGTTTTCTTCGACCGTTCGTGACCAAAGCAAGTTGAAGTGCTGAAAGACCATCGAGACATTTTTCCGGACGCCGCGTAATTCTTTCGGTCGTAACGTCGTCATCTCGACACCGTCAATTTGAATCGAACCGCTTGTCGGTGCTTCTAACATGTTCAGCAGGCGAATCAAGGTTGACTTCCCTGCACCGGAATAACCAATTATCCCGAAAATTTCGCCGCGCTCAATCGTGAGATCGACGTTTGCGACAGCTTCGACTTCGCCGCGCTTCGAGCGATAAATCTTTCCTACATCCTGTAAACGAATCACTACTGTCCCTCCTAAACATAAAAAAAGTGCGCACGTTTTAGAGCAAACGCGCGCACTTTCAGTACACAAAACCATTTGCTCTCATCTTGCAGACGTTCGTCTGCTGGAATTAGCACCACTTCGGAAATAAATTCCGCGGTTGCCGGGTTTCATCGGGCCAGTCCCTCCACCACTCTTGATAAGAGTTATCGGTATTTAGTTGTTTTTAATATATTTTGAATATTAGCAGGGGTTATTTTGCTTGTCAAACAGTTTTTTCAGAAACTTTTTCGAGCAGACTGAAAGCATACGTTAAATCTTCTTTCAAATCCTCTGCATCTTCAAGTCCGACCGAGATTCGGACGAGACCATCCGTGATGCCGAGTTCCGCCCGACGTTCTGCTGGAATCGATGCATGTGTCATCCGTGCCGGAACGGAAATCAAACTTTCGACCGCCCCTAAGCTTTCAGCAAGCGTGAAGAAGTGTGATGCTTCCACAAGTTTCTCTGCATTTGCAGCTGAACCGACATCAAAGCTGATCATCCCGCCGAAACCAGTCGCTTGTTTTTGCTGGATCGTATGACCGGGATGCGAGGCGAGTCCCGGGTAGAAGATGTTCGAGACGACGTCTTGCGCTTGCAGGAAGCTGACAAGTTCATGTGCTGTCTCTTCGATCGCTTCCATCCGGATACCGAGCGTCCGCAGACCACGGACAAGCAGGAAGCTGTCTTGCGGTCCGAGAATTCCGCCCGTCGAGTTTTGGATGAAGTGGAGTTCTTCGCCGAGCGTATCATCATTGACGACGACAAGCCCTGCGACGACGTCCGAGTGTCCGCCGATGTATTTCGTTGCACTATGCAGCACGATATCTGCCCCAAGCGCGATTGGTTGTTGCAAGTATGGTGTCGCGAACGTGTTGTCGACGACGAGCTTCAAGTCGTGACGACGCGTGATGGCTGCGATCGCTTCGATGTCCGTCACTTTTAATAACGGGTTCGTCGGTGTCTCGACGTAGAGCATCTTCGTGTTGTCCTGAATCGCCGCTTCCGTCGCGCTGAGATCCGTCGTATCGACGAATGTCACTTCGATGTTGAACTTCGGTAGGACACGTTGCATCAAGCGGAACGTTCCGCCGTAGACGTCGTCCGTCATGACGATGTGGTCGCCAGACTGAAGCAGATTGAAGACAGCATGGATCGCCGCCATTCCTGATCCGAACGCGAATCCACGGACGCCTCCTTCAAGATCAGCAATCAATCGTTCGATGCTCGTCCGCGTCGGGTTTGCTGTGCGCGAGTACTCATACCCGTCTTTTAATTGACCGATTTTTTCTTGCTTATATGTGCTCGTTTGATAGATTGGCGGTGTAACGGCACCCGTTGCCTTGTCTACACCCGTTCCTCCGTGAATCAACGCTGTTTTTTTACGCATGTGTCTCGTCCACCTTTTCAAAGATTTGTTGGCTCAAATACCGTTCTGCACTGTCTGCGAAGACGGTGACAATCGTACTTCCCGGATGGCGCTGGGCGATATCGAGCGCCGCGGCGAGTGCCGCTCCTGCTGAACTGCCGACGAGTAACCCTTCACGTGCCGCCAGTTCATGGACCTTCGTAAAAGCATCCAAATCAGAAATCGTATGAATTTCATCAACTAAATCACGAGAAACGAGACTTGGCCATTTGGCTGTCCCGATTCCTTCTGTTTTATGCGGTCCGGCTGACCCTCCGTTGAGGACGGAGCCTTCCGGTTCGACGATTGCCCCTTTTGTCCCGAAGCGTTCTTTTAAGAAAGCCGTCGTTCCGGCAAACGTTCCACCTGATCCGCATCCGGCGACGAACCAGTCGATGTGACCGAGTTCCGCCACAAGCTCCGGACCAAGTGTCCGCTGATAAGTGACCGAGTTTTCTTCGTTTTCGAATTGGAGTGGCACATAACTGTTCGGAATCGTTTGTCCGAGTTCTTTTGCCTTATCGATTGCGCCTTGCATATCGAGTTCAGTCGGCGTGTTGACGACAGTCGCGCCGAGTGCCCGCATCAACGTCTGTTTCTCTTGACTGAACTTTTCCGGGACGACACAAATGACCTGTAAGTCATATTTTTTAGCGGCGAGCGCCAAACCGATGCCGGTGTTGCCGGCAGTCGGTTCGATGATCGTTCCGCCTGGTGTCACGTACCCCTGTTCGATTGCGGCATCAACGAGTTGGATACCGAGGCGGTCTTTGACGCTGCCCCCAGGGTTCATCCATTCGAGCTTCGCCAAAATCCGCGTACCAGCAGGCAAATCGAATGAAGTAATCTCGTACAGTGGCGTATTTCCGACGAGGTCGCGGACTGACTTCGCGATCATCCGAAGACGATGTCCCATTCGTCGCGACCGGCAAGCATTTTCTCGGCATAGTGCTTCGCTCCTTTAAGGTCGTGTGCGCTCGCAAACCCACATTGTGTTTCGTTTTGTGCCGGAATCACTTCAGCCGCTAAGACGTCGTTCAATGTCTTCTCGACGAGTTCACTCATTTTTTCGACTGAGTCAAAGTTCATCATCGCCATGTAGAAACCAGTCTGGCAGCCCATTGGCGAAACATCGATGACGTCGTCCGAATAGTTGCGGATGTTTTCAGCAAGTAAATGTTCGAGTGTGTGCATCGCACGCATCGGCATTTGCTCGACGTTCGGTTGTGTGAAACGAATATCATATTTGACGACTTGGTCGACTTTACCTTCTTTATAGCCTGCTACACGAATATATGGTGCTTTGACTTTCGTATGGTCCAAGTTAAAGCTTTCTACGTTCATTTTTTTGATTGTCATGATTTATTCCCCCATTTTCTCGGCTTCTATGAGCCAGACGAAGTGATTGTATTGTGTGAATGTCACGTTAAATCCGCGTGACGTAAAAATCTGTTCCATCACTGGAATCAGTGGATAAAATTCGCGTTCTAAATCTTCTGCAAGGTTGTCAAACCCTTGAGTTTTTGCTTCTGCAATCGTTTCTAGACGTGCTGCCTCAGAAACGAACATCGTATCGGCATAGACGATCTTTCCGTCTGCCGGTAAAATCGCTGCCATCAAATCGACGGCCTGTCCTTTTTCTTCATCCGTCAAATGATGAAACGCATAAGTCGAGACAAAACTTTTTGCATCTGCTGCTTCAAACGATAAGAAATGACCATCTTGAACAGCCAGCGCCGGAATTTTATTGATTAAGATGTCGCGCATTTCCGGACTTGGTTCAATTGCCAGTACCTGCTCATGACGCGCAAGCAAACGTTGCGTCAAGTTGCCTGTTCCTGCGCCAAATTCGGCAACGGGTGACATCGCTTTTTCAGCGACCGTCTCTAATATTTCGTCATAACGGCGAAAGACTTCTTTGTACTCCGGATCTTGCCCCGTTACTGTGTCGTCGTAAGATGACGCCCACTCTGTAAATACATCCATGAAACGTACTGTCATGCCTTTTCGTCCTCCGCATCCCGCTTTTAATTCCGACTAATCGGATATGAATTAAAGTATTTTTCCTTAATCGCATTGTAGCAGGGACAATTCTGATTAGCAAGGCGACAGCTTCAAAATCTTTCGGAAACAAAAAAAAGGCGTTGCCGGAGAACCGACAACACGAATAATGTGGTTAGAAATGCAACGAAGGAAAACCCAGCTCTGATGCGAACTTCTTCGTTCGTCACATCAGAGGACGGCGCCCTTTCGAACTATAAAAGCAAGATGTCACAGTAGTCAGATCGACCATTCGAATCCACCATCTCTTTTTTGAACCGCTTCGTCTTTGGGGGACGACTTAAGGGGAAACAGAAAAAAAGATTTAGGATGTCATTGAATGGTTCTAAATACGAGAAACATCAGGTTCTATACCTCTGCCAGACTTCCTATAAAAGCATTTCTAGAAGTTGATATGAATATACCATTCATAAATTGTCATTGTCAATGAATTATTGTAAATATTCCGACAATTTAACATAAAGAAAAATCATCCTATGATTTTTCTTGTTATTCTGCACAAAACGCAAAGACATTTTGGACGTTTTGGAACGCATATAACCGCTCTACGACTTGATGATCCTTTACTTTGAGTAATGCCGGCACACTCATGACTTGCGCCTGCTCTAGAAATTCAGGAATGAAATTTCCATTCGCTTTTTGGATCCATTCCTCGTCTTTCGTCGCTTCGACGATGTCGAGCATCCGACTGGCGATGGCACATGTGCCGCACATCGGTGCATAGACATACAACAACCCGTTTGCTGGTACTTCTGTTACTTCCTTCATCTTGACCCCTCCTGTTATCCAGTGCTTCTGAAGCCAGTATACAAAAAAAAGGACAGCGATGAAACAAAATCGTTTCACCCCTGTCCGTCTTACCTTAAGTATTACTCGTTAATCATTGATTTGTATGCCGCAGCATCCATCAATGCTTCAACTTGCGACTCATCTTCTAGCTCGATATCAACCATCCATGCACCTTCAAATGGTGATTCGTTAACGAGTTCTGGGGAATCGGAGAGTGATTCATTGATTGCAACGACTTTCCCTGAAATCGGTGCGTACAACTCTGAAACCGTCTTGACCGATTCAACCGAACCGAATGGCTCGTTGATTGAGATCGTATCTCCGACTTCTGGAAGCTCAACGAACACGATATCACCGAGTTCGTGCTGTGCGAAATCCGTGATTCCGATTCGTGCTTTGTTGCCTGTTACTTCGACCCATTCATGCTCTTCCGAATACCGTAGATTGTCTTTGACTTGACTCATTTGCGATTCCCCCTGTGTTCTATAGTGGACTAACGGTTTTAGTATACCAAATTCAATCGGCTTCTTAATACCATTTTCCTTGATACATCTCTTCTTTAAATCCAAGTGTGACATCTGTCCCGTCCGTGACGATTGGACGTTTCAGTAACATGCCGTCACTTGCGAGCAAAGCATACTGCTCTTCTTCCGACAAGTCGGGTAAACGATCTTTCAGACCAGCCGCACGATAGGATTGACCACTCGTGTTAAAGAATTTTTTCAGCGGTTCGCCACTTTTTTGATGGAGTTCGCGAATCGTCGCGGCACTTGGTGTCTCGTCGACGATGTGTTTGTAATCGACTTCGACGCCGTTGTTTTCAAGCGCCTTCTTCGCTTTGACACATGTACTGCACTTTGGATAGCCATACATCGTTACCATGTTTCATCACCTCACCTTTAAGACTAGCAGATGGATCAGTGTTCCTTCAAGCGCGCGAGTGCCGCATCAATTTGATCTTGATGATGGTGATCGTGGGCGATGAACGACGCGACGAACTCACGGGGACAAAAGCGCCCTTCATACGTCTGTTCATACTGCGCGTCCGTCAACCGTCCGAGTTGCGTCACGAGTTCGCTTCGAACCGCGATTGCTTTTTTCAGTAACGTCAATGCGTCGACATGATGCGCATACTCGACCGCTAACCGGTTGAATTCATCAAAGTCCGTCTCAACTAACGTCAGTCGATCGTCAGGGAGCTTCGCGACGGCATGATCGAGGTAATACCGGTCCCACAGGAACAAATGGCCGACACACTCCTGTACCGTCCATTTATCGATCGCGAGCGGCGACTGCCACTCTTCATCCGATAAACGCTCGAGCGATTTGTAGTAGTCGACTGCAAACTGAAGTTCTTTTACATCTTCACGCATCGCTATTCCCTCCTCAAAAAAATTCGCCTTTACAGAGATTTTCCCTGCAAAGGCGAACTCGTAAACCTGACTTAGACGAGATATTTGTTAGCTTCAATCAAACGTTTCGCAATCGCACGTTTCGTGCCGATTGAGTTGATTGGTTGGTAACGGCTGAATTTCTTCAGTGCCGACAGTAACATCCGTAACTCGTCTCCACTTGCTGCTGCGTAGAGTGTTTCTTTCGCGTCACGTTCAACACCTTCGAATGCCTGTTGGGCGAAGACTTCCGTATAACGGATTTTGAGTTCGCTCTTCTCGGCGCCTTTTGAAGCGATCGCTTTTTCTGTCCGGACGATGGCTGACTCGAGCGCATAGATTGCACTCATGATATCGGCCGTGTTCGCGAGAATTTCCTGTTCGCCTTGTAACTTATCTTGATATTTCTGAACAGCCGTTCCAGCCGTCAATAAGAAGATCTTTTTCATCATCGCGAGCAAGTGACGTTCCCGGTCGAGCGGTTCTGTTCCGACTTCTGTCGGCATGAAGCTCATGACTTCCTGTTGGAGGCGCTGCGCTTCCGCTAAGAGTGGTAACTCGCCTTTCATCGCTTTCTTCAAGAGCGTACCTGGTACAAGCAAACGGTTGATTTCGTTTGTTCCTTCGAAGATCCGGTTGATCCGTGAATCACGGTACATGTTTTCGACTTCATATTCCGCCATGAAACCATATCCGCCGTGGATTTGAACCGCCTCATCGATGACATAATCAAATGTCTCGGACGCAAAGACTTTGTTCATCGAACATTCAATCGCGTACTCGGCAATCGAATCAGCGACGCGTTTGCCATCTTTACTTTCTTCTTCCGACAGCTGATCGAGACTATCTTGGAAGAGACCGCCTGTCCGGTAAACTGAGCTTTCCATCGCATACGTTTGAGCTGACATCGTCGCCAGTTTCTCTTGAATCAATGGGAATGAGCTGATCGGTGTTTTGAATTGTTTCCGTTCGTTCGCATACTGAACGGCGAGATCAATCGCGCGTTTTGATGAACCGACGGCACCGACAGCGAGTTTGTAACGCCCGACGTTCAAGATGTTAAAGGCGATGACGTGCCCGCGACCGATTTCACCGAGGACGTTTTCGACCGGTACTTCCGCATCTTCTAAAATCAATGTCCGTGTCGATGACCCTTTGATGCCCATTTTTTGCTCTTCCAGACCTGTCGAGACGCCCGGGTACTCACCCTCGACGAGGAATGCCGTGAATTTATCGCCATCGATTTTCGCATAGACGACGAACAGACTGGCGAAACCGGCATTCGTGATCCATTGTTTTTCACCGTTCAAGATATAGTGTGTCCCGGCTTCGTTCAAGACAGCTGTCGTCTTCGCACCGAGTGCATCTGACCCCGAGCCCGGTTCTGTCAATGCGTATGACGCAATCCATTCACCTGACGAGAGTTTCGGCAAGTACTTTTGTTTTTGCTCTTCGTTTCCGAAGAAGACGATTGGGAGTGAACCGATTCCGACGTGTGCGCCGTAGCTGAGGGCGAATGAACGACCACGTGCGAATTTTTCTGTGATGATCGAAGACGAGATTTTATCCATTTGGTAGCCGCCGTATTCTTCCGGAACGTCTGCCCCGAGAAGACCGAGCTCGCCTGCTTCACGCAAGAGACCGACTGAAAGTTCGAACTCATGTTTTTCGATCCGGTCAAGTACTGGAACGACACGATCTTCGACGAATTTCGCCGTCATGTCACCAACCATTTTATGTTCTTCTGAAAAATCCTCCGGTGTAAAGAGACGCTCTGCTTTTAATTCATCCAGTACAAAACTTCCACCTTTAATCAATTCGTTCGTCGTTTGGCTCATTGTCCTGTTCCTCCTTCAACTAATTCGAATACACCGGCAGCACCCATGCCGCCGCCAATACACATCGAGACGACACCATATTTCGCGTTGCGGCGTTTCATTTCATGTAAGAGTGATAATGTCAGTTTTGTTCCCGTACAGCCAAGTGGATGACCGAGTGCGATCGCTCCCCCGTTGACGTTGACGATGTCTTCGTTGAGACCGAGCTCACGGATGACACCAAGGGACTGTGAGGCGAACGCTTCATTCAATTCAATCAAGCCGACCTCTTCGAGTGTGATTCCTGCGAGTTCGAGGGCCTTCGGAATCGCGACGACGGGTCCGATTCCCATGACTTCCGGACGGACACCGCCGACGGCAAACGACTTGAACTTCCCGAGAATCGGCAGTCCTTGACGCTCTGCTTCCTCACGCTCCATCACGAGTACGGCTGCTGCCCCGTCTGATGTTTGTGACGAGTTCCCGGCCGTGACACTGCCACCAAGCCGGAAGACCGGGCGGAGTTTTGCCAAGCCTTCTTTTGAAGAGTCTGCCCGGACGCCTTCGTCATGCTGAACGACCCAGGATTTTTCTTCGACCTTCATGTCATCGTTGACGACGTATTCCGTCACCGTGACGGGGACGATTTCATCCGTGAACTTACCGGCTGCGATCGCGGCTGCTGCTTTTTGATGACTGCGTAAGGCAAAGGCATCTTGATCTTCACGTGAGACGTTATACGTCGCTGCGACTTGCTCTGCCGTATGCCCCATGCTCATATAATATTCAGGTTCCGATTCGACGATTGATGGGTTCGGACGAACGACGTGTCCCGGCATCGGGATTTGACTCATCGACTCGAGACCACCGGCGATGACGGCCGTCGCTTGACCGGTCATGATCTTCATCGACGCATCAGCGATCGATTGCAGACCAGACGAGCAGTACCGGTTGATCGTGATGGCCGGTACTTCGTGTGACAAGCCGCCAAGAACGGACGCGTAACGGGCGATGTTCATCCCTTGCTCCGCTTCCGGAAGAGCACAACCGAGAATGACATCATCGATTGTTCCCTCATATTTTGAACGCTTCAACGTTTCCTTAATCGCGATTCCTGCGAGTTCATCAGAACGCATCGCTTTAAATGACCCTTTTTTTGCTTTACCGACTGGTGTCCGCGCACCAGCGACGATTACTGCTTCTTTCATTCGAATCCCCCCAGTCAGTTACGAAGCGGCTTGCCTTTGACAAGCATATGTTGCATCCGTTGTTGTGTTTTCATCTCACCGATCAAGCTCAAGAACGCTTCCCGTTCAAGGTCGAGCATGTATTGCTCATCGACGTGTGTGCCGAAGGCAACGTTTCCGCCCGCGATGACATGCGCTAACTTGTTCGCGATCTTCAAGTCATGCTCCGAGACATAACCGCCATAGAACATTTCCCGTGTTGCCAGCTCAAGCGTCGCTTTCCCTGTCCGTCCGACGACTGGAATCAAGGATTTAGCAGGTGGCGTATAGCCTGTCCGGTCGAGCTCGAGGACAAGTTGTTTCGCATCATACGTCAAGTGATCCCGGTTCATCGAAATCTGGTCGACAGAGCGGACATAGCCGAGTTCGCGTGCTTCGAACGCTGATTTCGAGACTTTCGCCATCGCGACGTTTTCAAATGTCTTTTGTGCTGCTTTTTCGAGATTGACTAAACCGTCCGGCGTGTTTTCAAGTAAACGACGGTACGTGTTGACGTTTCCGCCACCACCTGGAATCAAGCCGACACCGACTTCGACGAGCCCCATGTAAGTTTCGAGTCCTGCTTGCAAGCGGGCTGCCGGCAGTGAAATCTCCGTTCCGCCACCGAGCGTCATCCCTTGTGGTGCTGCGACGACCGGGCGTGACGCGTAACGAATCTTTTGAATCGATTGCTGGAATTTATTGATGATCCAGTCCAGCTCGAACCAGTTTTCATCTTCTGCTTCCATCAGCATCATCGCGAGGTTCGCACCGACACAGAAGTTTTTGCCGTCGTTTGCGATGACGAGTCCGCGGTGATTTTTTTCGACTAAGTCAATCGATTGTTCAATCATCTGCATGATGTCGACGCCGATTGCATTACTTTTCGACGTAAACTCAAGCACGGCCACGTCATCTCCGACATCGAGTAAACGGGCTCCGTTGTTCTCAAGCAAGACGCCGCTTGACTTGCGGACGTCACGTAAACGGATTTCTTTCGGGTTCTGTTCGCTGCCGACATACGTTTTGCTCGTCGCATCATAATGCTGACCATTTTCGTTGTAGAAACTTGTGTTGCCTGACGCAAGCATCTCGTCGACCCATGCCGGAACGTCGTAACCATCCTGCTTCATTTTTGCGACGGTCTTTTCAACACCGAGTGCGTCCCATGTCTCGAACGGTCCCATCTTCCAACCGAAGCCCCATTTCATCGCTTCATCGATTGCTTTGATGTCATCCGCGATTTCATGTGTCAGTTGTGCCGAGTAGAGCAGTGTCTTCGCATGGATCGGCCAGAGGAGTGCACCGACACGGTCGTTCGCAAAAACAACGGCTTTCAATTTATTTTTGGCACCGGGAAGAGCTTTCGCCTGACCGATCGACGGTTCAGTAAGCGCTTTCTTTTCGACGTATTCAAATGAGTTCACATCAAGTTCAAGGATTTGTTTCCCGACTTTCTTATAGAAACCTTGTCCTGATTTAGCACCGAGCGATCCTTCTGCGACGAGTCGTTTCATTTCTGCAGGAACTTCAAACGTATCTTTTTCAGGACCTTCCGGTAACAGGTCATAGACGTTGTTCGCTACATGGACGAACGTATCGATTCCGACGACGTCAAGCGTCCGGAATGTCGCTGAGCTCGGACGACCGAGTAATGGTCCCGTCACGGAGTCGACTTCTCCGATCGTATAACCGCCTTTTTTCATCTCTTCCATCGTCACGAGCAGACCATATGTCCCGATCCGGTTGCCGATGAAGTTCGGTGTGTCCTTCGCGATGACGACACCTTTTCCAAGACGCTCTTCCGCGAACTGTTTCATGAAGCGGACGACTTCCGGATTCGTGTCCGTCGTCGGAATCAATTCGAGTAGCTTGAGGTAACGTGGTGGGTTAAAGAAGTGTGTGCCAAGGAAACGTGAATTAAATGATGCCGAGCGTCCTTCACGCATCGCTTCGATCGAAATCCCTGACGTATTCGAGCTGACGATCGCATCTTCACGGAGGAACGGTTCAATCGTCGCGAACAGTTGTTGTTTGACATCCAAACGTTCAACGACGACTTCGACGATCCAGTCCGCTTCCTTCAAGCGTTCGAGGTCGTCTTCGAGATTACCGACTTCGATTAAGTCGATCAACGACTTTGAAGCGAGCGGTGCTGGATTTTGTTTCAGCAACTTTTGACGGTTTTCCCGTGCGATCCGGTTTCGGACGGTCGAGTCCGATAACGTAAGTCCTTGTTTTTCTTCCTGTGCCGTAAGTTCTTTTGGTACGATATCAAGCATCAATGTCCGAATTCCCGCATTCGCGAGGTGTGCCGCGATGCCTGCACCCATGACCCCTGAACCGATGATGACGGCGAATTGAATATGTTTCGTCAATTTAAGTGTGGTCGGCTGACCGATCTGACTCGCCATGATATACCCCCTGATTCGTAATTGAATGAACAACCATTCATTATTCTGACAAAAAAAGAAGCCCATCAATCTTTCCCCTGCTCCTTCTACCTCTCCATCATAAATGAATAATGGTTCAGTAGCAATAAAAAAACACGTTTTGGTCAAATTTTCCTGTTAGACTAAAAGAAACAAGGGGGAGATGTCATGAAACAGACGGAACAGCTGTGGGATCAGAAGGCAACGGACTGGGCGGAACGCTCGGAAATGATGTGGACACAAGGGAGTCGTAAAACGATCATCCCTTTCCTAAAGTCGGTCATCACCGCTGGCAAGATGCTTGATTTAGGATGTGGCGACGGGGCAGCCTGTCGACTGCTGGCGGATTCTTTTGACATGACGGGACTTGATTTATCGGAGGAAATGATTCGGATTGCCCGTGACAAATCACCGACCCTCGACTTCGTCGTCGGCACCGGTGAAGCGTTACCGTTTGTAGATGATGCGTTTGACGCCGTCCTCGCCGTCAACTCACTCGAGTGGTCGACGCGTCCGCTCGCAGTCCTTCAGGAAATCGAGCGGGTTGCACCAATTGTCGTCATCAGTCTGCTCGGACCGACAGCAACACCACGGGCTTTAGCCTATCGTCGGCTGTACGGGGAAGATGCACCGATGGGCAATACGATGATGCCGTGGGAACTGACGCAACTGGCAGAAGAACGCGGCTGGACATTGCTTGACGAAGCGGTCATTCAAAAAGAAGGGGCTGTGTTGACCGGTCACCGGCTACTTGATCAAGCACATGCTTTCTCGTGTTTGTTTGCGTTTCGGACACGAAATTAAAGAAAATCGGGTCTCTATAACAGACGTATGTCCACCCGCTTTTCTCGGGCGGGACGCAAGCTAGCTGCCATCTATCCGATGATCGGGTCTTGCCTGTCCCTGACGGAAGCTACGCTTCCTTTTCCCGTAGAAGTCGAGTGGACACGTCTGTTTATTTTTACTGATACCGTTGATGGATTTGAAACAGCAAGTGTTCGATCTGTTCAGGGAGCGTAGATGTCTTGTCTTGCCATTTCACCCGAAAGTACAGTGTCCGTAGTAATTGTTTTGTATTCCGGAGAACATTGAATTGAGCATCACCCCACGTCACCGGTAAATCAAGCCATCCTTCGATCGGTCTCTCAAGCATTGTCAGCAACACGTCATCTTCAACACCTCGTTCTCTCGCTGCCAACCAAGCCGTGATGACACGTTCCTGTTCTTCATCGACGAAAACATAATCCGGCGTCATCAAAATCTCGATGAATCGGGCTATTGCCGCTTGCTCATTTCTGATCTGACACCGGGGATGCTTGAACCAAGCATCATAGACGTCGGCAATATGTGCCACACTATGTGCCCATCCATAAGTCGGGACAAATCCTCGGAAATCATCCTCCATGTTGAGATATCTGAGCAACTGACTCGAGATGTCATCGTAAACACTTTCAGCTAATACATGGACTGTTGCATCCTTCTCTAAAAGCACGGCAAGAATAAGCGCTGAAAAAGAACGTCTGAAAACCGCCGTTTCATCTGTCTGCGCTAGATGATAAAACAATCCATCCTGACTAAAAACAAACGACGCGATCCGTTCAGCCGACGATCCGGTGAACTTTTCCGACATGATCCATTCGGCTAATCGCGAATAGATCAGTTCATCCCGAAGGACCGGATCGAGACTTCCGATGTGATGGAGCATCTGTTCGAGTAGTACTTCCGAGATTTCAAGGTCTACTTGTTGCAAGTGGTCTTTCAGTTGGTCTTCTGTTAGATACATGAAGGATTCCCCCTATTTTTTACGATTATACACAACAAAAGGGATGAAGCCATGACAGCTCCATCCCTATTTTTCGATTACCCTTTGACCATTCCTTTAAGGACGAACGCGACGTTTGCCGGACGTTCTGCTAAACGGCGCATGAAGTAACCGTACCAGTCACGGCCATACGGGACGTAGACACGGACTTTATAACCGAGCTTCACGAGCTCAAGCTGACGTTCGACGCGGATGCCGTACAGCATCTGGAATTCGAACTTATCATTTCCGATTCCATTTTCCTTCGCGTAGCGAATGATTTGTTCAATCATCGCGTCGTCATGCGTCGCGACCGCAGCATAATTTCCGAGTGACAATTGAAGTTTTACGAGTTTGATGTAGTTGTGGTCGACATCTTCTTTTTCCGGGAAGGCGACCGTCGCCGGCTCCTTGTATGCGCCTTTGACGATGCGGAGGTTCGTTTCAAACCGTCCGACCCGTTTGATGTCGTCTTCTGAACGATAGAGGTAAGACTGAATGACGGTACCAATGTTATCAAACGACTGACGCAACTCTTCAAACAATTGAATCGTTTTTTCACAACGTGGTTCATCTTCCATGTCGATGGTGACGAATACGCCGAGCTCTTTCGCCCGTGTCAAAATCCGTTCCATGTTCGATCGAATTAATTGATCTGAAATATCAAGGCCAAGTGACGTTAACTTTAGTGAAAGTTGCGAGTCTAATTTCTCTTCCGCAATCATTTCGACGGCGCGGATACACTCTTGCGTCATCATCTCCGCTTCGGCTCCAGTCGAGATGAACTCACCGAGGTGATCCATCGTCACACATAATCCTTTTGCATTCAAATCTTGAATCGCCCGTTTCGATGCTTCGAGTGAATCCCCCGCCACGAAGCGACCAGCCCCAAACTTCAGACCATATCGTTTCGCTAATCCATTCAATGTCTTATTCTGCGATAAGAAGATAAAACCATCCCGTAGTACTCGTTCCATCACTCATTATTCCCCCTAAATAAATGCTAGGCTGTTTTACCGTATCGGTTCACATCACTGCACTCATATTATGACATAAAGCGCTTACATATGCTCTCTCTTTTGTTTTTTTCGTAAAGATCGTTGTGCAAAAAAACCAACTGCAAAAAACAATACGTATAAAAAGACAGCTAAGAAAAATTGCCACGAAAATGGATCGCGCAGACTCGCCCCGATGTTGTTGTAAACGAACGCCCCAGGAATGATACCGAGATAACTTGCAAGTGCAAACTGCTTAAATTTAATTTTTGATAGACCGGACGCATAACTGATTGCATCAAATGGAAACAATGGAATCAAGCGGACGAGCAACACGACTGTAAAACCGTTCGAAGCAATCCGGTCGTCGAATACCGTCAGCTTACCGGTCCCAATGATTTTCTCGACAGCGCGCCGTCCGAGCAGGCGGGCAATCCAAAAACTGAGTAAACTGCCTGTTCCCGCGCCGATGACGTCAAGTAACGTGCCGAGCCACGGACCATAGGTATAACCGCCGAACATCGTCAGTAAGCTCGCCGGGAAAAAGACGAGTGGACGGATTGTATAAGCGAGGACATAGAGCAGCATACCGGGAAAGCCTTGCGCGAGAATCCAGTTCGACAACGCCTCTAAATCAAATTGCTCCATCATCCCCGACAAGCGGAAATAAAGGAGCAATCCGAGTCCGAACAATAAATAAAGTGAAAAGGGAAGCCAGTCCCGCAAGCGAAGTTTCTTCATGACATCGGTGCCGGTGCCACGTAATAGAAAATCGAGAGGAAAATCAAGACACTTCCTGCGAGAACAAACAGATGCCAAATCGCATGATTGTACGGCAAACGAGCCCAAACGTAAAAGATGACGCCGAGTGAGTACGCGAGTCCACCGCCGAGTAGTAACAAGAACCCTTGTAAACCAAGTGCTTCATAGATCGGTTTAATGGCGAAGAGACAACACCAGCCGAGCACTAAATAAGAAACGTTCGAAATCCAGACGTGTTTCCCCGTCGAATAGAGTTTCCAAATCATCCCGAGCGTCCCGACGCCCCAGACGATGCCGAGCAACGTCCAACCGAGTGGTCCGCGTAACGTAATCAACGCGAACGGTGTGTAACTCCCTGCAATCAAGAGATAGATGCCTGCGTGATCGAGAATTTGCAGGACTTTGTTCGCCTTCGTATGCATCAGCGAATGCATCAATGTCGAGAACAGATAAAGTAAAATCATCGTCGCGCCAAAGATGCTGACCGCCGTGATGTTCCATGCACTACCGGATTTCGTCGCCTGTAACACGAGCAACACGAGTGCCACGATACTGAAGATGACACCAAGACCGTGCGTAATCGCACTGGCGATTTCTTCTTTCAAGGAATCCCCTTTGGCGAGTAACTCCTCGAGCGTTTCTTTGGACTGTTCCTTAATCGTTTTCGTGATTTCTTTTTTTGTAATCAAACGAACACCTACTTTCTAAACAAGACGGACTATGCCCTTGATTATACGCCTGAACAGCAAGACTGCCTATTAAAACATTCTGTCAATTTGATGACGTCCTGGGCACTGTAACCTATTCCCGATTTTTCATCAAAAAAATCCACTTCCCGTAAAGGAATGTGGATTTCGGATTTACCACCGTTCGATATCCGGACGATCTTTGAACGTCGATTTCGTACCGTGCCGTTCGTTCAGCACGGCTTCGACTTCTTTATACGAGACACCGCGGTCAGCAAGCAAGACCGTCAAATGGTACAACAGGTCTGCCGTTTCTTCCGCGAGTGTATCGTCGCCTGCGAGGACGACCTCGAATGCTTCTTCCCCGAACTTCTTCGCGATTTTCTCGCGTCCAGACTGGACGAGATAGTTCGTGTACGAAGAGTCCTCATTCGCTGCGATTTTATCTTTTACTGTCTGTTCCAATTCATGTAGCATGGGGCACCTCCACTTCTGTATAGAAACATGTCCGGTTGCCGGTGTGGCACGTCGGACCATTCGCTTTGACCGTGATCAACAGACTGTCCTGATCACAGTCGATCCACATGCGACGGAGCTCAAGCGTATGTCCACTTGTCTCCCCCTTCGTCCAGAGCCGGTTCTTCGTCCGTGAGAAGAACGTGACGAGTCCAGTCGCAAGCGTTTTGTCGTAAGCGGCCTGATCCATGAACCCGACCATCAAGACATCGTTCGTCGTTTCGTCTAAAATCACCGCCGCAACGAGTCCTTTTGAAAAATTCAGTTCGATCATCGGACGTCGACTCCTCTCGCCTTCAAGTAGTCCTTCGTCTCCGGCATCGAATACGTCGCTTCGTGGAAAATCGAAGCGGCAAGTGCAGCGTCGGCACCTGCTTCGAGACCCTCGGCTAAATGCTCAAGTGTCCCGACACCGCCGGACGCAATGATCGGTACGTTGACGACGTCGCGTAACCGTTGAATCAGTTCCAGGTCATAGCCGTCCTTCGTCCCGTCCGCGTCCATCGATGTGACGAGTAACTCACCAGCGCCGAGCGCAACAACTTCCTGCGCCCACTCGATGACGTCCCGACCGACAGCTTGTGTCCCGCCGTGTGAGAAGACCCCCCACGAGTCGCCCGTCCGTTTGGCGTCGATCGCGACGACCGTCGCCTGGACACCAAACAACTGACTGACGTCATGGACAAGTTGCGGATTCTGCAGAGCGGACGAATTGAGAGAGACTTTATCGGCACCAGCTCGTATCAGGCGTTTCGCGTCCTCGAGTGTCTTGATCCCGCCGCCGACCGTAAACGGCATGTAGATGACTTCAGCGACCCGCTCGACGATATCGAGCATCGTCTCCCGTCCTTCTTGTGTCGCCGAGATATCAAGCAAGACGAGTTCGTCCGCCCCTTGTTCATAGTAGTACTTCGCGACGGCGACGGGATCGCCGAGGTCACGTAAGTTTTGGAACTTGACACCTTTGACGACACGCCCTTCCTTGACGTCGAGGCAGGGAATGATTCGCTTCATCAACATATGGTCAGCACCTCTTTCAACGAGAGCGACCCGTCGAGTAAGGCACGGCCGATGACGGCGCCGTCCATCCCGATTTCTTTCAAGCGGGCGACATCTTCGACCGTCGTCACGCCACCGGAGGCAATCAGTTCAACGCCGTCCCGTTTCAAGCGATCGAGTCCGTCGACATCCGGTCCCTGCATCATCCCGTCGCGCGAGATGTCGGTATATAAAAACGTCTTGATGCCTTTTTGAATCAAGTGTTCGATCGCCCGTTCGAGCGTCCAATCACTTGCTTCGAGCCAGCCGCGTGTCTGGACGATACCGTTTTTCGCATCCAGGGCAACCGCTAATTTGTCGCCGGCTTTCTCAATCATCTGTTCGAGCAAGGCTTCGTCCTCGAGGGCGACCGTCCCGATCAAGATTCGGTCAATCCCGGCACCGACGTAGGCTTCGACCGTCTCGATGTTGCGGACACCGCCGCCTGCTTCCACGAACAACCCCGTCTCTTTTTTTATGTCGGCGATCAGGCTCAAGTGCAACGGTTCGCCCGCTTTCGCGCCATCTAAGTCAATCAGGTGAATTGCTGTCGCACCGTCGTCCTTAAACCGTTTTGCGATGGTCAGCGCATCCCCGAAAAACGTTTGTTGTTGAAAATCACCTTGCTTGAGGCGGACGGCTTGTCCGCTCATTAAATCGATTGCTGGGTAGAGTTGCATGTCGTCTCTCTCCATTCCTTAAGTAATTTCAGTCCGACTTCGCCACTCTTCTCCGGGTGGAACTGCATCCCCGTCACTAAGTCCTTTTGGACGATTGCCGGGACGAGTCGACCGTATTCGACGGAATCGATAATCCAGTCCGGTTCGCAGACGGCACCGTACGAGTGGACGAAATAGACAGCTTCGCCGTGATTCGTCAGTTCGTGCCAGCCCATATGGGGTAAACGGACCGTTTCCGGTAACTTCTCGATCGTTCCCGGTAAGATGCCCAGTCCCTGCGTCCGACCGTTTTCGTCACTCGATTCAAACAATAACTGCATCCCGAGACAAATCCCGAGGAACGGTTTTTTCGTCGCTTGGTCCTGCAAGAAGTCAATCAAGCCGGTCTCTTTTAACCGGGCCATCGCCGGGGCATAGGCACCGACGCCGGGCAAGACGAGTGCTTCCGCCTGTTCGAGCAGTTCGATGTCACTCGTGACGATGACCGCTTCCCCGAGTTCTTTTAACGCCCGTTCGATGTTCGCGATATTCCCGACGCCATAATCTACGATTGCGATCATTGATCAATCAGTCCTTTCGTCGAGGGCACGCCTTCACTCGTCACGGCGATCGCTTGGCGAACTGCCCGTCCGAGTGCTTTGAACAAACCTTCAATCATGTGGTGCGTGTTCGAGCCGTAGAGGACCTCGGCATGAATCGTCATCCGTGCACTCCGCGACAGACCTTGGAAAAACTCTTCCGCGAGTTCCGTATCGAAATCCCCGAGCTTCGGATTTTTGAATTCAGCACGGAAGACCGTATAGGGACGTCCACTGAAGTCGAGAACGACGGAGGCGAGTGTCTCATCCATCGGTACACGCGATTCGCCGTAGCGTTCAATCCCGGCCTTGTCACCGAGTGCTTCCGTCAAGGCAGCCCCGAGGACGATCGCTGTATCTTCGACCGTATGGTGGGCATCGATCCAAAGATCGCCTTTTGCTTCGATGACGAGTCCGATCCGCGCTTGAAAAGCGAATAACGTCAACATGTGATCAAAGAAGCCGACGCCTGTTTTGATCTCGACCGGGCCTCCCGCGAGGTCGACCGCAACCTTGATTTCTGATTCTGAACTTACTCGTTCGCTTGTCCCACGACGCATTGCATTTCCTCCTCTACACATCTTTCTAATACGTTCATTGCTTCAACCGAACCACAACTGATCCGGAACGCTCCGTCAAACAGGCGGATCCGCAGTCCGGCTTTGGCGCACCGTTCAGTAAAACGTTCCGCTTCATCATATTCGACATAAACGAAATTCGCGGCACTCGGATAGGTTGTTCCGAGCGGCTCGACGAGACGGGCAATCGTGTCCCGGCTCGCATACGTTTCCGCTAAGACAAGATCAAGCTCCGGTTCGGCCATGATGGCGATCCCGACGGCTGCCGAAAGGCCGGATACATTATACGGCGACTTGATTTGTTCGACTTCCGCAACAATCGCTTCACTGGCGATCAGGAAGCCAAGGCGCAGGGACGCAAGTCCGAACGCTTTTGATAAGGTCCGGAGGATGATGGCGTTCGGATACTCCTCGAGTAAGCCGACCATCGACTGCTCGAGGGCGAAGTCGATATACGCTTCATCGATGACAACGTATTTGCCGCTGTCGAGTAACCGGCGCACGTCGGCTTCTTTTCGTAAAATCCCCGACGGATTGTGCGGGTGACTGATGAAGATGATGTTCCCCGGTGCCGCAATCAAGGCATCGACGTCGAGTGCCATCCCGTCGAGGAGCGGGACTTTGCTGAAGTCGGCCCGCGCGCGGTCGGCATAAAACTGATACATGACGAAGTCCGGTTGTGACGCGATGACCGGTGACTCTGGACCAGCGTAGCGGGCACAAAGGTAACCGATCAGTTCATCGGAGCCATTCCCGGCCACGAGTTGTGTCGGGCGGACACCGGCATAGGTGCTGTAAGACGTTTTGACTTGGTCGATGATTTCGACCGGATATTCGTTTAACGGAAACGTCTCGACGAGTTGTTTAATCGTCTCGATTCCGACTGTACTATGAGCAGTAAAGCGTTCATTTTGGTGGAGTCGCATCAGTTTTCCCTCACTTCTATCGCTTGTGCGTGTGCTTCGAGTCCTTCGACCCGGGCAACGGTCTTCGCGGCATTGGCAAGACGCTGGACACCTTCTCGTGTCGCTTCGAGCATCGTCTGGTGACGCAGGAACGTTCGGGCAGATAAGCCGGACGCGAAGCGTGCCGTCCCTGACGTCGGTAAGACGTGGTTCGTTCCGGCGACGTAATCACCGAGCGTCTCCGGCGTTTCGTGACCGAGGAAAATCATCCCGGCATGACGAATCGATTTGACGACGTCCTGCGGATTGGCGACGGCGAGTTCCAAGTGTTCTGCTGCTAGGCGGTTCGCTTCCTCGATCGCTTGCTCGAGCGAGGCGACGAAGACCCCGCCGTTTTCCATCGCCCGGCGTGCAATTTCCTGACGCGGTAACTGTTGCAGGCGTGTTTCGATGTTGGCATCGACGTCTGCTTTCATCGCTTCCGTCGGGACGAAGGCGATCGCGACCGCGTCCCGGTCGTGTTCTGCCTGGGCAAGTAAATCAGCGGCAATCCGGTCCGGGTGCGCCGTCTCATCCGCGATGACGACGACTTCTGATGGTCCGGCAACGGAATCAATCCCGACGATCCCGTAGACTTGCCGTTTCGCTTCCGCGACAAACCGGTTCCCCGGCCCGACAATCAAGTCGACGGCACCAATCGTTTCCGTTCCGAATGTCAATGCGGCGACGGCTTGCGCACCACCGATCGTATAGATTTCCGTCACACCGGCGATTTGAGCCGCGACCAAGACTTCATCCGTCAGTCCTGTCACGGGTGTCACCATGACGATTCGTTCGACACCGGCAACTTTTGCTGGAATCGCATTCATCAGGACGGTCGACGGATAACTTGCCGCGCCACCCGGGACATAGATTCCGACTGAATCGACAGGCAGGAACCGTTGCCGCCGTGTAACATCCGCTTCGACGAGTTCGATGTCGGACGGTAACTCTTGTTCGTGCCACTCGACGAGGCGTGTCGCCATCAATTTGAGCGAGTCGATTAAATTAGTGTCCGCTTGCTCGAATGCTTGTTGAATCCGTGTTTCGTCTAATCGCAAATCCGTCAGCTCGATGTTGTCGAACTGTGCTGTATAGCGGCGGACTGCTGCGTCGCCATCGTTTGCGACCGTTTCAAGGATCGCCCGGACGGCTTGTTCCGTCTCACGGTCGACGCTGAAGTTTTTTGTCGTTGCCATTACCGTGTCACTCCTTCTGTCAGCTGTTCCAGTAATTGAATCACTTCGACCCGCTTGCGTTTCAGTGTCCATTCACTCGTAAAGAACCGGGCACTGATGTCGATGATTTTTTCATATTCGTTCAGTCCGTTCGCCCGTAACGTCTCGCCCGTCTCGACGATATCGACGATTGCATCGGCGAGTCCGAGGAGCGGTGCCAATTCGACCGATCCGTTCAGCGGGACGATATCGACGTCGACGCCGAGTTCACTGAAGTAGCGTTTTGCGATGACCGGATACTTCGTTGCGATCCGGACCCGGCGTCCGCCTTCGAACTGGAGCGGCTCTTTCGCACAGACCGACATCCGGCAGACGCCGAACGGTAACTCCGTCAGTTCCGATAACTCTTGATCCGACTCAAGTAAGATGTCACTGCCTGTAATCGCGACGTCAAGGACGCCCTGGGCAACGTACGGTATTAAGTCCGACCCTTTCATGAAGACGAATTCATGCTCGCCCCGTTTGACGATCAATTCACGTTCAATCGCGCCCCATGTCTCGACGCCCGCTTCTTTTAAGTAACGCTCGGTCGCTTTCGACAGGCGTCCCTTCGTGATTCCGATTCGCATTTACAGCACCTCCGCAAGCCGTTCGACCGAAAATCCGATGCCGAACGCCTGTTGTTGTTGACCAAACTGTTCATATAACCGGTCGTAACGACCGCCGACTAAGACCGGCTCCGTCACACCATCGATGAAGCCGTGAATCGTCACGCCGTCATAATAGGTCTGTAAGCCCATCTGTCCGAAGTCGAGATCGGCATTGACGGCGTCCGCTAAATCAAGGACGGCGTTCAACCGTGTTTCATCGACGAACGGTAAGATTTTTTCTGCGCCTTCACGTCCGAATAACAATGGCAGTTTTGCCAGCAATTCATCATCGAGTTCGCGGGCGATTTGTTTCAGTTCAATCACGTTCCGCAACCGTAGCATTTGCGTCACTTGGTCACGCAAGTGGTGATCACCGACCCGTGTCTCAATCAAATGTTCAATCAGTCCGGCGTCGCCAATCGATAACGTGACTGCTTTGCCCGTCAATTCTTCAATCAAGCGGACGGCCAGCTGAATCGCTTCGACGGCTGCGATTTCGCCCCGTTCCTCGAACCCGACTTGGAACTTCTCTTCCGGCTGAAAGACCGAACCGCTGTAAAAGACACGCTTATATTGTTCACGGCCACGCTCACTGAGGGCGCGGGCGACACTTGTCGTAAAGTCCATCCGAATTTGTTCCCGTCCACCGATTTCTTCAATTAAAGGTGTGATTAATCGGGTATAGTTAGATTGTTCGAGTCCATCCTCAAGCTGACGGATGACCCGTTGCAGACGTTCTGCTGACGGTCCGACATAGTCTGTCGCCCCGTCCTTGAGTCGAATCGTAGAAAATGATTGCATGTCGCCACTCCTTTATCTTATTATCACTGTACCACGCTAAATTATTTAACGATAAGATACCTTTTTTGTGGTCCGATTGTCAATCCTTTTGCCTGTTTTACTACTAAAAAAAACATATCGGAGGTTTTGTCATGCACTTAATGAAATGGGACGGTCACGTCCACAGCCCGTATTGTCCGCATGGAACGAAGGATCCGCTCGAAGCCTATATCGAACGCGCCCTGTTACAAGGGCTCGAACGAATCAGCTTCACCGAGCACGCCCCGTTGCCGGAAGGACTCACCGACCCGGCACCCGATAACGACTCCGGGATGTCGTTTGCGACGGCAGAACGCTACATCGAGGAACTGAAGACGTTACGCGAGAATTATAAAAACGATATCGAGATCCGGATCGGGATGGAGTTTGATTACTGGGAGCATGACGTCAACGGGACGCGTGACATCATCGCCCGCTACGGTCCCGAGCTGACGGACGGCATCCTATCGCTGCATTACCTCTGGATCGAGGACCGTTATTACGGAGTCGACTTCAGTAAAGAAAGTTTTGGTGAGATCGTCACGACACTCGGCAGCGTCACAGCCGCCCACGAGCGCTACTACGAAGGCATCCAGGCACTCGTCATGACAGACTTAGGGAAACACCAACCGAAGCGCCTCGGTCACCTGACGTTGCCGACGAAGTTCATCCAAGCCTATCCGCTCGAGTCAAACCCGGTGAACCTTGACGATACGTTACGGAAAATCCGTCAGGCGGACTTCACGCTCGACGTCAACACAGCAGGACTCCGTAAGCCGTTATGTGGTCTTTCCTATCCTTACCCGGAACTCCTGCAAGTCACGCAGTCTTTATCGATTCCTCTCGTTTACGGATCGGATGCCCACCTCGCGAAAGATGTCGGGGCTGATTTTGATTTTAAATGGTAACAAAAAACCCGGATGCCGCCTGGCGTCCGGGTTTTAGCATTACATCGGGTAAGGGAAACTGTCTGAGCTGACAGGCGCAATCGTCACCGCTAACTGTTGCAGTTGCGAAAGCGACAGATTGCCCGATAAGAGGACGAGTTGATTGTCGTCCGCATAATACAGGTTAGCCCTTTGGTTGTTCTCCTGCATATAAGCCGTTCGGCCGTCAGCAAGTGTGATTGTCTTCCAGTCAGACGCAGCAACGTCCTGCTTCGGGAGGACCGTGATCACTACAGCATCAGTTTTCGTATGAAAGAGCCACGTCATCCTGGAATCTTGATTAGAGATTGTACTACTCTCAATCGCTTGAAATGTCGAGAACGGCAGTTTCAGACCGTTCGCCGCACTGGTAGCTTTTATCGGTTTGATGTCTTCAAACAGGATGTCTATTAAAATCCAAGTCTCTGCTTGTCGTTGATACGTCAGGACGGCAAGGCGATTTGCCCCTTTCGGATAATGGAGTGTCGCCGTGGCATGGTCCCCGACGACGGCACTGCTCCATAAATCGCTCGCTGTCGGATGCGCCAACGTCCCGTCATTGAATTGAAATTTCAGGTGGCGGCGAACACCCTCTTCAAAAGTAGTCGCATCTTGCGGAAATGCCTCAACCTTAATCCTCTTCACGATGGCATCTGATGTCGTTCCCCCATCCGCCGTGGTATCATCGATCCATTTCATTTCTTGATGACTCGAGGGGAGAAATTGTTCCGGTTCCGCACAACCGGTCAAGATAGTCGCAAGAAGCAGTGTGCTGATCAAATCAAATCGTTTAAATCGCATGTGTCTCTCCTTCGCAAGATTTGTCATGGGTTTAGTATCGCACAGTTCACAACAACGTTTGGCATTTAATTTACAAAAATAAGGGAATTCGGGTTTTCTTACACTAAAAAATTGCTCAGAAATTCTGACCAATCAATCATGTATGTAATGAATGGATCAGTCCTACTAAAAAAAAGATTAGCCGTTTCTTCACTTTAAGAAGAGGACTAATCTTTTTCACATATCCATTTCACTCTAGGTTAGCATGTTTGCCGTACATCGTTTTTGAATCAAGTTGTTTCGCCGCCATGATATGAAGGATCAAGGCATCATAAAATAGCAACATCGTTTGTTCAAACAATGAGCCCATCGGCTGAACCGTTTCGTCCGCCGTGGCTGTCCGCTCTTTCGGCACGCCGGGCAGCTTGACGGTAAGATCCGCTAACTTTGCCAGTGTCGACGTCGGCTCAATCGTGACGACCGCGACGGTTCCACCGATTTGTTTCGCTTTCTCGACGATCGGGACGAGTGTTTTTGTCTCACCGGATCCTGATCCGATGATCAACAAATCTCCTTCACGCAAGTTCGCTGTGACCGTCTCACCGACGACGTACGCATCGAAGTTCATGTGCATCAAGCGCATGACAAATGCTTTGCCCATCAAGCCGGAGCGACCGGCTCCAGCGAGAAAGATCCGGTCTGCCTTTAGAACGGCTTCCGCGAGTTGCGTCGTCTCGGCTTGATCGATCGCTTCGACCGTTGACGTCAGCTCTTGTAAAATCGTTTGAATATGTGTCATTTACGCCTCTTGCAGCATCCGTCGCATCGTTGACGCTGTTCCTTGTTTGTCATCTTGTCCGGTAATCCCGCCACCGACGATGATCAGGTCAGGACGCGCTGCGATGACTTCCGGTAATGTCTCCATCTTGATGCCGCCAGCAACTGCTGTTTTGGCGTTTTTAACAACGGACTTGATTGTTGCGAGATCCTCGAACGAGTTTTGACCGACGGCTTGAAGATCGTAACCGGTGTGGACACAGATGTAGTCAACACCGAGTTCATCAAGTTCTTTCGCACGTGTCGCGATATCTTTAACAGCGATCATATCAACCAAAATCTTCTTGCCTGATTTTTTCGCTTCTTCAACGGCACCTTGGATCGACATATCTTCGGCTGCTCCAAGAATCGTCACGATATCGGCACCGTGTGCGACAGCTTGGCTGACTTCATAGCCGGCAGCATCCATGATTTTTAAGTCGGCGAGAACCGTTAAGTTCGGGAATGCCGCTTTCATTTCTTTAACGGCACGAAGCCCTTCGTTGATGACGACCGGTGTCCCGATCTCAACGATATCTAAGTTTTCTTCACCAATTTCTTTGACTAAAGCGATGGCACCTGCTGTATCTACTAAATCGATTGCTAATTGTAATTTCATAATTGATCTCTCCCATTCTTCTCTCTATTTATGGATCCTGGCACTTCCTTCTGACGTTCGTGAAGGAACATGACTAAATATAATCCTCATAGACGAACTTGGGAAGTACGCACTTTTAATTTACATAGTGCGGTTTTTCATACATAGTGCGGAA
Organism: Exiguobacterium sp. s95; assembly: GCF_018618655.1. Lineage (NCBI taxonomy): Bacteria > Bacillati > Bacillota > Bacilli > Caryophanales > Exiguobacterium > Exiguobacterium sp. s95. The sequence continues at coordinate 158,970 of NZ_JACSMM010000002.1, read as the reverse complement.
AAGTATACTGTCGATGACAAGAGGGCTATACTGAAAAAGGAGGTGGATTGATGCCACATTTTGAAGACCGGCAGTTTAATTGTGAAAAGGAATTGACCCTATCAATCATCGGAGGGAAATGGAAGATGCTGATTCTTTGGCACCTCGGGAAAGAAGGCACCAAACGGTTCGGAGAGCTAAAAAGTCTGATGCCCGGCATTACGCAACGGATGCTCGTCAATCAATTACGGGAACTGGAAGATCACCATATCATTCACCGGGAAGTGTATCCGGTCGTTCCGCCGAAGGTCGAATATTCATTGACGCCACACGGCTTCAGCCTGATGCCGATTCTGGATGCAATGTACGACTGGGGCAAGGATTATGCCAAAAATGTCCTCGAAGTCGAGTTTGAACAACAAAAATTATCACAATAAAAAAGATGCTCGTCTGTCCCGTCTCAATCTGAGAGGAGGCAGCCGAGCATCTTTTTTAGGTTTCTTCTGTTGTAAAAATCTTTGACATCGCCAGTTCGTCGACGTACTCCCCGTCAATGAACAGCGAGGCAATCCGCGTTCCTTCGATGTTGAAGCCAAACTTATGATAGAGCTCGATCGCCCGCAGGTTATCTTTGCGAACCGTCAGTTCGAGCCGGATAAGTCCCGCTTCAACGGCAAACGTATCGACTGCTTCGAGTAATCCAGCACCAAGGCCCTGACCGGTATAGGCATCGAGCAAGCCGATCACGAGGTTCGCCCGGTGACGGATCCGACTTGGTTTGCCACCGACGACCAACACATAACCGACGAGTTGGTCATCGACATCAACGACGAAGATATCTGAGTTCGCTGCCTGACCAAACCGTTCAATGAACGCTTCGGCCTGTTCCGTTGACATGCTGCGTTCTTCCGGTTCATACAGCATATATTTCGTTTCCCGATCAATCCGTCGCATCAAATCCGATAAGGCCTTTCCGTCCATCAAGGTGGCACGTCGTATCATAGATGTCAGCTCCTTTTCCATAAAACATAATATGAAAAAATTAGTTCTTTTAGTGTACTTGATTAAAACATAACACGTAACCCTTTTTGAAATCTTGGATTGCACTGCACTACATTTCTAATCAACAAAGATGTCGTTTAAGTAGTATACGCGTAATCCGGCACATTCCCCTTTTTATGAACAGGGCGACTCTTTGATTTGATGAAGAATTAAGTCCACGATGTGTTGTTGACTCATATCGGTGGTGAGCATCATTTCACCGTTTATCCCTAGCTGATCATGCGGAATCCACCAGGTATTTAAACGTTCTTCCCCAAACTCTTTTGCAGAAGAACGTAATTTATGTCGCTCGACCGTTTCTGTAAAAGGTAAATCAAAGTAATAGACATAGACGTGATGATCAAAGTAGTCAACGAGATCAAGTAGTAATTCTTTATAAACTTGTTTTTTCAATATCCCCTCTAAAATAACCACTTTGCATGTACCTTTACCAAACTCCGTAATTCTTTTGATTAGCTCGATTGACATATTCCCTTGCAAGTCTGGTACCATCAACATCTCGCGGCGCACAATATCCTGTGAAACCAGCAGTGTTTCTTCTCCTAAACTTTTTTGAAGCATTTTTGCAATTGTTGTTTTCCCGCTTCCAGAATTACCACGTAAAATAATCAATTTCGTTTCGATTTTAATCAGACCTTTCAAAATTAAATTCCGAAATGAATCATATGCTTTTCTTCTTCTATCGCTCTTATGATAATCAAAACCAGTTCTTGAAGATCAGCAGATTTTTTTAAACAACTTGAAGAAATTACAATATCACAAAATAACGATAGCGACTCAGGTGGAATAATTGTAGTACCATGGTACGCCAAGCCACTAGCTGGTCGATTAAATGTCTGGAAATATGTTTTCATGATTAACAGTTGCTCCATTAAATCGCTAACAACATTGTCACCAACACTAATGCAATTAAATTTCTTTGGTTCATAATCAATGTACCTCGGTAGATTTTTATGATTATCAATAATTCCAAATTCGTGATTAAGCGCTATATTTTTCACCTTCTTATAATTAATTGATTATGCTAAGACCATTAATCTAAGTACACTTTTTAGCAATACTATAACTTTCTCTTCTTAAATTCAGTAAAAATCCTATAAAAAAAACCCTTGATTTACAAGGGTTTTAACAATCTTTGAAATCCTTAAGATTTCAAGGTATGGAGACGGTGGGAGTCGAACCCACGTCCGAAGGCATCGTATACTTAAGCTTCTACGTGTGTAGTCAATTTATTGGGATCTCGTCGTCAGGCTGCCAATTGACAGGCGTCCGTCCAACCAGTCTGATTCCATCTCTTCTCTTTCCCTCCAGACGGAAGGGTCCAAGCGTAGCCTGTTTAAAGTGAGACCCTAGAAATCAGCCGACCAGGCGACGGCTGCTAGGATCCGTAGCAACTGTTACGCTGCTGCGAGTTGTGTGTTAGTTTTGCCAGTTATGGCTGATGCGTTTTAACGAGGCCGACCCCTCGACACGCCACAGAAGACCGAACTACCCCCGTCGAATCCGTAACGTCCCCAAGATATAAAATTGGGGCTTTCCGAATACTATTATAATAGCAGAAAAGTGTTACGGGTTCAATACTTTTGCTTGTCGCGTAACGCACGGTCGATATCCCGCTTCGCATCCTTCTTCTTCAGATCGTCGCGCTTGTCGAATTTCTTCTTCCCGCGTCCGAGTCCGATCAGACATTTCGCGTAGCCGTTCTTGATGTAGACCTTCAGCGGCACGATCGTGTACCCGTCGCGCGAGACGAGTCCCATCAAGTTTGCGATCTGTTTTTTGTGCAGCAACAGTTTCCGCGGACGGAGCTGTTCGTGGTTGTACCGGTTCCCCTGTTCAAAGTGGGCGATGTTCGAGTTCCAGAGAATCGCTTCCCCGCCGTCGAATCGGACGAACGCGTCGCCGATACTGATTTTTCCTTTACGGACCGATTTGATTTCGGTTCCCGTCAAGACGAGACCCGCTTCGATCGTATCTTCAATCGCATAATCAAACGACGCCCGTTTGTTGTTGGCTAATACTTTTGAACTTGTCCCTTTTGGCATCTCTCTTCCACCACATTTCTAAACAGAAGCGCTTATTTGCGCTTCCGTTTTTTATTCGAGACCGCTTTATGGAATGGCGGTTTATCCTTTTTGTCTTTCCCGGCGAAGCCTTTGCCTTTAGACTGGTCCTTCGGCTTACTCGGACGCTTCGACTTGCCGCGACGGTCGTCTTTCTTATCGTCGCGTTTTTGTCCCGGACGTCCGCCGCTTGAACGGATCGTCTTCGACTCAAACCGTTTTTTCGGTTGGCGTTCCGGCATCCCGACGACCGCAAAATCAATCGTCTTCTCATCGATATTGACACCGGTGACTTTGATCTCGACGACGTCGCCGATCCGGAATTGTTGTTTCGTCCGTTCGCCGATCAACTGATAGTTCGCTTCATCGTACCGGTAGAAGTCATCCGTCATCGCCTGGATGTGGACGAGTCCTTCAATCGTGTTCGGTAACTCAACGAACATACCGAAGTTCGTCACGCCACTGACGACACCTTCAAACGTCTCACCGATGTGTTGCTCCATGTACTCGGCTTTCTTCAGGGCATTCGTTTCGCGTTCCGCGTCGACGGCACGGCGTTCCCGTTTTGAGGCGTGATCGGCGATTTCCGGCAGCATTTCCGCATAACGGTCCTGTGTCTTTTGCGATTTATCATTAAAGATGATGTACTCGCGTAAGAGACGGTGGACCATCAAGTCGGGATAGCGGCGGATCGGTGACGTGAAGTGCGTGTAGAAATCAGTCGACAGACCAAAGTGACCAATCGGTTCGACGTCATATTTCGCTTGTTGGAGCGACCGTAACATGACCGTACTGACGACGGCTTCTTCCGGCTCCCCTTCGACGGCGTTCAGAATTGTCTGCAACGTCTTCGGTGTGACCGACTCGCCCTTGCGTTCAACATTGATGCCGAAGTTGGCGATGAACTTGAAGAACGTATCGAGACGTTCTGCTTTCGGCTCATCGTGGATCCGGTACATGAACGGCAGTTTTTGGTGTTGGACGTGTTCCGCCACCGTTTCGTTCGCTGCAAGCATAAACTCTTCAATCAACTTCTCAGCGACGGACCGTTCCCGTAACAGGATTTCGCTCGTCTTGCCTTCTTCATTAACGAGGACCTTCGCTTCCGGGAAGTCGAAGTTAATCGCCCCACGGCGCGAGCGCCGTTCGCGGAGGATCGCTGCCAGTTCCGCCATCTGATCGAAGTTGTCGACGAGATCGTGATATTTTGCGATCACTTCTTCGTCTTCGCGTTCGATGATTTTCCGGACATCGGTATACGTCATCCGTTCCGTCGTCTTGATGACACTCTGTAAAATCTCTTGGTTGACGACAGCACCGTTCTTGTCGATTTCCATAATACAGCTCAGCGTCAACCGGTCGACGTGCGGGTTCAGTGAACAAATCCCGTTCGACAGACGGTGCGGAATCATCGGAATGACTCGGTCGACGAGATAGACACTCGTCCCGCGTTCGCGTGCTTCTTCGTCAAGCGGTGAATCTTCCTTGACATAGTGTGAGACGTCGGCGATATGGACACCGAGCTCATAGTTGCCGTTCGCAAGTTTCTTGACGTGGACGGCATCATCCAAGTCCTTCGCGTCAGCACCATCAATCGTCACTGTGACTTCGTTCCGTAAGTCAACCCGACCGACGAGGTCCTTCTCATCGATTTGATCCGGAATGTTGTTCGCTTCCGCAATCGCTGCGTCCGAGAAGTCGACGTTGATGCCGTGCTTATGGACGATCGATAGGATATCGACACCTGGGTCATTTTTATGCCCGATGATTTGTAAGACTTTTGCGGTCCCGGCGTAACGACCGTCCGGGTACTTTGTGATCCGGGCGAGGACTTTATGTCCGTCGACGGCACCGAGCGTATCTTCGTCCGCGACGACCGGCAGGAACGTCAGCTTCGAGTCATCCGGTTCGATGTAGGCGATCGATTCAATCCGTCCTTTAGGACTGACGAACGTCCCGACGAAATCAGCCGGTCCGCGTGAAAGAATCTTCAGCAGCTTGCCTTCGCGGCGGTCGCCGCCGTTTGATTCGGCAAAGACTTTGACGAGGACACGGTCGCCGTTATAGACGTTGCCGAGTTCCGGCGCCGGCAGGAAGATATCGCCTGCTGAACCGTCTTCCGGTGAAACGAATCCGAATCCGCGTTGATGGACGGAGATTTTCCCGGCGACTTGCCCGATTTGCGCGAGCGTCCCGTATTTGTTCGAGCGGGTCCGGGCGACGAGTGCCTCTTCTTCAAGTGCGTTCAACGTCCGGATCAATTCTTTGAATTCAGTTGTATCCGTTAATTCCAGTTTTTTCGTTAATTGATCGATCGACAGCGGACGTTCTTCCGCCGTGATGACCTCGAGTATTCGTTCACGTAATTCCAACGTGACACCTCCAGTTAATTGCTCCAGTTCAACGATTCTAAAAAGTCATGAATGTCCGCGTGGAGCTTATCTTTTTCTTTGTCGAGCGTAATGACATGACCTGAGTTCTCATACCAGATCAGCTCTTTTTGGAATGCACTGACACCATCATGGATGATGTTGGCCGAATCCGTATTGATCATATGATCATTACGGGCCTGGACGACGAGTGTCGGCGCATAGACATCTTCGAGTGAATCGCGTGTCTGCTTCAACAACTCTTGTAAATCTTTTAAGGTCGGCATCGGTTCGAACGCTGCCATTTCTTGTTCGATTTGTTCCGGTGATTTTCCTTCTCGTTTCTTAAATTCGATAGCGTACTCGGTAACGCCTGCATACATGACGTCTTCACTTTTAATATAAGCGGGTGCGCACATCGGAATGACCGCTTTGACGGGACGGTTCATCGACAGTTTCAGTGACATGACGCCACCGAGCGATAACCCGCAGACGGCGATTTCGTCGTACCCTTTCGCGACGAGCTCTTCGTACCCGTCGAGGACGTCCTGCCACCAGTCGGCTGGCCCGGTCTTCGTCAGCTCTTCGGGTGGGGCGGCGTGCCCTTTATATTGTGGGGCGAGTGATGTATAGCCCTGTTTTTGCAGGTAACGGCCGAGGATCCGGACATCGGCACTCGAACCCGTGAAGCCGTGTAACAGTAAGACGGCCCGTTTGCCGGCTTCAAAAAAGAATGGTTTTGGTAATGTAATTTTCATAAAATGATTCCCCCTCTAACTCTATACCCCAAAATGAAAATTTAGAAATCGAGAAAACAAGAAAAAACGACAGCGCAAACGTACGGCTGTCGTTTCAATACTCACTTATAAAAAGCGACGAGTAACGCCAAAATAAAGAATAAAGCTCCTAAAACAGATGCCACACGATTCAGGACCGCATCCAAGCCACGAGCTTTTTGGCGACCAAATAATTGTTCTGCCCCACCAGTTAATGCTCCGAGTCCAGCCGTACGGCCTGACATCAAGAGAACGACGATGATGAGAAGAACGGAAACGACGATGAGGCCGACAAGAGCCACGTTATGAATGATCATCGATGATCCTCCTTCAATAATATACGCTTCTTTCATTATAGAGAAAAACAGGTACGGGAACAAGGAATAGATTTATCGGATTCCAGTTCCTGCAAAAAAACATCAGTCGCTCAAGGATTGCTCCGGCGCGACTGATGATAGAAGACTTATTGTTTGATGAGATCGAGTTCGACTGGAATGTTCTTGTCGACTGTCTCGCCTTTCAAGTGTTTGATCGCTGTATCGATGCCCATCTTCCCGATTTCTGTCGGTTTTTGCGCAACGGTTCCTGCCATCTTGCCATCTTTAACAGCTTTGACGGCATCGTCTGTCGCGTCAAATCCGATGACTTTGACATCTTCCATGCCGGCTGCTTTCAATGCTTCGACAGCACCGAGTGCCATTTCGTCATTGTGGGCGAAGACTGCTTTGATGTCTTTGTTGTTCTGTAAGATGTTTTCCATGACCGACAGACCTTTTGCACGGTCGAAGTTGGCTGATTGTTTTGCAACGACGTCCAGTTTCCCGTCGACTGCCGCGTGGAACCCTTCGCCGCGGTCACGCGTTGCGGAAGCACCCGGAATCCCTTCAAGTTCAACGACTTTTGCTTTGTCGCCGACGAGTTCGATCATGTATTCACCCGCTTGTTTTCCACCTGCGACGTTATCCGACGCGATGTGGGCGATGACGTCACCGGCTTCAGCGTTCCGGTCGACTGTGATGACTGGGATGTCGGCATCGTTTGCTGTTTGGACGGCCGCACCGACTGCTGCTGAATCCGTTGGGTTGATCAAGATGAGATCGACTTTCTTTTGAATCATGTCTTCGATGTCGCTTGCTTGTTTTGCCGCGTCATCTTGCGCATCGGCGACTTGCAGTGTTGCGCCTTGTGCTTTTGCTTCTTCTTCGGCTCCTTCTTTGAGTGAAACGAAGAACGGGTTGTTCAGTGTCGAGATTGAGAGACCAATTTTAAAGTCCTTTGTCTTCGTCTCTTTTTCTGTGTCACTGCCTGGCTGCTCTGTCGAACACGCGGCTGCGAACACCATCAAGGCCATCATGACGAGTGCAAGTAATTTTTTCATCTGTAATTTCCTCCTTCAAAATGTGTGTGATTACGTCGTTTGTTTCCGGTCTGCGAGAACGGCGAACAGGATGACGAGTCCTTTGACGACAAGTTGGAAGAACGATGACACACCGAGTAAGTTCAAGCCGTTGTTGAGTGTCCCGATGATCAAGGCCCCGATCAATGTTCCGACAATCCAACCGCGACCACCGGATAGACTTGTCCCGCCGAGGACGACGGCTGCGATTGCGTCGAGTTCATACGATGTTCCTGCCGTCGGTTGCGCCGAGTTGAGGCGTGACGTCAGGATGATGCCGGCGAGTGCTGCCATCAAGCCGGATAGCGAGTAAATCATGATTTTGACTTTGTTGACTTGAATCCCCATCAATTTCGCCGCTTCTTCATTTCCACCAATGGCATATGTGTAACGCCCGAACGTCGTTTTCTTCAAGATGAAGTAAAGGACCGCGAAGGCGATTAACATCGTCACGACCGGTACAGGGAAGATCCAGAAGTAACCCCGACCGAATAATTCAAACCATCCACCTTGACCGAGTCCCGTGATGGGTCGTCCGTCCGTATAGACGAGCGTCAGGCCACGGAAGATCGTCATCGTCGCCAGTGTCGCGATGAACGGTGCGACTTTCCCGAGTGAGATGACCATGCCGTTTAACGCACCCATGATAGCACCGACGATCAGTCCGGCGAGAACGGCAATAATGGCTGATGTTCCGTCCGTCATCAGTCCGGCGACGAACGCCGACGATAAGGCGAGAATCGAACCGACCGATAAATCAATCCCACCCGTCAAGATGACGAACGTCATGCCGAAGGCGATCAAGGCGTTGATCGACACTTGGCGTAAAATGTTGAATAAGTTATTGAGTGTTAAAAAGTCCGGTTCCATAATCGATACGACGAGCACGATCGCGAACAGTCCGGCGAGCGGACCGAGCTTCTGCCCGATTCCGAGCCGACGCGGTTTCTTTTCCGTCAGTTTCCCTTGCATCAATTCCATCTCATTGTCCTCCTGTCGCAAGTGTCATGATACTTTCTTGCGTCGCCTCTTGTTGTTCGAGCATCCCGCTCACTTGCCCTTCCCGCATCACGTAGACGCGGTCACTCATCCCGAGAATCTCCGGGAGGTCGGAACTGATCATGATGATTGCGACACCAGACGCGGCGAGCTCATTCATAATCAGGTAAATTTCTTTTTTTGCCCCGACGTCGACACCACGTGTCGGTTCGTCGAGGATCAAGACATCCGGTTTCGTCCCGAGCCATTTCGCGAGGACAACCTTTTGCTGATTCCCGCCGGAGAGTGACTTCGCCGGTTGATCCATCGAGCTGTGACGGACGGATAACGACTTGAGATAGCCTTCCGCGAACTGGCGCTCCGACTGATCGGAGATGACACCCGACTTCGCTAACGACCGAATCGTCGGCAAGGAGATGTTCTCCCGGAGTGAGAAGTCGAGGAACAAACCCTCGCCTTTTCGGTCTTCCGTCAAGAAACCAAGTCCTTGTTTGATTGCATCGTGCGGTGATTTGATGTTGATGACGTTGCCATTCAGCTTGATTGTTCCTGCCTTCAAGCGATCAACACCGAACAGACCACGCATGACTTCCGTCCGTCCCGCTCCCATCAAACCGGAAAAGCCGACGATTTCACCGGCACGGACGGAAAACGAGACGTCTTCAAACCGTTTCCCCGTCGCTCCCGTCACTTCTAAGACCGTGTCACCGTGTGTAACCTTGCGTTCCGGGTAGCGTTCACCCATCTCGCGTCCGACCATTTCGCGGACGATCTGTTCAAATGATGTCTCAGCGATCCGGTGGGTCGAGACGGAGACCCCGTCCCGCAAGACGGTAATCCGGTCACACAGTTCGAAGATTTCTTCCATCCGGTGCGAGATGTAGACGATTGAGACGCCTTGCTCGCGTAACGCCGTCGCGACACTGAACAGGGCGCGAATCTCACGTTCCGTCAAGGCAGCTGTCGGTTCATCCATGATGATGACCTTTGCGTGCGTCATCAGTGCTTTTGCGATCTCAATCATCTGTTGTTGCCCGACCGATAACGTCCGCGCCAGTTGATTGACATCCATGAAGACGTTCAGTTCCGCCAGTTCCCGTTCCGCGAGTCGTTTCATTTCCGCCTGTTTCAACACACCGAAGCGTGATTTCAACTCACGACCGAGGAAAAGATTTTCCGTCACCGTCAAATCAGGCAGAATGTTTAACTCCTGGTGAATGAAGGCAATCCCCGCTTCTTCCGCCAGTTTCGGATTTTTATAGTGTTGTTCGACACCATCGACTTGAATCGTTCCCTCGTCCGCTTTATGGACACCGGTCAAGATTTTCATCAGCGTTGACTTACCGGCTCCGTTCTCGCCCATCAAGGCATGAATTTCACCTGTCGCGAGTTCGAAGTCGACACCCTTTAAGACGGGCACGGGACCAAACGCTTTTGTGATTCCTGTCATCTCAATGTGCATCGTGCTTCCCCCTTAAAAAATGACGCCGGCGTGTAAAATTACATTGGCGTAAGGCGTCGCTTCACCTGTCCGGATGATGACTTTCGCCTGCTTCGTCAATTCCTTAAACGCTTCGTGCGAGACGTATTCCGTCGTCACGTTTAATTGACTCACCGTAGTGAGCGCCGCTTCGTTCGCTTCCTTGATTTCCGACGCCAGTGTCACCTGTTCAACCGCCATGTCGTCCGCGACGACGCGCAAGACGTCGGCAAACGCCGGTGTCCCGAGTTCGAGCGCTAAATCAATCCGCGCAACGCCGGTCGGAATCGGTAAGCCGCAATCAGCGATGACGATCATATCGGTATGACCGAGATCTGCTAAGACTTTACTGATTTGACTGTTCAAAATGCCGTGTCGTTTCATACTTCGACCTCCATCTGTTCCCGCGATGGCATGCCGCCTTGAGCACCGAGCGCCCGGACGGACATACCGGCTGCCTTGTTCGCAAAGCGAATCGCTTCCGTCAGTGACTTTCCTTCCGTCAACGCGACAGCGAGTGCTCCGTTGAACGTATCGCCGGCACCGGTCGTATCGACGACGTCCGTCTTAATCGCCGGCACCGTCACGATGGCGTCGCCGTCATAGAAGCGGGCACCACGACTGCCTTCCGTTACAATCAATTTATTCGGATACTGGCTTAACCAATGTTCAAGAGATTGCTGTTGTCCGAAAATCAAGCCACATTCATGTTCGTTTGGTGTTAAGTACGTCACGTCTTCGAGCAACTCGTCGTCAAGGACGATGGCTGGCGCCGGATTCAAGATAACGGGAATACCGTGCTCTTTTCCGTAACGCGCCACCTGTTTGACCGTTTCCAGTGGAATTTCGAGCTGTAATAAAATCATGTCCGTCTGACCGAGCAAGCTGTCGAGCTGGCTCTCATCATAGACGACGGCTAAGTTCGCCGACTGGACGACGACGATTGAGTTGTCGCCTTCAGCGAGCGTGATGTGGGCCGTTCCCGTCCGTTCGTTCGCGATCGTTCGGAGGTGTGTCGTCCCGACGTGTTCCGCTTCGAAGTTTTGGCGAATCGCTGTCCCGCTCGCATCGTCACCGATGCACCCGACCATCTCGACGCTCCCGCCGAGTCGGGCAATCGCGACTGCTTGATTCGCCCCCTTACCACCCGGGACGGTATGAAACGCTGAGCCGATGACTGTTTCACCCGCTGACGGACGACGATCGCTTTCAACGACCAGGTCCATCGAGATACTCCCTACTACACTGATTTGTTTCATATTTGTTCATCCTTCCGCTTCGTCGTTTCCCGTTCGATGACTTCGACCGTCAACTCATGATGGACGGCCGCGATTTCTTTTCCTTCAATTCGTTGAATCAGCAACTTCGCCGCCAGTTCCCCCATCTGATAAATCGGTTGGGCGATCGTCGTCAGTGGCGGTGAAATCATTTGTCCGAGTTCGATTCCGTCATACCCGATGACTTGCAGTTGCTCAGGAATCGCTATCCCGCGTTCTGCCGCGACTTGAATCGTTGCCGCTGCGATGACATCGTTCGCTGCAAAAATTCCGTTACAGGTATAGTGGTCGAACAAATAGTTCGCCGCGTCGAGTGCGCCTTGAAAATGAAACGGGGACTCGATGCTTGCGACGAGATGTTTTCCTGCGACTTCTTCAAAACCATCCCGGCGTTTTTTGATCGTCGGTAACTTTGACGGCCCACTGATGACGACGAGTTCATCCGCTCCGTGATCGAGCAAAAATTGGGCTGCCTTCTTCCCGCCGTCGTACCCGTTTGATGTGACGGTCGGGATTGCTCCTTGTAACACCCGGTCGAGTGCGACGATCGGCACTTCGATGGTTTCATAGTTCGGGTTGTTCGAGTAGTTCGTCGTAATGATCAATCCATCGACATGCATCGCTTCGAGAGACTGGATATATTCATGTTCTTTCTGAAACTGTTCATCCGTGTTACACAAAATCACTTGATATCCATGCTTATGTGCCATATCCTCGACGGCACGTGCCAGTTGGGGAAAATAAGGGTTTGTGATGTCCGGTACGATCAATCCAATCAATCCTGATCGTTTTTGAAACAAGGAACGGGCGACACGATTCGGTCGATAATCAAGCTGTTTAACCGCTTGAAGCACCGCCACACGCGCTTTTTCGCTGACATATCCTTTTTCATTCATGACGCGTGATACCGTTGCGACTGATACATTTGCCACTTTCGCTACTTCCCGGATGGTCGACATGATTTCGCCACCTCTTTCTTTTGATAACGCTTACAATATGTATCATATTGTGTAACCGGTTACACATCAACCGTTTTCCGTAAAATATATTTTATTTATTTTATTCCGCTTACTTTCTAAAACTCCATACATAGCAAAAAAGTACGAAAAAACGTTTCATACGAACGTTTTCCGTACTTTTCAAGAGTGTTGGTGTCGTTTTTTGAAAGCTCTTCGAATGATCGCAATGACGAACGCGAGGATCGCGAGCGGTTCGAATAAGTAGATCAGCAAAAATGTAACATCGATGATGGCATCTTGCGGATTGTACCGTAAGATATAAATCGCACCCGGTAGTAAGGCAATCAATCCCCCGACACCCAGGATGGTTCCGATGATTAAACTTTGTCGTGAGAAACGACTCGTGATTTGATAAAGTCCGATGAATAGAATCAATTCCGTGAAATAGATGATACGTAACGGAATATCGTCAATCGATGTCTCCATTCCTAGAAATAAATAACGAAACAACATGATTCTTCCCTCCCCGTTCTTTCTTCTGTACCCGGTTATTGATTCGATTAATGCAACAACTGCGACTTGACTGCATATCCTAGCTTAATTTAGGGAACTAAACTAGAGGATAGAGGTTAAATCAAGGATATAAGAGAAAGTTGGGGGTTTCGGTGAAAGAAGAATATTCAATGAAAGTCGTCAGCTGTTTAAATGATTTTTTTAAAAAAAACAAAGAACCACTCGAAGTCGATTTACTGCGTGGACTTCCACCCGTCGTCTTGTTGCTAAAAGATGGAGCAAAACGATCATTTCCTGTTGAAACCAATCTTCATGATGAATTGCTGAGTGATATCAAGCGGCTTGTGCAAGAATGCCTGGATCCGGAGACCTTGCGCAATCTTGACATCGACACAGATTTACCTGAATTTTTTGTCACGAAAGCACCACTGTATTCACCGTATCATTACCTCGTTACGTTTATTGAGGATTGATTTCAAAGTATAAAATTTCATTTTAATATTACGGGATTCGACATTGAGTCGGATCTCGTTTTTTCTGCGTAAAAAAGTTAGGGAAGCACTTACGTCTCACTCACTTGCCATTCATGTGCTTTTTCCTGTAGGAGTCACATGAAGCAAGTAATTGTCGTAGTTCCCATCTTATCTGACAGGATCTATACCAACAAAATAGACCCGTGCCCGGCTTTTTAGGATAGAGGACACTTAGACCTCTGCTACCTGCTAGAAGTTTAGCAAATTGTGTCCTACGTGAGCCAGAGTACAACTCTGTTAATCAATGCCTACAAAAGCGAAAAGCATACCCCGCTCGACTTCTAAAGGGAAAAGGAAGCTTAGCTTCCGTCAGGGACAGGTGAGACCCGGACATCTGATTAAGATGTCCGCGGCTTGCGTCCCGCCCTAGAAAAGCGAGCGGAGTAATGCTTGAGCTTGATTCTTCCTTCTCATCATCAACAAAAAAAACAGCCCCTCGCTAAGCGAGAGACTGTCGACTCAATCCGTAAATTACTTCTTGAGGTTGTAGAATGATTTGATTCCGTCGTAGACAGCAACATCTGAAAGCATGTCTTCGATGCGGAGAAGTTGGTTGTATTTCGCAATACGGTCTGTACGTGAAAGTGAACCAGTTTTGATTTGACCAGCGTTTGTCGCAACAGCGATGTCAGCGATTGTTGAATCTTCTGTTTCACCAGAACGGTGAGAAACGACAGCTGTGTAACCAGCTTTTTTAGCCATTTCGATTGCGTCGAATGTTTCAGTCAACGTACCGATTTGGTTAACTTTGATGAGGATCGAGTTAGCGATGCCTTTTTCGATACCTTCAGCAAGTTTTTCTGTGTTTGTTACGAACAAGTCATCTCCAACGAGTTGAACTTTGTGTCCGATACGGTCTGTGAGAAGTTTGTGGCCGTCCCAGTCGTTTTCGTCACAGCCATCTTCGATTGAGATGATTGGGTATTTGTCGACGAGTTGTGCGTAGAATTCAACAAGCTCTTCTGTAGAAAGGACTTTGCCTTCGCCAGCGAGGTTGTATGTTCCAGCTGCTTTGTCGTAGAACTCAGAAGAAGCGACGTCCATTGCAAGGTAAACATCTTCGCCTGCTTTGTAGCCAGCTTTTTCGATTGCTTCAAGGATAACTGTGATTGCTTCTTCGTTTGATTTCAAGTTTGGAGCGAATCCACCCTCGTCACCAACTGCTGTGTTAAGACCCATTCCGCTAAGAACTGATTTCAACGCGTGGAAGATTTCAGCACCCATACGAAGTGCTTCTTTGAATGTTGGAGCTCCAACAGGCATGATCATGAACTCTTGGAAGTCAACGTTGTTGTCAGCGTGTGATCCACCGTTGATGATGTTCATCATTGGAGTTGGAAGTGTTTTCGCATTGAATCCACCGAGGTACGTGTAAAGTGGAAGTCCAAGCTCATCTGCAGCAGCACGAGCAGCAGCCATCGAAACACCGAGGATTGCGTTAGCGCCGAAGTTACCTTTGTTTTTTGTTCCGTCGAGATCGATCATTTTTTTGTCGATTCCAGCTTGGTCGAAAACATCGTAACCGATGATTTCAGGTGCGATTTTTTCGTTGACGTTGTCAACTGCTTTCAAGACACCTTTACCGAGGTAACGTGCTTTGTCGCCGTCACGAAGTTCTACTGCTTCGTGCTCACCAGTTGATGCGCCTGATGGGACGAGTGCGCGACCAAAGCCGCCGTCTTCTGTATATACTTCTACTTCTACTGTTGGGTTACCGCGTGAGTCAAGAATCTCGCGTGCATAAATCTCTGTAATCATTGACATTTAAATTCGCTCCTTTTAGTTGAAAAAAAATAGTGTGTGTTGCTTTGTTAGACGTTTATTCCATCGACGGGATTATTTCTTTAATACGATGGATTTACCCGTCATTTCTGACGGCTGATCTGCGCCAAGTAGATCAAGTAATGTTGGTGCTAAATCCGCTAATGCGCCTGTAAGTGGCTCGAGAAGCTCGACGTCTTCGACTGTCACGATACATGGTACCGGTTCTGTCGTATGGGCCGTCATCTTGCTGCCATCTTTATTGAGCACTTTATCGGCATTTCCGTGGTCAGCAGTCACGATTGCTGCGCCACCTTTGCTGACGATCAAGTCAACGACTTTACCGAGACATTCATCAACTGCTTCGATTGCCTTGATTGTCGGTTCGAGCATACCCGAGTGACCAACCATGTCCGGGTTCGCGAAGTTCAGGATGATGGCATCATGTTTGTCGGAATTGATCGCTTCAACAAGCGCATCCGTTACTTCATAAATGCTCATCTCTGGTTGTAAGTCGTATGTTGCGACTTTTGGCGACGGGATTAAGATACGATCTTCGCCTTCATACGGTTCTTCACGTTGTCCGTTGAAGAAGAACGTGACGTGTGGATACTTTTCAGTTTCCGCAATCCGTAATTGTTTTAAGCCTTGCTTCGAGAGTGTTTCCCCAAGCGTGTTTTTGATATCTTCTGGCGGGAAGACGATATCCGTATCAATCGCATCCGAGTACTTCGTCATGGAGACGAGCAGCAGGTTCTTCGGTGCATTGTCCGGAAGTTCGAATCCTGTGAAGCCAGCTTTTTCTTTGTAGACCTTCGCCAGTTGAATCGCACGGTCAGGGCGGTAGTTAAAGAACATGATTGCATCGTTGTCGTGGATCGGTGCGACTGGCGTACCGTCTTCCTGCACGACGACGGTTGGTTCGATGAACTCGTCCGTAACGTCCTTCGTATATGATTCTTCTACCATGCCGATTGGGTCTTTTGTTGTCGGGCCTTCACCGTATGTGATGACGTCATAGACTTTCTTGACGCGCTCCCAACGGTTGTCGCGGTCCATTGCATAATAGCGTCCAGAGACACTTGCGAATTGACCGACTTGTAACTCATCCATCTTCGCTTGCGCGTCACGAAGGAAACCAGCACCCGATTGCGGATCACAATCGCGGCCGTCCGTGAAGGCATGCAGGTAAACTTTTTCGATTTCGTGAAGTTTCGCGAATTCAAGAACAGCATACAAGTGGTTGATGTGACTGTGGATTCCACCGTCAGATACTAAACCAAAGATATGGAGTGCTGAATCATGTTTCTTCACGTGACCTGCCGCATCGTTCATCGCTTGACGCGAGAAGAACGAGCGATCTTTGACGGCGTTGTTGATTCGGGATAGCGATTGGTAGACGACGCGACCTGCCCCGATGTTGAGGTGACCCACTTCTGAGTTCCCCATCTGACCTTCAGGCAAACCAACGTATTCCCCTTTCGCATTCAACAACGTATGCGGATATTTGTTCCAAAAGCGATCGAAGTTCGGTTTGTTTGCCGCTGTCACAGCATTCCCGAATTCTTCATCACGCATACCGAAACCATCAAGGATGATAAGTGCGACTGGACGTTTTTTCATTTAAATCGCCTCCAACAGTTTGAGGAACGATCCTGTCTCAAGACTTGCTCCACCAACGAGTGCTCCGTCGATGTCAGGTTGAGCCATATATTCTTTGACGTTCTCCGGCTTGACGCTGCCACCGTACTGGATACGAACTGCTTCTGCAGCTTCTGTACCGAATTCAGCAGCGACGACGTCGCGAACGAATTTACAAGAATCTTGTGCATCTTGTTCTGTCGCTGATTTACCTGTTCCGATTGCCCAGACAGGCTCATATGCGACGACAAGATTTTTCACTTGGTCGACAGTCAAGCCTTTAAGGCTGTTTGCCGTTTGTTCACGAATGACGTCTTCGAACTTGCCGCCTTCGCGCTCTTCAAGTGTTTCACCTACACAAACGATTGGAACGAGACCGTGCTCGAACGCTTTTTTCGCTTTGCTGTTGATGAATGAATCTGTTTCACCAAAGTACTCACGACGTTCAGAGTGACCGAGGATGACGTATGTCACGTCAAGCTCTTTCAGCATGACAGGGCTGATTTCGCCTGTGAATGCGCCACTTTCTTGATCGTACATGTTTTGAGCACCGATTTTAAGATCAGTTCCAGCTGCCGCTTCCGTTAAATGAGCAAGGAATACAGCTGGTGCACAGACAGCAGCATCGACAGTCGATGCAGCTGGTACTTTGCCTTTTACTTCTTCTGCGAATGCGACTGCATCCTTCAGAGTTAGATTCATCTTCCAGTTACCTGCGATGATTGGTTTACGCATTGAGAAACACTCCCTTGTGAACTATTGGATTACTTGTCGTTAAGCGCTTCGACACCAGGAAGGGCTTTACCTTCCATGAACTCGAGGCTCGCTCCGCCACCAGTCGAGATATGGCTCATCTTGTCTGCAAGACCGAATTTCTCAGCTGCTGCAGCAGAATCCCCACCACCGATGATTGAGTATGCGTCGCTATCAGCAAGTGCTTGAGCGACACCTTTCGTTCCGTTTGCGTATTTATCAAGTTCGAATACGCCCATCGGTCCATTCCAGACGACGAGTTTCGAGTTCTTGATTGCTTCCGCATACAGTTCGACTGTTTTTGGTCCGATATCAAGTGACATGTGATCCGCTGGGATACTGTCGATATCGCGTGGTCCTACATATGTTTCTTCGCCGAATTCCTTCGTGATGACACAGTCGACCGGCATTAAGAACTTGACGCCTTTGTCTTCTGCTTTTTTCATGAATTCTTTCGCTTGGTCGATTTTGTCTACTTCGAGAAGTGACGTTCCGACTTCATAACCTTGAGCTTTGAGGAATGTATAAGATAATCCCCCACCAATGATCAACGTATCGACGATATCAAGCAAGTGATCGATGACACCGATTTTGTCGGCTACTTTCGATCCCCCGATGATTGCAGTGAACGGACGATCCGGGTTCGAGATCGCTTTCCCGAGAACTTGAAGTTCTTTTTCAATCAACAATCCCGCTACAGCAGTATCGACATGGTGCGCGATTCCTTCTGTAGAAGCATGTGCACGGTGAGCTGCACCGAATGCATCGTTGACGAAGATATCTGCGAGTTTCGCAAATCCTTCAGCGAGTTCAGCATCATTTTTTGTTTCTCCAGGGTAGAAACGAACGTTTTCAAGAACGAGAACGTCTCCTGCTTCAAGCTTGCTGACCGCTTCTTCAGCGACCGGGCCATACGCTTCTTCAACGAGCTTGATGTCTTTACCAAGCAATTCGCTGAGGCGTGCTACGACTGGTGCAAGTGAGAACTCAGGATTTTTTTCGCCTTTAGGACGTCCCATGTGGCTTGCGAGAATGACTTTCGCTCCGCCATCCATCAAATGTTTGATTGTTGGAAGTGCCGCACGAATCCGTGTGTCGTCCGTAATTTTACCGTCTTCTAGTGGTACGTTGAAGTCGACACGTGTAAACACGCGTTGACCTTGTACATCGATGTCGCGAATTGATTTCTTATTCATACATTCGTCCTCCGTCTCATACGTATAGTGAGGGGCTGTGACGCCCCTCCAGACTTTTTTTCGCAATAAGAGCGGAGACTGGTAGTTTCCGCTCTTATTCAATTGCTATTTAATTGCTCGAATTACTTAGCGATTTCTGCGAAGTGTTTGAGTGTACGAACGAGTTGGCTAGTGTAAGACATTTCGTTGTCATACCAAGCAACTGTTTTAACGAGTTGCTTGTCGCCGACAGTAACAACTTTAGTTTGTGTTGCATCGAAGAGTGATCCGTAAGAGATACCAACGATGTCAGAAGAAACGATTTCGTCTTCAGTGTAACCGTAAGACTCGTTCGCTGCTGCTTTCATAGCTGCGTTAACTTCTTCAACTGTAACTTTTTTCTCAAGAACTGTTGTGAGCTCAGTGAGTGAACCTGTAGCGACTGGTACACGTTGTGCAGATCCGTCAAGTTTACCTTGAAGTTCTGGAAGAACGAGGCCGATTGCTTTAGCAGCACCAGTTGAGTTAGGAACGATGTTAGCAGCTGCTGCACGTGCACGACGGAAGTCACCTTTAGGGTGTGGAGCGTCGAGTGTATTTTGGTCGCCAGTGTAAGCGTGGATAGTTGTCATAAGACCTTCAACGATTCCGTACTGATCTTGAAGAACTTTCGCCATTGGAGCGAGACAGTTCGTAGTACATGAAGCACCAGAGATAACTGTTTCAGTTCCGTCAAGAATTTCGTGGTTCGTGTTGTAAACGACAGTTTTCATGTCGCCAGTAGCAGGTGCTGAGATAACAACTTTTTTAGCTCCAGCTTTCAAGTGAAGTTCAGCTTTTTCTTTGTCTGTGAAGAAACCAGTACATTCGAGAACGATGTCAACACCGAGCTCGCCCCATGGAAGTTCTTCTGGGTTGCGGTTAGCAAGTGTTTTGATTTCTTTACCGTTTACGAGGAAGTATCCGTCGTGTACTTCAACTTCTCCGTCGAAACGACCTTGAGTCGTATCATATTTTAAAAGGTGTGCAAGCATTTTAGTGTCTGTGAGGTCGTTGATTGCGACTACTTCGATTCCTTCAAATTGAAGAATTTGACGAAGTGCCAAACGCCCGATACGTCCAAATCCGTTAATACCAACTTTTACTACTGCCATGATAATTTTCCTCCTTTTAGTGTAAAGCGAGTTATCTATTATTCAAAAGGGGGCTACCCTTTCAAAATCGTTGTTGCGGCTCCTTCATCCGTAATGAGGATGATGTTTGGAGACTGTTTGACGTAGGCATTGATCGCTTCTGCTTTCGAATGACCACCGGCGACAACCACGACGTGTTCGACTTTTTTCAAGTCGTCGAGTTGTAGTCCGACCGTTTTGACACGGTGGACGATGTTTCCGTCCCGATCAAAATAATATCCGAATGCTTCTGCGACGGCTTGCTCGTCTTCGAGCTGTTCCAAAAGAGCTGTCGAAGCACGACGACGTTTTGCCATCGTTTTTGCATCACCAATTCCATGTACCACGATTGAAGCATCTTTAATCATCTGTAAGACATTTTTAATGCTCGGCTCCTCGACCATCTTGACGAATGTCTCGGTGCTGACCATGTCTGGAA
The DNA here is from genome assembly GCF_018618655.1 of Exiguobacterium sp. s95. Lineage (NCBI taxonomy): Bacteria > Bacillati > Bacillota > Bacilli > Caryophanales > Exiguobacterium > Exiguobacterium sp. s95. The sequence continues at coordinate 138,623 of NZ_JACSMM010000002.1, read as the reverse complement.
TGTGAAGCAGATGATAGTCGCTTTGGGCACGTGAAGCCATGCGTGAGCAGACCGTATTCGCTTGAAGTTCAAGCGTTTCGCCAAGACCGCCTCGTGCGGGTACAAACGTCATCGGACGATTTTCCTTATCGGGCGACATCATCGCCGCGACCGAAGCCATCGTCGTCCCACCTGTAACTGCGATCGTATTGTGGTCTTTTGAAAGTTCACGTTTTAAGCGGGCAACTGTTGCCCGTCCCATATCGCGTTGCACCCAGAAGGTTTGATCCGAATCACCCGGTACGATGACGACGTCTTTTACACCAAGCTTCTCTTTTAAGGCTTTCGCCATATCGGAGATCCCGGCGAGTTCCGCCATCACACTGTGCATGCTTCGTAATACTGTCCGCCCTTCATCCGTCAAGGACATGCCTTGCGTCGCAACTTCCAGTAAGTCTTGTTCTTTTAAGAAGTCGACCTCCCGGCGTAGAACGCGTTCCGTCAAGCCAAGGCTCGTCGCAAGTGTTCGTCGTCCGATCGGTTGCATCAGGCGTACATAATGAAGAATGTCGTAACGTGTCTGCATTTCTTCAATCAGATCAGGCACGATTCGCTTTTGGATCTGTACTAACTGCCGAATCATGTAACTCCCGCTCCTCTCAAATTGCTGGACACTTTACGTCCCGCGTGTCATATCTTGTCCCACTTGGTACATTGCTATCATAACAGTACCTTGGTTTTGTTTCAAGTCTCGACCGTCATCTTTTTTCAAGTAAACGATTTCTGACCGCCTCCGCCTCAAATTTTCCATAACTTAAGATTTCGTTTTGATGTGCGAGAACCGGTATTTCGTAGAGGTACTTCAGACTGAGCGCCGCATCGTTGTCAATGTTGATTTCTTCGAATGTCCATTCGGGAAATTCATCTAATACAAAATCGAGCAAGATGGCGGCTTCCTCACATAGTGTACAACCCGGACGTGAATAGAGTGTTAAGTGCATGTTTTCTTTTGTTCGCATCATGAATTTTCCTCTCGTCTCTCGAAGTCCGCTTGGGTCAAACCAAGGGCTGCCCGATATTTTGCGACCGTTCGTCTCGCGACCGTAATCTCCTCCGCTGTGAGACGGTCCGTCAATTGTTGATCACTCATCGGAACAGGCGACGCTTCGAGCAGTTGAGCGATCCGGACCTTAACTAAGAAACTCGACGTCCCGGTCGTCGTCCGTGAGACGAAAAAATCTTCGAGTAACATCGTGCCCTGAATCGTCTTGACCGTTTTGTTCGCAATCGCCCGTCCAACCGTCGACGGATGATGCCCCGTCACTTCCGCCACTTCTTTTTTCGTCAGCGGCGCGAGCTCGAGCTTTCCTTTAAACCAATTGAGCTGTCGCTCGATGATGACGTCCAGAATCGCCCGAAGCGTCGTCCGTCTCCGTTCATATGCACTCAAGAACGGTTTTGCTTCATCGAGGTCCGCCCAGCTCCGGTCGATTTCGAGATCAGACCAGTTGATCGTCAACTCGCCGTCACGGAATTCGATGTCTGCTTCCGGAATCGTCAGAACGGTCGTCTCCGGAAGGACCGGTGCTTTTGGTAACCGATCGAGCGCCGCTTTGATCCGTATCCGGTCTGTTGCATCATCAATGTCTTGAAGTACTTGTTTGACAGCAATCCCTTCATTCAAATCCGTCGCGACATCAATCAATAACGCGTCATCTAGTTCGAGCGCGTGCAACAACCGGCATTCGTGCGCGGAACGTGCCGCAATTCCCGTCGGTTCACACCGTTGTAAAACGTGTCGTGCTTGTTTTACGAGACTGACGTCCGCCTCTAACAATGTTGCCAGTTGCGCATCCGTCGTCCGCAATAATCCATCCGTATCTAAGTACGTCATGAGTTGTTCCGCCATATATCCTATTTCCTGTCTGACCGATTCTAAACGTATTTGCTGAAGAAGCGTCGCTTCAAATGAAGCGACACGGTCTGCGACGCGGCCAAAATCAACGTCGATTGTTTTACTGAGATTATTCCGATAAGCGCTTGTCCGGCGTATGATTCGGTATACATGTTCTTCGAGTTCAGCAAATGATTCTTCAAGAATCGTCAACTGAAACAATTGGGACGTCGATAACGTCATCCGTTGCGTCTGTTCCTGGCGCTGTTCCATCGTCGGATCTCCCTTCATTCCATTGCATCTTTAACTCTTCTATATAGTATAGAGGAAAAAATCTTCCGACCGTCTAGAAAGTCCTCCTTAAGCATCTTTCGCCCGAAAAAAAATGTTGAATTTATCAATCGAGTATTGCTTTCCTGAAAAAATGTCGGTATACTATTAATTGTTCAGTAAAAAACATGCACCCGTAGCTCAGGGGATAGAGCACTGGTTTCCGGTACCAGGTGTCGGGAGTTCAAATCTCTCCGGGTGTACCATCTTTGAATCTACAGGCAATGCCGTTCGCGGTATTGCCTTTTTTTCTATATTGATATGTTTAATTCAATGCCATTCAGGAAAAATACATAAAAGTCGCATCGTATCTTTTGACCAATATTGACCAAAGGATTATGATAGGAATAAGTCGAATATGAGCTACATACCATCATAAGGAGGCAAAGACTATGTTAATTCCAACAGTCATCGAACAAACCAACCGCGGGGAACGTGCTTACGATATCTATTCACGTTTGCTCAAGGATCGTATCATTCTTCTCGGGAGCGCGATTGACGATAACGTCGCCAACTCAGTCGTTGCCCAGTTGCTCTTCTTAGCAGCAGAGGATCCAGATAAAGAAATTTCGCTCTACATCAACAGCCCGGGCGGTTCAATCACGGCGGGTATGGCGATTTACGATACGATGAACTTCATCAAACCACAAGTTTCAACAATTTGTATCGGAATGGCCGCTTCAATGGGTGCGTTCCTCTTACAAGCAGGCGCAAAAGGAAAACGTTTTGCCCTTCCAAACGCTGAGATCATGATTCACCAACCGCTCGGCGGCACACAAGGACAAGCGTCAGACATTAAAATTCATGCAGAACGTATCATCAAAATGCGTGAACACTTAAACAAAATCATGGCAGAAAACACAGGACAACCACTTGAAGTCATCGAACGCGATACAGAGCGTGATAACTTCATGTCTGCTCAAGCAGCAGCTGACTACGGTCTCATCGACCGCGTCATGGAGCGCGCTTAATCTGTTAACCCGACCGACCGTTGATGTTTTTACATCAGCGGTCGTTTTTTTGTTGTCTTCAAAAAAAATCCTCTCCACGCCGGGCATGAACTTCATTAAATCATGAAAGTTCGTCCCGAACCTGAAAAGGATCGTTTGTGTTAGTCGATGAGATCTGTAATATCAGACACGATGTCGTGGTTTTCACGAATCAATGTGTAAATCCCGTTCGCATGTGGTGAAAGCTCTTCTTCTGCTTGCAATTGCTTAAGGAAGAGTGATGTTGCGAATGTCACGAGTGTACTTTTCGGTACACCGATTGATTTTGCTTTTTTCGTCAAGACTTCATCAAATTTCGCATCGACTGTCAGCGAAATACGTTTTTTTTCGTTAGCCATTTCAAAAACTCCTTAATTCGAACATTTAGTTGCATCGACTATATATTATAGTAGACTATGGTTCATCTCGCAAGTTTCCCCTTTAGAGCGCACCTGTCAACGACTCACCATTCCGGAGTTTATCCGCGATTTGATCAATTTTCCGCAATCGATGATTGATCCCTGATTTTGAGATGGAGCCGCTCTCGACCATCTCGCCGAGCTCTTGCAGCGTCACGTCTTGATGCGTCACGCGTAAAATCGCGATTTCCCGTAACTTGTCCGGTAAGACATCGAGTCCGACCGTCCGTTCGAGAAATTTGATATTCTCCACTTGGCGGAGCGCTGCCCCGACCGTTTTGTTGAGGTTCGCTGTCTCACAGTTGACGAGACGATTGACCGAATTCCGCATATCTTTTAAAATCCGGACATCTTCAAAACGAAGCATCGAATGGGTCGCCCCGACTACCTTGAGGAAATCAGAGATTTTTTCACTCTCCTTGATGTAGAGGATGTGCCCTTTCTTACGCTCGATTGCTTTTGCATTCAAATCGAATTGGTTCGTCAAACTCCGAAGCGCCGCATTGTGATCCTCATAGAGACTGAAGATTTCTAAATGGTACGACGACGTCGCCGGATTGTTCAGTGACCCTCCGGCTAAGAACGCCCCCCGTAAATAGGCACGTGCCCGCCGTTCATCTTTTAAAATCGTATCGCTGATTGAACGAATCATCGTGAATCCTTCGCCGAGGATGCCTAAATCCTGCAGAATCTTATCGGCTTGTTGCTTCACGCGAACGATGTAGACGTTATTTTTTTTGAGGCGCATTTTCTTTCGGACGAGTAGATCCAGATGGACCCCGTATGCCCGTTTTAATAATGAATAAATCCGTCGCGCGATCGACGCATTTTCAGTCGAAATATCAAGTGTCAATCCGCGGCCGAGTCCGAACGAAATCGCACCGTTCATCCGTGCGAGCGCCGCTAATTCCGCCTTCATCTCGTGATCCGTGATGGCAATCTGTGTTAATTCTTTTTTAACTTCTGAAGCAAAACTCACGTCAATTCCTCCTTCCCTTCGAGTTGACGCACCCGTCGAATCGATAATACTTTCCGCATGACGAGGCTCGCGACCGCGTCCGCGTCATGACGGATGAAATGATGGTTATAGTCGACGATATCGTCCGCGAGCACTTCAATTCCCGCCTCGACGAACCGTTCATCATCGTAAGTGACGATATCGGCATGATCTTTTTGGTATTTTCGCAAATAGCTTGCATCGATTGATTCGTTATTGACAATGATTGTATCGACGACACCTTGACCAAGAAAACGTTCGAGCGCAGTCAAGTGATCATTTGCCGTGAAGGCCGTCGTCTCACCCGGTTGCGTCATGACGTTACAAATATAGACGACAGGTGCAAGCGATTGTTTAATCGCTTCCCGGATTTCATCAATCAAGACGTTCGGGATGATACTCGTATAGAGACTCCCTGGTCCGAGGACGATGACATCGGCCTCAAGGATTGCTTGAATCGCTTCCGGTACCGGACGGACATCTTCTTCTTCCAAATAAATCCGTTCGATGACCTTTCCGACTTTCGGAATCAACGACTCGCCTTTGACAATCGTCCCGTCTTCGAACTCGGCACATAACGTAATCGTCCGCTCCGTCGCCGGATAGACTTTCCCTTCCGCATTCAACAGTTGTCCCATGACGCCAATCGCCTCGACGAACGAGCCGTTACAGAGCTGCGTCGCAGCCGTCAGCATCAAGTTTCCGAGCGAGTGACCGTGAAGTCCTTCTCCCGTTTCAAAACGGTACTGCATGATCCGGTCCATCAATGTCTCGGACTTCGATAGCGAGACGATGACGTTTCGAATGTCACCCGGCGGCAACATGTTGAACTCTGTCCGTAAGCGCCCCGAGCTCCCCCCGTCATCCGCGACCGTGACGATGGCCGTGATGTCGAGCGGATAATGCTTCAGTCCACGCAAAAGAGTCGACAAGCCCGTTCCACCGCCAATCGCGACGACTTTCCGTTCCCATTTCATTACTTTTCCTCCTTCGCGTGAACATAATCCCGGTGATTCGTGACGACGTGATACTGGTTTTCAAATTCTTTACTGATTGCTTCCGCAAACGTAATCGAGCGGTGTTTACCACCTGTACAGCCGAGGGCGACGACGAGTTGTGATTTTCCTTCCCGTTCGTACTGGGGAATCAGGAACTCGAGCAAGTCGACAAGCTTTTTATAGAACAATTTTGCTTCCGGCCACTTCATGACGTATGACGATACTTCGAGATCGAGTCCCGTTTTCGGACGTAACTCCGGGATGTAAAACGGATTCGGCAGAAAACGAAGGTCAAAGACGAGATCGGCATCGAGCGGCAGTCCGTGCTTGAAACCAAATGACATCACATTGACGGTAAAGGGAATCCGTTCCCCTTCCGTAAATTCTTTGAGCAAGCGTTCTTTCAGTGCAAGCGGTTTGATGTCACTCGTATCGATCAGCATCTGTGCTTTGTCACGGAATCCTTCGAGCAGCGTCCGCTCTCGCTCGATACCGATCAGTGGTGACGCAGTCGGCGCCAGTGGATGCGAACGCCGCGACTCTTTATAGCGGCGCACGAGGACGTCATTGCGTGCGTCTAAGTACAACATACGAATCTGCAGGTTCGTTTTTTTCAAATCTTCGTAAACGACAAAGAAACTATCAATAAAATCACGAGCACGTGTATCGATGGCGACGGCAATTTTCGGACGGACTTGCCCAATCACTTCAATCAATTGCGGCAGTAACGTCGGTGGGAGATTGTCGACACAGAAATAGCCTAAGTCCTCAAAGCTATTCATGGCGACACTCTTTCCAGCCCCACTCATTCCCGTGATGATGACCAATTGCGGTTGATTCTCTTCCATCTTTTCGCCCTCCAGACAACAGTTCCGCGTGTATTTTTTATTCCAAATTCAGTATAGCATAAAAAAAGAGCCAGCCTCATTGAAGTCCCCTCCAACAAAGCTGGTTCCTGTCTTACACCTGTGATGATTCCTGTAATTCCTCGAGTAACGCTTCGATATAATGCTGTGCATTTTGAGCAGCAATCGAACCATCATTCGTTGCCGTAACGACTTGACGGAGCGTTTTCTCACGGACGTCTCCAGCTGCGAAGATTCCTTTGATGTTTGACTCCATGCCTTCGTTCGTCACAACATATCCTTGATCGTTCAAGATACCAAGATCTTGGACGTAACCTGTGATCGGGTTCATTCCGATGTAGATGAAGACACCATCGATCGGAAGTGTCGTCACATCTGCCGTTTTCGTATTGATTAAATCAATCGAACCGACTTTACCGTCTTGTTCGTTGATTTGTTTGACGGTATGATTCCAGATGAAATCGATTTTCGGGTTATCGAACGCACGTTTTTGAAGAATTTTTTGTGCACGTAATTCTTCACGACGGTGGACGATTGTGACTTTTTTCGCGAAACGTGTCAAGTAGACACCTTCCTCGACCGCTGAATCCCCACCACCGATGACGAACAATTCTTTTTCTTTAAAGAAAGCTCCGTCACAAACGGCACAATACGAGACACCACGGCCGCCGAGCTCTTCTTCGCCCGGTACACCGATTTTCTTATATTGTGCGCCCGATGCGATGATGATCGCCCGCGCATGATAATCCTTGTTGTGTGCATGGACCGTTTTAAAAGCACGTCCATCCTCGATGCTACGGACGTCACCGTACGCATATTCTGCGCCGAATGCTTTCGAGTGATCGAACATTTTTTGTGAAAGGTCCGGTCCAAGGATGCTATCGTATCCCGGATAGTTTTCGATATCTTCCGTGTTGGCCATTTGACCACCTGGAATACCGCGTTCGATCATCAGTGTTGAAAGGTTTGCGCGTGATGCGTAAAGTGCTGCCGTCATTCCGGCAGGACCTGCACCGATGATGATGACATCATAAATTTTTTCAGCAGTTTCTGTCATGTTTCCACCCCATCTTAAGTTTCGTTGTAATTTGAGTATAGGTGAGAATATGGCAAACGTCTAACATTTTGCCCGAGCAGGTGTCAGGTGTTGTTTGTAGGCACGAATCGTCATCGCCACCTCATCAAAAGAGACATCAACCAGTTCGGCACACTCTTCAATCAACATCCCTTCCCGTAACTCGTGAAACAGATGGATTAATGCAGCGGCTGAACCTTCGACCGAGTCGAACGTTTCGCCACTGAGGACGAGTCGGGCAAACCGTTCATAAAAATCGCCTTCGAGACTCATCCGCTCTTCGTCAGACACGTAATGTTCTGCGAGACGAATCGTCTGTAAGGCACGATGAATCCGTTCATCGACGATATCGCCCCGTCCATTCATCTCATGCAAAATTTGTTCTGTCAGCTGCAGGACATCTTCGTGATCCGTCACTTCTGGCATCATCGAAAGGGCCAACCGTGCTTCCTCGTCATTTAGTTTCCCGAGTAGCAAAGCCGTGAAAATGCGTGAGACATCATCTTCCGTTTTCAACGCTTGAATCAAGGCTGAACGAAACTGAAGGTTATGACGAATGTCGTATGCCTCTTGTTCTTCCCGTAAGCTCGCGGCCTCTTTTGATTGTAAGAAGGCTGCAGCTTCTTCGATATGTCCCGTTTTGAATGCAGAAATCGATAACCAGTGACCGAATAATGGATCGCCTCGGTAGCCACGGCGTTCGAGCAATTTCAATTCTTCGTACGCTAAGTCATGACGACCGATAATCGCAAGAGTCGATGCGACTTTATAACGTGTTTCAAGATTGACGGAACGAACGTGTTCGAGCTTCCGTGACAGACGGTGCGCTTCTTCATCCTGCCCCATCTCATGTAAGAGAACGAGCGTATTACAAAGCGCGTGGAGATTTCCCGGATTTCCTTCTAAGACGCGTTCAAGCGAATGGAAAGCCCGGTCGTTTTCACCGAGATAAAATTCGACGATTGCCAAGTTATTATAGGCTGGCCAAAATGTCGGGTACGTCGCAATCAAGGACTCGAGTGTGTCCTGTGCTGCAAACAACATCCCTTTATCGATTTGGCGCTGGGCTTGTGCATGGAGACGAATCAACTCATCTTCATCGTCATCCTCAAGCTCTTGCTCAAGATCAATCAATTCCACGAGTGCGGCCGATGCCTCTGCGTGTTTGCCTGCCGGCGCATGTTTTAAATATTCGAGCGCATATTCTTTTGCTTCTTCATATAAAGAAACGTGCGCATAGTTGTTCGCTAAATAAAAGAGTGATTCGGTATTTGACTCATCGAGTGCACGGACACGTTTCAATACGTCGTTCGCATGATTGATTTCTCCCGTTTCGAACAGGACACGTGCGTAACGTAGTAGGTAACGGACATCTTCTGGTTGAAGCGTCGTTGCTTCGTCAAGATGATAGACCGCCTCTTCGAGTCTCCCTTCCCGATGCGCCTTCCGTCCGCGAAAATAAAAAAGTTCCGCTTGGCGCGTTGTAATCGCAAAGGGGTCTGCTTTGTATTCCGTTAATTCCATAGTGATTCAAGCCCCCATAATATAAATCTAGTTTCGTAGTTGCAGAGACAAGAATAACCTATCTCGGATAGCGTTGCAACAGAAAAAAACGCCGGGGTTTACGCCCAGCGTTTCGCATAAATGGTTTCGAGTTCCTTGTAGTTCTCTAAGCATTTTCGTACAAAAGCATCTTCTTGCGGATTCTTGTTTTGCAGACGCTCAACATCTTTTTTGAATGCTTGGCGTAAGCTGTCGGAATACGCTGGAATCTCTCCGTCATATGCATAGACGACGCTTGGAGAAACCGTGATTTTTTCGTGTTGATGTAAGGCGGTACGGATATGGAAGAGCGGTACGTCAACTTGGTTCGGTTGATGCAGATCACCTTGCGTCGGATGTTTCTCGACCGCGAGGACTTCAACGACGAGACCTTGTGGACGTTCTGCGAATAATCTTCCGAAATACTTTCCGGTCTTATAGGTGAAGCGAATATAATTCATTGCGAATCGACCTCCTTTTCACAGTTTCGTCACATTTCATGCCGGCGAAGCGGCTGACTCGAGACACGTTCGTTCGGTAAGATGTCCCGGTGAACGACGGAACCGGCACCGATGACAGCACCGTCCCCGATCGTCACCCCTGGTAAAATCGTCACGTTCGCGCCGATTAAGACGTCACTACCGATCGTCACGTTGCCGATCCGGTACTCGGTCGTCAAATACTCATGACAGAGAATCGTCGTGTTGAAGCCGATGATCGTATTCGAGCCGATCGAGATCCGTTCCGGGAACATCGTGTCCGGCATCACCATCAAGGCAAGCGCCGTCCGGTCGCCGATCTTCATCCGGAGACACGTCCGGTACAAGCCATTCTTAAAGCGGAGCGACGGTGAAAACCGTCCGATTGTAATGATGAGGAAACACCACATGACCTTGAAGAACGAAACCGTCCGGTACATGTGCCATAACGGATTCGTCGCCCCGACGTGATAGCGATCAGTCCGCCGTGCCATTTTGCGCCTCGATCCAGTCACTCAGGTGTTCCATCGAGTCGATGATGACGCTTGGCTCTAATGCTTCGAGATACGGACGTCCTTTAATCGCCCAGCCGACCGCAACGGTTTTCAATCCGGCATTTTTCCCGCCGTTGATATCCGTGTCGTTATCCCCGACCATGATTGTCTCGTCTGTTGTCGAACCGAGGAGTGCCATCGCTTTTTCAAATGGTTCGACGGCTGGTTTTTCTTCCGTCACATCGTCTGCTGCGATGATTGTCTCAAACAGTGACGTCAGTCCGAACAGCTCAATCCCTTTTAAGGCGACGCGACGACTTTTTGACGTCACGATCGCCATCTTGTAGCCCTGTTCCTTCAAGCGGCGTAAACCGTCGAGGACACCCGGATATTCAAGGACGAGTGCGTCATGCATCGCGATGTTATAGCTGCGGTAAAAGGCGACCATCTCTTTCCACTGCTTGGCGTTGAGCTCTGAAAATGATTTTTCCAGTGTTGGACCGATGAACGGAAGCAATTCTGCCTCCGTAAACGTCCGTTCCGGATAGTAGTAACTGAGCGTATGTTCAAAACTTTTTAGAATCAACGGGTTCGTATCAATCAACGTACCGTCTAAATCAAATAGAATCGTATTAATCATCGTTTCACTTCGCCTCCCGTGTCGTTCCATCCAAGTAGCGGACAGCATTTTTCCGGATGACCATCATGACGAGTCCGAAGACGATTAAACAAATCGAGACGATTTGTGCCGTCCGCAGTCCGTCCCCCATCAACAGACTATCTGTCCGGAGCCCTTCAATATAGTAACGTCCAATCGAGTACCAGACGAGGTAACCGAGGAAGACGTAGCCGCGACGCGGATTGAACTTCATCCGCCAGACAATCAACAAGATGACGCCGATGATGTTCCAAATGCTCTCATAGAGGAACGTCGGCACGTAATAGACGCCGTCGATATACATCTGATTGACGATCCAGTTCGGCAAGTGCAACGTATCTTGCAGGAACGACCATGTCGTCTCTCCCCCGTGCGCTTCTTGGTTGAAGAAGTTGCCCCAACGTCCGACCGCTTGACCGAACAGGAGTGACGGCGCCAGGATATCCGCGATTTGCCAAAACGAAATGTTTTTCTTTCGCGTATACAGGATGACTGTCAAAATCGCCCCGATGATGGCACCGTGAATCGCGATTCCGCCTTGGCGGATGTTGATGATTTGATCGAGATGTTGACCGTAATACTGCCACTCGAAAGCCACATAGTAAATCCGGGCACAGATGATGCTGATCGGAATCGACCAGATGACGACATCGACCGCGTATTCTTCGTTGAAACCGATTCGCTTCGATTCGAAGATGGCGATCATCAAGCCGACGATTGCGCCCAAGGCGATGACGACACCATACCAATAGATTGGAATCGGACCGAGCTCAATCGCGACGCGGTCGAATGTCGGTTGTACCGTTGCGAGTGTCCCCATCATAGACCACCATTCCCGTCTTCGATCGCTTGCGCGAGACGTCCGGCGAATTCTTCTGCTGTGTTGATGCCCATATTTTTCAGACGATAGTTCATCGCCGCGACTTCGATGATGACGGCAAGGTTACGCCCGGGACGAACCGGAATCGTCAAAAACGGAATTTCCGTATCGATGATTTGTAACGTCTCTTGATCAAGACCGACGCGGTCATAGACTTTCGTTTGATCCCAAATTTCCAGATTACAGACGAGGCTGATTTTTTTATGCGACCGTACAGCACCTGCACCGAACAACGTCATGACGTCGATGATGCCGATTCCGCGAATCTCAAGGAGGTGCTGAATCAATTTCGGCGCTGTCCCAACTAAGATGCCGTCACCCGTCTGACGAATTTCAACGGAGTCGTCCGCCACAAGGCGGTGTCCCCGTTTGACGAGTTCGAGTGCCGTCTCGGATTTACCGACCCCACTTGCCCCTTTGATGAAGACGCCGACCCCGTAAATATCGACGAGGACGCCGTGCATCGCTGTCGTCGGGGCGAGTTCCGCTTCGAGGAAGTTCGTGATTTGAGATTCGACCGATGTCGTATGTCCCTTCGTCGTCAAGAGCGGTACGTTCGTTTCGTCAGCTGCCTTGATGATTGCTTCCGGTACTTCAAACCCACGCGTCACTAAAATCCCTGGTGTTTCATCCGTGCAGAGGACGTTTGCTCGTTCGAGCTGTTCCTCATACGTCAGGTTGTTGAAAAACGTCAATTCTGTTTTCCCGAGGACTTGCAGACGTTCTGCCGGATAATACGCATAATAACCAGCGAGGACGAGGCCCGGTCGACAGAGATCAGCCGTCAAAATCGGACGATGTAGTCCTTCTTCTCCGGTGACAATTTTTAAATTGAATTGCTTTACGATTTCAGCTGTTCGCACTTTTGCTTGCACGCTCAATCAGCCCCTTTCACTTGAAGTATTGTACCATATTTTTGCTAAAATCAATGAATTCGATTAGAAGCTGACCATCTTGGGAATTGAATACAGTTAGAAACAAATCAAAGGAGGGGTTTTATAATGATGAATATGTCAGGTAGTGGTATCGGAATGATTATCATTATGATTTTATGCGGGATCCTTGCAATCCTCGGACTCGTCTACATCATCATCTCGTTAATCGATATGTGGAAGTCCTATTCGCGTGATCAAAATCAGACATCGCTCTTATTTTTCATCATCTCACTGGTCGGAATCGTGCTAAGTGGTCCATTTATTTCACTCATTCTCGCAATCGTCTTTTATTGGAACCGGGCGCGCAGCAAAAGTTGGATGGGAATCGGCTTAATTATTGCCGCAATTGTCCTCGCTATCGTCGGTGTCATCACATTCATTTCATTCGGGTACGACATGAACAATTTCGACAATATGAACTGGGACGAACCAATGATGGATGAAGACTATAACTACTAATCAAAAAGAAGGGGATGCGCATCATTTAGATGGCATCCCCTCCTTTTTGACTGTAGTCACACATTATTTTTTGATTGCGATGCTTAATCATACATTTGCATCAGGAAGCGTTGAACTACCTCCACCTACGCTTCGCTTAGAGGTGGAGGATTCCTGAGTAATCCGACCTAACGGTCGAAAATTGATCAGGCTAACCCCGTCGTCCCGACGGTTGAAGAAGCTAGGATGCGTTCAGCTTCTTGTTTGATGTTCAGTCCTGCGTTCACATCACGGTCGTGATGGATCCCGCAACTCGGGCATGTCCATTCACGCAAGCCAAGATGCTTCACGTCTTTGTGTTGATGTCCGCAACGGGAGCACAGTTGACTAGAGGCGAAGGTCTTTCCGACTTTCACGACGGTCTTCCCGTACCATTCCGCCTTGTATCCGAGCATGCGGAAGAACTCCGACCAACTGACCTCGGAGATGGACTTGCTCAACTTGCGATTCTTCTGCATGGTCTTCACCTGCAAGGTCTCGATGCCGATGACGTCGTGGTTTTTGACGATCTCGGTCGACACCTTGTGTAGGAAATCGGTTCGCTTGTTCGCAATCTTCTCGTGGATGCGGGCGACCTTCCGCTTCTGCTTCTGGTAGTTCTTCGCCTCGGAAAGTGTTACTTTCTTGTCCAAGGCCAACCGTTGACGACGAGAAAGTTTGCGTTGCTCACGCGCCAGCTTCTTCTCAAGCGAACGGAAGTAACGGTCGTTCTTGTACACCGTGCCGTCCGACAAGATGGCGAAGTGCTTCAACCCGACATCGACGCCGACGGATGAGCCCGTCTTCGGCATTTCGTTGTTCTCCTGCTCGACGAGCAGGGAGACAAAATATTTTCCTGAAGCGTTACGCCGGATCGTGGCGCTCAAGATGCGCCCGACAACCTGCCTCGAGTTGGCGAAACGCACCCACTTCAGTTTTGGAATTTTGATCTTAGCGCCGACGATCGAGACTTCGGGAAGTTGAGACTTGCCTTGAATGTTCGTCTTGTACGATTGAAAGGGATTGCGCTTTGACTTGAAGCGGGGTCGTTCGTTCTGCTTCTTGAAGAAGCGGTCATAGGCATCGGCAAGATGCTTGACGCTGGTCTGCACAGACGTGCTATCGACTTCCTTCAGCCAGTCGAACGCCTGCTTCAACGACGGGAGTTCTTTTGAGCAAGACGCGTAGGACAATCCTTTACCTGTCGCTTTATACGTCTCATCCCACTTCGCTAAGAAGTGATTGAAGACGAAGCGCGAACAACCGATTGTCTTCGCAATCAGGATTTCCTGCTCTTTTGTCGGGTATATTCTGAATTTGTAGGCCTTGTGTGTCAGCATGATGTTCACCTCCTTACAACGGATATACCCGAAAGAGAGGGTGGCGATTCATCTCCCACTTTCACTCGGGCTTCACCCGAATCGTTTAGAAGTGGGCGTATTCTCGCCTATTTTTGATTAAAACGCTTGTGGACTTAAGTGAACACCGTGCGTCACGGAAATCGTTCCCGTTTTCGTATCGGCTTCGACTTCAATCTTCGGCGTCCGGTCACGACCGGAGACGAAATGCAGTTTACGGTTCACGACATCTTTTTGGTCGCGAATCACTTCCATCTCATCAAGGTTACAATTCAACCCACCAAAGTTTGTTTCCAGCTCACCATATACTTCAGCGCCATGCGGCAACATCAAAGCGATGCTTCCCGCGAGTGACGACGCTTGAATCTTCGCGTCATGGGCTGTTTTGAGTTCACACCGGACATTGCCGTTCGCGGTTTTCAGCTCAGAACGTTCAAAAACCCCGTTCGCGATGATTTGACCATTCGCGGTCTTCGCTTTTAACATTTTGACTTCTGACTCTTCGACTTCAATCGAACCGTTCGCCGTCGAAGCTTTCAAATCCTCACTGTAAAGATCGCGGACATGGATCCGTCCGTTCGCTGTCATCAGTTGAACGCTCGTCGCGTCAAGCGACGACAACGTAATCTCACCATTCAACGTCTGTAACACGAACGCCTCGTAGTGACGACGCGGAACTTTTAAGTGGATCGTCGCCCGGACGCGTTTATCTTTCAAGCGAATCGATAGCGTGTTAGCGGAGACGGAATGTTGAAGCGACGCTTGAAGTTGTTCGAGCGCTTGCTCCTCATTGACTTGGCGAAGCGGACGCCCCGTCACCGTCAACTCACACTCCTCTAAATCACTTGGTTCGACGACAGCATTGGCATTAAATAAATCCAAATGAATCGTCTCTCCACTGAATGGGAATTGTTTGACGTACGTGACGTTCGGACCGGACGTCTGATTTAATGAGAGATCACTCTCTTTAATCCGGTTGACGAGACCATCAAAAGCAGACATCACTTTCGACGTCAGTGAATCAACCGTGTAATGATCGACGCGGTCGTACTGTTCCGGTTCATCGACATACTTATGATTACTTGCTGTCGTCGATTGTTGCTGATCGAGTGCTTCAAGGCGTTCGAGCTTATCGAGTGCCTCATCGATCGTCAACTTTCCTTCTTTTACCTGTTCAAGTATCAACTGACGCATATCTTGTTTCATGAACATTCCCCTCCTATTTTCTGAACACGCTATGACGCAGGAAAACTTATTCACTCTTTCGTTCTACTTCCCTTACTTCCCTTTTACGAATCCTCCGTCAAAAAAGTTTCATGATTCGATTCGGGCTGCGTCCCGTTCCAAAACAGGTGCCAAGTAATGTCCTGTATACGATTCCTTGACTTGCACGATGTCTTCCGGTGTTCCTGTTGCAACAATCATACCTCCACCATCGCCACCTTCCGGACCAAGATCAATCAAGTAATCCGCCGTCTTAATGACGTCGAGGTTATGCTCGATGACGAGGACCGTATCGCCGTTGTCGACGAGGCGTTGCAAGACTTTCAACAGGCGGGCGATATCATGGACATGCAGTCCCGTCGTCGGTTCATCGAGAATGTAAATCGTTTTCCCAGTCGACCGCTTATGCAGTTCCGAAGCAAGCTTCACGCGTTGTGCTTCACCGCCCGACAGTTCCGTCGCCGGCTGTCCGAGACGCATGTACGTCAATCCGACGTCAGCAATCGTTTGCAGCTTCCGGCTGATTTTCGGAATTTTTTCGAAGAACTCGAGTCCCTCTTCGACTGTCATCGCAAGAACGTCCGAAATCGTTTTACCTTTATATTTTACTTCGAGCGTCTCGCGGTTATACCGTTTCCCGTGACAGACTTCACACGGAACGTAAACGTCCGGCAAGAAATGCATCTCGATTTTAATGATCCCGTCTCCGCGACACGCTTCACACCGGCCACCTTTGATGTTGAAACTGAAGCGTCCTTTTTTATAGCCGCGTAACTTCGCTTCGTTCGTCGAAGCGAAAACATCACGAATGTCGTCAAAGACACCGGTATATGTCGCCGGGTTCGAACGTGGCGTCCGACCGATCGGGGATTGGTCGATGTCGATGACTTTATCGATTTGGTCGAGTCCTGTGATGCCTTTATGCGCTCCCGGCTTTTCTTTTGCCCGGTTCATCTCATGTGCAATCGTCTTATAGAGAATTTCATTAATCAATGTCGACTTCCCGGAACCTGATACTCCGGTCACGGCAACAAACAAGCCGAGCGGGATGTCGACGTCGACATTTTTTAAGTTATTTTCTGACGCTTTTTTAATTCGTAACGCCCGTCCGTCCGGTTGTTTCCGTTCAGTCGGCACAGGAATGAACTTCTTCCCCGACAAATATTGTCCGGTCAGTGAATTCGCGTCGTTCATTAATTCTTCCGGTCGACCGGCCGCTGTGACGAAGCCGCCGTGATCACCAGCACCGGGTCCGATATCAATCAGATAATCCGCTGCCATCATCGTGTCTTCATCATGTTCGACGACGATCAACGTATTTCCGAGATCGCGCATCGTTTTCAGCGTACTGATCAATCGGTCGTTATCACGTTGGTGTAAGCCGATTGACGGTTCGTCAAGGACATAGAGGACACCTGTCAGACGGGAGCCGATTTGTGTCGCGAGACGAATCCGTTGCGCTTCGCCACCGGACAATGTGCCGGCAGCACGGGAAATCGTCAAATAATCGAGACCGACGTTTTCTAAGAACGATGACCGTTCATGAATCTCGCGGACGATCATCCGTGAAATCGTTTGATCTTTTTCCGATAGTTTCGCCGGCAACTCTTCGAACCAGATGACGGCTTGCTTGACTGACATCTTCGTCACTTCCCCAATGTGGATACCGGATACTTTGACGGCAAGCGATTCGCGTTTCAGACGATGCCCTTTACAAGTCGGACATGCTTTTTTCGCCATATATCCTTCCATCTGTTCGCGGATGTAATCCGATGACGTCTCCTTGTAGCGACGTTGCAAGTTATTCAAGACACCTTCAAAGAACAGATCCGTGTTGCGGACCATGCCAAAGTCATTTTCATAACGGAAGTGAATTTCTTCTTTCGAGCTGCCGTTTAAGATGATGTCGCGTTGTTCGTCTGACAACTGTTCGAACGGCGTATCCATGTCGATTTTAAAGTGCTCACAAACTGCTTTGAGCAGTTGCGGATAATATTGTGAGCTCGTTGGTTCCCACGCGACGATTGCCCCTTCATTGAGTGACTTGTCTGCATGCGGTACGACAAGATCGACATCGACTTCAAGTTTCGTCCCGAGTCCGTCACATGAGGCACAGGCTCCGAATGGCGAATTGAACGAGAACATCCGTGGTTCGAGTTCTCCGATTGAGAAACCACAAATGGGACACGCATGATGCTCACTGAAAAGGAGCTCATTGCCATCCATCGTATCGACGATGACACGTCCCTCCGCGAGGCGAAGTGCTGTTTCGAGTGAGTCGGCGAGCCGTGATTCGACGTCCGGTCGGACGACGACACGGTCGACGACGACTTCAATCGAGTGTTTCTTGTTTTTTTCGAGTGCGATGTCATCCGTTAAATCAATCGTATCGCCATTGACACGGACACGAACGAAGCCCTCTTTTTTCAAATCTTCAAAGACTTTGACATGCGCCCCTTTTCGTCCGGAAACAATCGGTGCCAAAATCTGCAACCGCGACCGCTCAGGTAACTCCATCACTTGGTCGACCATCTGACTGATCGTTTGACTCGAGATCTCAATCCCGTGGTTCGGACAGATCGGTTTGCCGATTCGCGCATACAGCAGACGGAGGTAATCATAAATCTCCGTCACCGTCCCGACAGTCGAGCGGGGGTTTTTACTCGTCGTTTTTTGATCGATCGAAATTGCCGGACTAAGTCCCTCAATCGCATCGACGTCCGGTTTATCCATCTGCCCTAAAAACTGGCGTGCATAAGCGGAGAGGCTTTCGACATAACGTCGTTGCCCTTCCGCATAAATCGTATCGAACGCGAGTGATGACTTACCGGATCCCGATAAGCCCGTCAAGACGACGAGCTGATCGCGCGGGATTTCGACATCGATGTTTTGAAGGTTATTGACGCGAGCGCCTTTGATGATAATCTTGTTTTTCTTGTCTCCCAACTTAGGCACCTGCTTTCAATTCTAATATAAGATCTCGAAGCTCTGCTGCGCGCTCGAATTGCATGTCTTTCGCTGCTTGTCGCATCTCTTGATCCAACTGTTCGAGTAGCGTTTCGCGCTCCGGTTTTTTCAGTTTATTGAATTTCTCCAGTTTTTCGACCGTATCATCACTTTCAATCGTCGTACTGATGACACCGCGAACGTCTTTTTGAATCGTTTTCGGCGTAATGCCGTGTTCTTTATTGAACGCGAGCTGAATGTTGCGCCGACGTTCCGTCTCATCCATTGCCCGTTGCATCGAATCCGTAATCTTGTCTGCAAACAGGACGACGTGCCCTTCCGAGTTCCGGGCCGCCCGTCCGATCGTCTGAATCAATGATCGCTCGGACCGTAAGAAACCTTCTTTATCCGCATCGAGAATCGTCACGAGCGACACTTCCGGAATATCGAGTCCTTCACGAAGCAGATTGATCCCGACGAGTACGTCATACTTACCAAGCCGCAGATCGCGAATGATTTCAATCCGTTCGAGCGTCTTGATTTCCGAGTGCATGTAGTTGACCTTGACACCGTTCTCTTTTAAATAATCGGTCAAGTCTTCCGACATTTTTTTCGTCAATGTCGTCACGAGAACCCGTTCATTTTTCGCAACGCGGTCCCGGATGTTGTCCATCAAGTAATCGATTTGACCCGTGATCGGATGAATCTCGATTGTCGGATCGACGAGTCCCGTCGGACGAATAATTTGTTCAACCATCTCTTTTGAGTGCTCGAGCTCATAAGGTCCCGGCGTCGCTGAGATATAAATTGCTTGACTGACCTTCTCTTCAAACTCTTCAAAACGAAGCGGCCGGTTATCTTTCGCTGACGGCAAACGGAAACCATGCTCGACGAGGACTTGTTTCCGCGCCTGGTCACCGTTATACATCCCGCGGATTTGCGGTAACGTGACGTGCGACTCATCGGCGACGAGCAAGAAGTCTTTCGGGAAGTAATCGATGAGCGTATACGGCGTCGATCCTTCCGGCATCAGGTTTAAATGACGGGAATAGTTTTCAATTCCTGAGCAGTAACCCATTTCACGCATCATCTCGAGATCGTAGTTCGTCCGTTGCTCAAGACGTTGCGCTTCAAGTAACATCCCGTCTTCACGCATCTTCGCGAGTTGCGTCTCAAGTTCGACTTCGATGTTCGCGATTGCTTTTTGAAGACGTGTGTCCCCCGTCACGAAGTGGGACGCCGGGAAGATTGAGATATGTTCACGATCGGCGATGATTTCACCTGTCAACGGATCCATGTCGCGAATCCGTTCGATTTCGTCACCAAAAAATTCGACACGGACACATTGTTCGTCTCGTGACGCCGGGAAAATCTCGACGACATCACCACGGACACGAAACCGCCCGCGCTGGAAGTCGATGTCATTTCGTTCATATTGAATGTCAATCAAACGACGGAGCATCTCGTTACGCCCCATCTCGTTGCCGACACGAAGCGACAACACGTGATTATTGTATTCTTCCGGGTTACCGAGACCGTAGATACACGAGACGGACGCAACGATCAAGACGTCATCTCGCTCAAACAAGGAAGATGTCGCCGAGTGACGGAGTTTATCAATCTCATCGTTGATGGACGAGTCTTTTTCGATGAACGTGTCCGTCGACGGGACATACGCTTCCGGTTGATAGTAATCATAAAAGCTGACGAAGTACTCGACCGCGTTGTTCGGGAAAAATTCTTTGAACTCCGAGTACAGTTGCCCGGCCAGTGTTTTATTATGCGCCAGGACTAACGTCGGCTTTTTAATCTCTTTGATGACGTTCGAGACGGTGAACGTCTTACCGGTTCCGGTCGCTCCGAGTAACGTTTGATGCCGCTCGCCGTTCTTGACGCCGGTGACCAATTGTTTAATGGCAGCCGGCTGATCGCCGCCTGGTTCAAATGGTGACACTAACTCAAAATCCATCGCTAACTTCCCCCTCATTCCGTAAAAAATCTATCTTTATTGTATCACTTTACGAACAAACATTCGATTATGAAGTGCTCCTTCTAGGAAGTTACCCGTTTTTCCAAAAAAGAAAAAGTCCCGGTACGGATTATCTCTGAAAAAGATAAAGTTCACTCAAGAAACAACAACATCCCCTACCACTCACGTGATAGAGGATGCTCATTATTGAAGCGTTCGAATTTTCGTCCGGCGATTCCCCGGCTCACTGACGAACATGATGCCGAGTTCATGATGATCTTGTTCATAAAAAGCCCGTTGCGCAAACCGAACATCTCCATTATGATTCATCACTTCGAGACGTAAGTATGGTTTATGCTTTTGAATCGCTTCATAGAAGCTCGTCTCGGAATCAACAAAATCACCGTTGACCTTATAGATGGCTTCTCCGGGTACGAGCCCCATTTCTGATGCCGGTAATCCAGGGAACGTCCCCAGGATGACGACACCCCGTTTTCCATTGAGGAAAATCGGCGTCGCTGAACGGTTCAAGCGTTTGACCCGTTGGTGCAAGATGATGTGCAAGACGAGCAGGAGCGGTAGACCGAATAACCATTCTTCCCGGTTCGTCACGTACGCACCCAGTGTCAACAAGACCGCGAGTAACAATGTGATGACGCGACCCCGAATCAATGGACGCATCAACTCAGCCGGCAATTTTCCTGTGAACAGAAAACTGAAGCCGAGCGGGAAAAAGAGCACGAGCGGGACGTACTCCGGAAAAGCGAACCGCGGAAACCATTCCTCGAGACTACTGCCTGGAACAATGACGAGCAACGGAATCAACCACAGTTTGTTCGCGGACAACCCACCGATGAAACGCCCCCGCTTCGATAAGACGAGTGATGGGGACAACTGCTTTTGACCGCGCCACGCGACGAGCGCCAATTCTGCCAGCAGCGTCAAGCTCGCAAGCAACAGCAACGTCGTCGCGTCGACCTCTTTAATCCCGTCCATCCGTTCATCCGTCACGAACCACCCGATAAGTGCCAAAACGCTGAGCGGCCAAAGCGGCAAGTTAAACCGGACGACGCCAATCACTAATGTCACGGCAGCGAGCGCCGTAAAGGCGACAATGAAGACCGGGCTGACGGTCACCTGTAAACTCAAACTGATTGCAGATAAAACAATCCCGACGAGCAGACCGGGCAGTAATGTCTCAAAAATGTCGGTCCGTTGATCGCGTGATTTCGAGCGGAACAAGTTCCGTTCTCGCCTGACGCGACGAATACCGATTACAACACTGACTAGAATGGCTAACCACAGGATTGGACTAGCGATAAGACTAATCACTGTCCAACCGATTCCATCGAATAATTCCACGCCCATTCAGACCTCTTTCCGTGATTTATTCAGCAGCAACTTCAAGTGCCTTGATGCGTTGTACATCATTTTTCGAGTCTTCTAACTTTTTCAAAAGACGTGTCTCCATCTCGGAAGCCGTCACCGGGTCAATCTTACCCGTGACTTCGAGCTTGGCATCTTTTTGAAGTTGTTCGACTGCTTGTTTCATCGTGTCGCCATAATACCCATCCTGCCCTTTCGGATCGTAACCGATCGCTTCGAGCACGAGATGTGCATTCTCGACAGATTTTCCATAGTCCCCGACATTGAGCGCTTTGTCATCCGTCAATATTTTCGTGACATTGAAATACGCGGGTTGTTTGACTTCAACGGTCGGTTTAACCCCTTTTTTGTGAATCCAGTTCCCGTCTGGCGTCAACCATTTGTTCGTTGTCAGCTTCAGGTCACTGCCATCTTTTAAGTCATACGCACTTTGGACGATCCCTTTACCGAATGACTTTGTACCGACGACTTCTGCACCGGCGCCTTCTTTCAGACCGGCGGCTAAAATTTCTGACGCTGACGCGGAACCGCTATCTTCCAACACGACGATGTTATAAGGTTTCTTCGCGTCCGCCTTCCCGAATTCCTGCGTCCGGTCGCCTTTATTGTCTTCGACCTGGAAAATCGGTGTATCTTTCGGAATGAATGGCGCAATCATTTTCGAAACTGCCGTCAACAGTCCGCCCGGGTTTCCCCGGACGTCAATGACGAGTCCATCGATATTCTTCGCTTCGAGAGCAGCGAGTTGCTTTTCGAACTCTTCTGCAGTCGGGTCAGAGAACTGAGTCACTTGGAGTACACCAATCGTTTTCCCGTTCACTTGTTCTGTTTCCGAATAAACGGTCTCAATCGGAATCGTATCGCGTTCAATCGTGATTTTCATCGGGTCTTGTCCCCCGCGTTGAATCGTCAAGACGACTTCCGTCCCTTTTTCACCACGAATCTTTTTGACAGCTTGATCCGTCTTTTGACCTTTCGTCGACTTGCCATCGATTTCTATAATGACGTCACCCGGCTTGATTCCTGCTTTTTCAGCGGGTGCCCCTTTAATCGGAGCGACGATGACAATTGCCTCACCCTTTTGCTCCAGTGTCGCGCCAATTCCTTCAAACGATGAAGACAGATTCGTGTTGAACGACGCCGTTTCCGATTCATCCATATAGACCGAGTAGGGATCGTCAAGCACTTCCGTCATCCCACTGAGTGCTCCTTCAAGCAATTCTTGATCCGTGACATCTTCTAGGTAATACTGTGAAATCATCTGGCGGACTTGATCAACCTTTTTCCAGTCCCCCGATTCGCCCGATGAACTGGTCGTCACCGTGTCGGTACCACCTGTTGCTAACATACCGACTGCGCCTGCCCCTAGGCCAAGTCCGAATGTACTGACTGCTATGACTGCCGTTGTAGATTTTTTCACGCTTGATTCCTCGTTTCCGGTGTAAACCTGCTATTTTTTTCAGTATAGCAAAAAAAGATAGGTTACCCTATCTTTTCAACGTGTAGACAAATTCTTATAGAGAGTGAACAGGAGATATCGAGAGACAATCCGTTCGGGCTTTCCGTCACGATATTACCTAAAAAGCGTCACGTTTCGTTGACTCCTACGGGAGAAGTGCGTTGTTAACGCGACTTGCCAGAGGCAGGCAAGACCCAGCTCGTTGTCCGCTGGGATCCAAGGAGCAACGGCTTGCGCCTCGCCCGAGGAAAGCAACGAAAAAGACGCTTGATCTCCCGATAGCACGTTGTCTACAGTCTGAAAAAAATAGGTTACCCTATCTTTTCGCTAAAGAGCTATAGGTCAATCAAAAAATGTACGGGGCTGGATCGACCGCGTTCGGTTGTCCGACCGCCCACTCCCCTTGGTGAATCTCAAAGTGAAGATGAGGACCAGTCGACCAGCCTGTCGAACCTAACTTTCCGATGACCGTCCCCGGCATGACCGTTTGCCCTGCCTCCACGGCGACGGAATCAAGATGTCCGTAAACCGTCGTCCAGACTTTCCCGTCGATCAGATGGGTGATCATCACGACATTCCCGTATCCTGTCGCACTTCCGGCGCGCAGGACGATACCACCTGCCGCCGCCTGAATCGGTGTTCCTTTAGCATTGACGAGATCGATGCCCGTATGAATCTCCGACTTGCCGGTCAACGGATTGTTCCGTGGACCGAACGGGCTGGACACGTAACCGGAGACAGGTAATTGAAATGGCTTTGCATGATCCGTCGCAGATGGTACCGGCTGCGTTTTCGTCGTTGGCGATGCCGTCCGGTCCGCTGCCTGCGTGTCGTCCGCTTCCTCTTGCTCACGTTTCGCTGCCTCGATACGGGCGAGACGTTCTGCTTCCGCCTTTATCTTTGCTTGTTCAGCGGCACGTGCTGCTTCTTCGAGTTCCGTCAGTTGCGTGCTAATCAATTGTTGCTGATCTGCTAAGATTTGGGCTTCTTCCGCCTTCGTGAACTGCTCCTGCTTCAATTGTTTGACCTGATCGTTCAATTGGACGACCAGTTTTCGTTTCAACTCAGATTCCGCGATAATCCGCGTCTGCAGAATCAACAGTTTCCGTTGGTCTTTTTTTAGCTGACCGAGGATGAGTTCTTGACTTGCGCGTTGCTCCGTCAATTCCGTGACATTTGCTTTATAGGCATTCAAAACACCGTCATCTTGTTTAATGATTTCACTGACAGTACTAAAACGCGAGATTAAATCGCCGAAATCTTTTGAGTCGAGCAACACTTCGATGTATTTGATGTCGCCATCCCGCTGAACGGCACGAAGCCGGTTCCCAAGTAAATCTTCCTGCGCCCGTAACTCGGACAATGTTTGTTTAATCGCTTCTTCGATCGCTTGCAACTCTTCTTTCGATGCAGAAACAGCCGCTTGTTGATCTGCAATTTCACTCGCTAAATCATCCAAACGGCTGTTGACTTCATCCAAACGCTCCTCTGCGAGGCGGCGTTCTTTTTTCGTCAAGATTAACTTCTCAGATGTCTGATTCTGTGATCGTTCCGTCTCTTGCAGACGGGACTCGATCTCCTGTTGTTCCTTCAACAATTCTTCTTTAGACACGGCGTGAACGGATACACTTGAACCAATGAGGGCCAAGCTGAGCACAGCTGAACAGAATCGAACCTTCATGAGAAGCATCTCTCCTCTATATTTTGTTTTTGCGTAACTTATACTTTTAAGAAACGTCCGAGTGACGTCGTTGATCCCCATACTCCGATGAAGGCACCGAGCGCAAGTAAAATCAATGCGACTTGAACGGATAGTTCACCTGGTGGAATCAAGTTAAAGATTGATGCATTTAAAGATACGAGTTGTGGTTGAAGGGCATTGTATGTCACTTCATAACCAAAATAAACGACAGCGATTGGAATCAATGCTCCGAGTACACCCATCAAGAGTCCCTCGACGAAGAACGGTGCACGGATGAAGCCGTTTTTCGCTCCAACGAGACGCATGATTTCGATTTCCCGACGACGCGAGAAAATCGTTACTTTGATCGTATTCGAGATAAGGAACATCGCCATGAAGGTCAGACCGACAATTAAGATGATTCCACCGACGCGTACCCCTTCAAGGAAGTTGAACATCTTCTCGACGTAATCTTCGCCATACTCGACACTATCTATATTTTCCATTTTTTTGACTGTATTTGCAATAGTTTCTGTCTCATTTGGGGAAGTTGCTTTGACGATGTAGCGATCGTGAAGCGGATTATCCTTCTCGACCGACTGGTACGCCTGCGATCCCTCTCCTAACTGTTCTTTAAAACGATCCAGTTCATCTTCTTTTGAACTGTACCGGACAGACGCGACACCCGGCATCTGTTCTAATTTTGAACCAACGGCGTCGATTTTTGCTTGATCGGCCTCGCGTTCGACGAACACTTGAATTTCGACGTCTTTTTCGACGTTGTCTGAAATCTTGTTGACGTTGAACATGACCATCGCGAAAATTCCGACGAGTAATAATGTCACGGTTACGGCACTGACAGAGGCGAATGTCATCCAGCCGTTTCGGACAAGACCTTTCGACCCTTCCCGTAAATGACGGAATCCATTAAACTTCATAGCCGTACATTCCTTTCTCTTCGTCACGGACGATTTTTCCACCGTCGATCGCCAGTACGCGATGACGCATTTTGTTAACGATGTCTCGATTGTGTGTCGCCATTACGACCGTTGTCCCACGGCGATAAATCTCTTCGAAGACCTCCATGATTTCCCATGCCGTATCCGGGTCAAGGTTTCCTGTCGGCTCATCAGCGATGACGAGTGACGGACGGTTGACGATGGCTCGGGCAATCGAAATCCGTTGTTGTTCCCCACCCGATAACTCATCCGGATAGTTCCGCGCTTTATGTTTGAGTTTGACGAGATCGAGGACCTCGTTTACTTTTTTACGGATTTGCGCTTTGTCGTCTCCGACAACTTCGAGTGCGAATGCGACATTTTCATAAACCGTCAATGACGGGAGGAGTTTAAAGTCTTGGAAGATGACGCCGATTTGGCGACGGAGTTCTGGAATTTGACGGTTTTTCAATTTACCGACTTCGATTCCTTTAAACAAAAATGAACCGCTCGTCGGTTTCTCTTCGCGGTACATCATCTTCATGAATGTTGATTTGCCGGCTCCAGAAGGACCAACGATATAGACGAACTCACCTTGATTGATCGTCAAATTGACCTCACGAAGTGCAGTGACTCCGTTCGGGTATATTTTACTAACTTGTTGCATCTTGATCACTTACTTCACATCCTTATTTGATTACTGGGGGTGATCAGCTAGGTCTTAAAACCTACCGATTCCCATTATAACAGGCATGAAAAAAAACCACATTACAATCAAATGTCAATTCCGGCTGTTTTTCATAAAAAAAGGGATAAGAAATGACGAACACGTGTCGTGTCAGCCCTCTCTTATCCCATACTATCACATAGTTATGTTTATTTCTTTTCTGCTAACCAATCAGCAACAGCAACGATTTCTTCGTCCTCTTTCAGGATTCCGGCAGGCATTTGCCCTTTACCGTTCTTGATGATGTCCTGGATCTCTTCAGACGAATACTTTGAACCGACTTTTGTTAAGTCTGGTCCAACATTTCCTTCTAAATTGTTCCCGTGACATGAGGCACAGTTATTCGCGAAGATTTTTTCCGCATCAACCGCTGATTCTGTTTTTGAAGAATCATCATTCATCGACGTGTCTTCTTTCGTTGTATCCGAAGAACTGGAATCATCACTGCCGCAAGCGCCGAGTACGAGTGTCGCGCCAAGTCCTGCCGCGAGTAAAAGATTTTTTAACTTCATCCGTATACCCCCCTTAAAAAATACCAATCAACGTTCTTACCTATTAGAGTATAACCGTTCTTGATGTTTTCTAAGCGTGATTTCACAAAAACTTCACGTTTTCGATGTGTTTACGGAACATTGTGATACCGTTTGTCATCCGTGAAGCCAAGCCCGAGTACTTCATGGGCCTCACTGACGACAAGGAACGCTTCCGGGTCAATGTGTTTGACGATTTCTTTCAACGTCGTGATTTCACCTTGACGGACGACGACCATCAGCATCGGTTTCCGTTTCCGTGTATAGGCACCCGCTGCCTCGATTTCCGTTGCGCCGCGATCGAGTGTCTGGAAAATCTCTTTAACCAGGGCTTCCCGTTGATCAGAAATGATGTAGGCCAGCTTATCGTTCGTGATTCCGAGCTGGACGATATCAATCATCTTAATCGTGATGAACAAAGCGACGAGCGCATACAGACCAATTTCGAGCGAGAAGATAATCGCGGCACTGATGACGATTGTCCCGTCAAGCAAGGCAATGCACAAATGAATCGGTAACTTCGTAAACC
This sequence comes from Exiguobacterium sp. s95, assembly GCF_018618655.1. Taxonomy (NCBI): domain Bacteria; kingdom Bacillati; phylum Bacillota; class Bacilli; order Caryophanales; genus Exiguobacterium; species Exiguobacterium sp. s95. The sequence continues at coordinate 110,864 of NZ_JACSMM010000002.1, read as the reverse complement.
GGTGTAAAATCTGGGCGATTAAATCCATCCCGCCGGTCGACGCCCGACCTTTAAAGATCAGACCGAGTCCGATTCCGACGCCGGCCCCGCCAAAAATCGCAGCGAGCATCGGATTCATCGTCGCTGCCGGGACCTCGAACCGTTCATAAATCAAGATGACGACGGGCAAAAAAATCGATCCGACGAGTGACTTGACGCCGAACCCCATCCCGAGAATCATCCAACCGATCGCGAGTAATAGGACGTTCGCAACGAGCTGGAACAGTCCGGGTGAAATCCCGAATAAATCATTCAAGACAATCGATAGCCCACTGACGCCTCCTGAGGCGAGTTGATTCGGTGCGAGAAACAGACTGAACGCACTGGCGACGAATAATGAACCTAATAATAAATAAACATAGTCGCGAACGACTTCCTGACGCGTTGATGTCATGGCGTTGCATTTCCCCTTACCTTAAAATCTAGAACCCGTTTTTTATTTTAGCGCAAAAAGGGAAGTGACGACTAGCCCGTCCGACCAACTCGCAGTGGTTCTCTTATACCGCACTAAAGGGTTTCGGATAACGGACCGTCCCTTTGACGCCCGTTAAGCCGTTTCGGACGAGCGGCATGACGAGAAATACTTCAGCCGGGACCGGGAATGGTGCTTCAATCCCGTAATCGATCGCCCGTTCGAATCCGAACTGCGGATAATAACTGTCGTGACCGAGCACGACGACGTGGTGTTCCCCCGCTTCCCGGGCGTCCTCGATGACTTGGCGGATCAATTCTGATCCAATGCCTTTACGTTGCCAGACCGGCATGACGCCCACCGGTGCCAGGGCGAGCGACGGGACGTCCTCGATGTAAATCCGGCTCAGCAAGACGTGACCGACGATTTCGCCCCGGTCAGCGACGGCGACCCGGCTAAAACGTGGTGCCGCCTCGTCATCTTCCCGCAAGGCGTCGACTAAATCCGCTTCAGCCGCCTGTTCGAACGCTGCTTCATGCACGCGGCGAATCGCCGCTGCATCCTTAAATTTTTCCTGACGAATGATCATCTCATGTCCTCCTTTTTGAAAAAAACCGTCGACTTGACCGTCGACGGCAGGTGCTTCTTACATATTGAGTAAACGAAGGTAGGCATCGATGAAGCCCATGATGTCTCCATCCATTGCCCCTTGCGTATTCCCGACTTCATAGTTCGTCCGGTGATCCTTGACCATGCTGTATGGGTGGAACACATACGAACGAATTTGGCTGCCCCACGCGATATCCGATTTTTCGCCACGGATTTCATCGAGTTTCTTTTGTTTCTCCTCGATTTCACGTTGGTAGAGTTTTGCTTTCAACATCTTCATCGCCGCTTCACGGTTCTTGATCTGCGAACGCTCCTGTTGACATGAGACGACGACGCCCGTCGGTACGTGTGTGATCCGGACGGCAGAGTCGGTCGTATTGATGTGCTGTCCACCGGCACCTGACGCGCGGTACGTATCGACACGAAGATCTTCCGTCCGAATGTCGATATCGATGTCATCGTTGAACTCCGGCATGACGTCACATGAAACGAACGACGTATGACGGCGGCCTGACGAATCAAACGGTGAAATCCGGACGAGACGGTGGATTCCTTTTTCCGCCTTCAAGTATCCATAGGCATTGTGCCCTTGAATACGGAGCGTGACCGATTTAACACCGGCTTCGTCACCTGGTTGGTAGTCCATCGTCTCGACTTTCCAACCCTGTTTGTCACAAAAACGTTGATACATCCGGAGTAACATCGAAGCCCAGTCTTGCGACTCGGTCCCACCCGCACCCGGGTGCAGCTCAAGAATTGCGTTGTTCGCGTCATATTCGCCGTTCAACAAGATTTGTAATTCAAACTCGTCGAACTTCTGTTTGATGTCACCGAGTTCCGACTCGAGTTCTTCTTGCAACTCGACGTCCGGCTCTTCTTTAATCAATTCATACGTCAGGACGATGTTTTCGTGTCCATCGGCGAGGTGTTGGTACTTATCGACCATCGCCTTCAAACCGTTCGACTCGTCGATGACTTTTTGCGCTTCTTCTTGATTGTTCCAGAAGTCCGGGAATGTCATCTCGTTTTCGAGCTCTTCGATCCGGGAAATCTTCGTTTCTAAATCAAGCGATGCCTTATATTCTCCGAGTTTCTTCTCCATCCACTCGGCGGTGTTGCGTATTTCTGCTAATTCCATTGTGTTCCACCTTCTCTTTCCGTCAAAAGAGGCAGGAATCTCCCGCCTCTTTCAGTCGATTCATCACTTATGCCTGACGGCCGTGACAGTTCTTATATTTTTTACCGGATCCGCACCAACATGGGTCGTTGCGTCCGATTTGGTCGTTCGGATTTTTGCGGACAGGCGCTTTTTTGACGACCTTGTCCTCTTTGCCTGAGACGGCGACTTCATCCTTGACGACTTTTTCGCGTTTCAAGTTCGGGTCAAGATCAGCACGAAGGACGAATTGTGTCACTTCTTCCGCGATCGCCGCGTTCATCGTATCGAACATCATTGAACCTTCCGACTGGTATTCCCGCAGCGGATCGTTTTGACCGTAAGCACGAAGGTGAATCCCTTCACGCAACTGATCCATCTGATCGATGTGGTTCATCCAGTGTTGGTCGACGGCACGTAAGACGATGACTTTTTCAAACTCGTCAAACGCTTCAGCCGGTACTTCCGACCGTTTGTGTTCGTAGTGTGCGAACGTCCGCTCTTTGAGCAGTTCGATGATTTCTTCGCGTTCTTTGCCGAACAACTCTTGTTCCGTCACTTTTTCTTCGACGGCAAGCGTCTGGTTCGACCAATCCGCGAGTGCACCGATGCTCCACTCTTCCGGTACGAACTCGATTGGCGTGTACTGATGCACACCTGATTCAATCGTTTGTTCCATCATTGGACGAACGATGTCTGAGACAGACTGGGCGTCAAGGATCGCTGCCCGGTCCGCGTACATGACTTTCCGTTGATCAGCCATGACGTTATCGTAACCGAGGACTTGTTTCCGTGCGTCGAAGTTATTTCCTTCGACCCGTTTTTGAGCGGACTCGACGGCACGTGAGACCATCCGGCTTTCAATCGGTTGCGAGTCGTCCATTCCGAGACGATCCATCATCGATTGTAGGGAATCGGATCCGAAACGGCGCATCAATTCATCTTCGAGTGAAAGATAGAACTGGGATGCCCCCGGGTCACCTTGACGACCGGCCCGGCCACGTAACTGGTTATCGATCCGGCGTGATTCGTGACGCTCTGTCCCGAGAATGTAGAGACCGCCTTTTTCGATGACACCTGCACCGAGCTTGATGTCGGTACCGCGTCCGGCCATGTTCGTCGCGATCGTGACCGAGTTCGCTTGTCCCGCGTTCTCGATGATTTCTGCTTCCCGTGCATGGTTTTTCGCGTTCAAGACTTCGTGGCGGATGCCGCGTTTCTTGAGAATCCCGCTGAGGAGCTCAGACGTTTCGACGGCGACCGTACCGACGAGGACCGGTTGTCCTTCGCGGTTGGCACGTTCGATTTCGTCTGCAACAGCAGCGAATTTCCCGTTCATCGTCTTGAAAATCAAATCAGGCTGATCGTTACGGATGACGGGCTTATTCGTCGGAACGGGAACGACATGCATGTTGTAGATGTTCCGGAACTCTTCTTCCTCCGTCTTCGCCGTACCGGTCATACCGGCAAGCTTCGTATACATCCGGAAGAAGTTTTGATACGTGATCGTTGCAAGTGTCATCGATTCACGTTGAATCTCGACGCCTTCCTTCGCTTCAATTGCTTGGTGCAATCCCTCTGAGTAACGACGTCCTTCCATGACACGACCCGTGAATTGGTCGATGATCATGACCTCATCTTCCCGAATCATGTAGTCGACGTCGCGGTGCATGACGGAGTTCGCACGGAGCGCGAGACTCAAGTGATGGTTCAGGGCGACGTGCTCGAGACCAAACAGGTTGTCGATGCCAAAGTATTTTTCAGCGCGGTCGATGCCTTGCTCCGTCAAGAGCACACTTTTCGTTTTGATGTCGACCGTATAGTCTTCATCTGCCTTCATCATCTTCGCGAACGTATCTGCTTGTGAGTAGAGGGCCGTCGATTTCTCAGCAGAACCTGAAATGATCAACGGTGTCCGTGCTTCATCGACGAGGATCGAGTCGACTTCATCGACGACAGCATAAGAAAGCGGACGTTGAACACGGTCTTCTTTATACAGGACCATGTTGTCACGCAAGTAGTCGAAACCGAACTCATTGTTCGTTCCGTACGTGATATCACAGCTATAGGCTGCTTGTTTTTCTTGACGCGACATGCTTGACAGGTTCAAACCGACCGATAGACCGAGCGCCGCATAGAGCGGCTCCATGATGTCACGGTCACGTTTCGCCAAGTATTCGTTGACGGTGATGACGTGGACGCCATTGCCGGCGAGTGCGTTCAAATAGACAGGAAGCGTCGCGACAAGCGTTTTCCCTTCCCCTGTCTTCATTTCAGCAATATCACCGTTGTGAAGGACATATCCCCCAATTAATTGGACACGATAATGGCGCATGCCTAAGACACGCGTCGATACTTCACGACAGACGGCGAATGCTTCCGGTAAGATATCATCTAAATCTTCTCCGCCCGCAAGACGCGTCCGGAACTCCACCACTTTACCTTCTAATTCTTGATCTGATAAAGCACCCATTTGTTCCTCGAATGCTTCGACGGCGTCTGCCACTTTTTCTGCTTTTTTCAGGACACGTTTCGTCGGTGCGAATAACTCTTTTAGAAAATTAGCCATGCCATACAGTCCCCTTACTTCGAACGATTCTTTATATGAACAGAATTCCGAGATTTTTCCTTTATTCAGTGTACCGAATACAGCGTCAAATTTCAACAAGCGGACGACGTGACGTCTCGTCCTGTTCGATCTATGTAGCATACGCATCGACTTAAGATATAGTTTTCTAACATATCAAAAAGGGACCCACTCCTAAGAGCGAGTCCCTTGTACATTCATTATTCTGGTTCAATCAAGCCGTAACGACCATCTTTTCGACGGTAAACGACGTTCGTGTTACCCGTTTCAGCGTCTGAGAAGACGAAGAACGTGTGACCGAGCATGTCCATTTGAAGAATCGCTTCTTCCGTATCCATCGGCTTGAGTGTGAAACGTTTTGTTCGAACGAGTTCGAGTTCCGCTTCATCCTCTTCGTAGACAGGTGCTTCTGCCTCCGGTCCTTCGAGCGTTTTGAAGTATTCGCCAATGCCGCCTTCTTTGGCGCGTCCTCTCCGGTTGATTTTCGTTTTATGTTTCCGGATTTGACGTTCGAGCTTATCGACGACGAGGTCGATTGCTGCGTACATGTCGCCATTTACATCCTCTGCACGAAGCAAAAGGTTTGGCATTGGAATCGTCACTTCGACTTTTTGTTTCTCATTATTGACTTTGAGATTGACATAAGCCGTCTGCGCTTCCGTAGGAGTTGTAAAATAACGAGTTAACTTTTCAAGCTTTTTCTCGACGTAATCCTTGAGAGCATCTGTGACGTCCAAGTTTTCACCGCGAATGTTGTAGATCATGTAAACTCCTCCTTAAGTAACCGGTTGAACCTATGAATTCGCTAAACTTCAGTCGTTTCCTTCTGAAGATTCAAAATTCTTTTGGTTCGTATTTATTATACCACGATAAATGATACAAGGAAATGAAAACGATGACATTCTGTTGAACATCCTCCTCAATCTTTAGCGTACTATAATAGTTTTGTGTGGTGATATTAGCGTATATACCCTTACGAAACTAAATCGAAACAAAAAAAACCGCCTTTAGACAATGCCTAAAGACGGTGGCGGCTGCTATTCGGATTAAAGTTTTGTAACGTTCGCAGCTTGTGGGCCACGATCGCCGTCAACGACTTCAAACTCAACTTCTTCGCCTTCTTCAAGTGACTTATAGCCGTCTGCTTGAATTGCTGAGAAGTGGACGAAAATGTCTTTTGCGTCCGATGTCTCAATGAAGCCGTAACCCTTTTCAGCATTAAACCATTTTACTTTACCTTGTTCCATTCGAATTCACGTTCCCTTCGCAAACCAGAGTTCGAGAGCAAGCTCTCTACCGCTTAGTCTATCAAAAGAAGGAATTATTGACAATTGAAAATTCTGATTAATGCGAATTCATTGATGATTTTAAATAAATAGCGCGATCTATTGCTGTTCTTTTCAAAAAATTACATTGTCATTACAGGTGTAGTATTGTATTATATCGTTAGTAATTACCTATTTTATCCATTGTCCTAATTGAGGAGGATGTAGTCGAATGCGACCATTCCATAATGACGAAAAATACCGAATCACGAAACGGACCGTCGCGATCCTGCCGTGTTATGACATGATGAAACAATCCATCATCGTCCTAGAAGACGGCTCAACGATCATGACCCCGCTTCGTCCGTATCAACTCCTGCAACTATCTTGCAGGCAGTACAACAGTTCCATCGAAGAACGGATCGTCACGGCAAAACGTGTCGCTTCCGTCAAAGGAAAAGTTCCAGTCGTCATCGAACCGACGCTCGGTCTTGTCTTTTTCCCTACCAAATCACCAAAACGTGATGATTGCGAGTGGTACGCCTGGAGCCACATGTCCGACGTCATCGAGGAAGACGGACAAACGAAACTCCAAACTCGTAATGGCATGATCCTTCCTGTAAACGCCTCTCCTTACATTGTCCGTAACCAAATGAAAGCAACTGGCGAGCTGATGGCTCGTTACCAACAATTGAACGCGATGACACTAGAGGAACGCTTTAATTCAATTAAACATTAAAAAAAGCGGGTTGGGCGATAATTTCGCTCAATCCTTTTTTATTTATGCCGATATATAATAAGATGAAGAAATTATGAAACAGGAGGTGCCTCGATGAACATCCAGTTGCAACCAAATAGTCCGGCCGTTCCGTCGCCACCGACGACGTTGTCCGACAAAAAGACGTATAGCGGGACCGTCCTTGAAAAAACGGGTCCGCATACAGCGCTCGTCCAAGTCGGACGCGACCAAATCGAGATGACGTTTACAGGTGACGTCCCAACAGGAGACTTCCAGTTTAAGGTAAAGAGAGCGACAGCAGAAGGCTATTTGATTGAACAATTGACGGATACCTCGGACACAGCGCCGACAGGCTCCGTCAAGACCGATGCAACTGGCATCGATCCGACCTTACTCGACGAATTGCCACAAGAGTTAAAGCAAGCTGTCGCCCGACTGCTTGCGACAGGACAATTGCCGCAAACGAAGGAAACCGTCGCCCGGCTCGTCGCCGCTCTTCAGGGAACGTACAAAGATCTCGTCGTCGCTCTCGTCTCACGCCCTTCCGACAGTGCCTTGCCAACGGACGTCGATGCGTTGATCAGCAGCCTGCTGACTGAAACGGATTCACTCGTCGACCTTTTACCGGAACGTCAGGCCGTCGTCGATAAACCGACACTCGGCACTGCCATCGCGCTCGACGTTGCTCGAACGACCTTGCCGACACAAGCAGACATCGAGCAAGCGAATGCGCCAAGACTTCGGCAAATCGTGAACCACCTGCCCCTGAACGACCAAGGCGCGATTGTCGAAACGATCGAACGCGGTGCGTTGACACAGGCACGGGAGCAACTGCGCCCGCACTTCCCCGTCACGCTCGAAGCGCCGGAACCGACGAAGCTCGAGCAGTTAACGGCACTGACCGCTGCGCGCCAGACGACGGAACCCGCCCGGTCGGCGTTGACCGTCGTCCGCGAAGTCACGCCACGACTGGCTGAGATGACGAACGACTTCCGCAGTAATCAGCGGACGATCGTCTCGCAACTCAAACAGATTGAACCGCTCGTCGAAGGGCGTCCGGCACAGATGGCACAAGTCATCGAGAGTACGGCGAACCGGCTTCGCCAAACGTTCCAACAGACGGATGCGATGTTACATACGTCGATGCGGGACGAAAAACAATTGATTCAGTGGCTCTCGAAACTGGAGCGCGGTGCCGACCTTGCCGCAACTGGTCGCGGGACGGAAGCAAAAGCACTTCTCCAGGAAGTCCGGATCGGATTCGAAGCGTTCCGCTTCACACCGGCGAACGTCCGGACGACGTACTTACCGGAGCTCAATCAACCGGCTCGTCCTGTCAGCGGACAAACACAGACCTCACAAGCACCGAGCCGCCCGCTGCCATATGAACCAAGCCAAAACAGCCCGCGCGTCTTACAGGAGACGGTCCAAAAAACACTCCAACTGCAGACGGCCGAGTTGAAGCTCGCGACACCAGCCGCGAACCCGGAAGCAGCGAAACTGCAAACGTTTTTGACGACACAACAACAAGTCAATAAACCGGATGCCAGTCAACAACTCCAACAATTGTTGCTCGCCCTTCCTATTCAACTTGTCGAAGGGACAGCAGGCTTACACGTCCATCTGCAAAACAAACGCCCGGACGAAGTGATTGACTGGGAAAACAACACACTCTATGTCCAGCTTGAAACCCCGCGGCTCGGTGACATCGGCGTCCGCGTCGAAACGGTCAACCGGAAGATGCAGATTACGATTGAAAATGATGTGCCGATTCTCGAGCGACTGGCAACCCCGTTCCTCGAGCGGACGACCGAGGCGTTAGAAGCGACCGGCTTCCAAGATGTCCGGATTCGCTTCAGTCCATTTACAAAAGAACAGGCGACGCCAGAACCTGTCAAACCGGCAGAGACACCAGCTGGCTACGATTACCGGATTTAAGGAGGAGCCATGTATCAAAAAATTGATTTAAAACATCGAAAATCAGCTGCCGTTCTACGGTATGATGAACATTCAGGCAACGCTCCCGTCGTCGTCGCCCGGGCGACCGGGCAAGCCGCCGACCGGATTTTACAGGAAGCGCGCGCCAGTGGTGTCGCAATCGAACAGGATACATCGTTGCTCGGTCACTTACTCGACCTCGATCTTGGAACGGCGATTCCGCCACAACTCTACGACGTGATGGCCGAATTATTGTTATTGATTGAAGAACTCGATCACGCGAAAGGACGAGACTGATGACAGAACAAGAACTGTTTCAAATGACACCGCAACAATTGACGGAAACGATGCTCCAGGGACTCGTCCTGCAATACGACCGGTCGTTGCTCGCCCGCGACGACAACCGGTTCGATGAAATCAACGAACGGTTGCAAAAAGCGTATCAACTTTTAACGAAACTACAAGCAGGGCTCCATGACGACGGTGGCATCATCACCGGTCAACTCGACGCCCTTTACCAGTACTTAGCAGACCAGACGTTACAGGCCTACCGGACGCCACTCGTGTTAGACGAACTGCTCCAACTCGCAGAAGAACTGCTCGTCACGTGGCAAGCCGCAAGTCTGAAAAAAGAACGACCGCTCGTCCGGGCGGCACACCATGAACGGTATGAAGGGATGGATTATTAATGCGGATCACCAATAACGTACAGGCACTGAAAGCGTACCGGAATTTAAGTGCTAACCAACTGAACGTCAAGACGACGATGGATAAGCTGTCGAGCGGACAAAAAATCAATCGCGGCGCCGATGACGCGGCCGGTCTCGCTATCTCGGAGAAGATGCGGAACCGTCTCAAAGCGCTTGATAAAGCGGAACAAAACGTTCTCGACGGGATTTCGATGGTCCAAACACTTGAAGGCGGGATGAGTGAAACCCATAACTTATTACAACGGATGCGCGAGCTTGCCGTCCAGGCCGGCAATGGAACACTCGCGACCGAGGACCGGACAGCCATCCAGGAAGAAATCAACCAATTGACAAATGAAGTCTCACGGATTGCGCAAACGACGCAGTTCAACGGGAAAGACTTATTGACGGGTAACTTCAGCACGGAAGACAATGCGATCTTCATCCAGACGAATGCCGGGGCGAACGAAGGGATTTCCTTGACAATCGACGATGTCCGCGCTCTGAGCATCGGCATCAGCTCGACCGTTCAACCGAACGCCGACGTCCGCAAGCTCGATGTCCCGAGCGTCGACGGTACACCGGAGTATGCGCTCAGCATGATGACGGAACAGGACGCGAATGATGCCATCAGCCGTTATACGCAAGCAATCGACACGATTTCAGCGCAACGGTCGAAACTCGGTGCCATCCAAAACCGCTTTGAAGCGATGTCGTCCGTCCTCAGCGTCAGTAAAGAAAACTTAACGGCGTCGGAATCACGAATTCGCGATACGGATATGGCGCGTGAGATGATGGAATATGCGAAATACAATATTTTGAATCAATCCGGGATGGCGATGATCGCCCAAGCAAACGCCTTACCGCAGGGCGTCTTGCAACTACTCAACTAATCAAGGAGGACGACAGCTATGGACATCCGGCGCATCCAAGAAACGAGCCGCCTGCAGACACCGAAGACCGGACCACGCGAGGTCGAGGCGTCGACGACGTTTTCTGCGTTGATGCAAGATAAACGCGAGCATAAAGGCTACGAACGGCTCCAACAGAAATTGACACTCGTCGAAGAGCACGGACAATTGCTCGCTGAGAGCCAGACGATTGAGAACCTCGAGAGTTACAAAGAGAAAATCAAGGACTTCCTAAAAGACGCCCTTGATCAATCGCAACAACTCGAGGAGAAACGTGGCTTCAATCGCCGCGGACGGACGAAAATCTACAAAGTCGTCGAACAGGTCGACGCGAAGTTGCTCGAACTGACAAACACCGTCATCTCCGGTGAGTCACGCCGTCTCGACATTCTCGACCAAGTCGGAGAAATCAAAGGGATGCTCGTCAACGTCTTTGTCTAAATCGATTCCGAGGAGTTTTATCTAATGCCTGCTATCTACTCAAAAAAATGTAAATGCCCGTATTGCTTGAAGGAAACGGAAACGAAGCGCGTCTTAAGTCGACATATCCGTGTCGCGAAGACCGACTTCGACGGTTTCATTCACTACGACGGACCAAATGTCTATTATTACGAACCGGTTCAATGCACGCATTGCCGCTTCATCTTCCATGAAGCGTTCGAGAAGCTCCGTCCGGATGTCCGGGAACGACTGACGACGGACATTCTTCCCGCTTTACCCGTGTTAGCGTTCGCTACGACTGAGCGGACAGCGGAGCAGGCAATCCAGCTTTATAAGCTTTGTCTTTATAGTGCTCAAGTGACACTCCAAAAAGAGAGTATCCTCGCGATGCTCGGCGTCCGAATCGCCTGGTTAAATCGTTTGCTTGCAAACAAAGAGCAGGAAGTGCTCTGGATGGAGCGGTCGGTCGAGAAGTACGAAGCGCTTTATCTCAATTATACCGATGCTGTCCGGACCGGGATTCCGCATGATGTTTTATTATTACGAATTGCCGATCTCTATGCGAGTCTCGAGCGGACAGATGACGCGAAGCAATGGTATAGCCTTATCTTTCAGAGTCAAAAAATATCTGACCGAATCAAAAAAGAGGCACGGGAACACTGGGAACTGTATCGGGAACGGCACCAAATCTAAATATCATAACAAAAAAGGACATCCATACAGGATGCCCTTTTTTGTTACGACTCGCGTCGATATTTTTCTTCTTCATAGACGTCAGGCCCGTCCGAAATCGGGCGTTCCGCCTCTTCCCAAGATTCGGACTCAACGTCCGGTTCGATGAATTGATCATACGAACCATCCGATCGGTAAAACGGTTTTGGCACGGTACGTTTTTTCTCTTCACGTTTAGTCACGCAAGATCCCTCCCTGGAATAAGAAAGTTACTGACGAGAATCAAAATATGGTGAAAAACTACCTTCCACTTCTTCGTACGGGTCGATATACGATTTCCGGCTGACTTTCGTCTGTCGGAGTTGATTGATTTGTACCCCTAATTTAGCGGTTTCTTCAGATAATTTCAAGTCCAGTTTCCGACTTTCGGCGACAAGTTCTTGAATGACCGCTTGATTGGCCCCGGCAAGCAAGTTCGAATGAGCGGCAATGAACGCTTCCCGTTCATTCAGCAAGTTTTGAATCTTGCTGAGCCATTCGTCATAAACTTCTTCTTCCGGTGTCTGCTCAAGCAAGTCCATCAAGTGTTTCGTCTTCAGGCGCAGCGGATCGAGCGGACTCATCGCTGACGGGCGAGCTTCATCGCTTCTTTCCATGTTTCACGAAATTCTTCCGCGAACCCAATCACTTCGTCAATCGCCGTCACATCATTTTTAATGTTCGCATCAATCAAGCGTCCCTGCATGTAATCATATAAATTATTTAAATCGGTTGATAAACTGATTGATTTATTGAGCGTCAGTTGGAGCTCCATGATGATCGCTTGCGCTTTTTGAATGTACGTGTTTTTATCTTGAATATTTCCTTGCTCGATGTTGCGCTTCGCCATCATCGCAAACTTAATCAGACCTTCATAGAGCATCAACGTCAAGTCTTGCGGCAATGCTGTCGTCACCGAGTTCGTTTGGTACGTCGCATATGGGTTCATCGTCAGAAGCCCTCCTTATTGTCCTAAGTATGAAGCGAGTGTCGCTGATTGACTATTCGCTTGGTTCATCGCTTGTTCCATCGCCGCGAAACGACGGTAATAGGCATTTTCTTTAGCTGTCAATTTGTCTTCCCAAGACAAGATACTCTTATCGACGTCAGCAAGTGATTTTCCGAGCCGGTATGTCGTTGCAACAGCACCATCAAGTCCAGCGACTTGTGAAATTTTATCTCGCATCGTTTTTGCAAATCCTTGAATTTGGCGTGCAAATCCATCCAGTCCGCCAGGGTTTGGAGTAACAGAACCATCAGGATTTGTAACTGGATCTGGTGCATCCGCTGTAAACAGCTTGTAGACACCTTCAGGTTGTTCTTCAAGCATTTTCTTCAGCTTTGTTTCGTCAATTTTTAGTTTACCACCGTCGCGGAAGTCACTTGTCGTCGTAATCCCGATTTGCGACATGTAGCTCAAAGCAATCGTATCCGTCCCTGATTGGTACGTGTATCCCGTATCAATTTTTGAGGAAATGGCACTGCGGAATGAATTCATTCCGTCACGCAAGAAACTATCATTCTTTAAGACGCCACTCATCGCTTTTTCTTCCCACTTCTTGACTTCGTCTTCACTCAGTTCTTTCCGCTGCGCATCTGTCAACGGTTGGAAGTCACGATACTTCTCTTCGTTGACTTTTTTGTTTATCTTATCAATCATATCGTTATATTTATCGACAAACTTTTTAATCGAATCGAAGTTCGTTTGCGTGTCGACTTTTGTATTCAAGGTGATTGGCGTTGTCGATGTATTGTTTAATGTAATTGTCAATCCGTTTTGCGAGAACGTATTGGTTGTTTGTTCGAGTTGTGTTCCACCGATTGTATAAATCGCATTTTGTCCCGCCACAGCGTTTAATACAGGTTCGGCACCAGAGGCCGGAGTATTTTTATCAGTCCAAGAAATTTCATTGGAGGCTCCAAGTTGTCCCGTGCTTTGCCGTGTTACAACTAATTTTCCTGTGATGTCATTGAAGACGGCATTCAACCCTAGTGATTTATCACTATTGATTTTTGAGACGAGGTCGCCAATCGTTGCCGTTCCATCAAAATTCATCGTCACCGGTGTCGCAAGCATGCTTCCGTCTGCTTGGTACGTATTTAACTCAAGTGAGACATTACCGGAAGCATCTTTGGCAACGAGCCCACTGTCAGCAAGCTTCGACTGACTCGTCATCTTTCCGGTAGCAGAAGCATTTCTCGAAATCGTTAACGACGACGCTGATGCAAGCTGATCAACACTATCAATCGTCACACTTCCGGTAGTCGCAGCTGGACTTGCCGATACTGATACCTTTGACGTATCAGAACTTGTGACGGTCTTTGACGTATAGTTTTTTGATAACAACATGTCGCTCGCTGCTGTCCGTAAGTCAAGTAATCCCCGATTCATTTCACGGTAGGCATCGCGTTGCCACGTTAAGGTTTGTTTCTTTTGCGCTAAGCGATCGACGGGCGCACGTTCCGCCTGCATCAATTGTTTAATCATCGTTTCTGTATCAATCCCGCTTGCGAGACCACTTATCCGAAGTCCTGCCATCCAATCAGTCCTTTCCCGTTAAATCCGCTTATCGATCAGTTGATTAAATTCCATGAATGCCGCAAAAAAATCCAGTTCTTTTTTACTCGGGATTTCTTGCACGACATTGTTGTTCGTATCAACGACTTGAATATAAAACTCATTCAGTTTTTCATGTTTGACGAACTTTAGACCAGTCCGTTGCGTTTCTAATTGTAAATTTGCTTTATCAATCGCCGTCTCAAGTTTCGTTACATGTTGCGGCGTCGGTAAGATGACGATTCCGTCTTGTGCCAGTTCTTCTTGATTCGCTTCAACGAAGACGTTCCGCGTTGCTTCGTAGGGCAAGACATTTGCAGGCAGGTGAAGCCGAATTTCTGATTTTATGGAATACATTTTCTTTCACCCCAAAAAATATTTTAAAACCATTTATAAAAATCAAATTTAAGTCAAGACTTAAAGAAAAAGTTTCACTTCAATTCTCTTGAAAAGTGAAACTTTTGCAATTTTAATGTAATCAAAAATTTAGTTTTTAATAAGAATAGTCATATAAGCTATATTATTCATTTTATTTTCTTTAACAAGATTTAAAACTTTACTTAGATACAAATAGTTATGCTCGACAACTTTTGAATAAGACTGTATTAATTTAATTATTAAGTCTTCATTTAACTTTTTATGAAAGCCTGATAAACCTATCAGATGGTATTTAATTAAGGAAAAATGAACCGTAAGCATAATGTAGCTATCAAAAACGTTCATAGAATCACTTGGAAATAAACTTTTAAAAAGATAATTAACAACGTAGTTTTCTAGTATATACTCATTATCTTCCATAAAAGGAGTATAATAATCGTTATATGCTTTATTATACTTTTCTTCTTTACTGATAACGTCTTCAATAAGTAACGCGTCGTTAATTTCATTTAAGCATTCTAAATATCTTTTGTTTCTAATTCCTAAATCTACCTTATATTCAATAAGTTCTTCACATAAAGCTAATTTAATTTTTGTATTTTTTTCACGAATTTCAAATATTTTTTTAAATTCATTGTTATTTATGTGAATACTAAAATCACTTATTAAATTCGGAATTTTAACATACTTTTTTTGAGTAACTATGTTTTTTAAACTATTACAAAAAATACCCAACATAATTAAACGATCTTCAATTGAAAAGTCACGATTTTGCATCAAATTAATTGAAAAAATACGTATATCCCAAAAATATAACTGTATTTCATCAGTCGATGATTTTTGTGTCATTATTTTCTTAACTATATAGTTTGAACGTGAATCTTCTATTTTTGTTTCAAATTCCATTTTTCTAGAATCTAATAACGCAACTCTAGCCGCTTCTGGACAAGACAATGAAGCAGATTTTTCTATACTGTTATCTACTGCATTAATTATTCTTGGATAAACTGAACAAGTATCCGATAAATAATCTTCTCCTAAGTTCAATTGTATCCCGCAAAGTTTTTCGTCAGTTAAAAAAGAACAATCACCGTTTTCTTTCATTTTTATTTTCGCAAAATTTTTGGAACTCTTATCAGATCTTTGTCTTGTTATTTTCTTTTGAAAGTCAGTTTTTAGTATTGGGTTATTTGTTTTTCTGTATTTACGATATGTTTTTTCATCGACAATTACTTTCCATCCACTGCAGCATGTATCTTCACATTTAGAGCCTATACATTGAAATTTATTCATATATTGAGGAATCAGTGTATTCATAGTTTAATCACCTTTTTATCCATTTTTTTATAAATTTAAATTACTATAAAAATATAAAGTAATTTAAATTTATATAAAAATGGATAGAAGAATGTTCTTCCATCCATTTTTTAAAAATTAACGAAGTAATTGTAAAACACCTTGTGGCTGTTGGTTAGCTTGAGCAAGCATTGCTTGGGCAGCCTGAGCAAGAATTGAATTTTTTGTCTGGTTCATCATTTCTTTTGCCATATCAACATCACGAACACGTGATTCTGCTGCTGTAAGGTTTTCAGACGCATTTGTAAGATTATTAATTGTGTGCTCTAAACGGTTTTGATTCGCCCCCAACTTAGAACGTGTAGCAGAAACTTTTCCGATTGCATCATCCATCAACTTGATATCTGCATCGAAGTCAGCTTTTGAACCACTTAGTTTCAAATCAGCAGTTTTAACTCCTAGATCAGTAGAACTAAACCCTTTAGTAGCAGTTCCGTTATCGATTTTTAATGAAAGTTGTTGAGTAGAATTTGCTCCAATCTGGAAATCACTAGAAAATGCACCAGTAAGTAATTTTTTTCCGTTGAATTCTGTTCTTGTAGAGATTCCATCTAATTCAGCATTTAACTCAGTAATTTCATCTTTAATTGCTGTAAGATCTTCTGTCGCAAGAGTACCGCCATTCCCCGATTGAACGACCAATTCACGTTGGCGTTGTAAAATAGAATGCGTTTCGCTTAACGCGCCTTCAGCCGTTTGAATCAATGAAATTCCATCTTGTGCATTACGCGATGCTTGGTCAAGACCACGAATTTGTCCACGCATTTTCTCAGAAATCGAAAGACCCGCTGCATCATCTCCCGCGCGGTTAATCCGAAGACCTGAAGCGAGTTTCTCCATTGATTTACCTTGCGCTGATGTAGCGCTAGAAAGCTTACCGTGTGTGTTAAGTGCTGTAATGTTGTGATTGATAATCATTTTAAGTTTCCCTCCATAGGAATAATTTTTTTGTCTCTTTGAAGATCCTTCTTCTCCGAGATGCGCCCCCTGGCCGGCCCAAGAGTAGCGCGGTGGTTGTAGTCGATGACTGCTTCCACTCTATATATCGTCGCCGTGCCGAAATGTTTAACAGTTTCTCTCAAAAAAAATAAAAAATTCTAAAGAAAAATCGCAGACGGGACTTCCGCCTGCGATTCCTAAATTAGAGACGCGTCGCGCCTGTCTCTTCCTGTAATTGTTCCGCGACTGCGACGAGCTCTTCCATCGCACCGTTGACTTCACTGAGTGAAGCCGCCTGATGGCTCGATGCTTGTAAGACTTGTTCTGCATGTTTTGATGCTTCTTCGACCATCGCCAGGATGTTCGCCGTCGTCAAACCGACTTGGTCAATCTCTTTGTCTGATTTCACGACAAGCTGATCAACCGATTTAACGCGTGAATAAACATGTTCTGTCGAATGGTGAATTTCTTCAAAGGATGATCCGGCTTGTTCGACGAGTCCGACACCGGTCGCAACTTCTTTTTGGACGTCCGTCATCGCATTCGCTGTATCGTTAACGAGACGTTTGACACCGGAAATCAAATCCGTGATTTCTTTCGCTGACGTCGCTGTTTGTTCGGCCAGCTTCTTGACTTCCGCCGCAACGACGGCGAAACCACGACCGGCTTCTCCGGCACGTGCTGCTTCAATCGAGGCATTCAAACTGAGTAAATTCGTCTGTGCTGAAATATCACTGATAACATCGGTAATCCGTGAAATTTCACCCGTCATATCCGTCAAACGACCATTGAGTGTCGCGGATTGTTCCATCTTACTTGAAATCATATGCATCGCTTCAACGGAATCCGTCGCGAGTGTCTTGCCGTTCTCGGCTTCTGTCTGCATGACGGTCGCTGATTTCAAGGCTTGGTTCATTTCCTTTGCGACTTCATCCATCGTCCGTTTGACGGCACCGAGCGCATCCATCGAGAGGTACGCTTGGTCGACGTTTTCGTTCATCTTCGTCGATAGTTCCGCCATTGCAGTCCGGATGCTTTCACCTGACGCATTGCCTTCCTGGACGGCTGCCGCGATTTCCTGAGCAGATGCCGTCAGCTTATCGCTTGAGCTGCCCATCTGTGTCGCTTGCTTGCGGATATGTACTACCATCACTTCAAGTTCATGCATCAATTGATCGACTTCGTCACCACGCTTCGCTTCTTCGAAATCCACATCAAAGTTCCCCTTCGCGACTTCACGTGCCGTTTGTGTCGCTTTTTCGATTGCTTTGATCGGCTGACGGAGAATCAATTGAATCAATAGTGATCCGAGAATCGACAAGACTAATCCGATACCCGCTCCAAATAAAATCGCTTGGTTTTCTGCAACGTCGACTCCACGCGAGAGGAATAATGTCAGCTGGGCAGAAATTCCGCCTGTAATGATTGAAATCACGAGAACCCATACAAATAACCGAATCTTTAAATTGCTACGTAACTTACTCATATCCGTAACTTCCTTTCCTGATTCTTTTCTCAACATTCTCCTTATCGGCAAGATATGAGAACGCTTTAATAGAATTGACCTGATTTCAAAGTCGGTTATAGGATTTACTTGTCACAAAATAACAATTTGATTTGTGACAATGACAGATCCACACAAAAAAACCGTCCGCTTCATCATCTAATCATGACAAGGCGGACGGCTGATCTTTTTACTTCCGGTCAATTTCGACGTACTTATACGAGATGTCCGTCCCGACGTTGTGTCGGGCGAGGTGCGTGATTTCCGTGTTTTGCAAGAAGGCGTTTTTGCGTTGGTAGACCGGCGAAATCGCTTGATCGTCGAGTAACAGCGATTCGGCTTGGCTCAAGAGTTCCAACCGTTTATCTTGATCAAGTTCTTTTTCTGCCTGTTGCAAGAGACGGTCATACTGTTTGTTCGAGTAATCCATCATGTTGAACGGGTTACCGGTCATGAACAAGTTCAAGTACGTCGTCGCGTCTTGATAGTCCGGTGCCCAGCTCGCGAGTGACAAGTCGTAGTCCCCTCGTCCTTCACGGGCAAGACGTTCCTTCTTCGGCAGCGGCAAGAGTTTGACGTCGAGGTTTTGACGTTTAAGCGTTCCTTGAATGTACTCACCAATTTTTTTCGAGACGTCATCGTCCTCGATGATCATCGTCAATTCTAGATTTTGCGGTTCGAGGACTTTCTTCGCCTGTGCTTCGTCGAATGATGACGTGATTTGACGTGTTTTATCGTACTGCGGGTCAAGCTCTTGCGGGACGATATAATCGGCCGGTAACGAACCGTTTCCGAGTAACGTTTCCGTCAACGCTTCTTTATTATAAGCAGCGTCAATTGCTTGGCGGGTCTGCTTATCTTTTAAGGCGTCCGTTTTTTGATTCATCCGGATGAAAAACATCCGTGAATCACTGAACGTGTTGTACTCTTTTTTATCTTTATAGTTGATGACGTTTTCCGAGTTGAGCGGTGCGACATCGAGTTCACCTGTTTCAAACAAGTTGATCGCAAGCATCGGGTCCTTGATGATTTTGACGTCGACTTCGTCAATCTTGACTTGTTTTTGGTCGGCGTAGTCAGCATTTTTCGCGAGCGTGTAGCCTTGCTCCGCTTGATACTTCTTGAACGTGAACGGTCCATTGTAGACATTCGTCTCCGGATCCGTCCCGAACTTGTCGCCTTGTGCTTCAACGATATCTTCACGGACCGGCATGTATGTCCCGAACGTCGTCATGCTGAGGAAGTACGGCGTCGGCCGTTTCAGTTCGATTTGCAACGTTTCGTCGTCGATGACTTTCGTTTCTTTGACGGGCTCAAGCAAGTACGCAAACGGGGAGTTCGTCTCGATGACGCGCTCATAAGCATAGCGGAAGTTTTCTGCCGTGACGGGTTTTCCGTCAGACCATTTCGCCGTCGGGTCAAGCTTGAACGTATAGAGTTTACCGTCTTCCGATACGCTGTGTGACGCAGCAGCTGCCGGGACGAGTTCATTGTTTTCATCGAAGCGGTACAGTCCTTCATAAATCTGGTTGAAGATGTTCGACGTGATGGCATCTGCCGGGTCAACCGACAGGAGATCATAACTTTCCATCGTGTGCAGGACTTTCTTTTCGTTTTCATTTGGTGCTGCCTGTTCTGTGTCTGTCGTCGAGCATCCTGCGAGTAGGAACGCCGTGCTTGCCGCCGCGATCAATGTCTTCTTCATAAAAAATTCCTCCTAAAGATAATGTGCGTTGGATGATTCGGCGTTCCTTGACGTAAAACAAAAGACGCCCTCTATGCATAGCAAAAGCTGCTGCATAGAGGACGCCTGTATCCGCGCGGTGCCACCTCTAGTTGAGATTAAAAATCTCCTCTTGTCGCTGGTCCAACAACCAGCTAGCCTTGTAACGGGGGCAACCGTCCTGTCTACTGGAATCGTTCAACAGGCTCTCAGCGGTCCATTCCCTAATCAGCTTACCGCGTCAGGCTCTCACCTTTCCTGACTCGCTTTGTCGGCAGTATTGACGGTACTTACTCCGCGTCGTTGATTTGTTTGATATGGCTTAACTTGGTCTTTACTTTACACGGCTCGGATTTCACTGTCAATCAAAAGTGCTCAAAACGGATGATCTTCCTGTTTCTCCTGTTCTTTCCGGACCGGACGGGGACGAATCGGTTCGACCCGCTCGACGTGGGTCCGTGTAATAATCCGGTTACCAAATGCCGCGTCAAGTAAAATCGTGATGGCCGCTGCCATGTGCAATAACATCCCGACGACCGGAATGACACCGACTGTCGACGCGACGATTCCGACGATGTTTCCTTTTGAGACATTGCCGGCCCGCGCCGTCAACACCACAACCACGATGTGAAACGCAAGCATCAACCATAAGGCGTTATAACCTGACCCGATAACAATCAATCCACCGAGAATCGGAATCCCGAGGATGGCCTCTAAACCACCTGACACCCACTTCAACGTCCGTAATGACTCCTGTCGATCATTCATGTCGTCGCCTCCTCTATTTTTCCATATATCTAGTATACGACAAAACACGGGAGAGGTTTCAGACTTCCTTTAGATTATGAACTTATTTTTTTACGTGGTTTCCTTCGCTACATGTCCCCTAATTGCTAACAAAAAAGTTTCCGTCGTCCGGGCGCGACTCCTGTGGGAAAAGGAAGGGCTTGTCCCTTCCGTCAGGAACAGGCAAGACCCGGTCGGCTGCAAGTCGATCGCGGCTTGCGTTCCGCCCGAGGAAAGCGCGCCCGAGGACGATAGGAAACGATACTCTATTTTTTAAAATCAGTAAGACCCAAACGCCTATGCCTTTTATAACGATTACATAAACAAGCCCACTCCCATGAACTTTCCATCAAACTGCTTATGCTCCTATCGTCCGGGCGCGACTCCTGCGGGAAAAGGAAGGGCTCGTCCCTTCCGTCAGGAACAAGCGAGACCCGGTCGGCTAAAAGCCGATCGCGGCTTGCGTTCCGCCCGAGGAAAGCGCGCCAGCGGACGATCGGAAACGATATTCTATTTTCTTAGAGAGTAGTAAGACCTAAGGTCTATGCTTGCTATACGATTTCACAAAAAAAGCCCACTCCCGTGGACTTTCGTTCAGACTTCTTATAATTCAAGCACGTGGAACTGATAACCGCGACCGACGACGAATCCGGCATCTTTATAGAGATCCAGTGCCCGTGCGTTATCCGTCTCGACATCGAGTTCAAGCTGCGTTCGACCTGTCCGGAACATCGCTTGGACCATCAGTTTCAACATCTTCTTCCCGTAGCCATTGCCCTGCGCTTCCGGACGAACGGCGAACGCATGGATGCTCGCTTGTGTCTCGGATGCTAAATATGCACGGACGACACCGACCGGCTGACCGTTCGCGACACCGACATACGTGACGCGATCCTCTGTCTCAATCGCTTGATAAATCGCTTCCGCCTCGTCCGCTGTATTTCCGAACGACTGTCCGAGCGTCTCGACGATGAACGGACGGTCCGATGCCGTCGCTTCGCGTAATTCGAAATCAGGGTCTGCTTTTAAGAACAATTGCGCTTTTTTCAGCACCATATTGTATTCCGTCATCCGGTACTCTGCCCCAAGCTTGCCCAAGACTGCTTTACCGGATTGACTTGCATCATCAATGACGAACGTAAAGGCTTCCGCACCCGCTTCGCGCGCTACGCCAGCCGCCGTTTCGACGAGCGATTTAAAAATCCCTTGCTGCCGGTAATCGGGATCAACGAAGACGTTGACTTCCCATTCTGTCGGTAGATACGCGAAGGATTGCAGGTAGCCAATCAATTTTGAGCCGTCATAGACAGCAAAATCATTCTCGCCGACATAATCTGCCGCCACCTTCAATTCAATTCCATCATGATCGTTGACACATTTCTCAAGTTGCAAGACATCTGTCGTTTGTAAGACTTTCGTTACTGTAAATTCCATCTCTCTTCACCTCAATCTTTACTATAGCGAACCACTAAAAGAAGCACTAGCAAAAGCTAATGCTTACTGCAGTTTAAATGTTTTCATCATCCGCGGAACGTGATATGTGATCAAGCGTTCGATTGTTTTGTTCCCGACTGCACCTTTAACGGCTTCCGTCGGTTGGACATAATAGTACGTTTTATTGTCCTTCGTCCCAAGATACGTGCCGTACCCGACTTGACGATCGAACTGTTTTTTCGACAGTTTCTTCGGTTCATAGTTCAAGTTGACGAGCAACTGATCTTTTCCCTTCACCTTATAATAGAGCGAAAACGTTCCACTTCGTGTCACGGTACCGTACTTCGTCTTGACCGTCTTGTTTTTGATCAGCTCGACTTTGTCTTGCGCGATCGCTTTCTTCAGCGTCTCTGTCGCCTTGACGGTATAACCAAGCTGTTTGTTTTGAACCATCCCTTTTTGATAAGAGACGTTCGTCGCACCAAAGGCCGTCACCGGAATCAGACATGCCCCGATTAATAGTCCTGTCATTGCGATTCGTTTCATGCTGATTCCTCCTTTATGTATGCGATAATAGTAAAATTCCCTTTCGTACAATAGGTAAACCTTATTCTCGAAAAAGATTTGACGGAATTGTCTAAATTTCTTACGATAAGAGTAACGAAACGAAATGGGGTTAAAAGGATGGCTGAACAAGAACAATTAACACAAGAACAGCTCGATAATCTGCTCAAGAACTCATTCGCGATGCAGGTACCAATCCTCGAGAAGTTCATGAAAGATACACATGACCGCTATGCACTCGCAACGACTTCTTTCAAACGGGATATGGACGCGATGAAAGAATCGGAATGGCATCAATTCTTCGCCGGCAAATTGTTACCGCACTTCTTCCTCGAGCATCTTGGATTCGGCGCTTCGTTCCGCTTCAACGGACACGATAAAGAAGTCGACCTCCCGGAAAACGTCGTCCCTGTCCGTAATGATGCAGATGACCAAATCGCGAAAGTCGTCCTCGGCGTCGAAAAAGCGATGAAAGACATGCACATCAAAAACCACAGCCTCGTCGCGAAATTTTACCAAGAGACACTCGAACTCGCTTGCCAAATGGGCAGCCGTGTCGGCATGAGTGATGAATTCTATACACTCGTCAAACCGAGTCTCGTCCACGAAAACGAATCAAAATAAGCACTGACAGCCCCGCTCCTCTCGACGAGGAACGGGGCTTTTTTACATTATAGACGAATAAAGAAACACGCTCCGCCTTGCGGACTCGTTCGGACGCCATAGACCAGTTCATGGCTGTCGAGAATCAAACGGCTAATCGCAAGCCCGAGCCCGTGCCCGGAACTGCCGTCTTGTTTGACGTACAAATCCCAAATCGTCGTCCGGTCGGACTCCGGGACGCCACGCCCCGCGTCCTCGACCGTCAATTCAGTCTCCGTCAGCCGAATGATGACCCGGCTATCAGGCGGAGCAGCCGCGTGGGCATTCATCAGGAAGTTGACGAGGACCCGTTCGAACATGTGCCTGTCAACACGACGCGTGACGGACACAGCTTCAGCGACAAGTGCCACTCCATCCTTCGCAAACGTCGCCTCCAACCGTCCGACCGTATCGAACACCAGGTCATCTAGTCGCGTCTCAATCCGTTCGAGCGGCATCATCCCTCCGGCAAGTTTCGAGTAGACCAGCGTCTCATCAATCAATAGGCCGAGGCGATCCGTCTCCTCGATGATGCTGTCCGTGACATCCGGTAGTTCGTCTAGCGGAATCACTCCTGCTGCGAGCGCCTCCGTTTCGTTGCGGATGATTGCGAGCGGCGTCCGCAAATCATGGGTGATACCGGCGATGAATGACTTTTGCAACGTTTCTTTTTGGAGGAGTTGTTCCTGCATCTCATCGACGGCAGCAATCAACTCACCGACTTCATCATTCGGTCGTTCGGGTAGCGGGACGCTTTTTTTCCCCGCTCCGATTTGCTGGGCGACGGACCGTAAGTTGACGATCGGCCGCGTGAACTGTCGTCCCATATAATAAGCAAGCCCTGTCGCAAGCAACAAGGTCACGAGGAGCGCGACACCAATCGCCAAGTAGACACCGTTCAACGCACTACTCGCGAGCGGTGCATTTCGAATCGTCGTGATGACCGTGTCCCCCTCTTTCAGCTGATAGGTCAACAAACGTTGATTCTGAACATCAATCACGTCTTGTTGCTGCAACTTCTCGAGCGCCGGTAAGTTGACCGGTTGCGGTCCTCGTCCACCGAGGCGTTGCGTTTGTCCGTCGATCGTGATGAAACCTTGAATGTCACGGGGAAGCGGTTGATTGCCGTCGATCGCTTCTTGAATGATATTTGCTTCACGTGCGAGTTGACTGTAGCGTTCGTCTTCCGCAAACCGATTGACGAGCACCGCCGTCAAGATAAAACTCAAGCTACCCATGACGAGGAGCGGTGCGACGACCGCCAGTAAAAACTTCCGCATCAATTTACTCATTCCATCGCCTCCAGTCGATATCCGACCCGGTGGACCGTCTTTAACTGTTGTTTGATCGTCGGTAACTTATCACGCAATTGTTTGACGTGCGTATCGACGGTCCGGGTATCGCCACCGAACGTATATCCCCAGACATCATCCAGGATTTGATCGCGACTGAGTGCTTCACCGACATGTTCGACGAAGTATGTCAACAGCTCAAACTCCATCTTCGCTAGACTAAGCGACTGCTCGCCGTTTTTGACGAGACGCGCTTTCGGATCCAACGTTAAGTCACCCAACCGGAAGGCGGTGTCTTTCGGACGCTGGTTCAGCGCCCGCTCGAGCCGGATCGTCAGTTCTTTCAAGACGACGGGTTTGACGAGGTAATCGTCTGCTCCGAGCTCAAGTCCGAATACACGGTCATCCGCTTCACCACGCGACGTCATCATGAAGACGACGGGCGGCATAGCGACCGCTTTAATCGACGGGACGAGCGACCAGCCGTCCCCATCCGGGAGTCGAACATCGACGAGGACCGCGTCAAACGTCGTTTTGCTTAAGGCGTCCTTCGCTTGTCCAATCGACATCGCGAGTGTCACTTCATATCCGTGGTGCCGTAAAAAACGTTCTGTCACGTGTGCTAACTTTACTTCATCTTCAATCAATAAAATATTCATCGTTATCCCTCCACATGCTTAGTGTACCGCCTTTTCCAGCCGATTTGCTTTTCTTGGCAATTTCTTTGCAACTTCCTCACAACTTCGTTTTCGATTCACGCTAACATACAAGGTGAAAGGAGTGATCAACCATGAAATTCAAAAAACAATGGATCACCGCACTTACAATCAGCGCATTAACAGTAGGAGGAGCTTCTGCTCTCGCTGCAACAAATGATAGCGATGCATCGAAAACGAAATCCGAGCGTCATCACTTCGAAGGTATGAAAAAAATGGACGTTACAATCCTCTTAGATAAACTCGGCATCACAGAAGACGAGGCACAAACAGCACGGGAAGCGAAGACATCGATCGCTGAGCTCGCAGAAGAAAAAGGTATCTCGTTCGCCGACTACAAAGCCGCTGAACTTGCAGCAACAAAAGAACAACTCGCTAGTCTTGTCGCGTCAGGTGATCTTACGAAAACACAATCCGCTGATATGTTAGAACGTCAAACGGAGCGCTTCAGCAAAGTCTCGAGCTATGACGAATTGAAAGAACAGCAGCCTAAAGGGCAACGTCACGGTAACAAGGGCGGTTTCTTTAATAAAGAACTCGTCGCAGATGTCCTTGCCGCACTTAACTTAAATCAAGAGGACTTCGATGCTGCAAACCAATCACTCGCCGCGTTCGCGAAAGCCCAATCAATCCAGTTCGCCGACTACAAAAAAGCGGTCATCGCCTCACAATCAGAACAACTTGACCAATTCGTCAAAGACGGTAAGATGACGGAAAAACAGGCGACGACGATTAAAGAACGGATGACGGAAGAGTTCTCAGACATGACGAGTTATGACGAGTTGCCGGATCGGGAAAAACAAGGACAAGGCAAACGTGACGGCGGAGCACGCGACGTCTTCGGTGACACGACTGCAACGGTCTTAGCGAGTCTCAAACTCGATGAAGCGCAATTCGAAGCTGCCGATCAAGCACTTCCTGAATTTGCGGAAGCGAACGATATCGCCTTCGACGACTTCGAGCAAGCAGTCCTCACCGCTCAAACGGCTGCAATTGATGCGAAACTAGCAGACGGTTCCATCACAGAAAAACAAGCGACGTCGATGAAGGAACGGATGCAAGAACGTGCGGATCAGGTCTCAAGTTATGACGACTTTAAGCAAGGACCACGCGATGGTGGACAAGGTGGACGTCACCACGGAATGAACGAAAAGAATACGGATCAATCAACGGACCCGAATGCAAGCGAGACATCTGTCGATCTCGCCATTTAATCCATTCAAAAAGAACAGGTGCTTCTGTACCTGTTCTTTTATTTGTTTTTTGATATTCCGATTCTCTTTTTTTGAAAAAACAGTCTATTTTTCGAACTTTAATTGCAATTGTCGCCACTTAGAACCGATACTAGAAATAGGATTACAGATTCTTGAATTACATTCTAGTGAGGAGATATAGCTATGACTTTTTTCGACGCTATGCAACGACTAAGTCGTTCATCGACATCCCCTCTATTCATTGGTGGATTAGAACTCTCACATCCCGATAGCGCAGAATTCTTTTTCCATCAAAACGCGGATGCGATTTTCTTTTTTAACCATCTTGGTGAAATCATATATTTCAATGAAAAATTGCCTGCAATGCTTGGGTATTCCACGGAAACACTGTATGAACACTTTGGAGTATTTAATCCCCCTGAACAAATTGATGCAGTCACAGCATTTTTTGAACGTGCTCTTACAGGAGAGACCGTTCACTACACCGCCCAAGGCCTCCATAACGATCATTATCGGCTGACCTTAAAGATTACGAACATGCCCATTCTTCAAGATAATCGAGTCATTGGTGTATACGGGATCGCACGTGATATCACTCGAGAAAAACAACTTGAAGAAGATGTTGTTCAAATTCGATCACAGCTCGAACTAACGGAACACATTCCAGAACTTGTTGTCTTCCATTACGATCCTTCTACAAGGAGCATCGAACATTCCGCCTCTTTGATGAATTACTTAGGCGTTTCATCTGACGAGTTGGGGACATTATCACGCGAACAGTTACATAACCTCATTCACCCGCGCGATTTTGACCCGCTTCTGTTTAATATGGAGCGACTCATTGATTGTGAAGTGGAGATGTTTGAACAAGAGGTTTCTGTCTTAAATGCCTCAAACGGATATCAATTATTACGCTTAAAAGCATTTCGCCGCCCGGAAAACAATGAACTAATTTCCGTTATCCTGTATGACTTATCGGAAGTCAACGAAGCGCGACGCCAATTAACGCTTGAACGGGAACAGACACGTGAAATTTACGAAGCGCTTGATGCAGCCATTTCGCAAATCGACCCTTCTACTGGCCGAGTCCTCTTCCACTCCCAGGGGTTTCTTCAAATTTTTGAAGAATTGCCAGAGGATTTGTGCTTAAGTCAAAAATGGCTATTCGAGCGAATAGACGAACGGGATCACCTGGCGATGAAACATTTTATCCAACAACTGCTTTCTGGAAAATCCGGAACGATTCAATATCGTCTCCGCTTTCCAGATGGACGACGGAAATGGATTGAAGATCAACAGTTACCTGTTTTCCACCTGGATGGGAACATTGCCTATTCAAACAGTATCATGCATGACATCACGCTTCAAAAAGAGTATGAGGAACGGCTGCAGCAACTCGCATTGATTGATGCAATCACCGAATTGCCGAACCGTCAATTATTAACGGACACCATTGAGGAATGGATGAAGAACGATCAATCTTTCTCCGTTCTTTCGGTTTCCTTCAACCGGATTTCTGAAATCAATAACGCGTTCGGCCATGCATCCGGTGATCAATGGTTACAAGCGACGAGTCGCATTCTGTCGATCACTAAACCGGAAGAAGTATTCCTTGGCCATCTTGGGGGAGATGAGTATGCCATGCTCGTACCCTCCAGTTACAGTGATGACATTACTTCCTGTGCGGAAAAACTGCTCGCACTCTCGGCAAATCCGATTTTGATTGAACCGTATGAATTGTTCGCCCGTATTTCTGCTGGGGTTAGTCGTTTCCCGGGAGACAGTCAGGATGCGATTGAACTGCTAAAACATTCCTACACTGCCTTACGCCGTTCACGACGGGAAGATCACAGTACGTTTCATCATTACGCTTCGAATCTTGACATCGATTACTACAGACGTTACCGACTCGAACAAGACTTACACTATGCCATTGAACGCAACGAGCTATTCCTTGAATACCAACCGAAAGTCGATAGCTGGACCGGAAAAATCATTGGACTTGAAGCTTTAATCCGTTGGCAACATCCAGAATGGGGACGGATTCCGCCAAATGACTTCATCCCCCTTGCTGAGGAAAGCTCACTTCATCTTGCAATTGGCGACTGGGTCATTGAGACCGCATGCCAAGCAATGAACTCTTGGGCACGGGCCGGTTCAAATCTTATTCCAATTTCAGTGAACGTCTCACCAAAACGTTTCTTGATTCCCGGTTTTGAACATCAGATTGAGCAGGCATTGCTAAAATACAATTTATCCCCTCATTTATTTGAACTCGAAATCACGGAAGCAGCACTTATTATGGAAGACCCGAACACGAACCGTATGCTCGAACACTTAAGTCACCTCGGTGTTCGAATTGCATTGGATGACTTTGGTAAAGGTTACTCATCGATGGTTTATTTACAGCGATATCCGATTGATGTCGTCAAGATTGACCGTCAGTTTGCAACGCACATTGCTGATGACGCAAAAGCACAGGCCATTGTTAAAAGCATTCTTTATATGGCGTCCGTCTTCAATCTTTCCGTCGTTGCAGAAGGTATTGAAACGATACGACAGCTGGAAACGTTCCGTGCCCTCAATTGTCCGAACATTCAAGGATATTTGTTCAGTCGTCCTGTTTCAACAGAAATCATGCAAAGTTATTTGTTACGGGAAATTTTGTATCCGATTGAAGCCTGCGCCCTGACAAGTGAAGGTACTCCCAGTTTTTCGATTGAAGGGAAAATTAAGATGTTGACGCACCATGAAATGGCGCTGGATTTCGATTATTCGGACATTCATGCGCATCAGACGGATACACGCCACCTCTATTTCACAACAGAAGTCCCGCTGCCTTTAAACACAGCGACCTTCGAAGTCCGTTTATCCGAAGGGTTACAACTTGTCAGCTGCACACTGACCGTCATCGGTTTCGAACATGGACAATATATCGGTGCCTATACGAACACTTCGGAAGCAGAACTCGTTTTACGGTTTTTCCAATCAATTCGACCGTTTATCTAATTATTCGCACTAAGGTTGCTCTCGCATGCCTTAGTGCTTTTTTGTTATAGTAAACACAGAAACACTTTTCAAAAAGGGGGAATTCGATGAGTGGTGCGATCCAAACGAAAGCTCACCGACGAACGACGAAATGGCAACTTATACGCCGCCTTTTGTTATTGACGATTGGTGCCATCGTCTTCGCAATCGGTTTGAAAGGATTCCTTGTTCCGAATAATATCATCGATGGTGGGATTGTCGGAATTTCCATCATTGGGTCAAAACTGACGGATACGACACTTGCATTATGGCTCTTCTTTTTAAATATCCCGTTCATCTTTTTTGGTTATAAACAGATTGGTAAGACCTTTGCCCTGTCTACGCTTTATGCAATTTTCATCATGGCGGTCGCGACGAAATTACTCGAAGGCATCGGACCGATGACGAACGTCGATCTCCTTGCGACCGTCTTCGGTGGTTTAATTCTCGGAATTGGCGTCGGTATCGTCATCCGGGCCAGTGGATCGCTCGACGGAACGGAGATTCTTGCTGTTTCCTTCAGTCGCTCGACCCCCTTTTCCGTCGGTGAAATTGTAATGTTCTTTAACGTCTTCATCCTCGGAGCAGCCGGATTCGTCTTCGGTTGGGACCGGGCGATGTACTCGCTGATTACGTATTTCATTGCCTTCAAGACAATTGATGTCGTCATTGACGGACTCGATCAATCAAAGAGTGTATGGATCATTTCTGAGAACTACGAAGAAATCGGCCTTGCCATCATGGACCGGCTCGGTCGGAGCATGACGTACTTACACGGAGAAGGATCCTTTTCCGGAGATGATAAGAAAGTCATTTTTTGTGTCATCAGCCGGCTCGAAGAAACGAAATTAAAAGAAATCGTCCGCGACTTCGACGAACAGGCCTTCATCGCCATCGGCAACATTCATGACGTCCACGGTGGCCGCTTCAAGAAAAAAGATATTCATTAATTCACAGTTGTTCGAGAAAGGGAGTCGCGCCGTTGTTGAAGAAACATCGCAAGAAAATCATCGGGGGATTGATCCTCGTCATCGTTCTTTTGTTGATTGCTCTCGTCGGAATTTCTGCTTATGTCGGTTCGTCCTTAACGAAACCGGAACGGGAAGCATTGACGACGAATCCTAAAAAAGCAGAAAAACTGGCTTATGAAGACGTCTCCTTCCGCTCGCTAAAAGATCGCACGCGGCTATCCGGCTGGTGGATTCCGAGTGAGGATGCGAAACTGACAATCGTCTTTGCTCACGGCTATGGGAAAAACCGGGAACAGACGGATGTCCCCATCTTCCCGCTCTTCAAAAAATTTCATGATGCCGGCTATAACGTCTTAACATTTGATTTCCGCGGGTCCGGGATCTCGGAAGGAAAACGTGTCACGGTCGGGGCAAAAGAACAAGATGACTTGCTGACAGCTGTCAGCTA
The DNA here is from genome assembly GCF_018618655.1 of Exiguobacterium sp. s95. Taxonomy (NCBI): domain Bacteria; kingdom Bacillati; phylum Bacillota; class Bacilli; order Caryophanales; genus Exiguobacterium; species Exiguobacterium sp. s95. The sequence continues at coordinate 79,816 of NZ_JACSMM010000002.1, read as the reverse complement.
TGCCAAATCACGTGCTTCAGAGCCGGTTGTTCTTTATGGTATCTCAATGGGCGCTTCGACTGCCCTTGTCACGGCTCCAAAAGCAGATGTCGCCGGTGTCATCGCGGATAGTCCGTTCAGTGATTTAGAAAATTATTTAGAAACGAACCTCCCCGTCTGGAGCGGGTTGCCGAACTTCCCGTTCACACCCGTCATCCTGCAAGTGACGCCTCCACTGACAGGGCTGAACCCGGAACGTGTCAAACCGATTGAAGCGATTCGACGGATTGATCTTCCCATCCTGATGATTCATGGCAAGGACGATGATGCGATTCCGGTCACGGAAAGCATGCGCCTTCAAAAAGCGGCGCCACATTCTGAGCTTTATGTGACGGAAAACGGCGGACATGTCCAGTCTTATGCCCATGACCGCAAAGCCTATGAAGACAAGGTCCTATCTTATTTAGAAGACATCAAATGATTTCACATCAATAATCGCAGCAACTCTTTAATTAAGGAACAGTCGCTGTACCTTCAATCTCTTAATCCAGAAAAAAGAGTCAATCCAAGCTGATCTTGTATCAGTAGGTTAGACTCTTTTTTGTTTGGGACGACTTCACTAAAATGATTCGAAGTAGAGAAAAACACGGCGACTACGCTCAGACCTTAGACAAATGCTTATGAAGCGTGAACATGCTATAACGAGATGCGATCCGTTCGCACTTCCCTGTCTCGCCTCGTCTTCAAAGCGGCAATCGGTCACGCCGATACAGCAAAGCTGCAGGGTCGCGACCGATTGCTTTTCGCGGTTCTAAGCGATTCGAAACGGATTGCGCTCTAAACCGCCTGCATGCCTGGATTTCTGTCACGGTATTACCTAAAAAGCGTCACGTTTCGTTGACTCCTACGGGAAAAAGTGCGTTTTTAACGCACTTTCAGAGGCAGGCAAGACCCTGCTCGTTGTCCGTAAGGACCAAAGAGCAACGGCTTGCGCCTCGCCCGAGGAAAGCAACGAAAAAAGAGACGCTTTCTCTCCCGATTACACGTTGTCTACAGTCTGAGTACGTTTTTAACGCACTTTCAAAGTCAGACAAGACCCTGCTCGTTGTCCGTGGGGATTAAGGAACAACGAACAAGGAAGACGCCTTCTCTCCCGATTGCACGTTGTCCACACGTTTAAACCCAGCTACTACACTGTTCAGAAACCGCGGCAGAACATTAAAGTTCCGGACTCTTGCTAACGACAAAAAACACTTATCCACACGCCTCATCCTGCCAAGCGTCATGTGTAAGTGTTTCTCTTTTAGTCAGTTCATTATCGTTTTAAAACCGCACTTCCGACGATTTTCAAGACTTCTGGTCGACTGAGCTTCTCTTTTCCCCGAGCGAGCGCATCCAGCGTTCCATGTGCGAGGGCAAGTGGAATCTTACAAAACTCGTAGATCGTCGTCTCTTTCGGAATCGACGCGAGATACAAATCCGCTTCTGCCAAGTTATCCTGCGCGTACGTAAACATCGTCTCCGTCGTCCAACCGGGTGGGAAGTATCCGACACCGCGTTCTGCATCTTCTTGTTGGTTCCGTAAGATGTTAACTGCTTGGAGTCCCCGACCAAAACCAATCGCCTGTTGTTTATCCGTGACGATACCCGCTTTCCAGTACCAAATATCTGACAACATGACACCGACGAGTCCCGCAACATAATACGTGTACTCATCAAGATCCGCTTCCGTTTCGACCGTCCAATCACGTTCTGCCCAGACGGCCATCCCTTCTGCCATCTCTGCCGTCGATTCAAGAACTTTCGCTCGGATACCACTCGGGCAGTAGGCAATCCATTCTGAAAGACGAAGGGTCACTTCCGGCAACTGATTTGCATACGGCGCAATCAATGCTTGATAAGCAGCTCCCGAAAACGTTCCACGCATCTGGAGGGCCGTCTCCCGAAGGAGCGTCGTCTTGACGTCTGTCGGCAAGTCTTCATGGTCCTCAATCTCATCAATCGCACGCATGCACAGGTAGGCAGACCCGACTGCCTCTTGCAGTTCTTGCGATAGGCGACTGATTGGTATATAAAAGGTTCGGCTCGTCGCTTTTAGTACACGATTCGCATCTTTTTTCAGCTGCTTCGTCTCATTCATTGCTTACACTCCCTCTTTGTCTAAAAAGGTTTCTTTTCTCTACATTACTATACACGATTCGAAAGGAATGAGCATTTTTTTCGTAGAAACGAAAAAAACTTCTTTTGGTCGCGTGCGCACAAAAGAAGTTCACCTCATTATTCAGAACGCTGTTTTAACAACTGACTCATCAATCCGGTACTTCGAGATGCTTCCGCATTTTCATCTTGGATTGCAAGATAAATTTCTTTCCGATGGATGTCGATGTGACGCGGTGCCTCGATTCCGAGTTTGATTTGGTCCCCTTCGATTGCAAGAACCGTCAACTCGATATCATCCCCGATTTGAATCGCTTCCCCCGTTTTACGTTTTAAGACGAGCATCAGCGACCACCTACTTCCGTTAGACTACCAATCACATGCCGGTTTGAATACGTTTCATCAAGGATGACTTGTTTCGCTTGCCGACGTTTCGTCTCCATTACGAACGGTGCGCGTAAGTTCGTCGTCGACTCCTCGAACCGTTCACGTAACGTGACCGTCGTATAGACAGCGACTTGTGCCGTATCTTGGATACCGAGTTGTTCTTTCGCTGATTCTGGTAATTCAAAGACATACTCCGGATCAATCCAAAACGGATTCGTCACGACGAATGCGCATTCCGTTTGATCAATCGATTGGAAGGACCAGAACGGAATGCCTTCTCCGAACGGTAATAAGATAAAACGACGTGCCTCTGGAAAACCGGGTACTTCGGAAGCGAACGTGATGATTTCACTTTCCTCGATTTGAACCGTTCCAAAAAAATCTGTTTCGATATGCATGTGATTATCCTTCCCCATCGAATATGCCGCCGACTGGCCACATATCCAGTTGATTTTGTTCCCGTAGGTAAATTTCTGTCGTGCCTGGCGTGACGTTTAATTCCGGTCGATGTATCTCAACATCGATTTGCGGTTTTTGCGCCGTATAGTTGACACGCACCTCTGCCGGTGTGTAATTGATTTTGACCCGGTCGAGACTGCGTGGCGTAAAGCCGAGCGTCGTCACTTCTGCCGGTGGTGCTTGCCGGGATGTCGCGATGCGAGCAACGGCATCTCCCCGTTGCTCGATCCGCATCAACTGATCCCCTTCAGCTGCTGCCCGCCCGACTGCTTGTTGTCCCATTTGTCGTCCGTAATCAGCATAACGCTGAACGGATTCAAATGCCGGGATTCGTCCGATTTCAATCCATGCCTGGGATGAATCAATTTCGAGTCGTGCCGCGACCGTTTCGAGCGACAGCTCGCCTTTCGGTTGCTCGATTGACAAGGACGCTTGTTGTTGGTGTTGTTCAAGCGTCGCCCGTGTCGTATTGATACCGATTTTAGCAGACGTTTGACGCATTTCAAGATGCGGAAGGTTCATCTCCCGTCACCTCCTTAACGTAGGAAATCGAGTAGTGTCGGTTGAATGATTCGCGCACCGGCACTGAGTGCGGCCCGGTGAAGCGTCTCGTACGATTTGAGTTCCATGATGACTTTTTCCGCTTCGATGTCTTCGTTATCCGACATGACGGATTTCGCGATGATTTCTTGATCTTCAAGGCGTGACGCATTCAGTTCAAGACGATTGACGCGTGCTCCGAGATCCGCTCGTGTCTCGACCGTTTGATTCAGCATCGTGTCTAAATCCTTTAGCATCCCTGACAACTCGGCTCCATTGTTTGAGCTATCGACGGCTCCCGTGTCTGAGACACCACCAAGCGCATCATATAATTTTTTTAGTGTTGTAAACGTCTCTGCGCTAAACACGCTCGTCGGCGAGACATTGACCTGGACTTCGATTCCTGACGACACTTCATAGCGGATTACTTCGCTGTCTTTACCGCCCGGGTTTCCGTCCGTAAAGACCGTATCGACAGACTTACCAGGCGTCGCTAAATACTCTTTTAGACCTTCCATCGAAACGAACGGTTGATCCGTCTTCGTTCCGTTGAAGATGACTTTTTCATTGTATTTCGTGTTGGCGAGTGTCCCGATGTGTTCAATCAGCTGCCCGACCTCACTTTGAATTGCTTTTCGTTGTGTCGCGTCATACGTATCCGTTGCTGCTTGCGTCGTCAATTCACGAACACGACTCATCGCTGACGTCACTTCGTTCAGTGCCGAATCGGTTAAGTCCATCCAACCTGTCGCTTCGTTGACGTTCTTTTTGAACTGTTCGACTTCACGGACTTCTGTCCGGTAACGGATTCCTTGCATCGCGACGACGGGGTCTTCCGAGGGACGTTGGATTTTTTTACCGCTGATCAATTGCTCTTGTAATGTGCTTAATTTTTGGTAGCTTGACGATAAGTGTCCGATATTCGTTTTCGTCAGCATCGTTTGCGTTACTCTCATTTAGTCATCACCGTCCTACGATTCCCATACCGTTGATGATCTTATCGAGCATCTCATCAACCGTCGTGATATTACGCGCTGCCGCGTTGTAAGCATGTTGGTACTGAATCATCATCGTCATCTCTTCATCGATTGAGACAGCCGAGACTGACATACGGCGCTGTTCCGCGCTTTCCATCAAGACGGCCGAGCTTTGCCCGAGTCGCGCGACTTGGTCGGTCGCGACCGCCATGTCACCGATGACGTTTTGATAAAAGGAACCGATTGTCGTTGTCGTATCCGACTGGTCGAAACGAATGCTTGCCGTCTTCATGTTGGCGAGCTTCAAGGCACCGGCGCTGTCCCCGATGTTTCCATCCGTCGACGTCGCGATGTTATCGAGACTCCTCTTGATTTCGCTTCCTAGTGCGATCGTCTTCGCTGTGATCGGACCGTTGGATGAACCGAAAAATTCGTTTGTCCCATTCGTCCCGTCTTTTTTAAGATTCCCTGCGTGGGCTGTGTTGAAGGCTTCGGCAAATGTTGCTGCCATCTCATCGAGGTGCCCTTGCATGTTGACGTATTCGCCCGTTGCTTGACCATTCTCGACATGACCATACATCTCAATCAGACCGATTAGCCGTCCTGATGAGAAGCCGCCTGCTGTGTCAAATGAAATCGTTTGTGAATCTGTTTTAAACCCTGTATAGAGTCCGTTCGCATCGGTCGTGAACGTGAGTGTCCCGGCCTTCGGTAAATCCGAGTCGACTGCAAGCAACTTATCGCCGTTCGGTAGTTTAATCCGGACATCGATTCGTCCTTCTGCCGTTTTGACGGTATTTCCGAGCTGCCCTTGCTGGATCGCATCGCTGTCGACGGAGACTTTTTCAAAGTCGACATATTCAGCGAGCTCATCAAAGTAACGGTCCCGCTCATCGTATAGCGCATTCGGTAAGACGCCGAGCGGCTCAACCGTATGGATTTCCGCATTGATATTGTGAATTTTTTTGAACAAATCGTTGACTTTTTTCGTCGAGACGTCGATTTCGCTTTTCAGGTCGCCTTGCACTTGATTAAGCGCCTTCGCCATGTAGTTGAACGTTTGCGTCAAGGTTTCTGCTTTTTGACGGACGACACTGCGCGCCCCGGAATCTTGCGGATTCGTCGACAGTGTTTGAAGCGACTCCCAAAATCCATCAAAAGCTTTTGATAGACCGGTATCCGACGGTTCATTGATGATGTCTTCCATTCGGCCGAATGCCGCTTCTTTCGTACCATAGTACGATGTCTTCGTCGCTTCGTCGCGATACTGTTTATCGAGCATCACGTCACGCACCCGTTCAAGCAATTCCCCTTTGACCCCTGTGCCGATTTGCCCCATCTTGCCCGTTCCGATCGACATCGAGAGTTGCTCTGTCGTCGCCATGATTAAGCGCTGACGTGAAAAACCAGCCGTTCCGGCGTTCGCAATATTGTTTCCTGTGGATTGGAGCGCCCATTGGTTCGTCGTCAGTGCCCGACGTCCTGTCTCAAGCCCCATAAAAGTTGATGCCATTCGTCTACCTCCTTAAGCATTCCGGTTGAAGTGTGTGCGGTCGAGTGCGGACTGACCATATGTAAAATCATCGGCTTCCGGGATCAGCAATTGTAAGTGCCAATCGAGATAATGAAGCGATTGTTCGAGTAATTCAGCGTTCAGGTCGTTCAGTCGTTTGAGTTGACCGATCGTCTGTAACAAGCGGCGTAATGAAGCGACATCCTCCGGGTGATCTTGTAACCACTCGGTCATCGTCACCTGTCCCATCCGTTCAAGCCGTTGTTGTTCGAGCTGTTCAATCCGTTTCAGATGTACCGGTTCTTCTTTGACGATTTGTGAGAGTCGCTTCATATCATTTTGAATCAAAATTGTCTTTTTTTCTTTTGCAAGATCCAATAAAGCATCGTGCTCACTTACGAGTTGTTCAAGGATTTCCATCCGATTGCCTCCTCACAGTTTGCTCTTCATATAAAAAGCGACCCGCGCATCCGTGCCCCGAGTCGCCTCTACTGTCATAGTTGTCCCTCTTACAAGTTCAAAAAACGCTCCGCGATTTTTTTCGCGTCTGGTTTATAGGTTCCATCCTGAATGGCTTGACGAAGGGATTCGATTTTTTCGGTCCGTGATGTTGGTGTCTCATTGAAACGCGCACGCGCTTCACTCGAGATTGTCACTTCATCCGGCCGATTCGTACGTTTTGCTTCTGTTCCTTCTACTGCTTGATTTCTTTCGTACGCTTTAGGCATATTCACCCATTTCGTAGAATCAATTCGCATGTGAACACCTGCTTTCTAGATTACAAGATTCTTAATTCATGTTCGATACGTTCTCGGTTTCGAAGGGGCAGAAGAATCTAGCATCGCTTGGGCGAGGTCGCGTCGTAATTTCTCACGACAATCGGCACAAATCGTACCGTCACGGGAAGGTTTCCCGCAACTCTCACACGTGATTTCCATCTGTGTGATTTCTGACATCAGTAAACGCCCATCCCTAATGTACCGGAGGACTGTTTCTCGTTTGACCCCGACCGCTTGCTCAACATCAATAGGTGAGGTTCGGATTTTCCGCCGTTCTCGCAGGAACTCACGCACCTTCTCAAAATCAGTATGATCTTTCCTAATGCAATCGATGCACAGGTCAGAAGATTGACGAACAAATAATTTCCCGCAAGATTTGCAGTTTAACACATCCATTTCCTTCACCTCATTATGAATATCGGCAGAAATGAAGAATTCTTAAACACTTCGAAATAAAGTTACGGCAGAAATTTCTTTTGCACCTGCTTCACGTAGTCGCAAAGCCGCTTGATGCAAGGTCGTTCCCGTCGTATACACATCATCGACGAGTAAAATCGTTTTCCCCTCGACGGAAGTGATCACTTCATACGGATTGGTCCGAGACAGGCGCTCTCGCCTCGCCTTGCGACTTTGCGCTGGACCATCTGAACGTGCCAAACACAATGTGACCTTTCCACGCATCATCCGGGCGATGCCTTCCGCCTGATTGAAACGCCGTTCGCTCAGTCGCTCTCGACTGAGCGGAATCGGCACAATGAAATCCTGTTTCACTTTTACCTTCTTCAGCTCTTCTTTAAACACGTCCAACAGCGCCGTATCCCCTAAAAACTTATAGCGCTTCAAAAAATCCTTTGCGGTTGCCTCATATAAAAATAATGGGTCCGTCTTCAAATCATAACCGAGTCGCCGCCACTGCTGACAATCGCTGCAAAGGGTGAGACCCGGTTTTCCACAATCCGTGCATTCCCCTCTTTTTACAAACTTTATTTTACAGGTTCGACATACCGTTTGCCTAGTCCATACGTTCGACAATGACCAGCTCGGTAAAAAAAATTGTTGGCAAAGCAGACAATTCATCGGAAACCCTCCCGGTTCGCACGCTGAATATCAGCGATTGCTTCGTATAACGCATTCGATCGATCATTTGCGAAAAAGATGACGTCCCCACTCGGGAAATCGACATCTCGCCCGACACGTCCACTGATTTGAATCAATGCCGCTGCCGTAAACGACACGTCTGCATCGACGACCGCGACTTGGACGTTCGAAAAGGTGACGCCACGTTCTAAAATCGTTGTCGTCAATAAAATCGTTGCCGTCGTCCGAAAGCGTTCGACCTTAACGATCCGGCCAGGATCTGCCGCGTGGACCGTTTCAGCCGTTAATCCCGCTTGTTCGAGTCGCTCCTGCCATAACGCGAGTACGGCAACGGTCGGCACAAAGACGAGTCGTGGTTTGTCTGCGTGACTGTGAAGCCATTCAATCAAATGGGCTGGTGTATAGGAAAAGTGGAGTTGCGGAACGGGTAACGGGAAGCCGTGATACCGCCGCATCAGGCGGACGGTCGGCAGGCGTTTGTTCCTAAAGGAAGGGGTTGCACTGAGAAGGATGAGTGATGCCGCGCGGCACATCACCCGTTTGACGTAGCGATGTAGCGTCCGGTCCGTACTGTAAGGAAAGGCATCGACTTCATCGATGAAGACGACGTCAAAGCAAGCACGGTAATGGATCAATTGATGGGTCGTACTGATCGTGATATCTCCAAGCTGAAGACGTTCCTCCGAGCCGCCGAACAACGAGACGATCCGCGCGTCCAAAAAAGCACGTTTGACGTGTAACGTTAATTCTCGGACGACATCCGCCCGTGGCGTCGTGATGAGGACACGTTTCTTCAGACGCAGTGCCGTCTCGATGCCGGGAAACAGCATTGGTGTTTTTCCGGCACCGCAGACAGCGTGGACGAGCAAACGTCCTTGTTGCTCAATCGTTCGTTCAATCGCCGTCGCAATCCGTTGTTGGTCGGGTGTTAATGCGAGCGGCTCGTGCCGACTCGGCAGGACGGAGTCAAGCGGACGGGCATCCGTGACGAGCGTATCACACGTTCTTAATTTACCGAAGATGAGGCAGTGCCGACAATAGTAACAGCGTTTCCCGCATGTACATGGTCCGCGTGTCGGCAGTCCCCCGCATCGTTGACACCGCCATGTCACAGCAGGGTACCGACGTTCATTCGAACCAAGCGAAACCTTTACTTGATCGCTCGGAATCAGGCGTCCTCGAATATCCATGACTCACTCCCTTTCTTGATGAGACTCCCCCTCCTTTCGTCAGTCTTGCGTGCGCTTCCTGCCGGCAGTGTAAAGACGAGTCAAAAAAGAAAGAACATCCCATTGAAGTGATGTTCTTTCTCGGTGCAACACTTGTTTCATTAATCCGCTTTGTACCACGTGATCCCGATCGCACCAGGACCAAGGTGTGTCCCGATAACCGGACCGAACACGCTCATTTCAATTTGCGCTTTCGGGAACCGTTGCTTGAGTACTTCGATTTCAGCACGTGCTTTGGCATCGTCTTCGGCATGGATGACACCGATGACATATCCTGCACCCTCATTATGAATCGTATCTTCCATCATCTCTTCAATCCGTTTAACCGCCCGTTTGAACGTCCGAATCTTTTCGAACGGAACGATTTTCCCATCGACGAAATGAAGAACCGGTTTAATCTTTAAGAAAGAACCAACGACGGCTTGCGTCATACTGAGACGTCCGCCCCGTTGTAAATGCTCTAAATCATCAACGACGAAATACGCACGAATCATCCCTTTAAGATCTTCAAGACGTGCGACGATTTCTGTTGCCGTCGCCCCGGCATCACGCATCCGGACAGCCTCCTTCACTAAGAATGCTTGCGGCATACATGAAATTCGTGAGTCGACCGGGTGCACTTGAACGTGATCAACCATCATATTAATGGTATGTAAAGCTTGATACGTTCCACTAATCCCGCTTGATAACGTAATTCCGATGATATCCGTTCCCGCCGGTAGTCGTTCAAAGGCATCCGTGATGTCACCGATGTTCGGCTGCGAAGTCGTTGGCAGACTTCCCGTTTGAATCTTCGCATAAAACTCAGGGACTGAGATATCGAACCCTTCACGATATGCATCACCATCAAAAATGACGCTGAGCGGTGCGACATGAACATTATTTTCTTCACAATAGGTAGTTGACAGATAGGCTGTACTATCCGTTAAAATCACAATCTGGCTCATCCGTGAATTTCCTCGCTTTTAAGAGTTCCGTCGTGACTTGTAATTTTCTGACACGTCACAATCGTTATTAAGTGTATCATAGTTCGTTTCGATACAAAAACAAAGACGGCGCCGCTTTGGCAACCGTCTTTTTATTATACGACGACGACCCAGCCGCGTCGGATTGCTTCGACGACAGCACCTGTCCGGTCGGGTACATTCATTTTCCGCAAAATTGAGGAAACATGATTTTTGACTGTTTTCTCACTGATATAGAGCGTATCACTAATCGCCCGGTTCGAGAAACCGTCAGCAAGCAACTGCAGTACTTCGCACTCACGACGCGTCAAGACGTGTAACGGCGCTTCCGCGACACGTTTTTCAATCGGTTGGGAAGACATCGTTTGTTTCATCTTCATCAAACGACGGTACTCTTGCAAAAGGTTTGGTGTGACTTTCGGGTGGACGTATCCCCCTTCGCGATAGACGGAACGAATCGCATTCACGAGTTCATCCGTCGCCATTTCTTTCAGAAGATAACCAACCGCTCCTGCGCCTAACGCGTGCATGACGTACGTTTCATCGTCATGAATCGACAAAATGATGACGCGGACATCCGGATGGACCTCCATGAGACGTTTTGTCGCTTCAACACCATTGACTTGCGGCATATTAATATCCATTAAGACGATATCCGGTTGATGGGCTTCGACGAGTGGAATCACTTCCGCTCCGCTCGCCCCTTCTGCGACAACGATGAATTCTTCTTCAAAATCAAGAATCCGTTTGACGCCTTCCCGGAATAACTGATGATCGTCGATGATGACTACTTTTACTTGCTCGTTATTCACTGTGTTTCCCCTCTCGCTTCGGATTCTTCGATCGGAATCCCTACCTTGATGACCGTCCCTTTATCTGGTTTCGTTTCGATTTCAAACGAACCATCAATCAATTCAATTCGCTCACGCATGCCAACAAGTCCAAACGACTCATCGCACGAAGCAAAAATTTCATCAAAGTCAAACCCGATCCCATTGTCCTTCACATGAATACGGACAGAATGTTGATACTGTTCTATGATAATACGAATGTCACTCGCTTTGGAATGCTTAACTGCATTTTGGACGGCTTCTTGAACAATTCGGAAGACAGCGACTTCATACGTCGACTCAATCCGCTCCCCACCGCCAAGATAATTAAAATGAATCGGAATGTTCGAAATTTCCTGCATATGACGAAGATAACGCTCGAGTGTCGGAACAAATCCAAGATCATCGAGTGTCATCGGACGTAAATCATAAATGATCCGGCGAATATCCGCGAGCCCGTCACGAATCAAGATCCGGAGGCGATGTATTTCTTCAAAGGCTGCTTCTGCTCCGTTATGCTGGTGAATCTTTTCAATTAAATCTGCACGAATCAAAACGTGAGCAAGCGTTTGTGCTGGTCCATCGTGCATGTCTCGAGATAAGCGCCGTCGCTCATTCTCAGCCGACTGAAATACTTTTAAACCCATCTCTTGTTTTTGCATCGCCTTTTCATACTTTTCATTCATGACCTGCATATCGTCCGTCAAAAAATTCAGGACAACCGAGACGCGACTGATCAGCATATCGGCTCGCTCAATCGTCTCATCAAGGTGGACTAAGCGACGCTCGAGTTCATCCCGCCGCTTTCGGCAGTTCATTTCATCCCGTTGGTTGATGAACGACTCGAGTTGAAGGGCATTCGCCGTTTCGTAGGCGCTTCTGACGTCTTGTTCGGAGTAATGATCGAAGTTCTTGCTGACGACGACGAGTCGTGCTTTTGAATCCTTGATCAGTCGTTCCAGTCGTTCGGCTTCTTTAATATAGTCATGAACACGCGTCTTCAAATCCCGTAACTCCTGTTGGATTTCTGCGTATTGTTCTCTTGAATCTTCTGTAATTCGAACGATTTCTTCCCGACTTTCTTCTACGACACCAATGATGTTCTGTACGATATCATTCAAGGACAGCCGCTCCCTCATCTCATTCGTCATGCTACTCCCTCCAGTCCCCGTGGTTGTCTCTCTCCCGATTCGTCGTTATGCTAGAAAGAACTAGTTAACGAGGAGGACATTTTTGATTATGTCATTATTTAATTATTATACAGTAAAAGAAAATGGTTTCCATGAAATCATTATACAAAAGTCACGATTTATTACATATTTAGCACGCGCTACCTCTGAGCAAGAAGCACAGGGCTTCATCGCGGCGATTAAAAAGCAACACCATGACGCCAATCACAATTGTTCAGCGTACGTCATCGGTGAACGAAATGACATTCAAAAAGCGAATGATGATGGTGAACCGAGTGGAACGGCCGGCGTTCCGATGCTCGAAGTGTTGAAAAAACGTAATCTCCGGAATACGGTTGTCGTCGTCACCCGCTACTTCGGAGGAATCAAGCTCGGTGGCGGTGGTTTAATCCGTGCTTACGGCACAAGTGTCTCAGAAGGATTGAATACAATCGGCGTCATCGAACGCGTTTCCCACGACCTCCTTGAAGTGACGGTCGATTACACATGGCTCGGAAAATTAGAAAATGAACTCCGGGCGACGCGTCACCTCATCGACCAAATCCATTACCTCGATCATGTTCAAATCGACGTCCTCGTCAATTCAGACGATGTCGCCCCATTCATCGAGTGGATGACGAACTTGACGAATGGGCAAGCGAAGATACACGAAAATGGTTCTCGCTACATCGAGCACGATGTGACCTGACGTGACATTCTGTCTCGACCTGCTATACTGTTTGTAAAGAATTTAAAAGTTTTTTAATTATTCAGTAAAGTTAGGGGCAATGAACAGTGGAGGATTCTACACGATCTCGTTCTAATAACCGAAAATCAAAACGCTCTTGGTTTAAGATTTTCGTCACCGTATTTCTCATCGTCTTAGTCACAGGTGGCGCTACGTTCGCCTACGTCGCATATAAAACCTTTCAAACAGCCAACAAAACAGAAGTAAAATTATCCCGTGGTGAAAAATCAGAAAAACGTCCAGCGGCCGTCGATTTGACGAAAGATCATTTCTCCGTCCTGCTCGTCGGGACGGACGAACGCCCTGGTGACACTGCTTCACGATCAGACACGATGATTGTCGCCACCTTCAACAAAGCGGAAAAGAAAGTCAGCATGTTGAGTATCCCCCGGGATTCCCTCGTCATGATTCCGTCTGTCGGCTACGAAGATAAAATTAATCACTCGTATGCGTTCGGAGGAATCGATTCAACGATTGAGACGGTCGAGAACTTGCTCGATATCCCAATCGACTATTATGGCTCAATCAACTTTAATGGTGTCGTCGCGATTGTCGATGCAATTGGCGGAGTCGACGTCGACGTCAAGTTGCCGATCGACACACTCGATTCATCTGATCAACAGAGCGGCGTCAAGCTCGATCCCGGCGTTCAGACATTAACCGGTGAAGAAGCACTCGCCTATGCCCGGATGCGCTACGAAGATCCCGAAGGTGACATCGGCCGTACAAAACGCCAACAACAAATTTTACAAGCCATCATCGATGAATCGACTTCGCTCGGTTCAATCACAAAGTTGAATCAATTGATGCAAGCGACCGGCGATAACTTCCAAACAAACATGTCGTTAACGGAAGCATTCCAGCTGCAGCCGTTCGTCAAGTCACTCGCGACCGTCAACCGGATCGACTTAGAAGGATCGGATGCCCGAATCAACGGCGGCTATTACTACAAGCTGGATGAAGAGTCGCTCCAAGAAGCAAAAAACATGTTAAAAGAACAACTCGCTCTGCCGACGAACCAGGCAAGTGAGGCATCGGCTGACGATTCAGGGACAAAAGATGATACGTCGACTGAAGCAAACTGACTTTGAGGCGTTGTTCGCATTACAAAAACGTGCTTATCAAATAGAGGCGGAGTTAATCGGTACGACCGATTTTCCACCTTTGCGCCAAACATCGGCTGAATTGACGCAAGAAGCTCCGCTCGGTTACGTCTTGACGTCCGAATCCGGACTCATCGGTTGCCTGACGTATTCCGATCGGACGATTACACGTCTGCTCGTCGCACCCGATTTTTTCCGGCAAGGTGTCGCCTCTCGTTTACTGCACCATGCGCTTGCAGCAGAGGATCTGCAGTTCGTCTCAACGGCAAAATTGAACGCGCCGGCGATTGCGCTTTATCATCAATTCGGTTTCATCGAAGACGCGACGACCGTCCGGCAAGACATCGCCCTCGTCCACCTCAAGCGTAAGACTGAAAACAATGGAGCTGACTCATAAGTCAAATCAAAATCAATATTTGTGTCGTACGTCTCCGACAACAATCAAACGGCCGATGATTCTGTTTTTTCATGGAATCATCGGCCATTTCTATGACTATTCTTTTCGCTCATGCCGTCTTGAAACCTATCCAAGTCACATATGGAAAAGTTCGCATTCCTTGTCCAAAACGATTACGCGCTGTCTATTAGAAAGACAGCGCGTTCAGGCTGTAGACAAAGTGCCATCGGGAGATCAAGCGTCTTTTTTCGTTGCTTTCCTCGGGCGAGGCGCAAGCCGTTGCTCCTTGATCCTAACGGACAAGAAGCAGGGTCTTGCCTGCCTCTAAAAGTGCGTTAAAAACGCACTTCTCCCCGCAGGAGTCAACGAAACGTGACGCTTTTTAGGTAACACTATGACGGAAATCCAGTCATGCAGACGGTTTAGGGCGCAATCTGTCTCGAATCGCTTTTAAAGCGAAAAGCAATCGGTCGCGACCCTGCAGCTTTGCTGTAGAGGCGCGGAAGATTGCCGCTTTGAAGACGAGGCGAGACAGGGAAGCGCGACCGGATTGTCTCTCGTTATCGCATGTTGACGCTTCATAAGAGTTTGTCTACACGCTGTACGCGCTGTCTATTAGAAAGACAGGGCGTTTTTAGTTTGTATCATACCTAGATGAAGTAACGGCCGGTTAGACACTCCTCTGTGTTAAGCGAGACCAATCCCGCTTAACACCATTCCAATCACTGCTCCAAGTAAAACGATGCGTAACGGCGACTGGTTATAAAAACGAAGTAAACAAAAGAGCCCGAAGGCGACGAAGAAATCGAGACCCGTCTCGACGCTCGATGTAAAGATGGGGTCATATAGGGCGGCTAACAACAAACCAACGACTGCTGCATTGACGCCGATCAACATCCGTCCGACTTGTTTGTTCATCCGGACGCGATCCCAAAACGGGACGACGCCAATCACGAGCAGAAAACCGGGTAAAAAAATCGCCAATGTCGCGAGCAGACCACCCGACACACCTGAAATGACCGTCCCGAGATACGTCGCAAATGTAAAGAGTGGACCGGGAACGGCTTGGGCCGCGGCATACCCCGCCAGAAAGTTCGTTCCGTCCATAAATCCTGGTACGAGTGCCTGGTTGAGAAACGGTAAGACGACGTGACCGCCCCCAAACACGAGTGCACCGGCATTGTACATGATGCTTGCAAGCTGCACGTTTCCCGTCGCCACCGTCGCTAAAATCGGTGTCGCGACTAACAAACCGAAAAAGAGTATGAGCGCACTGATGCTCCACACGCGTGATACGTGAATGGCTAACGGCTGACCAGATTGTGGTTCAACTTTAAACAAGAGTAATCCGAACAATGCCGCCAGTAGTAAGACACCGACTTGCGCAAGCGGATGATCGAAGATTAAGACACCTGCAAGCGCAAGCAACATCAACGCTAACCGCTTCGGTCCAACAGCAAGCTTCATCCCCATTCCGAGTACAGCATCGGCAACAATCGCCACCGCGACGAGTTTCAGACCGTGAATGAATCCCGCATCGGTCAAATCGTAAGTTGTCGCAAGCAATGCGAACATGATCAATAACAGACTCGACGGTAATGTAAACCCGATAAAGGAAATGATTGCACCGACGACGCCACCACGAATCAACCCGATTCCCATCCCGACTTGACTCGATGCCGGACCGGGAAGAAACTGGCAAAGTGCCACAAGATCGGCGTAGCCTTTCTCGTCAATCCACTTCCTTCGTTTGACGTATTCTTCATAAAAGTATCCGAGATGCGCGACAGGACCTCCGAACGATGTCAAGCCGAGCTTCAAAGAGACGATGAAGATTTCTATCCATCTACTCATTTCTCCACCTCCAACACCTAGTATACGAAACGTTTGTAAATTTTTTGTGACAGCTTACAGTTCAGTCGACTTTTGTTTTCCGTATGTCCCCTTTCTCCACAATGCTTCGATTGGCCCTTGGTGATGGTGTCGCAAATACCAACGCGAGAAAAACGTTTGGCAGGCTAATAAGATGAGAGCTCCTAACGTCCCTTGCCACAGCGGAATCGTGCCGTATGTCCCGGATAAGAAAACAAGGACTGTAAAAACGAGTGTGTGCGTCAAATAATTCGTTAGCGCCATCCGTCCGAGCAAGCGGAACCCTTCCATTCGCAGGCCGGCCCGAACAACCAAGGCGATGGCTGTCGCATAAGTAATGGCGAGCGTTCGTCCGGACAACCAGACGAAAAAGTAATTGATTAGTCCATCTGCAACCTGCCCTTGGTGAACGCGAATAATTTGCGTTAGTGCAGGGAGTGACAAAATCAAGCTTACGAGGAACCCTACGATGAGTAATCGTGTTGTCGGTGGCCGCACTGAAAAGCGTTCCATCAAATAGGCGCCGATTAAAAAGAGAGATAAAATTTCCGGCCAAAGCATCAACGTATTTCCGAGTGCATCCGGCAATTGGACGGTCGCATGATAAATGAAATAACCTCCGAGATCACGTTCGGCAACAAGATCGGTCAATCGACCGTCCGGTTCAATGATGGAACGATCGCCTTCTGATTGAGCAAAGAGATAAATTGAAAGATAGAGAGAGACCGTATACAGTTGGAGGGCAAGACCGATGAAGAGTTTGGTCAGCGGTCGTGTTTTGACGAAGAGCAACAAAAGGAATCCGCAAAACGCATACGTTTGGAGGATGTCACCTTCCCAAAACAATAAATGAATGAGACCAATCGCAAATAAAATCGTCAAACGGCGAACAAAAATCCACAGCGAACGCTTTTTTTGACGGAGCCGGTCGATGAAGAGGATAAAGCCAGCACCAAACAACGCGCTAAACAACGTATAAAACTTCGTTTGAATGAACAAATCAAAGAAAAGCCGGAGCAATCGGTCGACTTGTCCCATATCGGACACGAACCGTTCCCCGAGAAAACTCGGCATGTTGACGAGCAAAATCCCACACAGTGCAAAACCACGGAGGACATCCAAATAAATAATCCGTTCTTTTTCCGCTATCGGATTCATAATAGTCTCCTTAATCGTCAATCAGCCGCCCAAAAATCAAATTTTGAGCGGCTGATTGGTCATTTTGATGTAAGTCGTTCGAGTAAATTCAATAACGGACGATAGCGTTCGCCAAGTAGTCCCAGCGATTCGACTAAGATATCGAGCACAATCAATAACATGATTAACGAAACGAGTGCCCCGACGGAATTCGTTTGTGAAAATAAAATCGCCGTCATGCCGAAAATCGCACACAACCCATAAATCACGAGCACAGCTTGGCGCATCGTAAATCCAAGATCGAGCAGACGATGATGCAGGTGGGCTTTGTCTGGTGCGAACGGTGGTTTCCCTTGAAGAACACGCCGGACGATTGCAAACAACGTGTCGGAGATCGGAATCCCGAGCAAGATGACCGGAACGGCAAGCGAGAACAAGGTCACGTTTTTAAAACCGAGTAACGATAAGACACCAAGCATGTATCCAAGGAACAAGGCCCCTGTATCCCCCATGAAAATCTTCGCCGGATAAAAATTGTGGAATAAAAAGCCGAGCGTGCTCATCAAGAGTAAAATTGCGACGATCGTCACGTAAACATTTCCTTGGATGACAGCGAGGCTGATCAACGTCAACAACACGATGCTCGAGACACCGGCTGCGAGTCCATCCAGTCCATCAATCAAGTTGACGGCATTCGTAATCCCGATGACCCAAAGAAACGTCAACGGCACACTCCACCAACCGAGAAACAGTTGCTGGTCAAACGGCAAATTGATGAATTCGATTCGAATACCTCCATTTAAGACGATGACGGCAGCAACAATTTGTCCCATCAGTTTCAACCGGGCATTCAATTGGAATCGGTCGTCGAAGGCCCCCGTCAAAATGATGACGAATCCTCCGACTAGAATATGAGTCGCATAGGGACTCGAAGGTTGCAAAATAAAATAGCCAATCATGAACGCGATATAAATCGCCAAACCACCTAGACGTGGCATGATTCGCACATGTACTTTTCGCGCGTCCGGACTGTCAACGGCACCGACTGCAATCGCAAAGCGTTTTACGACGGGTGTGATCAGTAAGGCCGCGATAAAACAGACGATGGACGCAGTCCATAACATAATAACATCACGCTCCTGCGCGAATTATATCATAAAAAAAAAGAGCCGACGAGCGGCTCACATGAAGATTGGGACTTCAGCAGACGGATCATATGTATAAATCCCACGGCCAACCTTTTTGATTGCCGGGTTCGCTTGCTCGACTTTCGCCATCAATTGATAGATGTTACTGATTTGATGACGGTAACGTAATTCAAGTTCCATTTGAATGTCACGTGCCGACATCGATTCACGTTCACGCATCAAATCACTGATTTGGTGGACGTACACTTCAAGCGGGTAACGCTGATTGACACGCCGTTGTTTTAGAGGGCGTTCTTGTGCTACGGCGATTTCTTTTGAATACTCTCCAGCACCACGACTCAACTCTGCAATCAAGTATTCTGCACGCCGTTGAAGACGGCGGTATTCCTCTTCAATCTCCATCAACTCACGATAAATGTGTTCACTCGTTCCCATGTTTACCCTACCTTCCAAAATTAAACATAAATATTTCAATTATATTTCAATTGTATGTTTATTGAAATATTACAGACTATAAATTGTCTGTGTAATATATAATTTTTTTAAATATTTAATTATCCTGTAATATTTTCATCAAACACCCGATACAATGGTTACACCTCATATTAACAGAAAGGAGCTAGAACGGAACATATAAATTATAAATTAAACTATCTCAAAAGCACTTATTTTATTCGTAAAGGTGTTCTAACTATTGATTTTACACAAAAGGAGACTGGAAAATTAATGGACAAATTAACTAAATTATTGTCGTTTGCACTAGTACTTTTGCTTCTACTCACGGTTGCGTTTCCGTCTTCTTTAGTATCGGCAGCTAGCGGTACTTCTTTTACGAAAACGACTTATAAAACAACAGATTCTTTAAATCTTCGGACATCCAATACAACCACGTCGAAAAAGTTGACGACGATTCCGAAAAACACACAGATCAGCTCCTCTTATCGTAAAGGGAATTGGTACAAACTGTCTTATCAAGGAAAGACGGGCTACGTGCTAGGAACATACTTAAAGAAAGTCGTCACGGGGACTGCTTTCGCGAAGACAACTTATCAAACAACCGCAGCACTTTCTTTACGCAAAGCAACGACGACTTCTTCGACACGGCTGTTGACGATTCCAACAGGTAAAAAAATCAGCTCAAGCTATAAAGATGGAAACTGGTACAAAGTCACGTACAGTAATAAAACCGGTTACGTCTCCGGCTCTTACTTAAAAAAAGTCGCGGCTTCGACAACATCGAAAACGACTGCTTATACAACAACCGAACGGTTAAATCTTCGTACCGCACCGAGTGCATCCGGGAAACTGATCTTGACGATTCCGAAAACTCAAGTCGTTCAGTCGCTATCTACAAGTGGCGCGTGGCATAAAGTGACCTATAACGGATCGACGGGTTATGTCATCGGTACTTACTTGAAAAAAGGGACTTCTTCTCCCGCCTCTTCTTCTACGGCGAGCGTCGATTACAGCGGTTCAAAAATGTATGTCCTCATCAGCTCAGGTAGTACGGTCACATTACGCTCCGGTCCGTCTTCTTCAAGTAGCCAACTCGCTCGTCTCGGACGCGGTACGCCGGTCGTCGTCTCAAACAGTACACATAAAACACGTGGTTATGTCGCGGTCAAGACAGCGGACGGACGCTCCGGTTATGTCGAGTCGATGTATTTAACCCTCTTTCAACCCGCTCCTTCGAATCGACCATTGATCGTCCTTGATCCTGGTCATGGCGGTTATGATCCCGGTGCTACACGGGTCGGACTAACAGAACGCGATATCGTCCTCGCCGTCGCGCGTCAGGTCGCAAGCCTTCTCGAAGGAAAAGTCGATTTACAATTAACGCGGTATACGAATGACTATTATCCGACATTGACCGACCGCAGCGTCATGGCGAACTCACATGCAACTGCTCGCTTCGTCAGCATCCATATCAATGCCTCAAACGCTACGAGCGCTTCCGGTGCCGAAAACTATTACTATAGCGGATCAACATCCATTCAATTAGCAAATGCGATTCAACAACGGCTGGTCAGTTATGCCGGTATGCGAAATCGCGGTGTGGATTTCGGTAACTTAGCGGTCATCCGAGGCACGAATGCTCCCGCCGTTTTGACAGAACTCGGATTCCTTTCAAACAGCACGGATCGTTCGAAGTTAACGAACGCTGCCTACCAGGCACGTTACGCACAAGCGATCGCAGATGGAATTCTCGCGACACTTTAATTTTCCACAACACTTCGAGCCGACTAAAAAATATGACATACAATCACAAAAAAGGATTGCCATCTACCGATGCGCAATCCTTTCAGCGTGTAGACAAACTATTAAAAAGCGTAAACATATGGTATCGAGATGCAATCCGTTCGCGCTTCCCTGTCTCGCCTCGTCTTCAAAGCGGCAATCTTCCGCGCCGCTACAGCAAAGCTGCAGGATCGCGACCGATTGCTTTTCGCGGTTCTAAGCGATTCGAAACGGATTGCGCTCTAAAACGTCTCCATGCCCGGCTTTTTGGTCACGGTATTAGCTAAAAAGCGTCATATTTCGTTGACTCCTACGGGAAAAAGTGCGTTTTTAACGCACGTTCAGAGGCAGGCAAGACCCTGCTCGTTGTCCGTAAGGACCAAGGAGCAACGGCTTGCGCCTCGCCCGAGGAAAGCAACGAATAAAGACGCTTTTTCTCCTGATAGCACTTTGTCTACAGTCTGCACGCTAAAAGGATTGCCATCTACCGATGAATTTTGCGAAAAAAATTTGTTTTGAGAAGAAGCAGGAAAGCAACTTTTCACCATCCGTTAAGATTAAAAACCGCTTAATTTGTCTATACGCAAAAAGGACCGCTCAGGGAAGCGGTCCTTTTCCTCACATGAAAAGAGTCAATCAGATGAAACAACGAACCATCAGGGAATGGAACGTTGTCGTTAGCGATTAGCTAAGATTTGCTCAAGGGAAAGCAAATCTGTCGAATCGACACGATAGTCTGCCTCATGTAACGTCGTTTCCGGTCCGACGCCGACAGCATACATGCCTGCCGCGTGGATGGCTGTAATACCGGCTGCTGCATCTTCTACACCGATACAGCGACTCGGATCGACGTCAAGCGCTTCAGCTGCCCGTAAAAACACTTCAGGGTGTGGTTTAGACTGAGCAACTGTTGCCGCATCGACGATATCATCGAAATAGTGTCGGACCTTTAGTGCCTCAACGACCGTCAGCGCATTTTTCGAAGCCGACGCCATACCGATTTTCAGCCCAGCAGCCCGAATTTCATCCAAGAACGAAATAATTCCCGGAAGAAGATCTTGTTCTGAGATATGTTGAATCAACTCGACGTAGTGCTCGTTCTTTTTCGTCGCAAGCGCGTTTTTTTCGGCTTCCGTGAAAGCATGCTGCTTTCCACCGAGCGCCAAGATCCGCTCTAACGAATCGGTCCGACTTACACCTTTAAGTGTTTCGTTGAAATCCCGGTCGAACGGAATCTCAAGCTCCTCTCCGAGTTGCTTCCACGCTAAGTAATGATACTCGGCTGTATCGGTAATCACGCCGTCTAAGTCAAAAATAACCGCTTCAATCGTTGGTGCCATCCGACATCCATCCTTTCATCCATCGTACATGAAAGACAAGAAATCGAATGATTTGCGCAAACGATTGCACTTGCCTCAAGAAATATTTTACCTCTTCATACACCTCTTTGCAAGCGTTATCAAAAATTTCTTCATTTAGACCTTTTGAAGTTATCAGGAAAAATTAGTTTGCATTGATAACGCTTTCAAATAAGCATAAATGTTTTCTCTATTTATCTCTTTACTATTCGTTTTACATTTTTTAACTGGTATAATCAGGTTAGTTTTAGAATCGGAATTGAAGGAGTGACTTAGTATGTTTCAACGTGTCAAACAACTACTCGACGAACAGAGCCGTCGGATGCGACGTTATGAAAAAATCGTCCTGTCGATCAATAGTCTAGAAGCGGAAATGCAACAGAAGACCGATGACGAACTCTGCCGCTTAACCGCTTCTTTAAAAGAACGTCTTCAGACGGGTGAGTCGGTCGAAGCGATTACTGCGACTGCATTTGCGCTTGTTCGGGAAGCGAGTAAGCGGACGCTCGGATTCCGCCATTACGATGTCCAGCTGATTGGTGGCCTATCGCTACTTGAAGGACATATCGCCGAGATGGCGACCGGGGAAGGAAAAACCCTCGTCGCTTCGCTCGCCAGTTTTACACAGAGTCTGTACGGGCAAGGCGTCCATGTCATCACCGTCAATGAATATTTGGCCCGCCGTGACGCGGAACAAATCGGACAAATCCATCGCTTTTTAGGACTGACGGTCGGCATCAATCATTCCGACTTATCATTTGACGAGAAGCGAGCCGCCTACGCTGCCGATATTACATACGGAGTCGGAACGGAGTTCGGTTTTGATTACCTTCGCGACCATCTCGTCATGCGCAAAGAAGACCGGTTGCAACGCCCTCTCCGCTTTGCTCTGATCGATGAAGTCGATAGCATCTTGATTGATGAAGCTAAAACCCCCCTCATCATGGCGGAACGTGACACCGTTCACGAAGCGCTCCAACAACTCGTCCGTCGTGTCATCGAAGCGTTCCAGCCAGAGGAAGATTATACGTTTGACGATGAAATTAAAGCGGTTGCCTTAACCGACCAAGGCATCGAGACGATTGAGCGAACGTTCGGAGTCGATCAACTCTTTGCGGCAGAACATGCTGTCTTGTTTCATTATGTCATCCAGGCACTTCGCGCGCATGTCGTCTTGACACGCGATATCGACTACATCGTCAAAGATGATAAAATCGCCCTCGTCGACTTATTCACAGGTCGCTTAATGGAAGGGCGCAGTTTATCTGACGGCCTACACCAAGCACTCGAGGCAAAAGAGAATGTTACCGTGACTGAAGAAAACCGGACGACAGCCCAAATCACGATTCAACATTATTTCCGCCTCTACCGTCATGTTTCGGGTATGACGGGAACCGCGTCGACCTCACGCGATGAGTTCCTGAAAACTTACCGGATGGATGTCGTATCGATTCCACCGAATCGCCCGAAAATCCGAATCGATGAACCAGACGTCCTTTTTTTGACGCGTCAGGAAAAATATCAGGCCATCGCACAGGCAACACGACTCGCACATCAAACAGGACAACCCGTATTGATCGGGACGACTTCAATCGAACAATCCCTAAAAGTCGCTCACGTCCTGGAGCGCGAACAGTTGCCTTATGAGATTTTGAATGCAAAGACGGTTGATCAAGAAATCCGAATCATCGAGTCAGCCGGACAAGCCGGCCGGATTACGATTGCGACGAACATGGCCGGTCGTGGAACGGATATCGTCCTCGATGCCTCTGCCAAACAGCAAGGTGGATTGTTGGTCATCGGGACAGAACGCCACGAGTCGGTCCGCATCGATAATCAACTTCGCGGCCGGGCCGGTCGCCAAGGTGATCCAGGATTGACGCGCTTCTATTTATCACTCGAAGACGAGCTTCCCCGCCGCTTCGCAAAAGACCGC
Source organism: Exiguobacterium sp. s95 (assembly GCF_018618655.1). Taxonomy (NCBI): domain Bacteria; kingdom Bacillati; phylum Bacillota; class Bacilli; order Caryophanales; genus Exiguobacterium; species Exiguobacterium sp. s95. Next base: position 55,797 of record NZ_JACSMM010000002.1, on the reverse strand, counting down.
CTCACCCGTGTTCAAAAAAAGCTTCCCGATGTCGCAGGTCCTGTCACGTTAAAAGAGGCGCGTCAGTTGATGTGCTATGCGCAGGAGACATGTGAATCCGTCAACCGGAGCGTCCGTGATGAACTCGTCCAGCTAGAAGATGTCATCAGTGAGCAACGCCTCGCGATCTATCGTCTTCGCAATCAAATTGTTGAGTCCGAGTCACTTGAAGGGTTCGTCCAGTCCTTTGCTGCTCGTGTCATTCATGCCTTAGTCGATGAGCATCTCCATGACGCGCTCGTTCCAGAAGAATGGCCACTGGCATTACTGACATCGGAACTTGAACAGCTCGTCCAACAACCGGTCCTGCTCGAGCGCGTCGAATCGCGTGAAGAAATGAAACAACGATTGACTCCACTCATTGCAGAGACCGAGACCACGATGGCAGACCATCTTGCGTCCCATGAAGAAACAGCACGTCGCTTCATGCTGCTCGCACTCGATGAACAGTGGACGGGTCACTTAACGGCGATGAATTCATTGAAGGAAGGGATTCATCTTCGCGGTTATGCGCAGGAACAACCTGTTCGTATCTTTGAACAGGAAGGAATGGACTACTTCACTTATGCGATTTCTACTTTTGAAAAACAGATTGTCTCTAGTCTTTGTCGCTTCGAAAGTGTTACGACTGAAGGAGGAATGCTTCATGCAACCGTCGACTGATTCACCGGTTATTCAACCTGCGCTCTATTTCACGGACGATATGCCAATCGTCAAAGAAGATGAGTATGTCTTCCGCTACGTCGCGGCACAACTACCTGGACTCGCTCCTGGTCAAATGGCAATCCACCTCTTCCAAAGGTTAGAAAACAAGCCGTTGCGCTTGATTGCCTTGTTCCAAAATACACTTGACCAAGCTTTCCAGCTGAATGATTTAGTCGTTCTTGCACTGTCCGGCGACCAGTTGATTGCCCGGAAAACGCTTAGTATCGAGGAGATACCGGTCCTTTTACCAATGGTAACAATTCCGCTTTGGCTTGAGTTTGCGGAAGAAGATGTGTTTGTCGACCTTGATTTACTTACTGATCCGGTCCAACTTGTCTTTTCGAACGAATTATTGACCGATGTGCTGATTGATTCGTCCTTCTCGGAGACTGAACGCCAACGGATCCGCCAAATCGCTTTTTCTCACCCGATTCCTCCGACAGACGGTTGGTCGCTCCTTCCGGTATCGATTCTAAAAAAAGAGACTTCCGTTGAAGCGATTGTCTTAGTGCGTAATCCAAGTAATCAGCTTTTGACACTCGATCAGTTGGCATTCGAACTCGTGACCGGAGAAACGACGCTTGCGCAGACCGAGCACCCCGCTGTATCTGTTTTTTCGACGAGCGAATATGCCATTCGCCTCCAGTTTGACTATTCGGCAAAGGCAACTGAAACGTTCGCCCTCCGCTACCTCCCCTAATCAACAACGAGGCGCCTCGTCCAATGACGAAGCGCCTCGTTCCTTTTTTATCCTTTTAACAATCCGATGACGCGGACGTCGACTGCTTTCGGTGGGAATGCCAACATGTTTTCCATGTCTTGCACAATCCGTTCTTGCACTTTACCCGCTGTCTTGATGATCGACATACCATACTTGATATGAACAGCCAGGCTGACCGTAATCTCGCCTCCGACATCTTCGACCTTAACGAGTTTGACCATTTGTTTTTCTTGCAGTTTCGAATCATCTTGCGTAAATGCGATACCTTCTGTTTCCTTGACGGCAACTCCGGCGATGACCTCGATTACCTGCTGAGAAACGTTTACGACACCATCCGCGTTGTTTAAGTTATATGACATACTTTCCACGCCCTTCATCTATTAATCCATCTACTTTAAAGTGTATAGCATTTAACCTTTTTTTGAAAGGTCTTCCCGCTTCTCGACAATCGGACGGATGTCAATTTCAATCAATGGGCGTAACATCCGAACAACTGCCGGGTGAACGATGATTCCGACGATTAAAATCGCAACGCCAAAAATGATCAACAAAGCGACCCAAGGTTCTGTTACAAATGCACCCGTTACATATTGTCGCCAAGCCATGACGAAGAAGACGTGTAAAAGATAAACGTAGAGACTCAGCTCCCCTGCCCGGGTCACGAGTGGAAGCCTGCGCATCGGCACAAGCATCATGAACCCGAGTGACGCCGTGATCGATAAGAAATAGATGACGCTATGCTTCAGTACCCCGACCCAGGCATCGCTATCATATTGTTCGACGTAAGGAAAACGGTGTTTAAAGGCATTTGCAAGATCGACGACTTCTTGCGGTGTATCCCGCCAGGCTTGAAACAATAAAAAACCGACGACGGAAGTAAACGCGAGTCCGCCCAGTAAGCGGACGTTCATCCGGCGTTTGAAATTTTTCGGCATCTCGAAAATCCGGATAAACTCGTGTTCCGAGAGATAGTTCCCTAATAAGAAATACGGATAGAACATGATTAACTTCCGTAATGCCAGGAATCCTGTATTCTCAAGTTCGAAGCCGTATAACAGGGCGAACGCTAAACCGAACCAGATATATCCTCTCAAGTGCACGACGTATGGTGTGACAATGTACCAGACGACCATGACGAACAAATACCAAAGCGCCCAGTACGGACGCAACAAGTGCGTCCCGATATTTTGACCGGAAAATAAGGGTAACCCTTCCCCAAAGGTTGCCCACGACCCGATTAAAATTTGCCAGACACAATAGACGGCAAATAATTGAATCACCCGTAAGTACTTGTTTTCGCGAAAGAAGTAGCCACTCAAAATGATGAACAATGGCATGTGGAACGAATAAATAATTAAATAGACCGTCTCGAGTACCTTGCCATCATAGTCGAACCGAATATCAGTCAGCATATGACCAATGACAACGAAAATGACAAGAAATCCTTTAATATTGTCGAACCATGGATTTCGATTCATGTTACACTACCCCTTATACTCCTCTGAAAGGAACGATTGTTTTATGAAAAAAGCACTATTGATTCTCTCGGTTGTCATAAACATCGTTCTCCTTGCACTACTGTTCGGACGTAAACCACTTGATTTAATCGAAGACGTCTTCCCTGCAATGAGTTCGAAACCGGTTACGACATTCCAATACACAAAAAACTCCAACTATGTCCGATTGAATAGTCTCTTCCATACTTATCAATACCCAAAATCTCCGAATGCTGTCATGTTAGGTGATTCGATGACACATTTTGGTGACTGGCGGATTTTGATGAATGATTCATCGATCGTTAATTTCGGGATTCCCGGTGATACAACGGAAGGATTTTTGACACGACTTGACCTAATTCTTGAGTTAGAACCAAAACAAGTTTTCGTGATGGGTGGTATCAATGACATCCGGCACTTCACACCCGTCTCTAAGATTACAGAGAATATGACGACGATCGTGACGACACTCCGAAAAAATAACATCGACGTCGTCATCCAGTCAACGGTCCCCGTCGCACCGAAATATTCCGACTCCGTCCGGGTCAACCGTGAAGTCGAAGCGTTGAACCGTAATTTGAAGCAGCTCGCAGAATCGGTCGATGCCGACTTCGTCGATTTACGGCCGGTCTTGACGAACGATCAAGGATACCTCCAAAATCGGATGACGTATGATGGGTTGCACCTCGTCGGTGGCGGTTACTTGCGGTGGAGCGATGCCTTAAAACCGTATGCAGAAAAGATAGATGTGACGGAAAATAAATAAGCTCTACTCGGCCGACCCGAATGATGCGCTTGTCATTCGGTTGGCTTTGATTGTATTCAAAAATCTAAAAAGGACGATTCCGACAGCGGAATCGTCCTTTGAGCTTGTAAAGATTCGGTGAGGCTGATGCCTGACCAATTCTTAGTCTTCTTGATTTTTAACGCCCATGTACGCAGCAACGCTTGAAGCTGTGAACACAGCGATTGCGACGATACCAACCGCGATCCAAACGACTTGATCCACCATCTGTTTTCCTCCTTTAATGTAACCGCTCACTTTCTTTTTTTAGCGTACACGAAAATCGTCAAGAAAGAAACACATTTTCCATGTCTAATGACTGGACGTTTAGGGAAAAAGTAACTATAGTAGAAGGACAACTATAAATTGTCAGAAAATTCGATTATTTCACAAGGAGGTGATTCTGATGGCCACTCCACTCTTGAAACCGAAACTCATGATGCAACGACGAAGTACACTCAACTTTGGTTATTGGCTCGTCATCGGGCTCATTGGTTGGATGATGCTCAGCTTAGTCACAGGACTTCGCGATGTCCTGACAAGTCTTCCTTTGTATGAAACAATTCCACTGACATTTCTGATCGTCTTTGTTACCGGCGTTACTTTAAAGATGCTTCGCGATGAATGGTGGATTCGTTATCTCAATCGGCAAAAGCAATTCTATATCGGTCAAGAAACCGTCCTGACGTGGTGTTCGATCATCGACAGCATGTGGCTCGTCCGCAAACCGATGCGTCGCGAACTACGGCACCTGTACAAACATATCACACAGACGAAAATTTCTGAAGAAGCAAAAGAGACACTCGCAATGCAACTCGTTGAGCGAGGAATCTTGATTGTTTATTCTCGTCCGAAAAGTGACCATCCAGCTTAATAAAAAAGCATTGAGAACTCAGGATTCTGCCCCTTGAGTTCTCAATGCTTTTTTATTGTGTCAATTGATTGTTTAACCAGGATGCCGCGCTTTCAATCGTCGGCATGACGAGCTGATGTCCGTGGTTTGACCATGTCACGTCGACATGCGCTCCGGCACCTTCAAATAGTGCTTTTAGTTCTTCCGTCTCACTTGCGGCACAAATCGGATCATTTGCCCCCGCTCCGATGAAGACGTTGACGCCTTCACTATTTGGCAACGGGATGCCACGACGCGGTACCATCGGATGGAGCAAAATCGCTTGTGCGAACAGCGCTTCTTCAAACATCATGTTCGCTGCGATATTCGCACCGTTCGAGTAACCGACGGGAATTAATTCCTGAACGGAAAATTGATACGTCTCACTTTTTTCTTTGATGAATGCCATCAATTCTTTTGTCCGTAAGGCTAAGTCGGCTTCGTCAAAGACGCCTTCTGCCAAGCGTTTAAAGAAACGCGGCATCCCATTTTCCGTGACTGCTCCACGAACGGAGAGATAACCGGCATCTGGATGAAACAATTGGACGAGTCCGATTAAATCTTGTTCCGATCCACCCGTGCCATGGAGAAGCAAGAAAATCGGTGCGCCTTGTTTTTTAGGTTGTTCAAAAAGATGTATCATACGAGTCTCCCCTTCTTGACTGTGATTGGTGCGGCATGTTGCGCGATTTGCACCCGGTGCGCCTCAAATTGTTCCGGCAACTTTAAGTCTTCACCGAGTGCTTCGAATGCTTCATCAACGGCAAAACCAGGATTGTCCGTTGCGCTTTCATGACGATTACCTAGTTACTCCCTTTTATCCTTAATATAATAATAGTAACTAAATTACTAAAAGTAAACAAAAATGCTCAATTATATAAATTTTAAAAATGGAACCTTTAACCAGTTTTAACGTAAGGGTACAATGTAAAGAGAAGTGACTACTTAGTCTACCAAGGAGGTTCACATGCTAGAACTACAGAACATCACAAAACAGTTCGGCGATTTTACAGCCGTCGATGAGCTATCGTTTCAAGTTCCGGAAGGACAGATTTTCGGATTACTTGGCGCGAATGGTGCCGGAAAGACGACGACGTTCCGGATGTTGCTCGGTATCTTACAGCCGACGACAGGATCAATCACCTGGAAAGGAAAAGCCATCCCCCTCTCGCAAATCGGCTATTTACCAGAAGAACGCGGTCTTTATCCAAAGATTCGGGTGGACGAGCAATTAATCTTTTTAGCCGAGCTTCGTGGGATGCGGCGTAAAGAGGCTAAAGCATCTCTAGTGGCGTGGTTGGATTACTTTCAAATTCCTCAATATGAAAAGATGCGTGTCGAACAGCTTTCAAAAGGGAATCAGCAAAAAATTCAATTGATTTCTGCCGTCCTGCACAAGCCGGATCTGTTGATTCTCGATGAACCGTTCAGCGGACTTGACCCTGTCAACGTCGAACAACTTAAAAAAGCGGTCCGGAAACTGACGACGGACGGGACGACGATTGTCTTCTCGAGTCACCGGATGGATCATGTCGAAGAATTATGCGAACATGTCGCGATTTTAGATCACGGAAAACCTGTTGTCGCCGGTTACTTACCAGACATCAAAGCAGGCTACGGAAAAACGCGTGTTTTGTTAGCAACCGATGCCCCACCATTGTTATGGGATGCACTGCCTGGTATTTTACAGGTCGAGACGGAAGGCACCGGCTACACGCTCCAAGTCGAATCGAAAGAAGCCGCCGACGGATTACTTCGCCGTTTAATTACAGAAGGTTTCCACGTCGAACGTTTCGTCTGGGATCAACTCTCCCTACAGGACATTTTCATCGAGGAGGTCGGAAAACGTTATGAACCGTAAATTTATGACCCTGTATCGCTTTAGTTTATTACAAAAATTGCGGGCAAAAAGTTTTCTTATCTCAACCGCTTTAATGATTGTTTTTTTGATTGGATTTTCGAATATCGAACGAATCATTGACTGGTTTGCAGGAGACGAACCTAAAATCGCTGTTGTCAGTTCACTGGATGCGGACATCGTTCCTGTTCTAAAAGAAAGTGGGATAAAATCCGAAATCGATCAGAAAGATTATTCATTACAGGAAGCACGAGATGCCGTTAAAGACGGCACATATGAAGTGGTTGCGTTGATGACGAGCGATCCTTACGCTGTCACATTAATTAGTGAGAGTCCGGAACAATCCCTGAAAACTCAACTGTCAACGGCACTAAAACTGGTTCGTGATCAAAAAATCATTTCTGAATCAAATGTTGATCCTGCGATTCTCGCCGCATTGGCTGCTCCTATTACAACAAAACAAGAGTTAACATCCACTGGCGGAAAAAATGAGGACGAACTGTTTGCCGCTTCTGCCCTCGTGTATGTTTTGCTGTTCTTAATGTATTTTACGATTGTAATTTATGGCGGAATGATTGTAACCGAGATTGCCAATGAAAAATCATCACGTGTCATGGAGCTGTTAATCTCTGCTGCCAGTCCGATTCAACATATGCTTGCAAAAATTTTATCCATTGCAACGGTCAGCATCATTCAACTTTCTTTGCTTGTTGGCGTTGGTTACTACAGTGGACAAAAAAGCAGCTTGTTTGACCAACTATCACTCGACTCTTTAAGCATTCAAACAGTTGTCTACTTATTTGTATTCTTCTTACTCGGCTACTTCCTTTATGCAACGTTGCTCGCCGCACTCGGTTCACTCGTCAGTCGGGTCGAAGATGCACAGCAAGTAACGATACCCGTTATCATGCTGATTGTAGCCGCGTTCATGATTTCCATTTTTAGTTTAAACGCTCCAACAAATCAAGCGGTCGTCGTCTTATCATTCATTCCGTTCTTCACCCCGATGTTGATGTTCTTACGGGTCATGCTGACGGACGTCCCGATGTGGCAAATCCTTTTATCCATCGGCTTAATGGGGGTAAGCATCGCCCTTGCCCTGTTCGTCGGAACGAAATTTTATCGAGGCGGTGTGCTGTTCTATGGATCGAACCCGCTCAAGCAACTGCGACGTATTTTAAGTGGTCGTCAGTAGTGGTTTACAAGATGAGACGTTTCCGCTATCGTTAAGTGAGAAAAACTTTAGGAGGAACTACGTTATGCGGTCTCGTTTTTGGGCAGCTATTTTATTCACCGCTGCCGCCATCGTCTCGTCCCTTGTCATGTTTACGAAATTTCCACAAGCGAGCGAGACGTGGAAGCTCGTCCTTGCCTATGGTGGCATGACGTTTGTCGTCAGTCTATTTTTCTGGTCGTTCGTCGCTATCCGCATTCAATCATCTCGCCTCTTCGGAAGTTGGATGGGAATCTTCATCGCCGGCACGACGGTGTTACTCGTTTGTATCGCTCGGTTTGTGATCCGTGGAGATTTCATGATGGTCTTCAAATGGCAAGCTATGCTTGGTAGCTTGACGCTCAACTTTGGATACGTCGGATGGGTTCTCGTCATCGCGAACGCAATCATCGGCTTCATCATCGGGCGGACACGTCAAAAAAGCCGAGTCTCTCATCACCAAGTTCCACGACGATCATAAAACAAATGCCGCCACTTCTTCAGGAAGGGGCGGCATTTTTAATGAAAAGACTTCGCATCACTTTCGATGATAGCGCATTCGTTCAATCTGATTACTATACTGAGTGTAACACGTCGTTCGCTCGGTCGTTTCTCCCTCAGTCAAACGATCTAAATACTCGTCGAGTTGAATCATCGAGGGGAGTTTATCCTCGAACATCTCAAACGTCCCCCGCGCTTCTTCCCGACGAAGCTCTCCGGCCTCCATGACCGACTCGACCAGCTCGTGAAAGATTCGCTGTTCCGTCGTACTCATCGTCTGTTCAATTCGCTTCACGTCATCATCATACATCAAGTCAAACATCCGCATCCGTTCTTCGAGTTGTTCTTCGATGACGGATTCATCCTGACCCAGTGTCTGCTCGTACGCTAAACGCATTTCCTCGAGCGGTGTGCTGTCCTGCATGACGAACTTCAACGATTCCCCTGTCCAAATATGCCGCGCCAAATAACTCGAATCGATTTGTAAAACTTCTGCTAACGACTCGATGTAGGCTTTCGTCGGGTAGACCTCACTTAATTCTGTTCGTCGAATGAAATAAGGTGCGACACCCAGGTTATCTGCTAACTGATCAATCGAGATTCCGGCGCGTTCCCGCAAAATCCGAATCCGGTCCCCGTACCCTCGATATGGTGAATGATTCAGCATATGCTCCCTCCTCGCTATGCTCTTATCATACCCTTGAATCCGGTATCGGATACATCGAACTTTCGCCTGACTTTTGAAGCAGGTGTCGTGGGTATCGAACCCAGAGCGGGAAGATGCTTCCGATATAACAAAACGTGACGATTCCAATCCACATCAAGGAAACACCGAACAGGGGACCCATCTTAAGACCCGCCTCGGAAATGATGGCTTGGAACAACAACCAGGCATGAAATACGGAAATCAAGTATGGAATCATCAAGACCGCTCCATATTTCACAAGTAAAAACGTTCGGACACTTTGACGATCAAAACCGAGGGCAAACAGCGTCTTCAATCGTTTTTGTTCTTGTTCAGCCGTCATCTGCATCCAGACGTGGAGGAAACTCGCGTTGATGACGAAGAGCCAGACCGTCAGTAAAATGACGACGAATGAGACAAGACGGACAATCCGAATCCCATCGAGTTCATCTTCTGTTTCATTGATTAATTGATACGGCGCCGCCGCTTCGTTCGTCATCTTCGATTTCGACTGAATGTCCCGGACGATTGACATCCAGTCATCCCAAGCCCCTGTCCCGTAATCCCGATAGGCTGGCGTTTCAAAAACACGAATCCGGGCGAGGGGTTGTGCCAGTTCGTTGAAGCGCTGATCACTGATGACAAATAGCGTTTCGATGCGATAGTTATAACCGAAAAAGAGGCGGTGTTTAGCCGGGGTTACTAATCTGTATCCAGCTTGTTCCATCGCCTGTCGCGCTTTTTCCATCGTCGGTGTCTGTTCTTTTAACTGAACGGGACGGGCTGGAATTTGAAGCGCCTCACGGTCGTTCAGCTCGCGTCGTTTCTGTCCCAGCTCGTTTAATAATTGATTGTAGTCGGATAAAGGCAACACGTAACGTGTCCCCTTCTTTTTCAGACGAACTTCCTGCTGATATTTGTCCGGGAACGTCTCTTCCATCGTCTCTTCAATCTTTTGCAAGCGTTCGGACTGCTCTTTCGACTCTTCATAATAGACGAGTCCAAAATGATTTTGTGAAGATAAGTCTAACCCGACTACTTGAAAGATGAAGACGAGCCCGACTGCCGTTAGTGCACATGACGTCAAAATCGTCCCAAGGGCAACGAGGGTGCTATTCGTCCGGAGCTGTGTCGCAATTTCAGAAAGGATGAGTTTACGTAACGACAACGTCCGGGGACGATACAATTTCATCAACGTCGGTAACACATTACGGCAGATGAAAAAGGAACCGATAAAAATGACGAGTGGAAACAACAAAACAAATCCGGTTTGTTGGACGAACGCTAATATATAGCCGTACAACAACAGAAGAATCGCCAGGACGCGCAGCGACATACGAAAGCGGCGTTTCCATGTTGAACGTGTCCGAATGGGGCGATCCGGACGGAATCGATAGATTGCGAGTACTGTCGCCGTTAAGAGAACGAGGAGCGCCCCGGCGATGAGTACCAAAAACGACAGTGCAGAGATTTCAATATCGAGTCGTGGTAAAAACATCACTTTTTCGATTGCCAGCAACATTAGTTTCGTCAAGACGACTCCAAGCAACAACCCCGCCGAAATCGCTAGTCCGCCGACAAGGAGAACCTCAATGAGGAAGTACTTTAAAAAGTGCGAAAATCCGCTCCCGAGCGTCCGCATGACACGTAAATCATTTTTACGGTGTTCAAGCATCGTATACGTCGTCGCATAGATGAACAGGATACTGAAAAACAAAATAATCAGTTCCGCGATAAAAACAAAAATCATCGTCAGTTCGATGACTTGATTCAATTGACTTAAGACTTTTGCGACATTTTGGAACGAAGCACTCGTCACTAAGTTCCAGTAGCTCGTCGAAATCGTCATCGCGATGACAATCGTCAGGGCGTACCCATAGTACAGACGCTGATAGCGTTTAATGTTACGTAGGGCGTATTGTAGATAGTTGATGTTCGTCCCCTCCTAATAACGACAGCGACTCGATGACGCGTTGAAAGAAGACACGACGCGGTTCGTCACGAAACAACTCGGTTTGAATATTACCATCCTTCAAAAATAAGACATGGTTACAATACGAGGCGACCGTCGGGTCATGGGTGACGATGACCATCGTCATCCCGGCTGCATTTAACTCAGCAAGTAATTCCATTACATGTTTTGTCGCTTGGAAATCGAGTGCACCGGTCGGCTCGTCAGCCAACATCAAACGCGGAGCATGGATTAAAGCACGCCCAATCGCAGCGCGTTGGCGCTGTCCACCGGATACTTCATCCACCTGTTTGTCGAGTAGCTCATCGATTTGAAGCCGTTTTGCGAGATGCAGCATCTCCTCTCGCGCGAGCTTCGTCTTTTTCCCAGACAGCATCAACGGAACGAGCATGTTTTCACCAAGCGTCAACGAATCGAGTAGATTGAACTCTTGAAAAATGATTCCGAGTGTCTCACGCCGAAAGCGCGTCGTTTCTTTTCGCTTGAAGGTCGATGTATCAATGCCCTCCATCAAAATCGAACCCCAGCTCGGTTGATCGAGCGTCGCCAGTAAGTTGATCAGTGTCGACTTGCCACTTCCGGACGGCCCCATCACCGCGACCATCTCGCCTTCCTCGACACGGAAATTCAAATCCGTCAGCGGTTGTTCCGTTACTTTTCCTGCATATACTTTCCCAAGCTGTTTGACTTCAATCATCCGTTCGTCCTCCTACAAGCTTCAATCGACACGTCGTCCCTTGGCCTTCCAGACTATTCAATTCAATTTCATGCCCGAGCTTCGTACAGACCTGCCAGACGAAATAAAGTCCCATTCCGGTCGACTCTCCGTAACGCCGTCCATTTTCACCCGTGAAGAAGGCGTTGAAGACACGCGGCAAGTCACGCTTCGGAATGCCGACTCCATCATCAATCAATGTCAGCACGACTTGTCCGTCGCGTTCCATCGCCCGAATCAGAACTTCTTTACCATGTCCCGTCGTGTATTTGACGGCGTTCGTCAACAGTTGAAGTAACAAAAAGCGGAACCATTTAGCATCTGTATACACGTATAAGGACGGTTCGATTTCAAGCTTCGGATAGACTTTATTTTTGACAAACAGTCGTTTTTCTTGATTGATGATGTCCATGACGAGAACACGGAGATTAAGTTGCTCCGCCTTCAAATCCGTCTCGATTGCTTCGAGGCGTGACGAATACAACATTTGATCAAGACCTGTCCGTAGTCGTTCGACTTCGTGCCGCAGATCTGTCCGGTAATCTTCACCCGGATGTTCAAGAATCAGTTCGATGACCGAGAGCGGCGTCTTCATTTGATGAATCCACTGATCGACGTACCGGTGCCGTTCTTTTTCTTTCCGCCGTTCGGCAAACAAACTGTTTCGAAAAATCGTTTGTTGCCGTTCTAAAAATTGTTCGACTGCTGCAGCGATTGGTTCCTCACTGCCGGGGCGAATCGGTTCTGCAACCGAGGTAATCGGATTTTGTAATCGTTTAAGCAGTGGCAACATACTAAAAAAGCGATAGCTTAAATAAATGATGAGCGCGATTGTATCAAGTAAGATGATATAGAAAAACGCTGCGGGTTGATAAAGATCGTATAACCATAAGACGAGAAATAAGCCGACCAGTTGAACGATGAAAAACAGCAGTCCTGGAATCGTATAACGAAAAAACAGTTTCATTTTTCAAGCACCAGGCAATACCCGACTCCCCGGACCGTCTCAAGCCCTGACACGCCGATTTCTGCCAAACGTTTACGAACACGCGTAATATTGACGTTCAATGTATTTTCATCGACGAAGGCTTCATCATCCCAAATTCGTTCGAGCAGGTCTCCCCGGCTGACAATCCGCGGGCTAGCCGTCAGTAACATTTCTAAAATCAAACCCTCTTTTTTCGATAGTTCAATCGATTGATCACCATGTTCGACGATATACCGATCTAAATACAACGTGATGCCCGCCTTCACGACGGTCCGTTCATCATTCTCACTTGATAACGTCCCGTACGCCCGCCGAATCTGACTTTTGATTTTCGCGATGACAACGGCTCCTTGGAACGGTTTAACGATGTAGTCATCCGCCCCATATTCAAGTGCCATGACTTGATCCATTTCTCCGACTCGCGCCGAAATGAACAAAATCGGGGCACGTGTTTTTAAGCGAAGCTGCCGGCACCAATAAAAGCCGTCGAACTTCGGAAGGTTCACATCAAGCAAGATGACATCCGGCTTCGTCTCTTCAAAACGTGCCGCGACATCACCAAATCCATCTTCGTGAATGACACGGAAATCATAACGTTCGAGCAACTCTTGAAGTAACTCCGCGATTTTTTGATCATCTTCCACTAATAAAATTGTTTCCATCGAATGATTCATCTCCTTCGTTATCTATCATACCGAACAAAAAAAGGACTGGAAACGATTATTCGTTTCCAGTCACCGTCGTCACATCACAATCCGCCGGTACGCTCGGACCGTCATGATGTAATACACAAGGTAGACGACCGTATAACAGCCAATCGCAAGGACTGTCGGCATGACGATGTTGTAGTTGAGTAGTTTTTGGAGGACTTGCATCGCAAAGATGCTGTGAATGAGTCCAAGGAGGTACGGTAGGGAGAAGACAAATCCGACGAGGCGACGAATGATACTCACCTGTTCGCCTTGCGCCACCCCAACCTTTTGAATGATCGCAAAACGGTGCTTTGATTCTTCTGCTTCCGCAAGCATCTTGAAGTAGATGATTGAACCTGTCGCGAGCAGGAAGACGAGTCCGAGGAACCCGGCAGCAAATGCGAGCAGCCCTGTCGTCGCCGTCGTTATCGCGTAGACCGGATAATAGGCCGCCATGTCCGTTTCCGCCTGCTTTCCGTAAAGTGCCTCGAGTTTCTTCATCAACCCGTCATCCGTCCGTTCATCTGAAAATTGATAATTCGTCAGCATCCATGCACGCTCCGGCATCATCGCGAAGGCATCGTCCGAAACGACGAACGCCAATCGTTGTTTCTCATAGAGTTGAGCGATTGGTAAATCCGTTTCACCCGTGATGCGAAAGGACGAATGGATGTCGTTTATCTTGATTCCAACGGGTGACTTGACTCGTTCCTGCAACAAGTCGTTTCCTTTGAATGTCTCGAGGACAATCGCCTCACCTTGTTGCGGCTCAGGTAAAACACGTTTTCCGTTCGCCTTCGCTAGTCTGCGGTAGTCTGAATAATTGATGTAGCTGAATTGTCCTTTTGAACCGTCCATCGCATATGTCCGGTAGTACTTCGTCAAATATAACGGATTTGGTAACTCTTTCATCTGATGGTCGACATTTTTGACGTTGACCATCGTCCGCTGTTCAATGGTTTGATTCGATTCCTTAATCAATTGCTCTGCCTCCGGTCGTTTACTCGCAACCGATAAACTGTATGGCATTTGTTGCTCGACCGTTCGATCGATGAAATAGTAAATCGATGTCGCTGTTCCGACCGTCGTCAGTGTGACTGCCGTGATGACAGTAATCGTTGATAACATGACAGCATTCGACTTGACGCGTGACAGCAATTGACCATGTAAAATCAAATTCGTTCCTTCGAAGTGACGTGCCTGTTTACTGAGAACAAGCAACAAGAAAATCGTAAAGTAACTCATCGTCCCGAATGTTCCGACGATGATACAAACTATCAAGAGTGGCGCGACTACAGTAAAGTGATCGAGCAGCGGCTGCCCCGTCAGGTAATAACCGAATCCAATCAATAGAAGAGAAAGGACTGCGAGAATCGGATGGACTTTCGGAATCACTTCGACTTGTTGGTTTGCTTTGAATAGTTCAATCAAGGTGAAGCGATAAATTGTTCGTGCCGATCGCAGAGCAATCAATAAAAAAATGACCAAGAACACGGCAATCGTCTGACCCATTGCAGCGAGGCTGATCGTAAACGTCGCTTCGATATCGATTGCCATGACATGCGCAAGCAGTTGAACAAAGTATTTTGAAGCAACCGTCCCTAGAGCGGTCCCGATGATCAATCCGACCATTCCATATCCCATCGTTTCAATAAAGATCAGTTGAGCGATTTGTTTTCGCTCGAGTCCAAGTAACGCATATAAACCAAGTTCTTGTTTACGACGTCGTAAGAAAAAGTCACTCGAATACCAAATGAAAATCGTCGAGAACACGGCCAAGATGATACTCGATCCCGTAAAGACCGTCCCGAGCTTACCGTACATCTCATTTGCGTTCAGCATCGCTTCGTTCGAACGAATCGCTAAAAACGTGTAATAAATCAAAATTGCGAATGTGACGGCACCTAGATACATCATATTGTGCCGAATGTTCTTTAAATTACGAAAAGCTAATTTAGACAAACTCACGTGCTGCACCCCCGAGTTCGCGTTGGACTTCCATGATTTGTTCGAAAAATTCCTTTTGCGTCCCAAACCGATGGATTTCTCGGAACAGCTCTCCATCTTTGACAAAGACAATGCGTTCCGCGTATGACGCCGTGACAGAATCATGGGTCACCATCAAAATCGTTGCCCCTTGTTCATTCAGCGTCTCGAGGGCTTCGAGTAACCCTGTCGCTGACTTTGAATCGAGTGCTCCCGTTGGCTCATCAGCTAAGAGGAGTGATGGTTGGTGGATGATTGCACGTGCTGCTGCGACGCGTTGTTTTTGACCACCTGAAAGTTCGACCGGACGTTTCTTCAACAAATCTTCGACTCCAAGTTGCCGCGCCACTTGTTCAACACGCAACACAATCATCGCTTTCTCGACACGTGCCAGCGCAAGCGGAAGGGCAATGTTTTCTTCGACCGTCATCGTGTCGAGTAAGTTAAAGTCTTGGAAGATGAAACCCAGTCGTTCCCGACGAAACCGTGCCAATTGTTTTTCAGTCATGCTCGTGACATCTTCACCATTAATCGAAATCATACCTTCACTCGGTTGATCAATCGTCGATAAAAGATTCAACAGTGTTGATTTACCAGCTCCTGAAGGACCCATGATGCTGACAAACTCCGCTTCATGTACCGTCAATGATGTCGGTTTTAGTGCTTCATGCCGCGCCATCTTCGTTTGGTATACCTTCGTGATATTTTCTGCATTCAAAATTGCTTTCATATTCTGTTCCTCCTGAAGTCGATTCGTTACCTTCAGTCTACCGAGCAATCGTACTTCAAGGGATGGAGTTGACTTTCAATTCACTTACAAAACAGTAAGGTTTGGGTGGAGAACAAAAAACTCCCTCATCTCGTAAGATGAGGGAGTCGTGTAGACAAACTCTTATGAAGCGTGAATATGCTATATCGAGACGGATTGGGTTCTAAACCGTCTGCATGCCTTGATTTCCCTCACGGTATTACCTAAAAAGCGTCACGTTTCGTTGACTCCTACGGGGAAAAGTGCGTTTATAACGCACTTTCAGAGGCAGGCAAGACCCTGCTCATTGGCCGCTAGGATCCAAGGAGCAACGGCTTGCGCCTCGCCCGAGGAAAGCAACGAAAAAAGACGCTTGCTCTCCCGATAGCACGTTGTCTACAGTCTGAAACTCCCTCATCTCGTAAGATGAGGGAGTTTCAGGAGAAGCGCAAAATTTCGCGCGTAATCAGATTATTTATGTGTTGCCTTGAACAATTCTGTTTCGCCTGCCACTACTGAAGTACCTTCAGCAGGAACAGCAGAAAGTGTGAATTGGTCGTGGTTCGTGACGATGATTGGTGTAACCGTCGATGGTGCATTCGCACGGATGTAATCTAAATCGAACTCAACGAGGACATCGCCCGCTTTGACTTTATCACCAGATTGAACATGTGCTGTGAAACCTTCACCTTTAAGGTTAACTGTATCTAAACCAACGTGAATTAATAGTTCGAGACCATCTTCACCTTTAAGACCGATTGCATGTTTTGTTGGGAAAATCGTTTCGACTGTTGCGTTAATCGGTGCGACCACTTTACCTTCAGTCGGTTCGATTGCGACTCCGTCTCCCATCATTTTTTGTGAGAAGACTTGATCGGGTACGTTCTCGATGCTGACGATTTTACCTGTAAGTGCAGAAGTGATTTTTGCGTTTCCTGCTTCGTTGCCACCAAACAATTTTTTAAAGAATCCCATGATACTATCCCTCTACTTTCTTGATCGTTTTTCTTCATTGAAGAAGATTCGATTTTTTTATAGGAGCGTGTTTATGAACGACTCGCTCACGTTCTCACAAAAAGCATACGTTTGTCCCTCTAGTTTTGCAAGTATTTTTGTGTGATAATAGTTAGAAATCAAAAGGAGGCGCTTACATGTTACCATTTTCAGAACTTACATATGTCCGTCCTGATCTGAATGTTTTAGAAACCACCATGCAAAACGCAATTTCTCGTTTAAAAGAAGCCACACAAGTCGAACAGGCAAACGCAGCCATCACTGAGATTAATACCCTTAGAAACCAATTCGAAACAGCGAGCCAAATCGTCGAGATTCGTCATACGATTGATACGCGCGACGCATTTTACGAAACGGAACAAGGCTTTTTTGATGAAGCAGGCCCCGTCTATCAGGGCTACGTCTCGAGTTACTATCATGTGTTGACGGCGCATGCGCTCCGTGAACAGCTCGAAACGACTTGGGGCAAACAACTCTTCCTCTTAGCAGAAGCCAGCTTAAAAACTTTTTCAGAAGCAATCATTCCGAAGCTTCAAGAAGAAAATCGTCTCTCGAGTGAATACACGAAGTTGATGTCTTCAGCAGAAATCGAATTTGATGGCAAAACGTTGAACTTGTCTCAGTTCGGTCCTTACTTACAGTCACCTGACCGCGCGGTTCGTAAAGCGGCTTCAGAAGCACGTTACGGTTATTTAGCAGAACACGGCGAAGCGATTGATACGATTTACGACAAACTCGTCCATGTCCGGACTGAAATCGCCACGACGCTCGGATTCCCATCATTTGTCGAACTCGGTTATGCCCGGATGCTTCGCGTCGACTATAACCAGTCGATGGTCGAGGATTACCGCCAGCAAATCCTTGACACGATCGTTCCGATTGCGACGTCACTAAAAGAACGTCAACAACGCCGGATTGGTGTCGATTCACTCTACTACTACGATGAAGGATTCGCTTTCAAATCAGGAAACGCGACACCGCAAGGCGAGGAAGCTTTCATCATCGAAGGCGGAAAAAAAATGTACCGCGAGATGTCGCCTGAAACAAATGAGTTCTTTGATTACATGATCGAGCGTGGTGCCCTTGATTTGACGGCGAAGCCAGGTAAAGCAGGCGGTGGGTATTGTACCTACATCGCTGACGAAAAACTGCCGTTCATCTTCTCGAACTTCAACGGGACGTCGGGAGATATCGACGTCTTGACGCATGAAGTCGGTCATGCTTTCCAAGTTTATGAGAGCCGTCACTTCACGACACCGGAGTACGGGTTCCCGACATATGAGGCATGCGAAATCCATTCGATGTCGATGGAATACTTCGCGTACCCATGGATGGAAGAATTCTTCGGTGAAGAAACATCGAAGTATAAATTCAGTCACTTGGCTGGCGGTGTTACCTTCTTACCATATGGAGTCGCAGTCGACGAGTTCCAACACGTCATCTACAGCAAACCGGAGCTAACACCGGCTGAACGTCGTCAAGCGTGGCGGACGATCGAGAAGAAATACCTCCCGCATCGCAACTACGAGGAGAATGACTACCTCGATTCAGGTGCTTGGTGGCATCAGCAAGGACACGTCTTCGGCAGCCCGTTCTATTACATCGATTACACGCTCGCTCAAGTTTGTGCCTTCCAGTTCTATGCGTGGATGGAGAAGGACCGCGAAGCCGCTTGGAAATCGTACCTCGCGCTCTGTAAAGCAGGTGGATCAGAAAGCTTCCTTGCACTTGTCGAACGCGCCGGCTTGAAGTCACCTTTCGCTGACGGGACAGTCGACGAAGCGGTCGCACCAATCAAAGCCTATCTCGAACAAGCAGACGACTTAGCACTCGATCGTGTCTAACTAAAACATGCCTGACAGCAACAGGAATCACTCGTTCGCAAGTGTGCTGTCCTCAAGCAAAAAACATAAGCCCCGTTTTCCTGTCAGTTCAATGGACAGGAAAACGGAGCTTTTTTTGTGTACGCGTAGTTTACGTTAAGCCAACCGAAACGAACGAGGTACCCACTCTCCGCTTCGATTGTCTCATGAAGATTTCAATGTTTCCTGATGCTGCATGAACCAAACTTCAAATTCATCTGCCGGAATCGGACGGGAATAGTAGAACCCTTGTCCATATTCACAGTCGAGCTTTCGTAAACTCTCGCTTTGTTCCAACTGTTCAATTCCCTCTGCGACTACGTCGTACTTCAACGTATGCGCAAGCTTGATGATTGTCTCGATCAATGGTGCATTCGAACATGCATCTTCCCCGCTAATGAAGGAGCGGTCGATTTTCAGACGTTGGATCGGAAGGCGACTTAAATAAGACAAAGAAGAATAGCCGGTTCCAAAATCATCGATTGCCAATTGATAACCCATTGCATGTAGCGACTCGAGGGCATCAAAGACGCGTTTATCGGAAAAGACACCAAACGATTCCGTGATTTCTAACTCCATCCGCCGTTCAATTCCCGGATGTTCATTTCTGATATCCGCCAAATAGTCGACGATGCGACCGGAAGCAAGTTCTTTCACTGATAAGTTAGCTGAAACACCAAGCATCGCAAGTGGCGTCTGCTCCCAGCGTCTAATTTGGTTGACCGTTTCCTGAACGACCCACATGCCGACTTCTTCAATCAGCATCGAGCGCTCGGCAATCGGAATGAAGACGGCCGGGCTAATCATGCCTCGTTCAGGATGGAACCAACGGAGTAACGCTTCACAGCCTTCGACCTGTCCTGTCTTTAAGTTAATTTGTGGCTGATAAAATAACTGAAGCTCATTTTTGACGATCGCTTCGCGCAACTCTGCTTCGAGAACGACCGATTCACGGTACTCTTCACTCATCCATGATTCGAACCAAACCGGCTCCCCTGCTTGATCCCGTTTCGCATGTTGCATCGCGATATCAACAGATGACAAGAGCGAGGTCACGGCAACTGCATCGTTCGGATAACGGACCATACTCATACTGATGCTGACATGGATTTCTTCACCTTCGACATAATACGGAAGTTCCATGACTCGTTTTAATTCGTGGTAATCGACGATGCCTTGCTGCGAAATCAAGACAGCAAATTCATCTCCACCGATTCGTGCCGGTGAACCTGTCCCGATGAAGTGACGGCGTAAACGGTTCGCTACTTCTTTTAGAATCAAATCACCCGCGCTATGCCCATACGCATCATTGATGCGTCTAAACTGGCGTACACTGACTGTGACGAGTTCGCCGGGCTGTAACCCTGCCAATGCTTCCGTCATCTTTTGTTCGAAACCATTTCGATTCAATAGCGTTGTCAAGACGTCATACAGTGCCAGTTGCGTAATCCGCTCTTCTCGTCTGTATTGATCCGTTTCATCGTGACACGTTAAATAAAGTGCAATCCCGTTCTCGCTTTTCGTCGGCACATAAATGATGTTGACGAACATATTCCGAATGTCCGCTTCGAAAATCATCTTACAACGAATCGTTTGACTATGCCCTTCGATTGCCCCATTTAAGGCACGACGCACCCGGTTCAAATCAGCCGGGTGAATCAGTTCTTCAATCGTCACGAACTCTGTCGTCTCGACGAGCTTCTGGAACTGGTCATTCCCATGCAATAACTTGAAGTCTGCTGCTAAGGCAATGATTGGATCTGTATTTTGTGAAAACAGGGATTCGATTTCTGCTTTTCTCTGTTTGATTTCGAGCGTTTTTTGGTCATTGTAATCCAGTAGTCCTGAGATAATCGCCGTCATCGTCCGAAAAGCATGGACGACAGGTTGAAAATCATTGCGTTCCGGCACTTGATAAAACGATTGTTGCTGTCCTTCAGCAAATACGTTTGCTTCTTCCTGTAACATGACTAAGTCTTTTCGGAAAGCACGTAACAGCGAGAGCGTCAGTAAGAGTAAAGCGAAAATGATGAAGCACGTCGCAACGAACATCAACCACGCATTTCGAATGACATCATTTCCCCGGTCCGTCATTTCCGTTTGTACGTCTGAAATTGCTCGATTAAACAAACGGTACATGCTGCCTTGATAGCGATCTGAAATACGTTCTAACGTTTCGTATTCGCGAAGTGCGGGTTCACTCAACGTCGTATCGATCACACCAAAATATGCCGCCATCTCACTTTTCATCGTATTAATATCAAGTCTCGACGCTCCGTCTTCAGCATCAATCGTTGCCGAAAGCGTTTTCGTCACCGTATCATTTCTCACTGCCAAATCTTGACGTATTTGCCGTATTCTTGATAACTCGTATGCATCCAATTGTTTGTCTTGATCTGCACTAAGCAGGCTCTGTCCTGCTTTTCCGAAATCCCGTTCCATTAAGAACAGGTTAGAAAACAAGGAATAATATTTCCCGGTATCTTGACTGAGCGATAGCTGATTAAATAAAATTTCACTTTTATAATTTGCTACGGCCGTAAAAAATCGATTGCTCGCGACATAACCGTTTTTTCGAACCTCGTCGATTTCGGTTAGTACGTCCTCTTTCAAAGAACTTGTCGTCGGCATTGTCTCTAAACGTTTGCTCAGCGCCACGAGCTCGTCATCGACCTTTTTCGACCACTCGATTCGTTCCGTCAACGAGTCATCGACCCGTGAACTCAATGATAAGTAATAATAGTATGTAAGATCGCGTTCCGCCTGATTGACTTGTTCAAATACATCCATCACGCCGCTCGCACGTTTATAACTGTAACCTTCTTCTACATTTTTTAAGAGTTGCTGCGTCGCAATTAACACGGCTAACAACCCGATAATCGAAATCATCCATGAGAACGTTTTATAGTAGGAGCGTTTCCGAAATGCTTCTACGATGAAGACTGGTGGTAAAAGTCGCAACACATCGTCCTCCCTAAATTGTCATTATGTCTATATATCGTCTAAAAGAAGCGATTCGTGAAGCGGAAAGAGGTCAATAAAAACGCTTTCGCCCGTTTATTTTCGGGACAAAAGCGTTTTTGATCCATTCTTCAATATTGGACATTCTCTCGCTCTACCTTTTTAGCGAAATAGTCGATGATGTCGCGTCGACGAATGATTCCAATGAAGTGTTTGCCGTCATCAATGACGGGCACGAAGTTTTGATCAGTGATGACCTCAATCATTTCTTCCATTTGTGCTGTGATCGAAACGGGTTTATAACGAACACGTTGTTTAATGTCTGTCAGACGTGTTTGAAGTACATGATCATAATCCGCATGTTCCAGGTTTTTTTCAAGTGCCCAAAGCACATCACCTTCCGTGAGCGTTCCTGCATATTTTCCTTTATCATCAACGAGCGGGACTGACGTGAACCGATGATGTTTCATCTTTTCAAGTGCTTGCCTGACCGTCGACTCAGGATCTAAGTATTTCACTTCATCTTTTGGCAATAAGAAAAAAGCAATATTCATTTCTAAGTTCCTCCCTAGTCACTCTGTGACATCCACTTTATTTTATCATGAACTTTCGTTCGATTCATTTCTCAAATCATGAAAATCTCACCATAATTCCTTCATATTTAACATTACCCGTCCGATAATCAGAATAGACAGATTTTATAGATTATTTAGATAGGAGAATTACATATGCGCCTTCCCATCACACGCCGTCTTTTCATCGGTCTCATTCTATTACCTGCGCTTACGTTAGGTGTCTCAACCTGGTTCTCATACAACCAGACAAGTCAAACTGTTGAAAATCTTGTCGATTCAACGTCTCAAACGGCATTAAAGCAACTCGAGCAATCCTTCTCGCGGATCATCGACGATACAAAAAAAGATACGTCTTTACTCGCCGGACTCCCGTTCACGCGGGCGAGTGGCTCACTGCCGAACTATACTGATCCAAAAGACCTTCCTGATCTGACGGACGAACCGTCTCAAAAAGCAAAAGACATTTACAGCGTCCTCGAAAAATACGGTTCATCGAAAATCGAAAATTCTTTTCTCCAATACGCTGATACGTCAGGCGGCTATTTGAACTGGCCGAAGCAAGACGTCCCTGCCGGCTATGATCCACGAAGCGACCTTTGGTATAAACAAGCACTTGAAAATTCAAGTACGGTCGCCATGAGCGAACCGTATTATGACGAAGCGACGAAACTATCCATCATCAGTTTCTCAAAAGCGACACTTGATGATCAAGCAAACATCAAGGGTGTCTTGTCCGTCTATAAAAGCATCAACCGCCTCTCAGAAGACATGAAGCGAATCGAAATCGGACAGGAAGGTTTCGTATTCAGCTATACAAAAGACGGAAAAGTCGTCACGCACCCGAATAAAAATTACTTCTTTAAAAGTCTCGACCAACTCCGTGAAGAAGGAAAGTCTTATTTCAGTGCACCGAAACAGATGATTGACCAAGAATCCGGTTCCGCCATCATGGATGTTGCGGGGAAAAAATCAGTCGTCATCTGGCAACTCTCTTCTAAAACAGGTTTCAAGCTAGCAGTCGTACTAGATTATGCGTCTCTGTATGCTCCTAAAGATGCCATGCTCGAACAGTCGCTCATCAACTTTGTCGTCGCGATTGCGCTAGCGACATTGATTGCCTGGTTAATTGGACGCTCAATCAACCGTCCCCTCTCGACACTTCGGACGGAAGCCCTCGCGATTGCAAGCGGTGATTTACGGACGACAAAACGTCCAAAACGCTTTATTCGCGATGAACTTTCTGACCTCAATGAGAATTTCGATGCGATGCGTCAAAAGTTGCGTCAAACGATTACGGCCATGACACAATCAGCCGGAACCGTTCGTGATGCGTCACAGGACTTATCAGCAAATGCGACCCACGTCCAAAATGCGTCACAACAAATCGGTCAAACGATGGAAGAAATTGCAGCCGCCGGTGAAACGCAAACGAAACAGGCGGAACGATCTTCGCATGCCGTTTACGGTGTCAAGGAACGCTCCGTCGCGATGCAACAAGCGGCCGCTACGACGTTGTCTGAAGTCGCATCCGTCGCCGATGCCGCAACGCGCGGTAGCTCACTGACGAAACAAACGATTACCGACTTACTACAACACTCCGATTCACTCGAACAGGAAATTCAGAACACGTCCGAATTCCTCGGTAAACGTTCAGGCGAAATCGGAAAGATTCTCGGGACGCTTCAAGCAATTTCAAGCCAGACGAATCTCCTGGCTTTGAATGCCGCCATCGAAGCGGCGCGTGTCGGTGAACAAGGTCGAGGTTTTGCCGTCGTCGCAAGTGAAGTCCGGAAGCTTGCAGAGGAAAGCGATCATTCTGCAAAACAAATTAAACAGCTCCTCGATAATATTCAAAAAGAGACGCACACCGCGATGAGTGCGATGAACCATGTCATGGATGACTTGAAAATTTCCCTTGAGTCCGTCAAAACGACAGGCGTCGACTTCGAACAGATCGCCGGTTCCGTCCATCATGTCTCACAACGGACTGAATCGCTAACCGGTGATATCAGCGCTTTGACGACTGCGACAGAAGAAGTGTCTGACGCGATGGGAACCATTCTCGCGTTGACAGAAGAGAACGCAGCCGGTATCGAAACGAGTGCCGCAAGTATCCAGGAAACGAATGCGACAATCGAAGCCGTCACGACGGCAGCGACGCACTTGGCTCATATCGCAAGTGAACTTCATCAATTGACGTTCGACTTCCAATTAGACGATACACTGCCACCTGAAGAAAGAACCGAAGCTGACGAACTGCCTCATGCCGATGCGTCTGATGAAGTTGCAGACGAAGCAGCCGTGACCGAATTGGAACAGACAAGCGATAGCGACTTGTTTGAACTCGATGCTGAAGAAGTGCTCGATGATTCGACTAATCAGCAGGAATCAGACAATCGTTGATAAGCCTTATTAAAAAAGGAACCTGCCACGCGCAGGTTCCTTCTTTTCGTTCCTCCCTATACAATTTCTTGTACACCCCTTAGACTAGACTTAATGATTTCTACCGAGAGGAGTAGACCCATGAAGCCGCTACAAACAGACGATTTAATCCAGATTGCTGAAAGTATTTATGGGACGACCGGTTTTTTTGTATCGTACCAATCACATGAAAACGATTCACTTCATGTACGACCAACCGCGCCTGTCCATCCCGATCAATTGACGCTTGAAGCCGAGTGGCCGACTGCTGAATCGGTCCCACTCCTCTACACGCTAAAAGATGGAACGGCGTATTTATTCATTGCCGTCGCAGATCAAGGGCAATACCGAATTGGTCCCGTCCTGTTACAATCCGCCTTGTTTCGCGCGCATATTCAGGATGAGTCTTATCACCAATTTTATAAATCGTTACCTCGGACGACTGAAAATCGATTAATCGACTGCGCTCACCTCGTCTATCGGTTATTGAACGGACGACAGCTCCCGTCCCGCGCAATCCGGACGGAGTCTGAAATCGTCGAAGAAGAAATCCCGCTCGTCGCAGACGTACCTGCCCATACAGGAACGACAGCCTACCGCAAAGCTTGGCAACGCGAACAGCAAATCATCGACTGGATTTCCTCCGGTCAAAGCGAGCGATTGGCGACGACTTATTCCTTACCTGCTTATGGTGAATTCGGCTCGCTCGCACGCCATCAACCACTTCGGGCAGAAAAGAATCTCCTACTTGGAACGGTCCTGCTCAGCGCACGTGCTGCCATTATCGGTGGACTTGAACCGGACGAAGCCTTCTCACTCAGCGACCGGATGATTGATTCGATTGAAGCAGCAAACAGTATCTCTGAACTTCGTAATCGTCACGTCCGGATTACTGTCAGTTTTGCAGAAGCCGTCAAGCAAATCCAAGAGTTACGACACTCGCCACACGTCTTAGCTGCCATCCGTTACATTCAACAGCATCTTTACGATCCGTTGTCCGTCTCTTCAATCAGTCATGCGATTCACGTCTCCTCCAATTACCTATCCGTCCTGTTCAAGGACGAAACTGGTCTACCGCTTGCCCGGTATGTCATCCGGGAGCGAATCCGGGAGGCGAAACGCTTGCTCCGTTCGTCTGATGATTCGTTGCTGACGATATCAAACAAACTGCATTTTTCGAGCCAAAGTCACTTCAGTCAAGCGTTTAAACAGACGACTGGTGAGACACCCACCCATTATCGACAACGGCACTACCTGTAAAACGCAGCTGACGATTTAGTTTTTTAACCGACAACAGGACCCTCCGTTTACACGAAGGGGTCCTGTTTTTTGAATCGCCTGATTTAGTTAAAAGGACGAGTCGAACTCTTTTTTTAAAAGATCGACCGGCGCTGCATAGCCGATTGGACCACACAATAAATTTTCTCCGGTCCACATACTTAAATCCATCATATGCACTTGTTCTGTCGGTAAAAAGTCCTCAAGCTTCCACGAAATACTAATGATGGCATCATTCAATTGTCCGATGATACTTCGATCATGTGTCTTCGAGTACTGGACGTCACCGCACCGTTCCAGATAACGATCCACGACCGCATTAGAAAATCCTTCTGCTAAAAATGTGTCCTTGATTGCCTTCAAGGCAATGACATCAAATTGTTTGAATTCTTTCATTTTCATGCCGTAGAAGACGATACTATATCTTGTTTTGTTATTCATCAAGACAACACATTTTCTTCGATCAAACGTGAACACATTCGCATGCCATTCATAAAAAGAACCTGCGTGAGTTGTCTCATACGGAGTTAAGTTGATTTTCATCGCATCTGCTAGTTTTTTTGTACATTCGATCAGCATGCTCCAACCCCGCTTTTCCTTTAGTTAGAAAGTTGCTCTTACATTTTTACGAAAAGAGCTACACTCTCGACGTGTGTCGTATGCGGGAACATATCGACAGGTGTGACTTCCATCAGCTTGTAACCAAGTTCAGCAAGCAACTTCGCGTCACGTGCTTGAGTTGACGCGTTACATGAGACATAGACGATTCGTTTTGGTGCCACTTCAGCCGCAGCACGCAGGAATTCTTCGTCACAGCCTTTACGCGGTGGGTCAACGACGATGACGTCTGGTTTGATTCCAGCTTTGACGAGTGCCGGCATGACGGATTCAGCCGTTCCGTACTCGAATGATACATTGTCGATGCCATTCGCAGCGGCGTTACGACGTGCGTCGTCGATTGCTTGAGGAACCATTTCAATCCCGTAGACATGTTTCGCTTGTTGTGCAAGTGATAATGAAATCGAGCCGATACCACAATACGCGTCGACGACGATTTCTTCACCTGTCAATTGTGCATACTCCAGTGCTTTACCGTATAGTTTCTCCGTTTGCAACGGATTGACTTGGAAGAATGAATGTGGCGAGATTTCATACGTCAATCCGGCGATTTGATCGCGGATGACAGCCGGTCCGTGCAGGACGATGTTCTTTTTCCCTAAGATGACGTTCGTATCCTCTGGGTTGATGTTGTGTTGAATCGATGTCACGTTTGGGACAGCTTTTAAGATGCCCGCGACGATTTTATCGACGCCACGCAATTGTTTGACCTTCGTTACGAGGACGATCATCAATTCATTCGTATGGTACCCGTGACGTGCCATGATGTGACGGATGACACCCGTTTGTTTCTTTTCATCGTAAGCTGGGACTTTTAAGTCAGCGAGGACTTTACGGACCGCTTGGATTGCTTCATCATTTTCCTTGTTTTGAATCAAGCAGTAATCCATATCAATGATGCGGTGGCTCCGTTTTTGGTAAAAACCGGCCATCAACTTGTTCGACTGGAAAGCGACCGGGACTTGTGCTTTATTGCGGTAGCCCCATGGATCTTCCATCCCGATTGTTTCATGGACCGGAATTTCGAGTCCTGCGAGGCGGGCAAATGCATCACGAACACGGTTGTGCTTAAAGACGAGTTCTGCATCATATGATAAGTGTTGCAGTTGGCAGCCCCCACATTGGTTGTAGACAGGACATGGCGGCTCGACACGGTCAACACTCTTCGTCTTTTGACGGATAATTCGTCCGAAACCATATGATTTCGTTGTTTTCGTAATTCTGATTTTGACTTGTTCCGTCGGTAAAGCTCCTGGAATGAAGACCGTATAACCATCGATTCGTGCGACACCTGAACCGTCGTGCGTCAAATCAACGATATCGACGACGTGCTCGTCATTTTTTTGTACTGGGATCATAATTGGGTTCCTCCTAGAAAACCCCGCGCCTTACGCGAGGTTTGTTTCTGTTTCTTGTAGTTGTGTATTAATCAGTTCCATCTCATCGATCCGGAACTTCGGTGTCATGACATCGAAATGCGACTGTAAATTCGTCATCTCCCCTTCACAGGTGCCACCGAACTCACCGTCGATGTTCAAGCTCATCTCAGAAGTATTTTTCATCCGGACGAATGAAGTCGTGACATGCTCGACACAAGGATCCGAGAAGTGATCCCCTTTTAAGGCGAGACGCATGACGCGAATCAGTTCGACAAGATTACATTTTTTTAAGATGAATAAATCAAACCGTCCATCATTGAGTGACGCATTCGGAGATAGCTTCTCAAAGCCACCAACGGAGTTCGTATTCGAAGTCAAAAACAACATGACTTCGCCTTTGAACGTCCCTTTTTCATGTTCGAGTTCGACATACGTCGGACGGATTTGTGGTAGCTTCTCCATCCCTTTGACGTAATAAGCGAGTTGTCCGAGTGCCGTTTTGAGTTTTGACGGAACCTCGTAAGACAACTCCGTCATGATGCCGCCACCTGCGATGTTGATGAAATAATGAACACCCGTCGTTCCTTCAATCTTCCCAATGTCGACAGGCATCGTATAGCCGGTGCAGATGACATCCATCGCGCCTTCAATCGTCAACGGAATCCGCATCGCTCGTCCAAAATCATTCGTCGTCCCGACAGGCAAGACACCCAGTTTAGGGCGAACCTTGTAGGCAGCCATGCCACTGATGACTTCGTTTAACGTTCCATCTCCACCCGCAGCCACGACGAGGTCAAATTCAGCTTCACAGGCCCGTGCTGCTTCATGTGTTGCGTCACCGACCGCTTTCGTCGAATAGACGGAAGTCTCATAACCCGCTGCTTCAAGCCGGTCTAAGATATACGGCAGATTTCGCTTTACCATCTCTTTCCCGGAAGTCGGGTTATAAATCACTCGCGCTCTAGGTCTCATAAGTTTTTCTCCTTTTTAATCAACCGGTCCATTTGATACATAACTGTTTTATTTTACATGAAGTTTTGCTACATTACAAAGCCGAAAAAAAAGATGTTCCCGTTCTCCGCCTGATTACGAGACGAAAAATGGGGACATCTACTACGATTTAAAGGATTATTTTAATTTTTCGAGTTCTTCATGGAAGAGTTGATCGAGGAGGGCCGGATTCGCCATCCCTTTCGTTTTCTTCATGATTTGACCGATGACGAAACCTTTTTTCCGGTCTCGTCCACCCACGAGTTCTTCGACGACAGCCGGATTTGCTTCGAACATCTCGACGATCAGTCCTCGTAAGAGACCCTCGTCAGAAATTTGAGCGAGTCCTTGTTCTTCGACATACTGACGCGGTTCGACACCCTGTTCGATCGTCGCCGCGAAAACTTGTTTCGCGATTTTCGAAGAAATCGTTCCACCGGCAATTAATTCGATCATCTCGGCGAGACGTGCCGGTGTCAGTTTGATTGTTTCGAACGTTTCACTCGACTTGTTCAAGTGTCCTTGTACTTCACCGACTGTCCAGTTCGCTGCCGCTTTCGGTTCTGCACCGGCAGCAATCGTCGCTTCGAAGTACTCAGCCATCTCGCGTGTGACGGTTAATTGTTTCGCGTCATACGCGGATAAACCGAGCGTTTCTTGATAGCGGACACGACGTGCATCCGGAAGTTCCGGAATCGCGGCACGAATCGCTTCTTTCCAGTCTTCGTCGAGGACGAGCTTGACGAGATCCGGTTCTGGGAAGTACCGGTAATCGGACGCGCCTTCTTTCACACGCATCAAGACAGTCTGTTTTTTCGCTTCGTCAAACCGAAGTGTTTCTTGACGCATGACGCCACCCGCTAACAAGAGTTTACGGTGACGGTCTTCTTCGAATTCGAGTCCTTTTAAGACGTTCCCGAACGAGTTGAGGTTCTTCAATTCGGTTTTTGTTCCGAACTTCTCTTGCCCGTAAGGACGGACTGAGATGTTACAGTCGCACCGTAACGAACCCTCTTCCATCTTCACGTCCGAGACGCCTGCGTATTGCAGGACTTCTTTCAAACGTTCGAGGTAGGCGACCGCTTCTTTTGGTGAACGCATGTCGGCTTCACTGACGATTTCAATCAAAGGTGCGCCCGTCCGGTTAAAGTCGACGACAGAATGATTAGCACCCGTATGGTTCATCTTCCCGGCATCTTCTTCTAAGTGGACCCGTTCAATCCGGAAGCGTTTTGTTTCACCGTCGACTTCCGCATCGATGAATCCATCAAACCCGATTGGCTGATCGAATTGTGAGATTTGGTAGGCTTTCGGCGTATCCGGATAGAAGTAATTCTTCCGGTCGAATTTTGTTTGATCGGCGACGTGGCAGTTGAGCGCCATTGCCGCACGAACCGCGAGTTCGACTGCTTTTTCATTGACCATCGGAAGTACGCCCGGGTGTCCGAGACAAATCGGACAGGTTTTCGTATTTGTTTCCGCACCGTACTCACGGGCACAGCCACAAAACATTTTTGTATTTGTATTTAGTTCGGCGTGGACCTCGATGCCGATAACCGTTTCAAAGTTCATAACGCACTCTCCTTATAACTTCGGAAGCGCGAATCCGCCCGTTGCAAGCTCGAAAGCATGCGCCGCACGATAGATCGTCGCCTCGTCAAAGTGTTTTCCGATGATTTGTAGACCGACTGGTAATCCGTCGACGAGACCTGCCGGGACCGAAATCGCCGGAACACCCGCTAAGTTGATTGGAATCGTCAAGATATCATTCGCATACATCGTGACAGGATCATCGTTTTGCGCACTGAGTTCGAATGCAGGTGTAGGTGCCGTCGGTCCGATGATGACATCATAGTTCGCGAGGACGTCATCAAAATCTTTTTTAATCAATGTCCGCGCTTGTTGCGCTTTTTTATAATACGCGTCGTAATAACCTGAACTTAACGCATACGTTCCAAGCATGATGCGGCGTTTTACTTCGTCGCCGAATCCTTGGGCACGTGAATACTTGAAGACATCTTCGAGCGCATCTGCTTCAGCACGGACACCGTAACGGATTCCGTCAAAGCGGGCTAAGTTCGATGAGGCTTCCGATGAAGCGAGTAAGTAATACGTCGCAAGCGCGTACTTCGAGTTCGGAAGGGAGACTTCGTCGACCGTCGCTCCGAGGGACTCGAGTTTTTTGATGGCTGCACGAATGTTGTCTTTCACAGATTCACTGACACCTTCGCCGAAGTATTCTTTTGGAACGGCGATTTTCAAGCCTTTGATATCACCTGTTAGTGCTTTCGTATAATCAATCCGGTCGACGTTCGCTGACGTCGAATCCATGTCACAATGCCCAGCAATCGCGCTGAGCAAATAGGCGTTGTCTTCGACCGTCCGTGTCAATGGTCCGATTTGGTCGAGTGATGACGCGAATGCGACGAGACCGAAACGTGAAACGAGACCATACGTTGGTTTTAAACCGACGACACCACAATAGGCAGCCGGCTGACGGATCGAACCACCTGTATCAGAACCGAGACTGAACAAGACTTCTCCTGCCGCAACAGCAGCAGCTGAGCCACCTGAAGATCCACCTGGAACGTGTTTTGTGTTCCATGGGTTACGGACCGGTTTGTACGCTGAATTCTCATTGGAAGACCCCATCGCGAATTCATCCATGTTCAGTTTACCGATCGTGATGGCACCTGCTTCATGTAAGCGTTCGACGACAGTCGCGTCGTGGGCGGGGACGAAGTTCTCGAGGAATTTCGAGCCGCATGTCGTCGTCATTCCCTTCGTGACGATATTATCTTTCACACCGATTGGTAAGCCGAACAATGGGTTTGCTTCATGTTTTGCGAGCTCATCCATCCGTTTTGCTTGTTCGAATGCGTCTTCATTCAAGGACAAAAAGGCGCCGACCTTCCCGTCAACACGATCGATTTGATCAAACGATTCTTGAACGAGATCCGATACTTTCACTTCGCCATCCTTGACGAGTGTATGCAGTTTTTTGACACCATGCTCAAAAAGTGACATCTCTGTGGTCTCCTCCTTATTCGAACACTGCTGGGACGCGGACTTGTCCGGCTTCCCAATCAGGTGCGAGTCGTTCTACTTCCGTGCGCGGAAGCGATGGACGTACTTCGTCTTTTCGTAAGACGTTCTTTAAATCAAGGACATGCGTCGTAGGTTCGACACCTGTCGTATCAAGTTCATTTAATTGCTCAGCAAAACCGAGAATTTTTTCGAGCTGAACCGTAAATTGTTGTACTTCTTCATCTGTCACGGCAAGGCGTGCCAAATGCGCCACGTGGCGGACTTGCTCTTCATTAATATTTGCCATGTCATTCCACCTCCGGAACTTTTGCAGTATATTTTACACTATTTCTAATCATAGCACTTTTTAGTCAGACAAAAAAGACGATGGTGCATCGGGGGGAGGTCCGCACCATCGTCTTTATAGGGGTAGCAAAGCTTTCGGGCGGAAAGCTTCTAGTAATTCATTACCCGTGCGACTGTTTTACAAAACAAAATAACAGAATATTCAAACTAAAAGATCAACCAGTAAATAGACATTGAAGATGATGACGATCGTCACGATACTCCAGGCAAGGAGTTTCATCTTCATCCCGTTCTTGAAGTCACCCATGATTCGCCCACTCGACGTTGCCCGAATCAATGGAATCAGCGCGAACGGAATCCCGAACGATAAGGCGACCTGACTCCAGATTAAAGCACGCGTCGGATCAAATCCCGATAACAACAATACAATGGCTGGTGCCATCGTGATGCTCCGACGAAGGAAAATCGGAATCTCAATCTTTAGGAACCCACGCATAATCGCATCGCCGGACATCGTCCCGACACTTGATGATGCAAGACCGGAGACGAGTAAGGCGACCCCGAACAGGTAGGGTGCTGTTCCACCGAGCGATGTCCCGAGTCCTGAAAAAATACTTTCAAGTGTCGCTGCTTTTTGATCGGTTCCGAAGAAGACTGTCGCCGCGATGACGAGCATCGCCCCATTGACCGCCCCTGCGATTAACATCGCTGCCCAAATATCAAGTGTCTGAATCTTCATCAATCCTCGTTTATCCGCAATTTTCCCCATCCGGCGTTTCGTCAAATCCGAGTGCAAATAAATCGCGTGCGGCATGACCGTTGCCCCTAACATCCCGGCAGCAAGGACGATACTCGGTGTTCCCTCGAATCCGGGAATCAAGCCCCCTGCCATGTCCCGCACGTTCGGCTCGACCTGAATGACTTGGATCGCGAATGCAACGGCAATGACGAGGACCAGTCCAGCGATGACGGCTTCGAAATGGCGTAAGCCCTTCCGTTCAAAGCCGAGAATGACGAACGACGCGATGGCTGTTAACAGCGCAGCGATTTTCATATCAATATTAAATAACAAATGAAATCCGAGTGCGGCACCAACGAATTCCGCGAGATCCGTCGCCATGGCGACGAGTTCCGCCTGTGCCCAGTAAAACAGTCGGGCGACAGGTGATAACTCGTCCCGGATGACTTCCGCCAAGCTCATATTACTGACGAGTCCAAGTTTTGCTGACAACGTTTGGATGACGACCGCCATCAAGTTCGCTGCGACGATGATCCAAAGTAATAAAAATCCGTACTGGGCGCCGGCCGTCATGTTCGTCGCAAAGTTCCCCGGGTCGAGGTACGCGACGGCGGCAACAAAGGCCGGACCGATAAATTGTCTTTTTTTCAATCGTTCGACCGGTGCTACCGGTTGACTGACCATATTGAACACCTCTCTTTAGTTGCAAGTATACGCTTTTCTTTCCTTCAGGCAACATACATGCTTCACGGAAATACTTATTAACAAAGTAAACTGAATCATTCAGTCCTGAAATCAAGCCATCTACCATTCTTTTTGACCGCGCATTCTAACCACAAAAAAAATCGAAGTTCACATTCAAGTGAACTTCGATCAGATTGTAGACAAACGCTGATGAAGATTGAAGCTTATCTATTCGCATACTGTCTTACTGCGCTTCCCCGTCTTGACTCGTCTTCACGGCAATTCAAGACGAATTGCGCCCTAAACTGCCTGCATACCCGGCTTTCCGTCACGGTATCACCTAAAAAGCATCACGTTTCGTTGACTCCTACGGGAAAAGACGCTTGATTTCCCGATAGCACGTTGTCTACAGTCTGAGTTCAGTCCTTACATGACCTGCTGTTCACTCACACGATTTTCTGCTCTGGTTTGACACCTTTCAACTGCGCCTTTACTTCATCAAACTCACGGTAGACCGCTTCGCTTGGTTCAGCCGTCGCCAGACTGACGACAACGAGTGCAATCGTCGACGCGAGGAATGCAGGAATCATTTCATACATCTCCGAAATATAGAACGGTAAATCCTTCACGTACAGTTTGACTAAAATCCAGGCGATGACGACGACGGATCCCGTCAGCATCGAAGCGAGTGCTCCCGCTTTGTTCATCCGGCGCCACAGTAAGCTGAACAAGACGACCGGACCAAAAGCAGAACCGAATCCTGCCCACGCGTACCCGACGAGTGTCAAAATCGATTTTTGTGCGCCGAACGATAACGCAATGGCAAGTAAGGCAACTGCCAGCACCATGATACGACCGACGAGCATCAACTCTTTGTCTGAAGGCGTCCGCTTCATGAAGCGTTGATAAAAGTCATTGGTCGCAGCACTCGAAGAGACGAGTAGCTGTGTCGAAATCGTCGACATGATGGCAGCGAGTAACGCTGCGAGTAAGAGACCGGTAATGAAGCCCGGGAATAGATCACGCGAAAGCTGAATGAAGACGTTCTCCGGGTTGTTCAGCTCAATCGCCTGTTGCGTAAAGTACGCATAACCGAATAATCCTGTCACCATCGCGCCGATGATGGAGAAGGTCATCCAGACCATCCCAATCCGGCGGGCCGACTTCATTTCACTCAAGTTACGTATCGCCATGAAACGGACGATGATGTGCGGCTGACCAAAGTAGCCGAGTCCCCAAGCGAGTAAGGAGATGATGCCGATAATCGTCGTTCCTTTAAACAGTTCAAGTTTTGAACCATCCGTCGTCCGAATCGTCTCGAGCGTCTCATTGATCCCGCCGCTCAGTGAAAGGGCGACACCCGGAACGATCAAGAGCGCGATGACCATGATCATCCCTTGGACGACATCCGTCCAACTGACGGCGAGGAATCCGCCAAGGAACACGTAGGCGATGACGACACCGGCTAAAATCCAAAGACCCGTCGTGTACTCTAAACCGAAGACCGCTTCAAACAATCGGCCGCCGGCGACAAACCCGCTCGATGCGTACATTATAAAGAATATTAAGATAACTCCAGCTGAAACTGTACGCAACACACCACTTTTGTCATGGAATCGTTTTTCGAAATAGTCGGGAATCGTGATGGCGTCGCCCGCATGCGCGGTATACGCCCGCAGACGTGGCGCAACAAGCAACCAGTTTGCATAAGCTCCGAGCAATAGGCCGATCACGATCCATCCACTGGACAGACCAGTTGCAAACATCGCACCCGGCAATCCCATCAACAACCACCCGCTCATATCGCTTGCTCCGGCTGAGAGTGCAGTGACGACGGGCCCGATCGTACGTCCTCCAAGCATATAATCATTCATGTTTTTCGTCCGGTAATACGCCATCACGCCAAGCGTCACCATCAGACCGAGATACAGTAAAATCGCTAACCACATTCCGTTCATCCTTGCTCCCCCTTTTCTATGGTGTATAAAAAAAACGGATATGCAGGTCGCATACCCGTTTCATCTATTAAACACTAATTCAGAACATTTCTGAAGTCGTTTTTGCTTGCAAGTGGAGTGTTAAATAATCCGGTCCACCGGCTTTTGAATCCGTTCCCGACATGTTGAAGCCGCCAAACGGTTGGTACCCGACGATTGCACCTGTACAACCACGGTTGAAATAGAGGTTCCCGACATGGAAGTTCGCCCGTGCGTACTCTTGGTTTGTCCGGTCTTGTGTGATGACTGCCCCTGTCAAACCGTACTCCGTGTTGTTCGCGATCGCGATTGCTTCTTTAAAGTCTTTCGCTTTCGTGAATGCAACGACCGGTCCGAAGATTTCTTCTTGCATCAAACGATCCGTCGGTTGAACGTCGGCGACGACCGTCGGTGAAACGAAGAAACCGGTTGAATCGTCAGCCGTTCCGCCTGCTGCAATCCGTCCTTCTTGTTTTGCGATATCGAAGTACGACGTGATTTTTTTGAATGCCGCTGCATCGATGACAGGACCGACGTTGTTCGTCACGTCGACCGGGTTCCCGATGCTCAGTTTTGCTGTATTCGCAACAACTTTTTCGAGTAACTCGTCGTAGACGGAGTCGAGTGCGACGACACGTGAACACGCTGAACATTTTTGACCTGAGAAGCCGAATGCTGCTTTTGTGATCATGTCTGCCGCGTAATCAAGATCGGCTGACTCATCGATGACCATCGTGTCTTTTCCGCCCATCTCTGCGATGACACGTTTGAGCCAGATTTGACCGTCATTTAATTTCGAAGCACGTTCGTTAATCCGGAGACCGACATCACGTGAGCCTGTGAAGCTGATGAAACGTGTTTTCGGGTGGTCGACGAGGTAATCCCCGACTTCTGCCCCTGGTCCCGGGATGAAGTTCAAGACGCCAGCCGGAAGACCTGCCTGCTCCATGACTTCAACGAATTTAGCAGCGACGACTGGTGTCGTCGATGCCGGTTTCAAGAGAATCGGGTTTCCGGCGACGATTGCCGCAACCGCAGTCCCTGCCATGATCGCGAGTGGGAAGTTCCATGGTGAGATGATGACCCCGACACCGAGTGGGATGTAATCGTAACGGTTGTATTCACCCGGACGACTCTCGACTTTTTTGCCGTCTTTTAAGACGAGCATCTGACGTGCATAATATTCAAGGAAATCGATTGCTTCTGCTGTATCCGCATCTGCTTCGTTCCATGGTTTCCCAGCTTCTTTGACGAGGTACGCCGAGAATTCATGTTTGCGTTTACGGATGATGTTCGCCGCTTTGAACAGGACGTCCGCACGAACACTCGGATTGACGAATTTCCACGTTTCGAATGCTGTGACAGCTGCCTGCATCGCATCCTCTGCGTGTGCTTGTGTCGCTTTTGAGACACGTCCGACGATTTCTTCTTTGTTTGCCGGATTGACCGAAACGATTTTATCTTCCGTCGTCACATGTTTGCCCCCGATGACGAGCGGATAATCTTTTCCTAGCTCTTGCGATACGAGTGCAAGTGCCTCCTCGAACGCTTTCTTGTTCGCTTCTTGTGAGAAGTCCGTGAATGGTTCGTGTTTGTACGGAATCATCTCTATTCCCCCTTTATACATACTTTTAATCGCTTACATTCTCCATTGTACAGAAGCATGACGCCGCTTACAATTATTCTAGTCAAAAAAAATGAGCAGGCTACGTTCTCCCGCTCACGTTTCGCTCGAATTATTCAGTTGCTTGGGAAAAGACGATCTCTTCGTTTTGGATTGAGACCTTGACGTCCTGCTCCTGGAACAACCACTCATCTTGATCGGAGACGACGAAATGAATCCCGTCCACGACTTCTTCGACAGCTGCCCGTTCGACTTCTTCCATATGGACACCGACCGAAAATCCTTGTGTCAAATCCGTCGATCCGCCGTATTTCGCGAAAAAGCGAATCGTGTCGCCTTCCTTCGCTTCCATCTCATCTTTAAAGTATTGTAATGCTTCATCCGTTACGTGAATTTTCATGTTTTATCCACTCCCCTTTAGACTAGTGTACCTATTTCCTACTCAAAAAAGCGAATATCCTGTATGGTGAAGACAGTAAACACTTCATTCCATCATTCCTGTTGATTCTGATTTAGGAGGTCCTATATGAAACGATTAATCACAGCTCTACTATCAACGAGCATTCTGTTAGTCGGATGTGGGAACGATTCCACTTCCTCTACAGATACTGAATCCCCGAAGACGACGGAAACGAAACAAGTTGCGCAAGCCGATCAAGCCGTTCTTGATGTCTATCAAGCCTATCAAGATACGTTAGGGAAAACGGGATCAGCTGATGCAAAAGCACTCGCTAAGATTGAGTACACGGGTGAGTCCGAACCGTTACGCGCAGCAGCGATTGGTGCTAAAAACCTGAACGTCACGCCTGGCAAGGTCGTTAAAAGCTTCCAACAAGGCGACGTCGCCTATATCATCCATGAATTCAATGATGCGGATGGGTCCCCGCTCCCAAACCGTGCGTCGAAGTTATTCCTGAAAAAAGATGGGGAATGGAAAGCTGTCATCGCACCAACGACCTTTGAACCAGCCGTCTTCACGACGCTCGCTGAGATGTTTGATTCATTTAATGCAGACGAATACGGTGTCAATGCCAAAGCAGCAGAAGCCGTCGGGAACACACCGGAAGATGAACAGGATAAAGTGTTCACACGCGTCAATGCCCAAACCGACTATATGGCACTCGAGATGAACAGTAACATCTTAATGATTTACGGTATGGCACTCGGCAACGAAGGCAATCCCGAAGTATTAGTCGATTATTATTCCGATTACGCGGACTGGTATGTCGATGAACAAGATCTATTACTCAAAACTGCGAAGGCCGGAACAGACTATGAAAAATATTTAATCGCACTTGACCCATTAAAGGAAAGCTTACAAAAGAAACTCGGAAAATACGCTGATCAACTGAACATGGAACTAGGTTAAAGGAGGACTCTTTTATGAACGCACCGACATTTACGTTACCGAACGCTACAGGCGAAGACATTTCACTCGCCGATTATCGTGGTAAGAAAGTCATTCTCTACTTCTATCCGAAAGACTCGACACCGGGTTGTACGACGGAAGCCTGTGACTTCCGTGACGCGACGGACGCCTTCGCGGCTGAAAATACCGTCATCCTCGGGATCTCCGCTGACAGTCAAAAACGGCATCAAAACTTTATCTCAAAATATGAACTTCCGTTTCAACTTCTCTCTGATGTCGATCATACGGTCTGCGAACAGTATGGGGTCTGGCAACTCAAAAAGAACTACGGTAAGGAATATTATGGGATCGTCCGTTCAACGTTTTTAGTTGATGAGGCGGGTGAATTAATCCGAGAATGGCGGAGCGTTAAAGTTAAAGATCATGTTACTGAAGCCTTAAACTACGTAAAATCACTTGATTAAAAAGAAAAACACGCTACTGATGTAGCCTGTTTCAATGTAGACAAACTCTTATGAAGAGTAAATATGCTATAACGAGAGGCAAAGTTCGCGGTTCTAAACGATTCGAGACGGATTGCGCTCTAAACCGTCTCCATGCCCGGATTTCTGTCATGGTATTACCTAAAAAGCGTCACGTTTCGTTGACTCCTACGGGAAAAAGTGCATTTTTAACGCGACTTGCAGAGGCAGACAAGCCCCTGCTCGTTGTCCGTTAGGATCAAGGAGCAACGGCTTGCGCCTCGCCCGAGGAAAGCAACGAAAAAAGACGCTTTCATCTTCCGATATCACTTTGTCTACACGCTGACCACGTTACGGATGTAGCGTGTTTTTTAATTTTACAATCATTTTATCGCTACCAATTTTATCCTTTCAAAAATTTTTTTCACATAAAAAACCTTGGCATTACTCATATTTTTAATGTTTTTGAAATAATCTGAAAATATTCTATTGATTTTTCTGAATATTGTATTTATTATTAGAAACAAGTTGATCCGGTGCTTTCCTTCAACAAAAGTAAAAGGCGATGACCCCTCTTATTTTTTTTCATAGGACACCGGATCGCTCTAACTACCGGGTACTCATTTTATCATCATATATATTTATTCTTGGGAGGGAACTTATCATTATGAAGAAGAAAAAAACACTCGCACTCGTTGGTGCACTAACAATCGCAGGATCAAGCTTGGCAGCTTGTTCATCAACAGATGACTCGAAAGACACATCCGGCTCGAAAGACACTGCAAAATCAGATGACAAGCAAGTCTTGAATTTAACAAGCGGATCAGACATCCCGGCACTTAGCCCGACAGTCGCGACAGACTCTGTTTCTTTCACAGTTTTAAACAACGTTCAAGAAGGTCTCTTCCGTCTTGATGAAAACCAAGAGCCGACACCAGGTGTTGCAGAAAGTGTTGACGTCTCGGAAGATGGACTTACATACACATTCAAATTACGCGATTCAAAATGGTCTGACGGCAGCGATGTCACAGCAAAAGACTTCGAATATGCTTGGAAACGTGTCCTCGACCCTGATAGCGGTTCGCAATATGCTTATATCATGTATGTCATCGATGGAGCGGAAGGCTACAACACTGGTAAAGGGAAAGCGGAAGATGTCGGTGTTAAAGCAGTGGATGACAAGACACTCGAAGTTAAGTTGACACAACCTGCAGACTACTTCAAAGCCTTGACTGGATTCGGTTCATTCATGCCGCTTAAGCAGGAATTCGTCGAAGAAAAAGGTAAAGATTTCGCGAAAGATCCTGAAAACTTCCTTTACAACGGTCCATTCCAACTAACAGACTGGAAAACAGAAGTCGGTTGGTCGTACAAAAAGAACGATCAGTATTGGGATGCTGACGCAGTTAAACTTGAAGAAGTTAACTACAAAGTCGTTAAAGAAGTTTCAACGGCTGTCAACCTGTACGAAAAAGGCGACATCGATACAGTCGGTTTGACAAGCGAATTCGTCGATCAATATAAAGATGATGAAGATTTCCAAACACGTCTCGATGCATCAATGTACTATATCCAAATGAACTTCAAAAACGAATTGCTCAAAAATAAAGATATCCGTAAAGCGATCGACTCAGGATATGACAAAGAACAAATGGCGAAAGTCCTCTTAAACAACGGTTCAATCCCGGCATACTACTATGTCCCGCAAGAATTCGCAAATGGTCCGGACGGAAAAGACTTCCGCGACGGCAACGAAGGCTTCGGTTCATTCGATGCTTCATCTGCAAAAGCATCATTCGAGAAAGGTCTAAAAGCAGAAGGCAAAGACAAAGTTAAACTCGAGCTTCTCTCATATGATGATGACAACTCGAAAAAAATCTCTGAATACCTCAAAGGTGAATGGGAGAAAAACCTTCCTGGTCTTGAAGTAACAATCAAGCAGCAGCCATTCAAAAACAAATTAGATCTTGAATCGAAAGGTGAATTCGAACTTTCATTCGCTGGTTGGGGACCTGACTACCAGGATCCAATGACGTTCCTCGATATGTGGATGACTGGTGGACCGTACAACCGTGGTAAGTACTCAAGCGAAAAGTACGATTCACTCATCAAATCTGCAATGAAAGACGCGAATGCCGAAACACGCTGGCAGTCACTGAAGGATGCTGAAAAAGTCTTACTCGAAGACGATCAAGCAATCTCTGTCATGTACCAACGCGGTGCTTCCCTCTTACGTAAACCTTACGTTAAAGGAATCGTCAACCACAAAGTCGGAGCGGATACTTCGTTCAAATGGACATACATCGAAGGAAGATAAGCATACAAGATCTCTAAAGGCCAGCCTCGCTTTACGCGGGTCTGGTCTTTTTTTCCATATGGGGCGAATGTACTGTTTTTTAAATATTGATTAAAAAGTGGTAACATTCTGTTTTCATTTGTATTACTTCCATTTATACTTATGCAGAAGAAACTAAATTCACTTTTTTTTACAATAATTCGCGGTAATTCTTCAGATTTAATGAAAAAGTGCCGATACATTCTATATAGAGGACTTTTGCCTCAACACTACGATTATTTAGGAAGGAGGACTCATCTTTGAAGCAACGTGTACTGACGAGTCAACAAACATTCACAGAAGAACAAATCGAGATGATTGAAGCCATCCGTGCAGTCGGCGAACTGATTCAAGACCGGCCACGCCGGACGATCTACCGCCGCTATGCCGTTATACATGGTTGGCCATTACCTGAAAACATCATCCGTCAATTCGGTTCGTGGCCGGAAGCTTTATCTGCCGCAGGTTTTGAATGGCATATCGATCAGCAACCGGAAGAGCTGGAGCGGGCACCGAAATATACGAAAGATGAAATTCTGAATTCTTTCCACCGGTATGCGAAAGATGTCGGTTCGACGATTACCTTGAAGAAGTACCAAATTTGGCGGAAGTCGGTTCACCATGCACCGAGCCACTATCATATTGTGAAGATGTTTGGTTCTTGGCATGATGCCTGTACAGCAGCAGGACTCGAAGCAAGCGTCACGTATTCGAAAGCTGAGCTTGCGGCATCACTTCGACAAGCAATTGAAGAAGTCGGATTCTCATTGTCTTTTGAAGCTTACCGTGAGTGGGCGAAGCGAAACAACAAACCCTCTACAAAAGCATTGCTCCATCGCTATGGTTCATGGTCAGCCGCTATTCATGCGATCGAGAGTGAAATCCGTATGAGTAACCAACAAGCGCAATAATCAGTCTAGTGCATTCATTTTCTTCTTGTTTTATAGTTCACACGCTAAACAGACCAGTCGAAACCTCGACTGGTCTGTTTCATGTTTAATAGTAGTGGCCGATGCTTCCGTGAAAAGATGGAAGCATCGGCCACTTGATTTGATGTAGGACGAAAACGTCTGTCAAAAAGATTGTTTGGGCTACACTTATGAGTCAGCACCGTTATATTAAATCACTTTTTCTTTCCATTCTTGGTATGACGCAACGCGGTCACGCCCCTGGAATTTAGCCCCTACGTACATCGCACGGTCTGCATTTCGAATCAGGCTCGCAAGATCGCCTAACTCTTTCAGCGTATCGATTCCGATGCTTGCGGTGATTTCTAACGAATGACCGGATACTTCGATTGGATTGGCGTGTAGCGTCTCACGGATGCGCTCTGCAACGATTCGTGCCGATTCGATGTCCGTATTCGGTAATAACACGACGAACTCTTCTCCGCCGTACCGCGCGACAAGGTCTGTGATGCGTGTTGCCTGCATCAAGAGTTTAGCGACCTCGAACAATACAACATCTCCGATTTCGTGACCATGGGTATCATTGATTTTCTTGAAGTGATCCAAGTCAATCATCAATGCCGAGAACGGATACAAATCCTTTTGCTTGATTCGTCGATCGCCCCACTCTTGCAAGGCACGGTAGTTCGGTAATTTTGTCATGGCGTCTGTCCGGCTATCGATTAAAAGATGTTGTCGTTCTTGGGCCCGTTCAACGGCCCAGGATAACACACGCAATGCACGATACAGCTCATAACCAAAATCTGTCGTGAATTCACCACTTGCTTCCGATGCTAAAAATAACGAGCAATTGATGGTTTCCGTCGCTTCCGGTTTGATGAACAGAATCGATTGTGTTTCTTCAGGAAGACAATCGTAGAGGCGAATGTCCCACTCCTGTTGCATGCCGTAAAGGAGAACTTCCTCTTTTTCAATCAATTCTTCGATGATGATTCCTTCGACGTGATCCGCTTTTAATTTCCGTCCATCTTTCAGCGAATAATAGACTGTCTTTCCTTCTCCAAAATCAAACTTTATCCAGGCGATGTCAGGTTTAACGAATTGATTGAGTTGTTTTAAGTAGCGTTCGATGATGAACTGGGAATCCCCGTCCTGC
The DNA here is from genome assembly GCF_018618655.1 of Exiguobacterium sp. s95. Classification (NCBI taxonomy): domain Bacteria; kingdom Bacillati; phylum Bacillota; class Bacilli; order Caryophanales; genus Exiguobacterium; species Exiguobacterium sp. s95. The sequence goes on along the minus strand of NZ_JACSMM010000002.1, from coordinate 12,119 downwards.
CACGCTGCTTCTTTTAGACGCTCAATCTGTTCCCAGTGTTCAATCCGGTCACTCGCATGAACTGAACTGCCGAGCGCACGTTTGATGATGAATAATGCAAATGCCGTCATGACCAATGCACTGATTCCATTGTTTTGGGCCATCAAGGTACTAAAAACTCCAAATAACAGTTCTGCCGTAATGACGACTGCTTCAAATCGTAGCAACGGGATCATGACGCTGCTCGGGATATTCTCTCCGAGTAAGAAGTTCGACAATGTATATTGGAACAAAAGGACGACCCACATGATGACGACCATCGTCACGAGCGGTACGATATTCCCGATGAGTGAAAAATCCGGACCGTGTGTTCCACCGAGCGCATTGTAGGCTAAACCTGCCGGCAAAATCAATAAGAGTTCAAGCGTGACGTTGAATGGATAATTGTGCAGCATACGCCGTCGTCCGATTGCCGTATGAAATGAACGCAATTGGTAAATCAGCATCGTCAATTGTCCGACACAAATCGCTGATAACAATCCGTATGTTAAAAAGGTATACAGGACAAAACCAAAGTGGAACGTAAAACTCATATGTCTTCGACGAACCGGGTCGACGACAAAAATCGTCGATAACGCTACTACCAAAAAGAATGTAAAGTAATCGATGCTGAGGCTGTATCCGTCTGCTCTCGCGATAAGATCAATGACAATCACGACGATAAAGAACACGACCCAGCTTCGAAGGAGGTATTGTTGAAAACGACGCACGTTGAGTTCCCCTTCCTAAAAAATTTTTATTTTTTTAAGTGTACTGCATTGCACCTAAGAAAATCTTCAAACGCTCTTTTTCCTAGACAGATTTGTTACAATGTAAACAGAGGTGATGAATACATGAGTACTCAATTTACAAAGGAAGCCTTCGAAGCGTTTGAAATCGAAGGGTTAGAAAACCGGATGGAAGCGATCCGGGAACGGATACAACCTGTTTTTCGGCAGATCGGCGCTGAAGTCTCACCCGATTTGACAGTCAACCTCGCAGAGGATATGTATGTGCACATCGCACAACATGCAAGACGCAAGGTAAACCCGCCTAATGATACGTGGATGGCGTTTTCTCCAAACAAACGTGGTTATAAAAAACATCCGCATTTCCAAGTCGGACTCTTTGATGATCATTTGTTCATTTGGCTCGCTTATATCTACGAGCTTCCTAATAAACAACAATACGCGACGCAACTTCTCGAGCAACAAAATTTGTTACAGGACTTACCGGAGGACTTCGTCATTTCCTACGATCACATGAAAAAAGAAGCAGTTCGTGTGACTGATGCAAACCTTGAACAAGGATTAGTTCGTTTTCGTGATGTAAAAAAAGCTGAATTTTTAATCGGACGGCATGTTTCCGCCCAAAAAGTCAGCACAATGTCCCATGATGCATTACTTGAATTGATTCGAAATACCTACGACCATCTCGTGCCGGTCTATAAAAAGGTTAAATAAAAAGGATGGCCTATAAGGTCATCCTTTTTCTCATTAGTTATATTTTACTAGAATTGACATGACTTGTGTACGGTCAGAATTTAAATTTAGATAAATGTTGACCTTTTTCGCTGAAACGGTCATCGTGTTGAACATTGGATCAAGTTTAGCAGTTGGATACGCTTTTTTTACTTCCTTGACAGAAATCGTGCGTTTGACCATTTTCGGATCATATACGATTGCTGAAACTTTTGCTTTACTGTCTTTTACTCCGTACGTCGAACAATAATGAACGGAACGATCGGGTGTCATAAGCCCGTTACCACTTTGGCACCAGTTCGAATTTTTTTCACCTTTATATGCACTATGTACCTGTGCGAGTGTCGTTCGGTTAAGTTTAACGTTTTTGTCGAGTGACTTAGCATAACCGGCGTTCTTCTTAATATGTTGAAGCCAATTGACATCCGTTGGTTTCGTTGCTTCTGCTGATTGATTATATGAAGTGCCTGACACGACGCTGACGGCAAGAGCTGCTGTTAAGATAAGTCCTAAGATTCGTTTCATGGTGTTACCTCCTAAAAATACTTTGTTAAATAACTCATTCCCCCATTTCTCAAAAAATACTCATCTTCCATACATTTTTTAGAAAAATATTTTAAAAAAGGCTGGTATCCGTGGGATACCAGTCCTGTGTTATTTTTTATGCATTTTAAACTCTAAGAATAATTCATTGTAATGGGCAAGCATCTTTTTCCCCAAGTTTTTGTAGACTTCGAGTGTATCCGTCACAGCTTTATCCGGATAGAACCGTTCGTCTTCCCGTACCTCTGCGTCGAGGAGTTTTAAAGCATCTTTGTTCGGTGTCGAGTAGCCGACATAATCCGTATTCTTCGCAGCGATGTCCGGGCGCAACATGAAGTTGATGAACGCATGTGCCCCTTCGACGTTTTCCGCCGTTTTTGGAATGACGACATTATCAAACCAAACGTTCGACCCTTCTGACGGGATGACGTAGTTCAAGTCTTCATTTTCACTCATGATTTCATTGGCATCACCGGACCAGACGACCCCGATTCCGGCTTCTTCGTTTGCGAGCAGTAGCTTGATTTCATCTCCAACGATCGCTTTGACGTTCGGCGTCAAGTCCATCAAGTTCGCTTTTGCTTCCTGGAGCTTGTCTTCGTCCGTTTCGTTCAAGGAATAACCGAGACTGTTTAGACTCATCCCCATCACTTCACGGGCTCCGTCCGCTAATAAGATTTGATTTTTAAAGGCAGGGTCCCATAAATCTTTCCAACTCGTTGGTTCTTTTCCATCAAGCAGTTTTTGATTGTAGACGATGCCGACCGTCCCCCAAAAATACGGGATCGAATACTGATTGCCCGGGTCGAACGGCAAATCAAGGAAACGATCATCGATATGCTTGAGATTCGGAATTTTCGATTGATCAATCGGGATGACGAGATCTTCTTCAATCATCTTCGCAATCGCATAATCTGAAGGAACGGCGATATCATACGTCGTCCCTCCTTGCTCAATCTTCGTCAACATCGCTTCGTTCGAGTCGAATGTCTGATAGACGACTTTAATTCCTGACTCTTCTTCAAACTGATCGATTAAGTCCGGGTCGATGTAATCCCCCCAGTTGTAAATATTCAAGACATTTCCCCCGGAATAACCTTGTGTCGCGTTTAAGCGGTTCAAAGCAAACAGGATGACGCCCGAGATTAAAAAAATCGTTACGAACAATTGGATTAATTTTTTCAACGGTCATTTCACCTCCGGTCGTGACAACTTCGCTACAGAACGTTGGTTCAAGAAATAGTAGCCGATGACAAGTAAGAACGTAAATAAGAAGATGACGGTCGACAAGGCATTGATTTTCATCGAAATCCCTTGGCGTGCCAATGAATAGATTTCAACGGATAAGGTCGTAAACCCATTCCCCGTCACGAAAAATGTCACAGCAAAATCATCGAGTGAGTACGTCAGTGCCGTAAAGAATCCGGCAAAGATCCCCGGTGTGATGTACGGCAAGATGACTTTCGTCAGGACGTCCAAACGACTTGCCCCTAAATCACGTGCCGCATCGACGAGCGTCGGGCTCATCTCTTGCAGTTTCGGCAAGACGAGGATGACGACGATCGGGACAGAAAACGCGATGTGCGACAGTAAGACGGATGTAAAGCCAAGTTGAATCCCGAGCATCGTAAAGAAGATTAAGAACGATGCACCGATGATGACGTCCGGACTGACAATCAAAATACTATTAAGTGTCAGGAGCGACGTTTCAATCCGCTTTTTCCGAACTGCTTGAATCCCGATTGCACCGAACACGCCGACAATCGTCGAGATCGCTGCTGAGAGCAAGGCGATGACGAGTGTATTCAAGACGATGATCAAGAGGCGTGAATCTTGAAAGACTTCCTTATACCAATCCCACGTGAAGGAATCAAAGTTCGTCATGTTATCTGCACTGTTGAACGAATAGAATGCGAGATAGAAGATTGGAGCATACAAGACGATGAAGACACCAATCAAATATAGGTTTGCCAGTTTAAACCGTTTCATCATGCCGTCGCTCCTTTCTTCCGTTTTGTACTCGTCAAGGCGAGAATGATGGCCATCGCGATGATCAAGAAGACGGCGATTGTCGCACCCATCCCCCAGTTTTGGGTGACAAGAAATTGTTGTTCAATTGCTGTACCGAGCGTGATGACACGGTTCCCGGCAATCAGGCGGGTAATCATGAAGAGTGATAACGCCGGGATGAAGACAAGTTGACAGCCTGACTTCACACCATCAATCGTCAACGGGAAGACGACACGACGAAATGTCGTAAAGTTCGATGCCCCTAAGTCACGTGCCGCAAAGACGAGCGACGGACTTAACTTTTCGATGGCATTAAAAATCGGCAAAATCATGAACGGGATGAAGATGTAGACCGACACGAAGACGAAGCTGAAGTCCGTGAACAGGATTTGCTTCCGTCCGATGCCAATCGCTTCAAGCGTTTGGTTCGCGAGTCCGTACGTGCTGAACAGTCCGATGAAGGCATAGGCTTTCAGCAGCAGATTGATCCAGGTCGGCAAGATGATCAAGAGCAACCAAAGTTGTTTATGCTTCGTTTTCGTCAATAAATAGGCCGTCGGATAACCGATCGCAAGCGAAAACAACGTGATTAAAAAAGCATACCAAAATGAACTGAGCGTCATCGTCAAATACGTCGAGGTAAAGAAATTCTGATAGTTGACGAACGAGAAGTTTCCATCTAAATCAAGGAACGAATAATAGATGACAAGCACGATTGGTGCGATGACGAACAAGGCAATCCAAAATGTATAGGGAATCAGGTACCAGTTACGTGTTTTTTGCATCATAACACCCCATCGTACGATTCAAGCCGTTTATCAAAGTCCTCTTCCGTCTCATTCAGACGCATGACATGAATCGCTTCCGGATCAAATGTCAGACCGATATGCTCACCGACTGTCGCTTTTTTCGTGCTATGGACGAGCCACTCATTTCCGACTTCATCGATACAGGCGATTTCATAATGGACGCCGCGGAAGAGTTGTGAATCGACCGTCACCCGCAGCTTCCCTTGGGCGACATTCGTGATTTCTAAGTCTTCCGGACGGATGACGATTTCGACCGGCTCATTCAATTCAAGTCCCCGGTCGACACATTCAAATTCTTTTTCAGCGAACGAAACGAGGTAGTCGTTTAACATCCATCCCGGAATGATGTTCGATTCACCGATGAAGTCGGCGACGAAGCGGTTGATCGGTTCATCATAAATGTCGGTCGGTGTCCCCGATTGTTGGATTGAACCATGATTTAAGACAAAAATTTCATCCGACATCGCAAGCGCTTCTTCTTGATCATGCGTGACGAAGATGAACGTAATCCCAAGACGACGCTGTAAGTCGCGCAGCTCGTATTGCATCTCCGTCCGCAACTTCAAATCGAGTGCTGACAAGGGTTCGTCCAGTAAAATCACTTCCGGTTCATTAACGATTGCCCGGGCAATCGCGACACGTTGACGTTGTCCACCCGACATCTCTGTGATTTCCCGTTTTTCATAGCCCGATAAGTTAACGAACTTCAACGCATCAAGGACACGTTGCTTAATGTCTGCTTCTTTGACCTTTTTGATTCGGAGGCCGAAGGCGATGTTCTCGAAGACGTTTAAGTGCGGGAACAAGGCATAATCCTGGAAAACCGTATTGACTTGACGTTTGTTCGCCGGAACATCGTTAATCCGTTTTCCGTTGAAGATGATTTCACCCGCTGTCGCTTCCGTAAAACCGGCAATCAAGCGCAGGACTGTCGTTTTACCGCATCCGGATGGGCCGAGCAATGTGTAGAACTTCCCCCGCTCGATTTCGAAGCTGACACCGTCGAGGACGGTTTGGTCGTCAAACTGTTTTGATACTTCTTTGAATTGAATGATCGTATTCGTTGTCACTTTAGTTCCTCCTTAAAGATACGAGTCGGTTGCTGTGACGAGAAGTTTCGCCTCCGTCGCTGACTCGTTTCGTAGTTGATGGATTTCTGACGCTTTATAGTAGAACGTCTCACCTTGTTTCGCCCGGAATATTTGTCGACCGAGTGCGAGTGTCACGTTACCCTTGAGGACATAAACGAATGTTTCCGATCCGGACGGTTCATAAGCTTTAAATGAACTGTTCGCAGCAAGCGTCAACAGGACCGGCTCCATTTCTTTTTCATTCGACTCCGGAATCAACCAGGTGACGTGGTACCCTCGTTCCTCATCGGCATAACTCGTGACATCGTCTCGTGTATAAACGACTTTCTGATTCAGCGCCTCCTCATCGAAAAAGTCTCTTGCTGATATGCCTAATACTTCAAGGAGGCTAAATAATGTCTCAATCGAGGGAGAACTGATCTCTCGCTCGATTTGCGAAATATATCCTTTACTTAAATCGGTTCTTTCCCCGAGCTCTTCTTGTGTCAATCCTTTTTGAAGACGCAGGTTTTTAATTTTATTGCCAATCGTACGCACTTTACGCCCTCCTCTCCCATACTGTTCCTGAGTTTAGTATAAGACGACTGAAAGTTTACTAATCACGTACCGATTATAGCGTACTGACTTTTTTTAGCAAGGGAAATTACTCACTTTTTTCAGGAGGGTTTGACACCGATAACGCTTACACCTACAATTAATATCAGGTACTAAAATGAGGAGGAATTCACGATGCGCATTGCTTGGATTACAGACAGTACGACGATTGTGCCAAACTCAATCGTCGACCATCAAGACTTAACGATCGTCCCGTTACTTGTCATGAAGGATGGTGAAAGTTTTATCGACGGTGTCGATGTCAATGCTGAGACTGTCTATAGCTGGATCGATGCCGGTCATAAGGTCACGACAAGCCAACCTTCGATTGGGACTTTTACGGAACACTATGAAAAACTAAAAGCAGACTATGACTTCGGATTTGCCGTTCATTTATCAAGCGAACTGAGCGGTACGTATAATGCTTCCATTCAAGGAGCAGAAATTGCCGGTTTTCGTCTGATTGCGATTGATTCCCGTTGCGGTATCTATCCAGCAGGACAATTACTTGCGGAAGCGATCCAGTTAGCAGAACAAGGAGTTGCGATTGAACAAATCGAACAGATGATTTTAAAACGACGGTTCGATCATCACATCGAATTTACCGTCGAAAACTTAAAACAGTTGCAAGCTGGCGGTCGCATTTCATCGACGAAAGCTTTCGTCGGTAATTTACTTCAATTACGCCCGCTCTTCCACTTCGAGGAGGGCAAAATCGTTCCTTACCAGACGGTTCGGACCTTCAAGAAAGCGCACTCCAAAATTTATGATCATCTCGTCGAAATCCTTGAACGTGGTGACGTAACGGATATTTCACTGTTTCATGCCACAGCGTACGACTTAGCACGGGAATGGAAAGTAAAACTCGAGGCGCGCTTCGATGTCTCGATTCGTATTGACGATCTTACGCCTGTCCTCGGCTCACACACCGGGAATCCGGCGATTGGCATGTCATTCTTAAATCCGACAAGCCGACACTAATGTCTAAAATTGAAAGATTCAGGGTAAACCTTCTTTAGAGATTAAAGGAGGTTTTTCTATTGAAAAATAAATGGATTTGGTTGAACTGGCTTGGTTTCATCTTTGCTGTAACAGTTAACGCACTCGACGGTGGGAAAACCGGTCGTATTTCCGACACGATTCCGACGTTGTTCAAACCTGCCGGGTACGCGTTCTCGATTTGGGGACTCATTTATGGTGTTTTACTTGTTTGGTTAATTTTACAGACCATCCCGAAATTCAAAGAACATGAAATCGCAAAAAAAATCGGTCCTTGGTTTTTGATTAGTTGTCTCTTTAATGCCGCTTGGATCGTCACATTCGCTTACAAACTTTTTCCATTGACGCTCGTCGTCATGATTGGTCTACTCGCTTCTTTGATGGTCATTTACTCGAAGGTCGATCGCGAAACAAAAGCCCTTCGTTTTAAAGTCCCGTTCTCCCTTTACATCGGCTGGGTCTCGGTCGCGACAATCGTTAACGTCTTCATCGTCATGCAGACGCAAGGCATCACGAAGTTGCTCGGCATCGGTGACGCCGGTTGGACGATGATCATGCTTCCGGTAGGTGTCATTGTCGCACTCATCTTTATGTTTGCGAACCGCGATCCGATTTATCCGCTCGTCTTCGTTTGGGCCTATATCGCGATCAACTTTAAATCAGATGACGGTCTCGTTGATACGGTCGTCCTCGGTAGCGTCGTCGTCCTTCTTGCAGGATACGTCTTCTTACTCGTCCGGATGCGTCGGCAAATCCATGTGAGCAAGTAACGTTATTTCTGTTTGAAACACGCGTATACTGGAGACAAAGGAGTGATTGTCATGAACATCACATTTACACGTCCCGCACTTGACCGGATTGAACAATTGCGCGGTGACATTAAAGGACAGCTTCATCTTTATTACGACACAGAAGGATGCGGTTGTGGAAACTCCGGTATCTTCAGTATCCGTTTCGTCGAGTCGGCGACTGACGAAGATATGACGATTGATTCAAATGTCGGTCCCGTCCTCGTCAAACGTTGGTCGAGTCACTTTCTCGATCAAGACATGACACTCGATTATAAAGAAGAATCAAAATCACTGATTTTAAAAAGCGACGGACAATACTTCAATACGAATGTTCTTGTGACCGATCATACCGGCTGTCAGTTGACACCGAATCGGTAAGTACAAAAAAGGCAGCCTCCCTTGTGGAAGCTGCCTTTTGTAATAGTTGGACAGACAGAGGCTGCGTTGATTACAGAGTCACGGTCATCTATAAAATGTACTAGAGTTCTGTCTGCATCGTACACGAGTCGAGTAGGTTTTTCCGCCCGATCAACCTACTACCAATACGTTTTTCGTCCCCCATATCTTCGCACGCATCATGCCGGCGTGCTTATCTAGCTTACGTAACCAATCCGTGATTGGATTTAAAAAACAACATTTTTTTAGCCGACATCACGTACTGTACGCTCAATCGTCTGCTGATCCAAGTCCTTGACGTTCATCGGACGGCTATAGTAATACCCTTGTCCATAATCACAGCCGAGGCGTTTTAAAAATTCGTGTTGTTCGAGTGTTTCGACACCTTCCGCCACGACCTCAATTCCGAGACTTTTCGCTAATTGAATGATCATTTCCGTGATGGCCGTGCCCCGCTCGTCATGCGGAACCTCATCGATGAACGATTTATCAATCTTTAAGATATCGATTGGTAAGTGCTTCAAGTGGGTCAATGAAGACAACCCTGTTCCGAAGTCATCCAAAGCAATCGTCAGACTCAACTGTTTCAGTTCACCAAGCATCATCAGGGCCCGTTCCAAGTTTTCCATGACAGAGGTTTCCGTAATTTCGAGTTGAAGATGAAGCTCTCCCCCGCGTTCGAGTGAATGATGGACAATCTCTTTAATCATTGAATTATGAGACTCGGACCGGAAGTGCATCGCTGATAAGTTGACCGACACCTGACGAATGAAGTGATCCTCCTTTTTCCACAACTCCATCTGGTGGACCGTCTCCTTCAAGACCCATTCTGTCAGTCGATGAATCAAACTGTACTTTTCAGCAATCGGAATGAACTCGGCCGGTGAGATGAAGCCGAGTTTCGGATGGTTCCACCGAATCAGGACCTCTGCTTGTTCGACCTTCCCTGTCGCTAACGCAATCTTCGGCTGATAGACGAGATTAAATTCTTTGTAATCGGTCATCGCCTTTCGGAGTGAACCGACGATCAACTGTTCCCGTCGATCCGAGTGAATCAATTCATCATATAAAACAAACCGATCGCGCCCTTCATTTTTTCCAGCCCGTAAGGCACTCTCCATCTGACCAATCCGCATCTCTAACGTTTCTTCTGGATTCGGCAAGATGACACCAATCGTCGCAGTTAAATGAATCTCTTGATTTTCAAGGAGCATCGGTTGACGGATTTGCTCGAGCACTTGATTAAATGAAGCCTCAAGTTGTTCCGTATCGACTTGTTTAATCAAGAAAAACTGTGTTCCGTTATAGCGGATACAGGTTTCTTCTTCACCGAGGATTTCTTTAATCCGATCTGCGAACTGACGAATGATCGTATCCCCTTGATCAAAACCGAATGTGTCATTAATCCATTTATAGCCGTCTAAATCAATCAACGCCATCGCCATCGTTTGTTTCGAGCGGTTGTATTGTCCATCCACCTTCATCATGTGATGGTCAAGCCAGCGCCGATTGTGCAGCCCTGTCAAATGGTCCGTATAGGCCATCATTTGAAGTGCGCGTCGTTCCAAGTGGATGTAGAGTCCCGTGATCAAGATGATTAAAATAAAGATTGGAATCGCCACTTCACTCAAGATGTTCGACGTGATCGGGTCATTTGACAAAACGGTAGTGGAATCAGCCGGTATACAAAATGTCGTTCCGAGCATGCCTACGTAATGCATCGCTGATACGGCTAAGCCCATCAATGTCGCGACAGGGATTAAAATGCGTTTTTTGTCGACATGGCGCGTCATATAAAGCAATAATAGCGCCACATAGGCAACCGTCACGGCAATTAACACTGAAAGAGTGAAGATGCCGGTGTCATAACGGATATCTCCCCCAAACTGCATCGCGGCCATCCCGAGGTAATGCATCATTGTAATTCCAATCCCGATGAGTGAACCTGCAAGCACGACTTTTTTACGCGTAATCGCAGAATAATATAATAAATAAAAGGCAATCCATGCAGCCATGATCGCGGGTACGACCGAGAGTAACATCAGGACCCAGTCATAATTGACCGCGACCGATAATTCGAATGCACCCATTCCAATAAAGTGCATGCCCCAAATCGATAACCCCATCGTCAATGATGAAAGAAGCAGTGTTCGTTTTCTTAAGGACGTCGCTTTAGCCAAGCGTCGATTGAGTTCAAGCGAGGCGTAGGATCCGACAATGGCGACGATAACCGATAGGATGACCAGTGCCTCTTCATAGTGTTTCGGTAGTATGATCCATTCATTCATTGTGTAAGTGCCTCTCTTTTTGACTGACATTCCTATTAGTATCGTCTTAATTCGTCATTTCTTTCAGTACTGTTTCGAATTTTTATCAAAATCAGGCGAGAATACGCCCACTTCTAAACAATTCGGGTGAAGCCCGAGTGAAAGTGGGAGATGAATCGCCACCCTCTCTTTCGGGTATATTCTTTTTGAAGGAGGTGAAAAATCTTGTTGACTCACAAGGCCTACAAATTCAGAATCTACCCGACAAAAGAGCAGGAAATCCTGATCGCGAAGACGATCGGTTGTTCGCGCTTCGTCTTCAACCACTTTTTAGCGAAGTGGGATGAGACATACAAAGCGACAGGTAAAGGACTGTCCTACGGGTCTTGTTCGAAAGAACTCCCGTCGTTGAAGCAGGCGTTCGACTGGTTGAAAGAAGTCGATAGCACGTCTGTGCAGACGAGCGTCAAACATCTTGCCGATGCCTTTGACCGCTTCTTCAAGAAGCAGAACGAACGGCCCCGCTTCAAGTCAAAGTGCAGCCCTGTTCAATCGTATAAGACGAACATTCAAGGTAAGTCTCAACTTCCAGAAGTCTCGATTGTCGGCGCAAAAATCAAAATTCCAAAGCTGAAGTGGGTGCGTTTCGCCAACTCGAGGCAGGTCGTCGGACGCATCTTGAACGCGACCATCCGGCGGAACGCTTCAGGTAAATACTTCGTCTCCCTGCTCGTCGAGCAGGAGAGCAACGAAATGCCGAAGACGGGCTCATCCGTCGGCGTCGATGTCGGGTTGAAGCACTTCGCCACCCTGTCGGACGGCACGGTGTACAAGAATAACCGTTACTTCCGTTCGCTTGAGAAAAAGCTGGCACGTGAACAACGTAAACTCTCTCGTCGTCAACGGTTGGCCTTGGACAAGAAAGGAACACTTTCCGAGGCGAAGAACTACCAGAAGCAGAAGCGGAAGGTCGCCCGCATCCACGAGAAGATCGCGAACAAGCGAACCGATTTCCTGCACAAGGTATCGATCGAGATCGTCAAAAACCACGACGTCATCGGCATCGAGACCTTGCAAGTGAAGAACATGCAGAAGAATCGCAAGTTGAGCAAGTCCATCT
>NZ_JACSMM010000001.1:539984-864176 GCF_018618655.1 Exiguobacterium sp. s95 | reverse complement strand
TCCTGCTCGACGAGCAGGGAGACGAAGTATTTTCCTGAAGCGTTACGCCGGATGGTCGCGTTCAAGATGCGTCCGACGACCTGCCTCGAGTTAGCGAAACGCACCCATTTCAACTTCGGGAGTTTTAACTTGTTGCCGACGATCGAGACATCAGGAAGTTGAGACTTACCTTGAATGTTCGTCTTGTACGATTGAACGGGATTGCTCTTCGACTTGAAGCGAGGCCGTTCGTTCTGTTTCTTGAAGAAGCGGTCAAAGGCATCAGCAAGATGTTTGACGCTCGTCTGCATAGACGTGCTATCGACTTCCTTCAGCCAGTCGAACGCCTGCTTCAACGACGGGAGTTCTTTCGAACAAGACCCGAAGGACAGTCCTTTCCCTGTCGCTTTATACGTCTCATCCCACTTCGCTAAGAAGTGGTTGAAGACGAAGCGCGAACAACCGATCGTCTTCGCGATCAGGATTTCCTGCTCTTTTGTCGGATAGATTCTGAATTTGTAGGCCTTGTGAGTCAACATGATGTTCACCTCCTTACAACGGATATACCTGAAAGAGAGGGCGGCGATTCATCTCCCACTTTCACTAGGGCTTCACCCTGATCGTTTAGAAGTGGGCATATTCTCGCCTGATTTTGATAAAGGACGTTTTAGACTGTAGACAAAGTGCTATCGGGAGATACAGCGTCTTTTTTCGTTGCTTTCCTCGGGCGAGGCGCAAGCCGTTACTCCTTGATCTTCACGGACTACGAACAGGGTCTTGCCTGCCTCTGAAAGTGCGTTAAACACGAACTTTTTCCCGTATGAGTCACCAAACGCGACGCTTTTTTAGGTAATGCCGTGAAGGAAATCCAGACCTGCAGACGGTTTAGAGCGCAATCCGTCTTGAATCGCTTTTAAAGCGAAAAGCAATCGGTCGTGACCCTGCAGCTTTGCTGTAGCGGCGCGGAAGATTGCCGCTTTGAAGACGAGACGAGACAGGGAAGCGCGAACGGATTGCTTCTCGATATCGCATGCTCATGCTTCATAAGTTTGTCTACACGCTGAAACGCCCATAAAGGACGTTTAAGACTGTCTCCGAAGGCGGGCTTTCAAAACAAAACCGACGCCCATCGAAACAAATACTAGAAGTAGCGAGATGAAGACCATCAGCATGTTTTGTTCAGCGATGAAAATCCCGATCGCTGCCATCGAACCTACTGCTAATACTGCCAACAATAAAAAGACGAACCGCATATCATTTCCCCCTCGTTTTACGTGAGTACGTATTTAGTTTAGCGTGAAACGGGGTCAATGAAAAGGCTTTCGCTATAAGCTTGAATCATAGTCATTGCCAACTGCCACTCAACCTGTGCTATACTCTTAAAGTTGACCGAAAGTAATGTTGGATTATTTAAATGAATAGAAAGAGGTACACACTTATGACAACTTTAGTAAGAACTGATTTACGCAACGTCGCGATCATCGCCCACGTTGACCATGGTAAAACGACACTCGTCGATGAGCTTTTAAAACAATCTGGGACATTCCGTGCGAATGAACTAGTTGAAGAACGCGCAATGGACTCAAATGATATCGAGCGTGAACGCGGAATCACAATCCTCGCGAAAAACACAGCAATCGATTATAAAAATACCCGCATCAACATCGTTGATACACCAGGTCACGCCGATTTCGGTGGAGAAGTTGAACGTATCATGCGTATGGTAGATGGCGTTATCCTCGTCGTCGATGCACGTGAAGGCTGTATGCCACAAACACGTTTCGTATTGAAAAAAGCACTCGAGCAAGGATTACAACCAATCGTCGTCGTCAACAAAATCGATAAGCCGATGGTTCGTCCACTCGAAGTCGTCGATGAAGTCGTCGATCTTTTAATCGATCTTGGCGCAGACGAAGATCAACTCGAATTCCCAGTCGTTTATGCATCGGCAGTCAACGGCTCAAGTTCATTTGAACCTGAACTTGATAAACAAGAAGATACAATTACGAACGTTCTTGATTTGATTCTTGAGCACACACCAGCACCTGTCGATAACAGCATGGATCCACTTCAGTTCCAAGTTACGATGCTTGATTATGACAACTACCTTGGTCGTATCGGAGTTGGTCGTGTCTTCCGTGGAGAAATCAAAGTCGGCGATAGCGTTTCGCTTTCTAAACTTGATGGATCAATCAAAAACTTCCGTGTAACGAAATTATTCGGATACTTCGGCCTTAAACGCGTTGAGATCGAAGCGGCGAAAGCTGGAGACTTGATCGCAATCGCAGGTATGGAAGATATCAACGTCGGTGAAACAGTGTGTCCAACGTCACACGTCGATCCACTTCCATTGCTTCGGATTGATGAGCCAACACTTCAAATGACGTTCATCGTCAACAACTCGCCATTCGCTGGTCGTGAAGGGGATCTCGTTACTTCACGTAAAATCGAAGAGCGTCTTGAAAAAGAACTTGAAACAGATGTTTCGCTTCGTATCGAAAACACAGATTCTCCTGACCGCTGGATTGTTTCAGGTCGTGGTGAGCTTCACCTTGGTATCTTGATCGAAAACATGCGTCGTGAAGGTTACGAAATTCAAGTTTCGAAACCACAGGTAATCATCAAAGTTGAAGATGGCGTTAAAGTCGAGCCGTTTGAGCGCGTCGTCATCGATACTCCTGAAGAGTATACTGGTGGAGTCATGGAATCGATCGGTCTCCGTAAAGGTGAATTGACGAACATGCAAACAATGGATAACGGTCAAACGAAAATGGAATTCATCGTTCCTTCACGCGGTTTGATTGGTTACCGTAACGAATTCTTATCTGCAACACGCGGATACGGCATCATGAACCACACATTCGAAGAGTACCGTCCGTTCATCAACGCAGACATCGGTGGTCGTCGTAGTGGTGTTATGGTTTCGATTGAAACAGGAAAAGCGACTGCTTACGCAATCTCTGCTCTTGAAGACCGTGGAACGATCTTCATCGAGCCAGGCCTTGAAGTATATGAAGGAATGATTATCGGGGAATGTAACCGTGACGTCGATCTCGCTGTTAACGTTGTTAAAGCGAAACAATTGACGAACATGCGTGCATCTGCGAAAGATACGACAAACGTTCTTAAACGTCCACGTGTCTTCTCACTTGAAGAATCATTAACATTCTTGAATGAAGATGAGTACTGTGAAATTACACCGGAATCAGTTCGTCTTCGTAAACAAGTGTTGAACAAGAACGAACGTGAAAAACAAGACAAACGTCGTCGTCTTGGAAAAGACTGAGTTCTTAACAATGTAAGGGGGACTGGCAATGTCTGCACAACCTGCCGTTGCTTCTGATTTCTCGAAATTCGATATTCCTGCCGTCGCCAAGTTTCTTGGCGTCGGGAGTGATCCGAATAACTTAAGTGCGGGTTTCAATGCATTGATGATTACGGTCGTCATTTTGACGCTCGTCGTGTTTAAGCTAGGTTTTGCAAAGGAATTAGCTTGGTGGAAATCGCTGATCGTCTATCTTTTATTAGCTGTCTTTTCAGCGGCTTTAACACTCGTCTTTTGGACGTGGCCGATTCCTGAAGTATTGCTTGCGATGGTCGCCATCCTCGGAATTTATCGTTTCCGGATGTGGCGTGTCAAACGCGATCGAGAACAGACTGCATCTTAAATTCATTTGATTCGTCTAAAAGTCCGTCTTCCTTGTGAAGGCGGACTTTTTGTTTTATCGTTCAATCGGTAAATAAAGGAATAGAAACGAGAAAGTCAGGGGAAAAACCTTTAAGGAGTGATGAAAATGAATAAATGGAGTTGGCTCGCCCCGCTGAGTCTTACGATGTTATTAGTCGGTTGTGCAACTGATTCGAAGACGGAGGAGTCGAGTCAAACAGATACTAAACAAGAGGCTGAAGAGGGAGCCGACATCATTTTCGAGTCCCTGCAGGCACCGTGGAATGTCGAGACGTCAGGGGATACATTTTATATTACAGAACGAGATGGAAAAATCGTCGAAGGAACGCAAGGGGATTATTCGCGAACAGCCCCACGTCTGACGGAAGAAGTCGTGGCGGAAGGGGAAGGTGGACTACTTGGAATGGCCCTTGATCCCGACTTTGAAGAGAATCAGCTCGCTTATGTATACCATACGTATGAACAAGCAGGTGAGCTACGGAATCGTGTCATTTCAATCGAACGGAAGGATGGGGACTGGATAGAAAAAAGCATTTTACTGGATGGCATTCCTGGGTCCTCGATTCATAATGGCGGTCGAATCGAGATTGGGCCGGATGGTTACCTGTACGTCACAGCAGGAGATGCTGCAGTTCCCGAGAATGCACAGAAGCTATCCTCTTTGGCCGGAAAAATTTTACGGATGGACTTAACGGGAGAGCCGGTTGAAGGGAATCTGGAGGGATACGTCTATAGTTATGGTCATCGTAATCCACAAGGTCTTGTTTTTGTCGGAAATCAGCTTTTTGCGACCGAACATGGTCAAAGCGGACATGATGAAATCAATAAGATTGAACAGAAAAATTATGGATGGCCGTTGATTGAGGGGACGGAAAAACAACAAGGATTAGTCACACCGTGGTATGAAGTGGGAAATCGCTCCGTTGCACCAAGCGGGGTGACGGAACTTGATGGGAAGTTGTATTTCGGTACGTTGGTCGGGCAGAGCCTTCGCTCGATTGAAGAGAGCACGAAGCAAGTCGAACAAGTCGTAACGGATCGTGGACGCATTCGTGACGTCACGACAGATGGAATTGCACTATATTTCCTTACGAACAATACGGACGGCCGTGGAAATCCTGGGAAGAATGATGATGTTTTTGTCCGCTTCGACCCGTAAAGATATGAAAAGCTCCTTCGACATCATCCGGATGTCAGAGGAGCTCAAAGTTACTTCAGCATAGAAAGTAAGCCGTCACCATCTTTTTTTAGCAGACGCCCACGTCGGATATAAGTTAAAGTTCCCGGTTGCTTCGCGCGCAATCGTCCGTTGCTCGATACGCTCATTGCATTCATCGCACAAATAGATGCGAACCGGTTTGTTACGTAAGCGTTTTGCTGCGAAGGACCAGTCGTCGATCGTTTCGCGTTTATCGCAGATAGTACATTTTACACGCATTTCGAGGTCCTCCTCTTTTTTTACTAGTATACCATATTAAAAGATTATTCAGATGTAAAAAAGGGAATTGAACAACATGACTCGAAACTAAGTCAGTAAGATAAATAGGGGGGTGACACCATGGCAAATAAAATGGAACATCGTCTGAATCTAAAGCAACTCGAAGCGTTATCCGATTTACCACTCGTTTTTTTAATCACGCACGATCAATCGAAAAGTTGGCCCATCACTCATGCAATCAGTTGGGTTTATGCAAAAGATGAACAAACGGTCCGATTTGCGATTGAAGCCGATTCGCATATCGTCAAGACGTTGGCAGAGCATCCTGTTTTCACATTAATTTTCTTTGCCGATCAATCTGCCTATAGCTTGACGTGTACGGAGGTTAAGCGCTGGGATCCGGCAGCCGAAGTGCCATTAAAGCTTGCATTTTACGAAGGAATGGTAGAAGAAGTACGCGATATTTTATTTTACGGAGCCGCTGTATCCAATCGTCCTCGTATCGAGAAAACGTATGACGAAACGGCAGCGTTACGTCTAGATCAACAAATGCATGCGATTCTAAAAGCGTAACATTCATCAAAACTCGACTCTAAAGGGGCGAACGATGGAATGAAAAAAATATACGTGCTCGATACTAATGTCATGCTCCACGATCCATTATCTTTATTTCAATTCCAAGAACATGATGTCGTCATACCGGCAATCGTCTTAGAAGAGCTGGACGGGAAAAAACGAAATATGGATGAAGTCGGGCGGAATGCTCGAGAGACCGCGCGGATTTTGGACCAATTAAGGGAAGCGGGGCATCTTCATGCAGGGGTCCCGCTCGGAAATGGCGGCATCCTTCGTGTCGACATCGGTGACACGATCAGTGACGTCTCACCGTTCACACATGAATCGAATGACAATAAGATTCTCGAGTTGGCGTGGTCGATTCATCGAGAGCAGCAGGAACTACAGAGTGGACGTGACGTCATTCTCGTCTCAAAAGATATTCTCGTTCGTGTAAAGGCAGATGCGTACGGACTTGTCGCAGAAGATTACTTGACGGATCATATTGCGGATTTGACAGGGTTATATACGGGTTTCATTGAAGCAGTCGTCGACCAGGAATACATCGATGCCTTTTACGAAGACAAACGACTCTCAGTGGATATCTTGAATGAAAAAGTTTATCCGAATCAATTCGTCATTTTAAAAAGCAATGTATCGAAAGCTTCAGCTTTCGCTGTCGTCGATCAGGAATTGCCTATCATCCGGGCACTTTCGCTTGATATCAATCAAGTATGGGGTGTCGTCCCCCGTAACGTTCAACAGCGCATGGCGTTCGAATTGTTACTTCGGGATGATGTTCCGCTCGTTACACTCGTCGGCAAGGCAGGAACGGGGAAAACATTGCTCGCACTTGCGGCCGGGTTGTTGCAAGTCGAAGATGAACATCGTTATAAAAAACTAGTCGTCGCGCGTCCTGTCGTTCCGATGGGAAATGACATCGGCTATTTACCGGGTGAGATGGAAGAGAAGCTTCGACCATGGATGCAACCGATTTATGATAATTTGGAGCATTTGTTCAATACGGGTTCGGGTGATGAACTTGGAAATATCCTAGCGGGCATGAAATCGATTCAGCTTGAGGCATTAACTTATATCCGCGGGCGGAGTATGCCGGGACAGTTCATCATCATCGATGAAGCACAAAACTTAACGAAACATGAAGTGAAAACGATTTTGACTCGTGTCGGGGAAAACTCGAAAATTGTTCTCGTCGGGGATCCGCAACAAATTGACCATCCGTATCTCGATGAATATTCAAATGGTCTATCCTATGCAGTTGAACGGTTAAAAGGTGAACAAATGACAGGGCACGTCAAACTCGTCAAAGGGGAACGGTCGAACCTCGCGCGTCTTGCGGCCGACTTGCTTTAAAAAATAAAACTGCCCTCTTTTCCTTCAGTCGTTAACGTTAGAAGGAAAAGAGGGCAGTTTGCTATTAGATGACAGTGATCCGATTGACCGAACGGACGACTTGATCTTGATAAAGTAAATGAACGGGACCATCGGTTAAGACTTTCCCGTCTTTTGAAAATTGTAAGTAGAGTTGAGGCAGTACCTCGAGTGGGAGTTCGACGGTATCGATTCCTTCAAAACGTAATTGTGAGGCATCGTTTAGTACTTCGGCATTTGTGATGAATGGAAGGAGTGGCATCGCGAACGTCCCGCGGAGTGCGTCATCTTTTTCTTCGCGCGTCATCGGTTTATTGTGATCGGTCCGACTCCCTTCCGTAATCCCCTTGTCCCAAGCAGCCCCCATTTTCGCATAGTATGCTTCAGCGGCATTATGCTCTGTCTCTTGTCCGATTTGTTCGACCGCAATCTTACGATCGTCAAAGATCCAGACGGTTGGATCAATCGTTAATGTGTACCGTACCTTACCTGTGATTGGAAAAATCATCTCTATTCCCCCTAAATGTGTGAATGCTACAAATCCATTATACCGAAACGTTGAATTGTTAGCGAAAGTAAGGTAAAGTTTATCTATAACAGGAACGCGTCATTTGATGAGGAGGGATTGGATTGTCAACTGAAATCGGGACAGTTCATCGCCAGCGCGCTCTTGAGCTACTAGAAGCGGATGCCCATAAAATCCGCCGGTTGATCGAGGTCCAGCTTGCGAATTTAACGATGCCACAATGTCCTCTTTATGAGGAAGTATTGGATACACAAATGTTCGGATTGTCACGCCAAATTGATTTTGCCGTTCGTCTTGAACTGATTGATGCGAGTGAAGGGAAACAATTACTCGAATCACTTGAACAGCAACTATCTGACTTACATGATGCGGAGACGTGCTGATTTTCTACTCAAACGTGAA
The DNA here is from genome assembly GCF_018618655.1 of Exiguobacterium sp. s95. Lineage (NCBI taxonomy): Bacteria > Bacillati > Bacillota > Bacilli > Caryophanales > Exiguobacterium > Exiguobacterium sp. s95. The sequence continues at coordinate 856,196 of NZ_JACSMM010000001.1, read as the reverse complement.
ATGCGGCGTTTGGGTATTTTTTTTTAGAACTAGAAAAGGGACGTGTACATATGCAATCGAAGTTTAAAGAAAGACGAGCATTTTTTGACTTTCGCTTGTTCTTTACGATGTTGATTCTGATGGCAATCAGTACGGTGATGGTTTATAGCGCTAGTGTTTGGAACGGTGGCGATTATGCGAACACTTCGTTTTTCGAGAAACAACTGATGTTTGACGGCTTGGCAATCGTGGCATTTTTATTTGTTGCGCATCTCAATCATGAAGTGCTTCGAGGTCCGATTTTTCGTTTAGTCTTGTATCTCATCACATGGGTGATGTTGATGGCGACGTTGTTTTCTGAACCGTTGAACGGGGCACGAGCGTGGTTGAACTTTGGTGTTTTTTTGATTCAACCGATCGAGCTCTGTAAATTCGTCTTAGTCGTCGGGTTAGCGAATTACTTTGATCAAAAACAAAAAGGGACGTTGAATGGCGTAATCGGAATCGTTCATCACTTCATCCACCGTCAAATCTCTCCCTCTTCCGCGGGCAAGCGGATGTTACTTAGTTTGTCTGATTGGATTTTAATTCCGATGCTCGTCTTGCTGGCACCTTATGCAATCATCATCCGGATGCAACCCGATGATGGGGGATTGTTCATCTTGTTGTTGATTACGGCAATGATTTGGTTTGCTGTCGGATTACCGAGTGGTTACATCACATTAGGGTTCATCGCAATACCGTTAGTTGGTTTCTATGCGTATAATAATTTTTCAGAGAATCAGCTGAAACGAATCCATGTCATCTTCAACCCGTTCCTCGATGCGGAGGGAAAAGGCTATCAATTGATCAATTCGGTCATTTCAATTGCCCATGGAGGCGTGTTCGGCGTCGGGTTAGGGAACAGTTTTCAGAAATATGGGTATCTACCTGAACCAGAGACCGATTACATCATGTCAATCATTTCGGAAGAACTTGGATTTGTCGGCGTACTTGTCGTCCTTGGATTACTGTTTTTCTTAATGTTTCAAGGTGCGAGAATCGCCCAAAAATGTGTTTCGCTGTATTCAAGCATGATGGCGATTGGTATTTCTTCCATCATATTCATCCAGACAACGATCAATATCGGTGCCATGTCAGGTTTGTTCCCGGGAACCGGGGTCACGTTACCATTCATCAGTTACGGGGGGTCTTCGTTACTCGTCATGAGTACGATGCTCGGTGTGCTGGCGAATATTTCCATGCAAAATAAACATCGAATAGCGTATCATAAAGAAGTGCAAGATGCACGGACGATGAGCGCAACGAGTTCATTAACAAAAGGGGGAGCATCAGTTGACAAAAATTAAAAAGATTCTTGTAGCAAACCGTGGTGAAATCGCAATCCGAGTATTTCGGGCAGCAACCGAATTAGGCATTCGGACAGTTGCGATTTATTCGAGAGAAGACATGGGATCGCTTCACCGTTATAAAGCAGACGAAGCATATCGGATTGGTGAGGGGAAGAAACCAATCGAAGCGTACCTAGACATTGAAGGTATCATCGCAACTGCTAAAAAAGCAGAGTGTGACGCGATTCACCCAGGGTATGGTTTTCTGTCTGAAAACATTGAACTCGCAAAACGTTGCCGTGAAGAAGGCATCATCTTTATCGGTCCACAAGAAGAACATCTTTATAAATTCGGTGACAAGGTACGAGCGCGTACGACAGCAATCGAAGCCGGCTTACCAGTCATTCCGGGAACGGACGGTCCGATTTCAACGATGGAAGAAGCCTATGCTTTTGCTGAAAAAACAGGTTATCCATTGATGGTTAAAGCTTCTCTTGGTGGAGGGGGACGCGGTATGCGCGTTGTCCGGACAGAGGAAGAGCTGCCGGAAATGATTGAGCGTGCGAAATCAGAAGCATTAAAGGCTTTCGGATCAGACGAAATATACATTGAGAAATTAATTGAACGACCGAAACATATCGAAGTCCAAATCATTGGCGATGCCCATGGTAATATCATTCACTTGTTCGAACGTGATTGCTCTGTTCAGCGTCGACATCAAAAGGTTGTCGAAGTGGCACCATGTGTCACGCTTTCCGATGCAGGACGGAAGAAAATTTGTGACGCGGCAGTAACGCTAATGAAACACGTCGGGTACGAGAACGCAGGAACAGTCGAGTTCCTAGTGACGCAAGATGAATCGTTCTACTTCATCGAAGTTAACCCGCGTGTCCAGGTCGAGCACACAATCACGGAGATGATTACAGGCGTCGACATCGTACAAACGCAAATCCGGGTGGCAGAAGGTGAGTCGCTTCATAGTGAGCTCGTTGGAATTCCAGTGCAAGAAGAGATTCAGATGCTTGGTTTCGCGATTCAAAGCCGGATTACATCGGAAGATCCAGAAAACGGCTTTTTACCCGATACGGGAAAAATTAAAGCTTACCGCTCACCCGGCGGTTTCGGAGTCCGTCTTGACGGAGGGAATGCTTACGTCGGTGCAGAAATCTCACCATACTATGATTCACTGCTCGTTAAAATCTCAACGCACGGCCTGACGTACGATCAAGCTGTCGCGAAGATGAGCCGAAACTTAAGTGAGTTCCGGATCCGTGGAATCAAAACAAACATTCCGTTCCTAAGCAACGTCTTGAAACACCATGCATTCATCAGTGGTGACTACAACACGTCCTTCATCGATGATACGCAAGAATTATTCATCTTCCCGAAACGGCAAGACCGTGGAACAAAGTTATTAACGTATATCGGCGAAGTTTCTGTCAATGGATTCCCTGGTATCGGAAAAATCGACAAACCGTTAGCACGTGACGTTCGGATTCCGAAAGATTTACCAACGACGTATCAAGCGGGCACGAAAGCGTTACTTGATGCAGAAGGGCCGGTTGGTGTTGCGAATTGGTTGAAAGCACAAGAACAGGTCTTGTTGACAGACACGACGTTCCGGGATGCACACCAGTCGTTACTTGCGACGCGGATGCGGACGAAAGATTTAGTAGCGATTGCAGAAGCAGAAGCAAAACTCTTGCCGGAATTGTTCTCGGTCGAGGCGTGGGGTGGCGCGACGTTCGATGTAGCATATCGTTTCTTGTCAGAAGATCCTTGGACTCGTTTAATGAAATTACGTGAACAAATGCCAAACGTCTTGATTCAAATGCTATTACGTGGTGCGAATGCAGTCGGTTATAAAAACTATCCGGACAACGTCATTCATGCTTTCGTCAAGGAAGCGGCCCAAGCAGGCGTTGATGTCTTCCGAATCTTTGATAGCTTGAACAATCCGGAATCAATCCAATTAGCAATTGACGCGGTCTTACCGACAGGGAAGATTGCAGAAGCAGCCGTCTGTTATACAGGCGATCTGTTCGATGCGAATCGTCCGAAGTATCACTTACCGTATTACGTCAAGTTAGCGAAACAATTGGAAGCAAGTGGCGCGCACATCATCGCAATCAAAGATATGGCGGGGCTGTTAAAGCCGGAAGCAGCGTATGCGTTAGTCTCTGCTTTAAAAGATGCTGTCGATTTACCGATCCACCTCCATACACATGATGCGAGTGGGAACGGAATCTACACGTATGCCCGTGCAGTCGATGCCGGTGTTGACGTCGTCGATGTCGCTGCTTCGAGTATGGCCGGCTTAACGAGTCAACCAGCAGGAGGAAGTTTAATCCATGCGCTGAGTGGACACCCGCGCCAGCCACTTGTTTCAGCACAGAAATTCGAACAAATTTCAGATTATTGGCAAGATGTTCGTCACTTGTATAAAGCGTTCGAACTCGATATGTTAGCACCGAATCCAACCGTTTACGACCATGAAATGCCGGGCGGTCAATATTCGAATCTTCAACAACAGGCAAAAGCAGTAGGACTCGGAGATCGTTGGTCGGAAGTCAAGAGTATGTACGCCCGCGTCAACATGTTGTTTGGTGACATCGTCAAAGTAACACCGTCGTCTAAAGTAGTAGGAGATATGGCCTTGTTCATGGTCCAACATCACTTGACAGAAGAAGACGTCTTACATCGTGCGAGTGGGCTCGATTTCCCGGATTCAGTCGTCGAACTGATGAAAGGTGAGCTTGGCACACCTCCGGATGGGTTCCCGAAACAAGTGCAAGATGCGATCCTCAAAGGTGTCGCACCATTAACAGAACGTCCAGGGAAAATGATGGAGCCGCTTAACTTTGACGCCATCAAACACGAATTGTTTGAAAAGCTCGAACGACCGATTACTGAATTCGATGCGCTTGCGTACGCGCTTTATCCGAAAGTATTCATGGATTATAGTTCATATATCGCGCGTTATGGAGATGTCTCGGTCCTTGATACGAGTACATTCTTCCACGGCATGCGACTCGGTGAAACGATCGAAGTCGAAATCGAACGTGGTAAAACGTTGTACCTCAAGTTGATTCAAGTCGGACAGCCGAATGATCACGGTGTGCGAATCGTTTACTACGAAATGAATGGTGTTCCGCGTGAAGTTGAAGTCAAGGACATTAGCGTCAAGGAAAGTTCGTCCAGTCGTCCGAAGGCGGACCGGTCGAACCCGAAACAGATTGGTGCATCGATGCCGGGAAGTGTCCTGAAAGTTCTTGTCGAACCAGGAGCACGTGTCCGTAAAGGGGAGCAATTGCTCGTCACGGAGGCGATGAAAATGGAAACGACGATTCAAGCACCGGAAGACGGAGAAATTAAAGCCGTCCATGTCAACGAAGGCGAAGCAATCGCAAGCCAAGATTTATTAATTGAATTCATCTGATTCGTAGCGTGGTGATTCGATAACTTTAAAATAGAATCGATGAAAAACAGGCAGACGCATGGCGGCTAGCCTGTTTTTCTTTTTAAGCAGCATTATCGGAGGAGGAGCTAGGAATGAATATCATCTGTTGGATTAGAAGTGACTTTCGACTTCAGGATAATCAAATGTTGGCGAAAGCGGTAGAATACCTCGAGCAGGACGATCAAGCGACCGTGGAATTTGTTTTTTGGCTTAACCCGGACTATATCGGTTCTTACGAAGCGAGACAACAGTATTTCTTTCAAGCGCTGGAGCACTTTTCGGATAACTGTAAAACAAAGGGCTTGCCGATTCGTTTTATTGAAGGGGACGAAGCGAAGTTCTTAGAGGAAACAGCTATGGCAGACCATTTAATTTTTAACGCCGAATACGTCGAACCGTTTAAAACGCGCGATGATGCGATTATTAAAAAACGTCAGCGTCAACAGACGGATCGTGTACTTGATCGTCATTTGTTGCATCCGCATGCAGTCAAGAAAAATGATGGTGGCTATTATAAAGTGTTCACACCATATAAAAATGCGTTCTTAAAAAAAGATCTTCCAGAACCAGTCCAAGTGAATCTCGATCGTCTGCAAGCCCAGTATAAAAAACACCAAAATGACAACTCGTTCATTGAAGAGTACTTTAAACAGGCTCAATCCGAGGTTGATTTTCAAGTGGGTGAAGAAAATGCGCAGAACCGTTTACATCAGTTCATCTCGAGCGGACTCGAACAGTACGAAGAAAATCGGGATATCCCGTCAATCGACGGGACGAGTCTGATGTCACGTTACCTGCGGACGGGAGAAATCAGCATTCGGACCATTTATACGCAGGTTGAGCAAGCAGCTGCTTCAAAAGGAAAACAAACCTATTTGACGGAATTAATTTGGCGTGAATTTTACTACACGATTTTGATGCACCATCCAGAGTCAAAACGTCTACCGGTAAACGAGCAGTATAATGACATTCAATGGGAAGACGACGAGACGGGGTTTGACGCGTGGAAAAAAGGTGAGACAGGTTATCCCATCGTCGATGCGGCGATGCGTCAGCTGAACACAACGGGCTGGATGCATAACCGGCTCCGGATGATTGTTGCCTCCTTTTTAACAAAAGATTTGTTAGTCGATTGGCAAAAGGGTGAACAATATTTTCAGAAGAAGTTAGTCGACTATGAAGCGGCTTCGAACATCGGGGGATGGCAGTGGGCAGCATCTGTCGGAACAGACGCCGTACCATACTTCCGTGTCTTTAATCCGACGACCCAATCGAAAAAATTTGATGCGTCTGGTGACTTCATTCGTCGATATGTACCAGAGATTAAGGACTTGCCAAATAAATTCATTCATGAACCAACAGACCAGCAACGTGAAGACTATGATTACCCAAAACCAATCGTTGAGCATGATATGGCACGTAAACGGGCGATTGCTCGCTTTAAAAAGTAATAAACTACGAACGCGGTACCGACATAAAAAAGATGGAGCATCACAGTGAAATGATGCTCCATCTTTTTTTGACTTGTCTAATATGCTTAACGATCTTGCCTTGTCCGGAACGCGTGATACGTCATGTAAGACAGTACACCAAAGTAACATGTAATCAAGAACGCGTGTAAAAGTGGAACGTAAGTCGCGTGTCCGCCTAAAACGATCCAGGCACCTGTCGCAACTTGGCAACTGATGAAGAACGTAGCAAACGCCATCCCTTTTTGTGTCGTCCGATGCTTTAAGCGAATCGCGACGAAGTGCACATATAACGTATAGAAGAATAATAAGCCAGCCATAATGCGATGAATCATCTGGACCCATGACTCGTATGTCATCGTTGGTTGCGAACAGACGGGCCAACCGACACAGGCATACGTTGCGCCGACGTGACGGACATATGCGCCCGTATAGACGACGATCAGCGTGTAAATCAGCAGGCCGTACAGGAGTTTACGTAAGAATGCTGGGACCGTTTCCCTGAATTCTCGTCCTGGACGTTCCATGATTAATAGCGTCAAAATGAGCAAAGAAGCGAAGGAGATAAGCGAAATCCCGAAATGGAGCGCCATGACGAGGTCAGACTGTTGCCAAACAACAGCGCCTGCTCCAACGATGGATTGAATCAACATGAAGATAAAAGCAAGAAAGGCAAAAATCTTCGTATCGAGACGCTCTTTGAAAGCGACGAGTGTCCATAAACATAATGCGATGATTAATAGTCCGACGACACCGGTTACGGCGCGGTGGCTGTATTCAATCATCGTTTCTACACTAGGGTTAGTCGGAATGAGCTCTCCGTGACAGAGTGGCCAGTCTGTTCCACAGCCGTTCCCTGAATCAGTCTTTGTGACTGTGCCCCCCATCAACAATACGATCATCATCGTGAATGTGACGAATGCCGAAAAAATCGAAAGCTTTCGATTCAAGACACGGACACCACCTTTCTAAAATATACAATATACAGTCATGCGCATAGCAATAGTATCGCATAAAAAATATCGAAACGCTTGCAATCTTTTAGAAGAACGCTATTCTAATATTAGGTAAATATGGTGAACTGTGAGGTTAATCACATAGATTTCACATTTTGTTCATTATGTCGAAAGTATTTTCATGCGTCACGACCCTGAATATGTGGTATCTTTTATAGAGAAAAGGACGTTTCGTGGCGTGTCTGTGTTATTTCTGTGAAGAAAATACGTGTCTCATGCGTGCAGAGAGGATACAGGCGGTTAGAAGGAGGAAACAACATGGCGAAAGTAAATGGGGAGACGCTTGACATCATGATCGAGCAAACGGATCAACCGACGTTCAAGGACTATGTCACCCTAGCAAAGATGGGAATCGTTCGCGCGAATCTCATCACCGTCTTCGCAGGATATGTCGTGGCAGCATCGTATTTAACCGATGATGTCTTGTTATACCTGTGGCAGACGAAGTTGACATTATTGTGGACACTTCTTGGAAGTGGCCTGGTCATTGCCGGAAGTTGTTACCTCAACAACTACATTGACCGAGACATCGATTACAAGATGGAACGGACGATGGGGAGACCGAGTGTGACCGGCAAGATGGATGGACAGCGCATATTGGCATTAGGACTTGGAATACTTGCGACGGGAACGGTGCTTCTCTTGATCGTTAACCATGTCGCGGCAGTGTTCGGATTGATTGGATCATTCGTCTACGTCGTCATCTATACGATGTGGCTCAAACGGACGCATACGATCAATACGGTCGTAGGAGGTATTTCAGGAGCAGTGCCACCGATCATTGGATTTGCGGCAGTCACTCCAGCACTTCATATCGATGCCTGGATTTTATTCCTCATCATGTTCGTCTGGCAGCCGCCTCACTTCCTTGCACTCGCAATGAGACGGACAGAAGAATACCGTGCTGCAGGTATTCCGATGTTACCGGTCGTTAATGGTTTTGCCATCACGAAACGACAAATTGTGTGGTGGATTGCAGTCTTAGTCCCATCATCACTACTCTTGGCACACTATGGTATCGTCTACACGATTGTCATGGCGGCGTTAAGCGGTTACTGGCTTTACATGGGACTGAAAGGTCTCAAAATCAAAGAAAAACAAGCTGAAATTAAATGGGCATCGAAAATGTTCTTCTTCTCGCTCTTTTACTTCACAGCTTGGATCGTGACGGTCGTACTCGTTTCTCTCTAAAACGATTTGACATATTCACGTACACCATTACAAGAAAAAAATTGGGGAAAAGAAAGTGGGGATGGTTGTGAAAAAATCAGGAAAAATGCTCTTCCGGCTTCTTCCGATCGGTTTGATGGCATTATTGTTATCAGGTTGTGGAATTCCGGAATTGTCCGCGCTTCAGCCTCGCGGGGAAGGCGCAGAAATGCAACTTGAGATCATCAAGCTCAGCTTATGGGTGATGTTGTTCGTCCTTGCGATTGTAGCGGTCATCTATGTTTACGTACTTATGAAATTCCGTCGTAAATCGGGAGATAACACAGTTCCGAAACAAGTCGAAGGAAATCATACGCTTGAAATCATTTGGACAGTTATTCCAATCCTTCTCTTGGTTGTTCTCGCTGTACCGACAATCAAAACGACGGTTGAATTAGCCGATGCGAAAGAAGCGAAGAAAAACGAACAAATCAACGTTACGGCAAACTTGTACTGGTGGGAGTTCGAATATCCAGACAAAGGTGTTTCGACAGGACAAGAACTTGTCATCCCGGTCGGAAAACGTGTTGCTGTCAACTTGACTTCTAAAGACGTCATTCACTCATTCTGGGTGCCGGCACTTTCTGGTAAAACAGATACAAACCCAGGGCTCGATAACGAGATGTGGTTACAAGCACAAGAAGCGGGCACATACTACGGTAAGTGTGCGGAGCTTTGCGGACCTTCTCACGCATTGATGGACTTTAAAGTCATCGCACTCGAGCAAGATGATTATGATGCATGGTTAAAAGACATGAAAACTGCAAAAGAAGCAGAAACAAAACAACTCGATGCTAAAAATGAAAAAAATTGGACGACGGGCGAACAAGTTTACGCTCAAAACTGCCTCAGCTGTCACGGTGGCGGGAAAGTCGCGCCAAGCTTAACGAACTTTGGTGACCGTCAACGTATCGCAGGATACCTCGATCACGACAAAGAAAACCTCGAGAACTGGATTCGCGATCCGCAAAAAGAAAAACAAGGGACAAAAATGCCTGGTTTCTCTGAAGATCAGATTAGCGATGAAGAATTGAGTGAACTTGCAGACTACCTATTGGACAAAAAGCTCCAATAAAATTAAGGGGGAATCATAGTGGGGACACATACTATGGGTATGCCGAAGAAAAAAAGCGGCATCATGGACTGGCTAACGACAGTCGACCATAAAAAAATTGGGATTCTCTACATCATGTCCGGATTGTTCTTCCTTCTGGTCGGTGGCGTAGAAGCCTTAATGATTCGTTTTCAATTGATTAAACCGATGAACGATTTCGTCAGCGGTGAGTTATTTAACCAGTTGATCACGATGCACGGTACGACGATGATCTTCCTGGCAGCGATGCCGATGTTGATCGGTTATATGAACGCTGCTGTGCCGCTTCAAATCGGAGCACGTGACGTTGCGTTCCCGTTTTTGAACGCACTTGGTTTTTGGTTGTTCTTCTTCGGTGGCGTGCTCTTGAACTTATCATGGTTCTTCGGCGCAGCACCGAACGCAGGATGGACAGCTTACGCACCACTATCGACAGTCCCGGAATCACTTGGTGTTGATTTTTATGCACTCGGGTTACAGATTTCTGGTTTCGGTACACTTATGGGGGGGATTAACTTCCTCGTTACGATCTTGAACATGCGCGCACCAGGTATGAAACTGATGCGGATGCCTTTGTTCACATGGACGGCGTTCGTTGCATCAGCTTTGATCGTCTTCGCATTCCCTCCGCTCACGGTCGGTTTGTTCCTCTTGACGTTTGAACGTCTTTTCGGAGCTCACTTCTTCGACCCGGCAGCCGGCGGTAACATCGTCATTTGGGAACACCTCTTCTGGATCTTCGGGCACCCGGAAGTATATATCTTGATTTTACCGGCATTCGGTATTTTCTCTGAAATCATTCCTACATTCGCACGTAAACGTCTCTTCGGTTACACGACGATGGTCTTTGCGACAATGTTGATCGGTTTCCTCGGATTCATGGTTTGGGTTCACCACATGTTTACAGTGGGTCTCGGACCAGTCGCAAACGCAATCTTCGCTGTTGCGACGATGGCGATCGCTGTACCGACCGGTGTGAAGATCTTCAACTGGCTGTTCACACTTTGGGGCGGTAAATTGACGTTCCCGGTTGCGATGCTTTATTCGGTCGCATTCATCCCATCATTCCTTGTGGGTGGTATGACAGGGGTCATGCTTTCAGTTGCTCCTGCCGATTATCAGTATCACGACAGCTACTTCGTTGTTGCCCACTTCCACTACGTTATCGTTGGTGGGGTCGTCTTCGGTCTCTTTGCGGGTCTTTACTATTGGTTCCCATTGATGTTCGGAAAACAGCTCAACGAATTCTGGGGCAAGATTCAATTCTGGTTGTTCTTCATCGGCTTCCACTTGACGTTCTTCCCGCAACACATCCTTGGTCTTACAGGTATGCCACGTCGTGTCTTCACGTACTTACCAAACCAAGGCTGGGAAACAATGAACTTACTATCATCGATTGGTGCAGGCTTCATGGGTGTATCAACAATCGTTCTTGTTGTTTCAATTGCAGCGGCATTGATGTCGAAAGAATATGTGAAACGCGATGTTTGGGGTGACGGTCGTACCCTTGAGTGGACGCTTCCTGTTCCGACTCCAGAGTACAACTTTGCACAAACACCACTCGTCAAAGGACTCGACACGTACTGGCTCGAAAAAATGGCTGGAAATAAAACAGTTTCCGTATCGGAAGAAGTCGGCGATATCCACATGCCGAATAACACGATTTTGCCATTCGTCATGTCAGTCGGCTTGTTCCTTGCAGGTCTTGGATTCATTCTTCGTCTTGACTACGGAACTGTCGGTCTTGTCATCGCCTTGATTGGTCTTGCAACGACACTCTTCGCGATGTTCCTACGTTCTTGGATTGACGATGAAGGATACTACATCCCGAAATCGGTCATCGAAGAAGATCTACGCCTTGAAGCTGAAAAGGAGGCGAAGTAAGATGGGTCATCATTCAGTACCAAATAACCCAGTGACTGGTATTCCAGATCATGTTGAAAAAGCAACACTTGAGGGTAAGAATAAATATGTAGCTTTCTGGTTCTTCCTTGGAGGAGAGACGACATTGTTCGCCTCTCTCTTCGGAACATACATCGGATTGCACAACTCAGGCGCAAAAGAAGGATTACGGAGTTACGACATCTTTGAGATGGAACTCGTCTTCATCATGACGATGCTTCTTCTGACGAGTTCATTGACAAGTGTTCTTGGGATGATGGCGATGAAACGGAATGACGTTGCGAAAATGAAGATGTGGCTCATTATTACGCTCGCTCTCGGTCTAGCATTCCTCGCTGGTGAGATTTATGAGTTTAATCACTATTACCACATCGGTCATACGTTTACGTCAAGCGCATTCGGTTCGGCGTTCTACACACTCGTCGGGTTCCATGGAGCGCACGTCTTGTTCGGTCTTCTCTGGATTTCGACATTGCTCATCCGTAACTGGAAACGCGGCATCACAGTCGTCAATGCACCGAAGTACTATGTTTCAAGTCTTTACTGGCACTTCATTGATGTCGTCTGGGTCTTTATCTTCTCAGTCGTCTACCTCATGGGGATGGTGAAATAAGATGGAAAAACACGAACCACAAGTTACACGTAACCAGTTAGAATTAGAAATGAAAGCTGATCGTAGCCGCGAAATGCAGCTACAATTGATCAGTTTTGGACTGATGATTTTCTTGACGTTGATCGCTTTCGGCGCAGTGATGGCAGAGCTTATGCCACACTGGGCTGCAGGTGGATTCCTCGTCATCATGGCAATCGTCCAAGTCTACCTTCAGTTATATATGTTCATGCATATGAATAACAAAGGGAACACATGGATTAAAGTCATGATGGGACTCGGTATCTTCGTTGCCTTAACAATCGTCGCGACACTTCGCCTTTTAATCTGGTAAAAAATTGTGACCATTCTGCTAACGTTTAGCAGGATGGTCTTTTATTTTGGAATCGTTTTATGAGAAACCTTTACAATGAAATAGGGGAACGGTAATCTTAGTTTGTAGGAAACAGGAACGGGGTGAGAAATATGTTAGGCAATTTAAGGGGTGCTTTATCGCAATTCGATTGGACTGTCTTGTGGAGCCCGTATTACGCGTTACTCTTGATCGGTCTTTACGTATTGTATGCATTCATTACTGAAAAAATCAGACGACCAGACGAGGCAGAAACGACGTTAGCTCAAAAGTTCATGATGCTAGCGGCTTTATTCGTCTACTATATTGGCTTTGGTAGTCCGCTTGATGTGTTAGCGCATATTACGTTCTCTGCGCACATGCTCCAGATGGTTTTCGTCTATATGGTGGCGCCGCCACTGTTGATGCTAGCAATTCCGGGTTGGGCATTTAAGCGATTGTTCGGCGTCCCGTATTTAGGGAAGGCATTACGCTTCTTCACATTGCCATTGATTGCGCTCGTCGTGTTCAATTCCTTGTTTACGTTTTACCATATGCCGTTCATCTTTGATTACGTCTTGACGAACTATACGGTCCACCGTTTGTTCCACGGGACATTAATCTTCCTCAGCATGACGATGTGGTATCCAATCATCGCACCTGTCAATGAGGAGGATAGTCTGTCCGATTTGAAAAAGATGGTCTACATCGTTGCGAACGGCGTGCTGTTGACACCAGCTTGTGCGTTCATGATCTTCAGTCAGAGCTTCCAATACGATGCGTATCAAGACCCAGCGACATTCGCGAAAGTCTTGGCTTACTGTCTGCCGAATAATGATGTGAGCGGCTTGAACATGGAACGCCTATTTGGGACAACAAAAGATTTACTCGAAGATCAACGGTTCGGAGGCGTCTTGATGAAACTTGGACAAGAACTCGTCTACGGGATCTTCTTCGGTTTGACCTTCTTCACGTGGGTGAGACGATCAAAAAGTACTGCTGTCGATGAAGGCATGTCCTTCACGCCAAAAGCGGATTAAGTAAATGGAGGAAGTCTGAAAATGAGTTATTTGCCGTTGATTTGTGTTTCTTTGATTGTTCTCAGTGCAATATTTGTAGCAATCGGTTGGTTTTTGATCGCGCAGACACGCCGGAATATGGGGGCGCATAAAGTCGTGATGAACATTGCGGCAGCGCTCGCGTTACTGTTCTTCATCATGTACGCGCTTCGGACGATCTTACTCGGGAATACTGCTTTCGGGGGACCGGATACGGTTAAACCGTACTACACAGGATTTTTAATCTTTCATATTTTACTCGCCACATCAGGTGGTATCTTAGGCTTAATCGCTTTGTTCTACGCCTATAAACAAAACTTTGCCCGTCACCGTAAAATTGGTCCAAAAGCATCGGTCATTTGGTTTTTGACGGCAATCACGGGAGTCCTTGTCTATTGCCTGTTATACGTTGTGTATGAGCCGGGCGAAACAACAAATGTATTTCGTGCGATTTGGAATCATTAAGGGGGGTTCGCTTTGAAAAAAAATAGTTATTTGACGGTAGCCGCCGTCGTTTTGATTTTAGTCGCCGCTGCAGGGGGGTATTATTATTTCTTTATGAAAGAAAAGCTACCTGTGATTGCTGAACCGACACCATTTGAATTAACGAATGCCGTCAACGGGAAAACATTCGATTCAGAAGATGGTAAAGTAAAAGTATTGACGTTTTTCTACTCGAATTGTCCAGACATTTGTCCTTTGACGTTAAATGACTACCGGAAACTCGAGAAAAAATTACGGGCGGAAAATCTATACGGATCCGATGTCGAACTTGTCGCCGTGACGGTCGATCCTAAAGTTGATACGCCGAAGGTCTTGAAGAAGTATGCGTCTAATTTCGAGGCGAATCCTGAAGGCTGGAAAGTTTTAACGGGGGATGAGGTCGTCATTGATCGTCTGACACGCCAGTTGAACTTCTATTATTCAAAAGCAGAAAGTGGTCTTGTCACACACGGGACACAAATGTTCATTCTCGATCGCGACAATAAGGTGCGTGCGATATCTTCAATGGCGAAGACACCTGACGAGCCGGTCGATCTCGAGGAAGTCATGACATCCGTCAAACAACTTGCGAAGGAGTGATCATTTTGGTTGAAGAATATCAGAATAAAGGTGAAGTGACGGTATCAGTACAAGCAATTGAAGAGTTATTGTTGTGTGCCGTCATCGAATTTGGTGTCGTTTGTACACGGATTAAACGTTTGCCGACGGAAGGGATTTCGTTTAGCTTGAAGGTTACCGCAACGGTGCAACAGTTACCTGCCCTCTATATGGGTTTGCGAGAACAAGTCCGCTTACAACTCGGAGACGGGGTAGTCGACTACCTCCAACTGGTCACAAAATGAGACATATAAAGGCCCCTTCCACGTCTGACGGAAGGGGCCTTTACTTTTAGGCCTGGACAAGGAGTAGGGGGACCAGCACACAACACACGATTTTTTTGGTAACAGACTTTTTAGCGACTGTTCCGTGAAGAATGCCTTGAAGTCTCTCGTGACACGTCGACTTGAAAAAGCAATCAGACACGGACTCGGCAGCGCAACGAATCGCCTGAAGAATATTTTTAGATGAAAAAAACCGCTCCTTTTAACAGGAACGGTCGGATAGAACTTATTTTTCGAGTGTTTCGAGTAACCCTGTCAAGCGACGCTCACAATCTTTAACGATTTCAGGTGGGAACTCTTCATCATACTCAACACCATGTGGATAGTAGTGTTTTCCGAGAAGTGGTGTCATCATGCGAACGATCGCGTGGCGATCTTCAATTTCACCTTGAATTGCATAAACTGGAATCCGGAGATAGAAGACCTCTCCTGTTGATTGTTTTTCGTACTTCATGTCATACATCGCACGTTCGTAATCCCATTGTCCTTCACGGACGAAACGGTGGTGGTCCATGATTGTCTCAAGTAAACCAAACTTAATTTCTTTGCCTTCGATGCCGTATTTCTCAAACTTCATGTTTGAATCCCCCTATACCCCAGTTTGCTAGTAGATACTAGTCTTTCCAAACTATCATACCATAATGAATGATTCGATAAAGTAAAAGTTGTGAAGTCAATTTGAAGAATTCATGAATTCTTATATTTTCGTTCGACATATTCTAAAATCGTATCCGGTGCATGAATTCCTAGATGGTTCAGGCCTTCTCCACCAAAGAAGACGTTGAACTCGAGTATATAAATTTTTCCGTCGCGGAAAATCAAATCAAAACCGGCATGATCGATATCGAGTCGTTTCGCGAGTGCGAGAACAAAATCGAGTGCTTCTTGTGGGATGTTCTCGAAATCAAGGACCCCACCCTGGGCGACATTGTTTAAAAATTGCGCACCGCCGACACGCCAGTAGGCAGCGAGAACTTGATCACCGATGACGACGACACGAAGGTCTTTTTCGTTCGGGATATATTCTTGGACGTAAAACGTCTCATGGTGATCGGTATACTTCTTCCAGTCGATTTCATCCTTAATCAGGTGAACCCCTTGGCCCATCGAACTGCGGACAGTCTTCGCGACGAATGGGAACGAAAATTCATCTAAAACACGCTTCACGGTGAATTCATTTTTTCCGTAAATACCGGTCCGAGGAATATTGTCTGGAATCACGGTTTTAAAAATACGCGTCATCTCGATTTTATCGTGCCCGAGATGGAATGTCGCGGCGGACGGGAAAATCGGTTTTTTCATTCCGTAGATGATGGAGTGGATCTGCCAATATTCGGGGAACAAGACGACGTCCGCTTTGGCGATTTTATCGAGCGAATCAAAATGGTAGTCTGACTTCGCGTGATCGGTTTTAATCCCGATCGTCCGAAACATATTAAATGATAAAAATTGCATACAATTCATTCCTTCCTTCTGAACAAAGTATACACAATTCAGCGTGCTAGGAGCGAGATAAATGTTATGATATGATGGTGAAGTCAAGGAGGAGATTCGTTGTGATTTATTCTGATAAAACGATAGACCTCATCAACGCTGCGGAAGAACTGACATCCGCTCTTTTGCATAGCGAAACAGGTCAAGCATATATAAGTGCCAAACAAGCACGCGCAAATTCAGCACAAGCACAAGACGTCATTCGGGATTTTAATCGAATCAAGGAAGAGTACGAGCTTGTTCAACGTTTTGGTCGATATCATCCAGATTATCAAACGATCACGAAAAAAGTACATGAAGTCAAGCGGGCGCTCGATCTGCAAGAAGAGGTCGCGACGTTTAAAAAAGCAGAAAAACAATTAGAGGCGTTACTCGGACAAATTAGTCTGAAACTTGCCGGGGAAGTGTCACCTCAAATTAAGGTTCCGACGGGTAATCCATTCTTCGATCAAGGATGTGCAGGTGGATGTTCGACCGGAGGTAGTTGTAGCTGTAGCGGCTAATGCCGAACAAGGGAGGAACGGTGTTGTGATTAAGGATCGAATTGGACTGATCGTCTATGTCAACGCGATGAAAGCATCGCGTCAATTGCGCCGATTTGGAAACGTCTATTTTACATCGAAGCGAGAAAAATATGTTTTTTTATATGTTGATTTGGAACAGTATGAACGTTCGGTCGAAACGATTGCTGCATTGCCTTTCGTCGATTCCGTTCTTCGTTCGGAGCGACCATTCATTACCGAAACATACGCAAATAAAAAAGGTAAACTGCAAGAAGAAGTATAAACGTTGGAGCGATGAGGACATCCTCGTCGCTCTTTTTTGAAGGGAAGGAAAAGTCATGCGAGTCATTTCTGGAGAACGAAAAGGTACTAAAATTAAAGCGGTACCGGGGGATAATACACGACCGACGACCGATAAGGTCAAAGAATCATTATTTAATGTCATCGGACCTTATTTTAACGGGGGACGTGCACTTGATCTCTTCGCGGGGAGCGGTGGCCTTGGAATCGAGGCATTGTCACGTGGATGTGAAGAAGCGGTATTCGTCGATCAGCACTTTAAAGCGGTTCAGACAATTAAAGAAAACTTGATGACGACTCGATTGGCTGAGAGAAGTCGTGTCCTAAAAAAAGATGTCTCCGTTGCTTTGACGGAACTCGCATCAGAAACGCCATTTAAACTAATCTTTCTCGATCCACCCTATGCCAAGGAACGACTCGTCGAACACGTCACGTACATAGAGCAACACGACATGTTGACGGACAATGGCGTCATCGTCTGTGAGCATGGGTCAGAGATTGAATTACCTGATCGGATTGGTCGCCTTGAAGTTGTGAAAAGGATGCGGTACTCAACGGTCATCTCAATCACATTATATGAAATTATCGAACTGGAGGAAGAAGTATGAAACGTATCGCCATCTGTCCGGGGAGCTTTGACCCGATCACGAACGGTCATCTTGATATTATCGAGCGTGCTGCACCCATCTTCGACGAAATCATCGTCGCGGTATTAAATAACTCGTCGAAGCAACCTTTATTTTCGGTTAAAGAACGTATGGAATTGATTTCTGAGGTGACGGAGCACTTACCGCATATCAAAGTGGATTCTTTTAACGGTCTGCTTGTCGACTATGCAGCAGAAGTAGGGGCGACGGCAATCGTACGCGGGCTACGTGCTGTATCCGACTTTGAATATGAGATGCAGGTGGCCTCAATCAATAAGAAGATGAATGACCAGATTGAAACCTTGTTCATGATGACGAGTAACCAATATTCGTTCCTCAGTTCCTCAATCGTCAAAGAAGCTGCAAAGTATGGTGCTTCCGTTGCCGGGCTTGTACCACCGCCCGTCGAAGAAGCGTTACGTCAAAAGTATGCGAAAGGAGAATTGAAATGAAAGCATGGAAACCTGCGCTCGCTGCCATCGTCGCGGCGATGATCGTCTTCTTTGTTCCATTGCCCTATTTCATCTCGTATCCTGGAGACGCAACATCGACAGAACAAATCATTGACGTATCGGGTGCGGAAAAAGAGCCGGGCGATCTAATGATGTTGACCGTTGCGCAACGGCGGGCGACACCGTATTTTCTAGTCGAGAGTTTATTTTTACCTTTTTCTGAAACGTCGGATGTAAGTGACTATTTATATGACGGTGAATCTGACGCACAATACGAGAACAGACAACAACTTTACATGGAAGAAGCGCAACATAATGCAATGATTGAAGGATATGAACTGGCTGATAAAGAAGTCGAGGTCGACTTTGAAGGCGTTTATGTCTCTGGCATTATTTCTGGCGGTCCTGCTGACGGGAAGTTACGTGCCGGGGACCAGATTGTTGCCGTTGATGGAGCACCGTTAAAATCAATGAGCAGCTTTATGCAGACAATTAGTTCGAAAAAAGCAGGGACAGATGTGAAAGTGACATTCGAACGGGACAAAAAAACGAAAACAACGACGATCAAGGTCGGGAAACTAGCGAAGAACTCAGAGCAGGTCGGGCTCGGTATCTATGAACCGCTTCCGATGTCAGACGTGCAGACGGATCCGAAAGTCGAGTTTAACTTAGAAAATGTTGGTGGGCCATCGGCCGGGATGATGTTCACGCTTGAGATTTATGATCAATTGACAGATGGTGATTTAGCGAAGGGACATACGATTGCTGGTACTGGAACGATTGAAGAGGGTGGGAAAGTAGGACCAATTGGTGGAGCTTGGCAAAAAGTCGTCGCAGCAGACGAAGCGGAAGCGGAAATCATGTTCGTCCCAGCCGGTTCGAATTATGAAGAAGCAAAACCATCCATCAAAAAACTCGGGACGAAAATGAAACTCGTCCCGATCAAAACAGTTGAGGATGCACTCGATTATTTAGAAGAGTTACCAGAAAAATGAGCAAACCGACGATGTTCCTCTAGTTGGTCATACCGAGCCAAGGGAACGGCATACGCTGCCGTAACTTGGCTCTCTTTTATGAGCCAAGGGTGCGCCTCGAATGTGCTGATGACTCGAATGTGTTGCTTGATTTGCCGGAGTGCTTGTCGTCCTTTGTCATTAAAGGCAAGTGGTCGCACGTAATCGATTTGGTCAAATGCAACCGAATCGATTTCCTCCGTCATCGTCGAGGTCAGTAAATAAATGAGTGTGCGCTGTAAACTTGTCCGCGTATAGCGGCGTGTTTTGACGAAAGTCATGAAGTCGTCGAAAGTAGAGCTGTAGCGGGCGCCTTCGACGAGACGAGGTGCCAGTGACGTATCAATGCCGTTAAATTGCATGAGAACGCCTAGAGGCGTCGATAGAAGCCGGTTCCGGATAAAGGGATAGTAGAGATCAAACGAAGCAAAAGTCGCCCCTTGGAGTACGCTAGCGCTTTCTTTTGGAAGTCCTGTCAATTGGTGCGTTTCATCGTAGTGGGCACGGATTGCTGTCGCGCTCATGATATCGCCGACTGACAGATCGTGGTAGCCACTTCCGATACGCTTTGTCGTATGTAAGGAGATGTTTGATGCAGCACGGGCATAATAATAACCGAGTGTGTTATTCGGCGTCGTCAAGTCGAGCGTCGTCGTCAATGCGCGGAATGCCTGGCTCGCTGCCATCGCGGAAGATAATCCGTTTGATAAGCCTTCTTTGACGAGTCGCTGGTACGCAGGAGTCTCTTCATTTTTTTCAGATGCTGCTAAAAGGAAAGGGGTGATGTCTCCACATTCACTCCCGAATGACAAAGACGTAGCGCCGATCATTTCGGCGATCGTGACGCCTCCTTGCGCAAAACGGTCGGCGCGTTGGACGGAAAAATAAAACGGAAGTTCTAAGACAAGGTCGATTTCGCCGCTTGCGACGGCCGCTCGTGCACGTGTCCACTTGTCACTAAAAGCAGGTTCCCCGCGCTGCATGAACGTTCCGCTCATGATGGCGACGATCAAATCGGCATCGGTTTCCTCGCGTGCGATTTTGGCTTGATAGAGGTGTCCGTTATGAAACGGATTGTACTCTGAAATAATTGCTGTCATCTTCATGAAACTTTCTCCTTTGCAAACGGAATTAAGTGCGGTAATATGGATGAAGACGTCCGAAAGTGTTCGTTCTCTAGCGATTTCAGTGTAAAGAAAAAACATTGACAAAACAAGATGTCCTCTCTATAATTCATATTGTTGCAATTGAGGTGATTCGGATGAAATGGTCCCTGATGCAATTGAATAAATTGCGCAATCTGGGTCAACTTCAGGTTAACGAGACGATCGAGCTTCCTGAGCTCATCGCCCTCCATCCGGATATCCGGGCGGTGCAACCTGTGCACATTCGTGCAAATGCATCGTTTACATCGAATCAATTAATATTCAATCTCCGGATTACTGGCGAAATGACGCTTCCGGATGCCCGGACGCTAAATGACGTCGCGTACCCGTTCGAGATTGAATCCATCGAGTCGTTCCTGCTCGAAGTTGATGCTGCTCCGGTTGATTCGGACGATATCAATTTACCGAACGGGAATACGGTCGATCTTCGACCACTCGTGCAAGAATTGATTTTACTTCATGTGCCAGTGCAAGTGCATGGGGATGATGAAGAAAATCAGTTGGTTCAAGGGGAAGGTTGGACGGTTCTTTCAGAAGAATCTCCAGAAGAAGCTGAACCAAAAATTGATCCGCGACTTGCGGGTCTCGCTCAGTTCTTTAAAAAAGATCAGGATTCCTAATTTTTTGATAAAGACGAGTGTATTTTTTCAAGGAGGTGGACAACGATGGCAGTACCATTCCGCAGAACGTCGAAAACACGCAAACGTCTTCGCCGTACTCATTTCAAACTCCGTGTACCAGGTATGGTCGAGTGCCCAAACTGTGGTGAAATGAAACTTTCACACCGTGTTTGTAAAGCATGTGGCTCGTACAAAGGTAAAGAAATCGTCAGCAAGTAAGCTGAATGATCGGTATAAAGACGACCTGTAAAATCGAGAAAATCGGTTTTACAGGTCGTTTTTTTTGATATATAAAGGAGTGATTCGACGATGAGCAGAATAGGAATCATCGGAGCCGGTGCTGTTGGGTTATTACTTGCTTCCTACTTAGCAGAGCACCATCAAATTACGTTATATACGAGACAGTTAGATGACGGGACAAAGCGAATCCTGCGAGACGATCAATGGAGTCCGACCGTAAAGGTTCGACCGATTGCGCATTTCGAGTCACAAGACTTGGTGTTCGTTACGACAAAGTCGTATGATATAAAAAGTGTGATTCCTTATCTAGAACACGAGAAAAATCCAGTCGTTTTTTTACAAAATGGAATGGGACATCTTGATGCAGCACGTGCTCTGCCGCAAGCAATTTTCGGGGTCGTTGAGCATGGCGCGATGAAAACAGGTCCTTACGAAATTTGTCATACGGGAAAAGGGCGCATTCGATATGGGAATCATGTCCTGTCGATGCTGAAGCGAGATGCGTTGCAGTTTGAGCACGTAACGAATATTGAAGCAGTCATGGTGACGAAATTATTCATGAATGCTGTCATCAATCCATTGACAGCTTATTATGGGGTTGAAAATGGGCGATTACTCGATGAACCGTATGCATCGAAAGCACGTGCCGTCTTTGCCGAAGTGCGTAGTGTCTTCCCGAACCACCCGATTACGTATGATGAAATCGAACAGATTTTAAAGCGTACGCGTCTCAATCGCTCGTCGATGTTACGGGATGTGGAGCAAGGACGAATGACGGAAATCGATCCAATCGTTGGGTATGTGCTAAAGCAGGCGACGCAACCGACACCGTTGTTAGCTTATTACTTTCAGGAAATTAAGCATCGAGAACAAGAGGGGGATTCGTTGTGACGGTTTTTATCATCTTTCCACTGTTCAGTTTAATTGTCCTTTACTTATTATTCCTGTTGTTGTTTCGGACGCATGCCAAGGCCGTCCGGGTCGCGCTTGATCTCGGGACGTTCATCGTATTGTATGCGATTCATGTTTCGTTAATCGCATTGACGGGGCATAACTACATGGGTTGGTTGTTGATTGCGGTATTGTCAGTGTTTGCATTAAATGCGTTATGGCAACGGATTCGACAAGTCGACATCGATTATGTCCAAATGATTCGACATAGTTGGCGAATCATCGTCTTGATTGCCCTTCCTGTACATCTCATACTGTTTGGAATTGGAATTCGTCAACTAATGATTGGTTGATCAAGTTAGAAAGAAGGGATTTTGTTTGAAGGTACAATCATTTCACGCCTTATATGAAGACAACTCGTTGATGCATAGAGCGACGGGTGAAGACTTTTCTAAATATGTAGACCACATCGGAGAAGAAGGGATGCAAGCGCGGAGCCAACGTCTTCGAGAGCGTCAGTATCCTCATCTCAGTCCACTCGTCGATGAGTTGATTCGTCAAAATCCGCAGATGACTGGAACGATTCGACAGCGTCTCGAACGTTTACGGACGGGTGAGGCACAAGTCGTCATTACTGGGCAGCAAACCGGTATCTTCGGGGGGCCTTTATATGCCATTTACAAACTGTTAACCTGTCTAAAGGTCGCGAAGCAAGCGGAAAATCAATTGGGGTTACCGGTTGTTCCGATCTTTTGGCTCGCGACCGAAGATCATGATTTTGATGAAATCAATCATATCTATGCACCGACGGCAGAATATCAACCGCGAAAATTGACGGTTTCACCGCAAGATACGATTCAGCGTTCCGTTAGTCGGATGACGCTCGATCAAAAAGCGGTCAAACAAGTCTTACGCCAAGCCTTGAGCGTCGACCAAGAAACACAAAATACAAAGGAACTTGTTTTGCTGGTGGAGCGGTTGATTGATCAAGAAACGACATATGGCGGTTTTTTCTCAGCGCTACTCGGAGAATTAGTGAAGCATGATGTCATCTTTTTTGATGCCGATGCAAAAGCAGTACGCGAACTCGAAATTCCATTCTTTGAGCAGTTGATTCAAGACAACAAAGAAATTCGTCAAGCGTTGTCGACCGGGATTCAGCAAACGACGGACTTACCGGATACCTTCTTGAATGAAGAAGCAGCGCATCTGTTCGTCGAGGACATCGGACGGGATTTATTGTACCCGGGAGAAGACTTTGTAACGAAGCAGGGGAAGACTTACACGGAACTTGAGTTACTGGCGTTGCTGTATGCAAGTCCTGAGCGTTTTTCGAATAGTGTCGTCACACGACCGTTGATGCAGGATTATCTGTTCCCGACCCTCGCCTATATCGGAGGACCTGGTGAGATTGCCTACTGGACACGTCTTCGGCCATTGTTCCATCACTTTGATTGGACGATGCCGCTGCTCATTCCACGAATGGGCGCCGTCATGTTACGGGCGCGGGACGAAAAGCTGCTTCGCCGGTATGACTTGTCGCTAGAACAAGTATTATCGCATGGTGTAGCGATTGAACCGTTCGATGCGACGAAGATAAATAGTCAGCTGCATTCGTCGCATATTTTAGGTACTGCACTCATTCAAGAAATTGAACAGGTCGAGCGGGCAACTTCTAAAAATTTATCAGCGACGAAAAAGCTGAATAAACAAATTCAACTCGCAATCGATACGCTCGTTACGCAAGAGCGGCGGAATTACGATCGCCTCATGCGAACAAAACGCTCACTCCAGTATCAACTTCTTCCGAATGGAGCGCCTCAAGAGCGCATGCACTCCATCTTGCCATGGCTCAATCGCTACGGTTTAGATTTAATTCAAAACCTGCGTGTACAATATGAGCAGACAGATGCTGAACAATTGGAAATTTTGCTTTAAACCTGCTGAAATGAGCAGGTTTTTTTGTTTTTTTAGCGAAAGATACCTAAAAGTGAAATAAATCAAGAAAACTGTCTCATTTTCGTAACGTTTTAAATAAGGAATGTGATACATTGAAAAAGAGTAACGTCCATCTTGGACACTGAAAGGTGAGGCAGGGCATGTTTGAACATGAAACGGTATTAAAATGGGAGTCCATTAAAGGGCTAGATATTAAACCTGATGGAGTATATGTAGATTGTACATTAGGTGGAGCAGGACACAGTGAAGAAATCGTGAAGCAATTGACGACAGGTCATCTCTATGCATTTGATCAAGATGACGTCGCGCTTGCCCATGCGGAAGAACGTCTCGCAGCGTATGCCGGTCGCTTTACGCTGATTAAGAGTAACTTCGTTCACTTGCAAGAAAAGCTAAATGAGTTAGGTGTAACTAAAGTAGATGGTATTTTGTTTGATCTCGGTGTATCCTCCCCCCAGCTGGATGAAGGGGAACGTGGTTTTAGTTATAACTTTGATGCGCGTCTCGATATGCGAATGGATCAAACGTCATCGTTATCGGCATATGAAGTCGTCAACGACTGGCCATATAATGATCTCGTTCGGATTTTCTTTACATACGGAGAAGAAAAATTTTCGAAGCAGATTGCACGGAAAATTGAAAAGGCACGTGAAGAAGGTCCAATCACGACGACGTTCGAACTGGTCGAACTCATCAAGGACGCGATTCCAGCGCCTGCCCGTCGAAAGGGTGGGCATCCGGCAAAGCGGACGTTCCAAGCGATTCGGATTGCTGTCAATGATGAATTGAATGTCTTCGATCGAGCGGTGTATCAGGCGATTGATTTGCTGGCTGTTGGTGGTCGTCTTTGTGTCATCACGTTCCATTCACTTGAAGACCGCATGTGTAAACTAGCATTTAAAGAAAAATCATCGTTACCTGAGCTTCCACAAGGATTGCCGATGATTCCAAAAGAGTTTGAACCAGAACTTCGCCTCGTCACACGTAAGCCGATTACAGCAGGAAATGATGAGCTTGATGATAACCGTCGTTCACGTTCTGCTAAGTTACGGATTGTTGAAAAAATGAAGGAAAGTTGAGAGGAGCATTCAGATGGCAGAACCACTTCGTAAACCAGTCCAATCGCTAGAACCTGTTCGTCAGCGCCCAGTTCAAGAACCGACGAAAACGGAAGACATTAATCGTCGCGTCGCCGTCCGTCCGAAGTATCGCCTGTATCCCTTTGAAAAATTCTTATACAGTGCAATGATTGGTGGTCTCGTCTTATTCGGTAGCGCGACGATTGGGGCACACAATGATGCTTATAACGTCAGTCGAGATCTTGCGAAGGAAAATCAAGTGACGCAAGAGATGAAGAAGGAAAATGAACGTCTTCAACTTGAAGTTACGAATTTAAGCTCTCCAGAACGGATCTACAAGATTGCGAAAGAACAAGGTCTTGATATGCGAAAAGGGAACATCAAGGTGATTCCTAAATGAATCCACTTAAAAAGTCCCGTGTGAGAGTAGCCATCATCATGATGATATTTGCTGCTCTCTTTTTTGTGTTTATTGGCCGGTTTCTTTATTTGTCGACAACTAAAAAGTTTCACGGAGAAGATATGATTGCCTACGCGGAAAAGAAACGCTGGGAAGCCGAGTCGACGCTCTCGGCAGAGCGAGGGGAAATTTTTGACCGTCTCGGTTCACCGATTGCGATCAATGTACCCTCTTACCACCTTGTCGCAGTCTACCGGTTAGGCGGCGTTCAAGATCCGGATGCGACAGTCGTTGACTATAAGAAGACGGCGACAGGGCTCGCGCCGATTCTTGGTATGACGGTCAAAGAGCTTGAGACGTATTTGATTGAAAATAAAGACCGCTCGCAAATCGAGTTCGGAAAAAAAGGGAGTGATTTGACGCTTGATCAAAAAGAAAAAATTGATAAGCTCGACCTTCCCGGAATCCGACTGATTGAAGAGCCAAAACGATATTATCCAAACGGTGTTTTTCTATCCGATACGCTCGGATTCGTTCAAAAGATGACGGAGGATAACGGACGCGTCGTCTTAAAAGGACAGATGGGGATCGAAAAACAATATGATGATGCGTTACGGGAGTCAATTGGGTCCCGTGTCTTTGAAAAAGATCGAAGTGGCGGTGAATTGATTCAAGGTGGATCGCGTATTTCAAATGAGCCGAAAGATGGCTCGAACTTATACTTGACGATTGATCACCGAATTCAACAAGCGCTCGAAAAACAAATGCAGAAAATGTATGACGAATACAAACCTAAAAATGCGACAGGTGTCGTCATGGATGCAAAAACGGGTGAAATACTCGCGATGACGGATCGACCATCATTCAATCCGAACTTGCGGGATATGACAGATTTCACGAACTTTGCCGTTTCCTCACGGTTCGAACCGGGTTCGACGATGAAGATCTTTACGCTGGCGGCTGCGATTGATGCCGGTGTCTTTCGGCCGAATGAACCGTATAAGTCAGGTAACTACAACTATAAAGGCACAGTCATCAAGGATTACAATGATGTTGGTTGGGGGACGATTCCAATGATTGAAGGAGTCTATCACTCGTCGAATGTCATGTTCTCGATTTTGACAGCTGAAAAGCTAGGCATCGAGCGGTATAAAGAATACTTTAAGAAGTTTCATTTTGATCAAAAGACGGGTATAGACATCTCGGGAGAAGTAAACAGTCAGTCCGATTTATCAAAACCGTTAAATACGGTCATCA
Source organism: Exiguobacterium sp. s95 (assembly GCF_018618655.1). NCBI lineage: Bacteria > Bacillati > Bacillota > Bacilli > Caryophanales > Exiguobacterium > Exiguobacterium sp. s95. Next base: position 829,332 of record NZ_JACSMM010000001.1, on the reverse strand, counting down.
CGTCGTGGGGACAATCGACCGCCGTGACTCCGATGCAATTGTTGCAGGGAGCGACGGCAATCGCTGGAAATGGTGAAATGGTCAAACCACACATCATCCAAAAGGCAGATCACGTCGATCAGGCTCCTTACAAAGCAAAAACGGAAGTGGTCGGCAAACCGATTTCGGCTGAAGCGGCGAAGGCGACGCGGGAAGCACTCGATGGCGTCGTCAACAGTAAGCTTGGAACGGGACAAATGTATAAGTTGGATGATTACCGCGTCATCGGTAAAACAGGGACAGCGCAAATTTCAGAGAACGGGAAGTATATCCAAGGAAAGTTCATCCATTCCTTCATCGGAATGGCCCCGAAGGATGATCCTGAACTCATCATGTACATTGCAGTCGATCGTCCATCGAAAAATGAATCATCGGTCTCGGGTCCAAGTATCATGAGTCCAGTTTTCAAAAGCGTCATGAATACAGCACTCCAGTATCGGAGCATCCAACCCGAAACACAAAAAGAGTCAGTCGATGTCAAAGCAAAAATAACACCGAGCTATATTACAAAAACCGCTGCCGAAGCGAAGGCTTTAGCGAAGGAACAAGGTGCCGTTCCGATTATTTTAGGTGACGGGGCACAAGTCGTCTCGCAAATCCCGTCGCGTGGTCAGGAATTCGTCAGTGGTGAACGTGTCCTTCTTAAAACGGATGATACGTTCAAGATGCCTGATTTGACCGGCTGGTCGCAACGAGATGTCAAAAAGCTCGTCAGTTTGTATGATTTGAAGTTAGATGTGATTGGTAAAGGTTTTGTAACCAAACAATCAGCCCGAACTGGTACACTAGTGAAAGAAAATGGAAAGTTGACGGTTGAACTCGCTGAACCAAACGATTAAGGTAAAAGCGGTCCCTAATTTTCTGCAGGAGAACGAGGACGAACAGGAGTCATTCGTTGACTTTTGAATTCGTCCTCTTTTTCTGTAAATGAGTGGAGGAAATGAAATGGTGACGATAACAGAAATCGCAAGTTGGCTCGGATTAGATGTGACAGACAAAAGATCGCTTCGCCACTTTGCGACGGATTCGAGAAGTGAACTGACAGAAGGATTGTACGTTCCGATACAAGGCGCGCGCGTCGACGGACATTCGTTCATCGAAGGAGCAATCGACCAAGGAGCCATCGCGACGTTATGGAAAAAAGGAATCCCGCTTCCGGACGCAGACATCGTCGTACTCGAAGTCGAAGACCCGTTAGCCGCGTTGCAACATATTGCAACACGTTACTTGAAACTCGTCTCACCAAAGGTAGTGGCGATTACGGGGTCCAATGGTAAGACATCGACAAAAGATATGGTCGAAAGTGTATTGAAAACGACGTATCGGACGCATAAGACATCAGGTAATTTTAATTCAGACATCGGCATGCCGTTGACGATTTTGATGATGCCTCGTGACACGGAGGTAGCGGTGCTCGAGATGGGAATGAGCGGCTTCGGTGACATCGAGTTCTTATCACAATTAGCAGAACCGGATATCGCACTTGTAACGAATATCGGTGAGTCTCATGCGGAACATGTCGGGGGGCGTGCAGGAATTGCAAAAGCCAAATTAGAAATCACAGCAGGTCTAAAGCCGGATGGTCATCTATTCCTTGACGGAGACGAAGCGTTACTTGCTGGTGTTACAGGTGAGCGGATTGGTTACCACCACGCAAACACATTTGTCATCGAGCAAGCAGAGGCGACCTTCCTCGGAACGACGTTTCAATTTGCCGGAGCAACATTCCGTATTCCGATTCTTGGAAAACATCAAGTGCGCAACGCGGCTTATGCGATTGCGACAGCACGTGCACTCGGGGTTGCGGACGAGGTGATTCAGGCAGGGCTGGATGAAGTGAAATTGACACCGATGCGGATGGAACGTCTCGTCTATCACAAGACAGCCATTATCAATGATGCTTATAATGCAAGCCCGACATCGATGAATGCGGCAATCGAGACGGTTGCAGAGCTTGACGGTTATCCGACCCGCGTTGTTGTCTTAGGAGACATGTACGAGCTTGGGGACCAAGAGCGTGAATTGCACGCATCGGTCGGTAAGCGGATTACACTTCCAGTCTCACATGCTATTCTTGTAGGAGAGAAGGGACGGTATATCGCGGAAGGCATTACTGATCCGTCGGTAGTGGTCGAATTCGCAGAGACGGTCGATCAGGCGGCTACGTTGCTTCGTCCGTTGTTGGGTGAACAAACGATTGTGTTGCTTAAAGCTTCTCGTGGAGTAGCGCTTGAGCAGATTTTAACGGATTTAAACAAAATTTAATTCTTAAAAGTAGGTGTTTGCAATGATTACATTATTCATCAGTTTAATTGTCGCTTTACTCGTGGTTCTTCTTGTCATGCCAAGAGCGATTCCTTTTTTACACCAGTTGAAATTTGGACAAGAAATTCGAGAAGAAGGACCGCAGTGGCACCAGGTCAAGTCCGGAACGCCAACGATGGGTGGAATCGTCATTTTACTCGCAATGATCGGGAGTTTGATTGCGGCGATGATTACGGGAGACTTAGAAGCGAATCACTTGTCACTCTTGTTCTTGACGCTTGCTTATGGTGCGATCGGATTCATCGATGATTACATCAAAGTCGTCAAAAAACGTAACCTTGGATTGAACTCGAAACAAAAATTAATTGGACAAATCGTTGTTGGATTATTGTTTGTATGGTTGAGTGGTGGGTTTACAAGCGAAGCGACTTACTTAGCGATCCCGTTTACGTCAATGACGTTTGATTTCGGCTTGCTTTATCCACTTGTCGCGTTGTTCTGGTTAGTCGGATTCTCGAATGCCGTCAATTTGACGGACGGATTAGATGGTCTCGTATCCTTTACAGCAATCCCGACATTCCTGTTCTTTAGTTTGTATGCGTGGTTCGTTGCAGATGAAGTAGGGGTCGCGTTATTCGCGATGTCAGCAGTCGGTGCATTGATTGGATTCTTATTGTTCAATGCCCACCCTGCGAAAATCTTCATGGGGGATACAGGTTCGCTCGCACTCGGAGCAGCACTCGCCGGGTTATCCATCCTCTTAAAACTTGAATTGCTACTTGTCTTAATTGGAATCGTGTTCGTTGTTGAGACATTATCTGTGATTTTACAGGTGATTTCATTTAAAACGACGGGAAAACGTATCTTTAAGATGAGCCCGATTCATCATCATTTCGAGATGGTCGGTTGGAGTGAATGGCGGATTGTCGGTACGTTTGCTTCGATTAGTTGTATCGTAGCGTTCATTGCCTACTTGCTTGTTTAATTGAAATTTCCGGATGAAGAAAGTGAGCGATTTTAAGATGAAGAAGTCTGATTGGGTCAACAAAAAGGTCTTAGTGCTCGGAACGGCTAAAAGTGGTATCGCAGCGGCTAAGTATTTGGTCGAAGCAGGGGCAGATGTGACGGTGAACGACGGTGGGACACCCTCGGGAACAGATCAAGATACTTTGCTGAAACTCGGTGTCAAAACGACTTTCGGCGAGCATCCGCTCACGTTACTTGAAGGAGTAGAGCTCATCGTCAAAAATCCAGGGATTCCGTATCAGATTCCGCTCTTGCAAGAAGCACTGGTGCGACAGATTCCAATCTGGACGGAAGTCGAGCTCGGCTATCATGCGACGAATGCGCAATGGGTAGCGATTACAGGGTCAAACGGGAAGACGACGACGACGACGCTTGTCCACGAATTATTGAAACAGCAGACGCGTCCGGTACACTTGGCGGGAAACATCGGCTTCCCGGCGATTGAGATTGCGAAAGAAGCGGAAGATGATGCAATCATCGTGATTGAACTTTCGAGTTTCCAACTGATGGGAATGCACGCCTTTAAACCAATGAGTGCGGCTTTCTTAAACTTATCAGCGGCTCATCTTGACTATCATGGTGATCTTGAATCCTACGCGGAAGCGAAAGCACGAATTTTCCGTAACATGGATGCGAATGACCGCCTTGTCGTCAATGCAGACGATGATGTCGTCATGCGCTTAAGTGATCAGGCAAAAGCAGAGCGGTTGCGTTTTTCACGTAAGAGTCCAGCTTATGCTCGTGTCGAGCAGGACATGATTATGGTTGGTGAAACGCCGATCTTACCGGCCGCTGAACTGGCTTTAGGTGGGGGACACAATCTAGAGAACGTCTTAGCAGCATTGACGTTAGTAGAACCATTCAATATTCCGTTACAAGCGGTGCAGGACGTCTTACGGACATTCGGTGGCGTCGCGCATCGTACAGAGTACATTGGCGAATTCAAGGGACGTAAAGTCTACAATGATTCGAAAGCGACGAACAACGTAGCGACGGAAGCAGCACTATCCGGTTTTAAAGCTCCAATCATTTGGTTATGTGGCGGACTAGAACGCGGTGCTGATTTAACACCACTCGTAGAGTCGATGACACAAGTCAAGCATGTCGTCGGTTTGGGCGAGACGGGACCACGTTTTGCGGAACTGGCACGTCAAGAAAAGATTGATGCAACGGTCGTCAGCGATATGGCGCAAGCAGTACAGGCAGCATTTGATGTCTCACAAGCCGGGGATATCATCTTATTATCGCCTGCGTCAGCGAGCTGGGATCAATATAAGACGTATGAAGAACGTGGCGAACATTTTGTTCGCGCCGTCGAATCGATTGGAGGAGATGCTAAATGAGAATCGTCGTATCAGGTGGTGGAACCGGAGGGCATATTTATCCGGCGCTCGCGATGATCCGCGAAATCGAGCGACGGATGCCGTGTGAAGTGCTATACATCGGAACGGAAAATGGGCTAGAAGCAGATATCGTCCGACGCGCAGGAATTCCCTTTGAATCGATTGAGATTTCAGGTATTCGCCGTTCGTTATCATTTGAAAACGTTAAGACGGGAATCCGTTTCTTAAAGAGCGTGACCCGTGTCCGGAAAATGTTGCGAAAGTTCAACCCCGACATCGTGGTCGGGACAGGTGGTTTCGTTTGTGGACCGGTCCTTTATACAGCAGCGAAGATGGGGTATAAAACACTCGTCCATGAGCAAAACAGTTTACCTGGTATTACGAATAAGTTCCTTGCTCGGTACGTCGATCGTGTCGCGTTATCGTTTAAAGGATCAGGTCACCATTTCGGTAAAAACGAAGCGAAAACCGTTTTAATCGGTAATCCCCGGGCTTCCGAAGTAGCTGATTTGCAAGTCGACCCGGTCATTGAACGGCAACGTTATGGTTTTGAAGAAGGGCGCCCGTTAGTCGTCGTTTACGGTGGAAGTCGTGGAGCGCCAGCAATCAACCAAGCAATCATCGAGATGATGCCGAAGTTCATTCAGATGGATTGGTCGATGTTGTTCGTGACAGGTCAAGTTCATTTTGAAGAGATTACTCGCCAAATCGGAACGGTCCCGGAGCGGATTCAGTTACGTCCGTTTGTCTATGATTTACCGAATATCTTAAAGGCGAGTCAACTCGTCATTTCACGTTCGGGTGCGAGCACGTTAGCAGAATTGACGACGCTCGGATTACCGAGCATTCTCATTCCGAGTCCATACGTCACAGAAAACCATCAAGAAGTAAATGCCTCGTCCCTCGTCGAAACAGGAGCAAGCTTGCTCGTCCGAGAAGCTGAACTGACAGGAGAAACGTTATTCGATGCTTGTAAAACGGCGATTGCGAATCAAGAAGCGATGTCGCAGGCCGCATTCGCTTTAGGGATGCCGAATGCATCGAGTGATTTAGTAGACGAGTTGAATCGCTTGATTCAACAAAAAAACTAAACAGTTGCAGGAATAGACCGATAAGGAACTGAAATTAATCAAGTAGAGGAGGAATGAACGTGAAGGAGCGACAACCGGTAAAAGATACGGATGCCACTGTCAGTAGTCTAGAAGATAAGATTCCTTATATCCGTGAACAACGCCGGAAGAAAGCAAACCGACGTTTAATCTATGTCCTCATCCTGATCGGTCTATTGATTGCTGTCGTATTTTATCTTCAGTCCAGTTATTCGCGGGTAGCGACACTTGAGATTGACGGTGTCGTCAATGTCAAAGAAGAAGACATCATTCAGGCGTCACGGATGAAGGTGAAGGAGACACATGCTTTCAATGTGTCAGAAGAAGCTGTGCTAGAGCGAATCGAAGATGTACCAGGTATACGGGAAGCAACGATGACACAGAGTTTTCTCCATAACTATCAAGTTAATGTCGTGGAGGAAAAAGAAATTGCTTACGCGAAAGATCAACCCGGAGACCGAATCGTCTTAGCAGATGGAACAATCATCCCTGGAAAGTCGAAGGAAGAATTGTTCGATGCACCGATTTTAACAGGCTTTACAGATCAGTCCCTTGAACGGTTGACGAAGGAACTCGTCAAAATCGAACCAAAAGTTCGGAGTCGGATTTCGGAAATCGTTGCAAACGATAAAACCGATAAAGGGGGATTGAAGTTATTCATGACGGATGGCAATACCGTCTTATTGAGTACTTCAGCTTTTTCTAACTCGTTGAATGAATATGTCAAAGTGATTTCAGCCTTACCAAAAGGAAAAACAGGGACGATCACGATTGACGGGGGAATCTATTTCAAACCATATAAAGTAAAAAAATAGAAAATTCCTAGTCATGAGTCAGCAGATTGACAAACGTTTGTTTTCATTAGTAAATAAGTAGGCGTATCGTCATCAAATCGTAATCTATTAGATGGGTAAGTTAGACAATAACTTCTTTTCGTAGGGTTTTATATAGTGTAGACTTAAACGAGAAGAAGTTTATCTTGTTTCCTGAATATATATAGGGACAATCAGTATGAGTATTATGAAAGTGGAGGTGTCACTCCCATGGAAACGAAAGGTACGATTGCCGCACTAGACATTGGAACATCGGAAGTGAAACTCATCGTCGGTGAACTACTCGGTGGGACACTGAACGTGTTAGCGGAGGGTTCTGCACCATCTGCCGGTGTCAAACGTGGCGTCATCGTCGATATCGACCAAACAGTCAATGCCATTAAACAAGCGGTCGCTGAAGTGGAACGGACACTCGGTGAACCGATTGGTGAAGTATATGTAGCAATTTCTGGAGAACACATTCAAGTCAAGGATTGTCAAGGGATGACTTCAATTAAAGGCGAAGACAATGAAATTACGGATGACGACGTCAAAGACGTCTTACACTCCGCAATGGTCATGCGCATTCCGAACGAATTAAGTGTTGTCGATGTACTACCGAAAACGTTTACGGTCGACCAACAAACAGAAATCACGGATCCACGTGGTATGATCGGTTATCGTCTAGAAGTGACAGGGAAGTTGATCATTGGAGCGAAGACGATCCTACATAGCATTAAACGTTCAATCGAACGGGCTGGTCTAGAGCTTGCAGGATACGTACTTGAAAGCTTAGCTGTTTCAAGAATCGCGGCATCAATCGATGAACTGGAGCTTGGCGTCGGCATCATCGATATTGGACATGAGACGACAACATTGTCGATTTATGAAAAAAACGATCTCGTTTACTCGACGACGTTACCTTATGGTGGCGATCATCTGACACGTGACTTAACGTATAAGATGAATTGTAAGTACCAAGATGCAAAACTTGCGAAGGAAGAATACGGAGTGGCGCTTGAATCGTTAGGGGATCCTGAAGAAAAGGTATCCTATGTAACGATTAATGGGGAGCATCGTTTTGAGCCGCAACCTGAGATCGGTTTCGTTTTAGAGGCACGCCTCGAAGAAATCTTCGAGATGATTCAAAAACGGATGACGCAGGCTGGCCATCCACAAATGAATAGTGGCATCATTCTCTGCGGTGGAAGTTCTTCGCTTCCTGGAATCGATCAGCTAGGGAAACGGATTTTCAACCAGAACGTCAACGTCTACCAACCGGCCAGCTTAGGCATTCGTAATCCGAAGTACGCTGTGGCAGCCGGCATGTTACGCTATGTACTCTCAAGAAGTACGGTTTCGAAATCAGGATTTGATCGTGCGGACGAGAAGGAAGTCGTGGCGCAAAATCGTGAACAAGAACAATTGCTTACGAACCCGACACCGTCTCCAGTACGTGAAGAACGAACGCAACAGGAACAACCTCCAAAAGAGCGTAAATCATTCAGTAGTTTCTTTGAAAAGTTTTTTGGTTAATGACTAAAATACAATGAGTATAAAAAATTAGGGGGCCCCTTTTATGTTGCATTTTGATGAAATGATGGACCAAGTAGCTAAAATTAAGGTCATCGGCGTAGGTGGCGGTGGTTCAAACGCCGTCAACCGAATGATTGAACATGGTGTACAAGGCGTAGAATTCATCGCCGTCAATACAGATGCACAAGCACTCAACATGTCGCAGGCAGATGTGAAGCTCCAACTCGGTGCAAAGCTGACACGCGGTTTAGGTGCAGGTGCGAATCCAGAAATCGGTAAAAAAGCGGCAGAAGAAAGCCGTGAACAGTTGACAGAGATTTTGTCAGGTGCTGATATGGTCTTCGTCACTGCAGGTATGGGTGGCGGGACAGGAACTGGTGCTGCGCCAGTCATCGCTGAAATTTCAAAAGAAATCGGCGCATTGACTGTCGGTGTCGTAACGAAACCGTTCATGTTTGAAGGACGCAAACGGATGCAACACGCTGTATCGGGTGTGCAAAACTTTAAAGAAAAAGTCGATACGTTAATCGTCATTCCGAATGATAAATTACTTGAAATCGTTGATCGTAACACGCCGATGCTCGAAGCATTCAAAGAAGCGGATAATGTGCTTCGTCAAGGGGTTCAAGGGATCACAGACTTAATCGCTGTCCCTGGTTTAATCAACTTAGACTTTGCAGACGTTAAGACAATCATGACTGAAAAAGGATCTGCCTTGATGGGCGTTGGTGTTGCGACAGGCGAACACCGTGCAACGGAAGCTGCGAAGAAAGCCATTTCAAGTCCATTGCTTGAAACATCGATTGAAGGTGCAAAAGGTGTCTTAATGAACATCACAGGTAGTGCGAACCTCAGTCTATATGAAGTAACGGAAGCTGCTCAAATCGTTCAAAGTGCAGCAGATGAAGAAGTAAACTTGATTTTCGGTTCTGTTATCAACGATAACTTAGAAGATGAAATCATCGTTACCGTCATCGCAACAGAATTCGAAAACGAGCCACTCGATTTCGAGATTCCATCTGCTCAAGAAATGATGAAAAACTTACTCAAGAAAAAGCAGGCGACTCCAACTCCTGCTGCGACTGAGGAGCCGAAACCACAAGTCGAAGAGACACCTGTCAGCTCGAATCCAGAACCAGCAAAAGGGTCAGATGTTGAAGAAACGATGGACATTCCATCATTCCTTCGTCGGAACAATCGTTAATCGATTTTTTCCAAGACACGACTGCTAGACAAAGAGGTGTCGCGTAAGCGGCACCTCTTTTTTGAAAGGGATGTGAAATGATGTTTGGTCAATGGATAAAGTGGGATACACCGACCGGTACAGTGCGTGCGGCATTCACTACAAAATTTTCAGCGCCGCATGGTATTGGCAATCTTGGATTGCATGTCAATGACGATCGCGATGGTGTCATTCAAAACCGGCAAGTCATCGCCCGTCAACTTGATTTATCGCTCGAAAATTCAGTTTGGGCAGAACAGGTTCACGGGAACCATGTCGAACAAGTGACGACGCTAGATTCTGGACGAGGCGCACTGGATTATGGAACAACGATCGAGGGTACAGATGGATTGGTGACGACGGATGCAAATGTATTACTCGCCATGTTATTCGCGGATTGTGTACCGCTCGTTTTTTGTGATCCGACGACAGGAATCATTGCGAATACGCATGCCGGATGGCGTGGAACAGTCGCGAATATCGTTGAAGCGACTGTCGCCCGAATGGAAGCGGCGGGGGCAGACCGTTCCTCGATTCAAATGGTCATCGGACCCTCGATTCGTGAATGTTGTTATGAGGTCGACCAACCCGTCCTTGAAGCGATTGACGGGCTTGGTCTTGAAGATACGCCCTACACAATGAAAGAAAACGGAAAAGCGATGCTTTCGCTTCAGCAGACGAATGCTGCATTAGCAGAGCGAAGTGGATTAGGTGACATCATTGATGCAGGAATTTGTACGCACTGCCAAGCAGATGACTATTTCTCTTACCGTCATGGGGACCACCAAGGTCGTTTCGCGAGCTTGATCGTAAAGGAGTCATTACATGTCGATTAATGAAAATGTTCAACTTGTCCAACAAAAGATGCAACAAGCGAGTGAAAAGAGTTTTCAAAAAAAGCAGGTACAACTGATTGGCGTGACGAAATCAGTTTCAAGTCAAGTTGCCTCTGAGCTGTTAGAAGCAGGTATAACGGCGCTAGGTGAAAATCGTCCGGAGGGTTTGTCAGAAAAACAAGCAGCACTTGGGCGTGAAGCCTGTGAGTGGCACTTCATCGGGACACTGCAGTCGCGAAAAGTACGTCAAATCATCGATCAAATCGATGTGCTTCACTCACTCGATCGTTTGCATTTAGCGGAAGAAATCAATAAACGTGCAAAACGTCCTATCGATTGTTTTGTTCAAGTCAATGTCTCGGGTGAAGCTTCGAAACAAGGTATTTCCGCAGAAGACATCCATTCCTTTCTACATGAAATCGGTCAATATCCAAAAGTTCGTGTGATTGGACTCATGACGATGGCACCATTGACAGAAAATCAAGAGGAAGTGCGGTCCGTTTTCCGCGCTTTACGCGTCTTACGAGACGAAGTAGCAGCACGAAACCTGTCTTACGCTCCCTGTACGGAATTATCGATGGGGATGTCGTCTGATTATGAAATTGCGATTGAAGAAGGGGCGACACACGTCAGAATCGGAACGGTCCTCGTCCAATCATAAAACGTAGAAGAAGTTGAAAGGAGAATCGAAATGGGATTCAAATCGAAAATGCAACATCTGTTTCTTGGGAACACAGACGATTTAGACGAACTTGAATATGAAAATGATGCTACAATAAATAAAGGTAGAGGTACTGCAGAGCAAGAGTATGAAGAGTACTACGAGGAATCTACCCCGAGTGTTACTCAAAAGGAGGACCCTGTGCGTCAATCGAATATCGTTCCGATTCATACGAAAAAAGCAAAATCACAAGTCATTTTAAGTGAGCCGCGTGTCTTCAATGAAGCACAAGAAATTGGGGAGCATCTCCGTCAAAATCGTGCGGTCATCGTTAATATGCAACGCATGTCAAAAGATCAATCACGGCAAATGATTAATTTTCTTTCAGGCGTCGTCTTTGCACTCGATGGTACGATTACGACAATCAGTCAAAACACGCTCCTCTGTGTGCCGAACAACGTCGAGCTCGCGGGTAGTATTTCAAATCTACTTGGAGAAGATGATATCAATCATAAGGGGTGGTAAACATGGATTCACAAGTTATGTACGCGATTGGGCGTACATTGAGCACGTTACTTCAATATTATAGCTATGTCATGATTGCTTATATTTTACTTTCATGGTTCCCGAACGCACGAGAGTCAAGATTCGGACAAGTATTAGCGATGTTAGTCGAACCGTTCCTCGCGCCTTTCCGACGGATCATCCCGCCCATCGGAGGTATGCTTGACATCTCACCAATCGTTGCCTTTTTAGTGTTGAACTTAGCACAGTCAGGCATTCGAGCAATCTTCTTCTAATGAGCGTCTATGATCACTATCGCGGACATGAGCGGGAGTTCGTCGATCTTGTCTTAAACTGGATCGATCATGTCGAAGCGACCTATACGTTTAAACTGACAGATTTTCTTGACCCACGCGAACAGCAAATCACACGTGAACTCGTCGGAACGAAATGTGCCCTCTTTTTTGAGGGCGGTTTCGAAGGGGCAGAGCGACAGCGGGCACTAATTGCGCCTGATTACTACGAACTTGATGCGAGCGACTTTGATATTGCCATCTATCGTATTCATTATCCTACAAAATTCGTTGAACTATCGCATCGACAAGTAACAGGTACGCTCTTAAACGTCGGTCTGAAACGCGGCAAGTTCGGTGACGTCGTCATTCAAGATCAAGTCGTTCAGTTCGCAGTCGCAGAAGACGTTGCTTCTTATATCGAAGTCAACGTCGAGCGGGCAGGGAAAACGAAAATTCGTTTATCTCGCGTCGAACTAGAAGACCAATTGAAGATCAAAGAACAGGAATGGCAAGAAGAACTTGGATTCGTCAGTTCGCTCCGCTTTGATACTGTCGTCAGCGAAGTGCTTGGTTTTTCGAGACAAAAAGCACAGAGTTTGATTAAACAAGGGGAAAGTAAAGTGAATTATAAAATCGTCGAAGATCCAAGCTTCATGCTTGAAGAAGGCGATTTGCTTTCGCTCCGTGGAACAGGCCGCGTCAAATTGACGGCTATTTTAGGGTCGACGAAACGCGACCGGATTAAATTACAGTACGGATTATTAAAAGGTTAAAAAATGCTGAGGAGGATTTCATCATGCCATTGACGCCACTTGATATTCATAATAAGGAATTTACACGTAAGTTTCGCGGCTATGACGAGGATGAGGTCAACGAATTTCTTGATCAAGTCATCAAGGATTTTGAAATGTTGTTGCGGGAAAACCGTCAACAGCAAGAAGTGATTCAAAACATGCAATCGCGTGTCGATTACTTCAGTTCGATGGAAGAGACGTTAAACAAGTCAATCATCGTTGCCCAAGAAGCAGGAGAAGAAGTCAAGGCCAATGCGACGAAAGAAGCAAGCTTGATTTTAAAACAAGCCGAGCGTGAAGCGGAACAACTGCAAGATTCCGCACAGCGTCGAGCGCAACGGACAGACTTTGAAGTCGAACAGATGCGTAAGAAAATCGAATTGTACCGTAATCGTTTTAAAGTCTTGATCGATGCGCAGATGGAGTTATTGGCAAGCCATGATTGGGACGCGTTTGATAGTTCGACCCGTGGTGCGCTTGACGAGATTCCGGCAGTTGCGTATAATGACGACGATGTCATATAACTTAAATCAATGACAAGGACACGTCTTAATCAGACTGCTGCAAGCGAATCGGGGACTGGTGTGAGCCCGAACAGTAAGTGAGAATGGATATCCCCTTCGAGTGTGAGACTGAACCATTAAGTAAGTCGCACCGATTCGCCCCCGTTATCGGGCTCTTAAGTGGTAGTTCGTACGGTTGAACTACTAGTAGGGTGGTACCGCGAGTTCAAGCCAAGCTCGTCCCTATACCAGGGATGTGTTTGGCTTTTTTTGTATGTTAAATTAAAAGAAGTGAGGGAATGCCAGATGGAGTACAAAGATACATTACTGATGATGAAAACTGAATTTCTAATGCGAGGTAACTTGCCGAAACGTGAGCCGGACATGCAGGCACGTTGGAACGAGATGAACTTATATCAAGCAGTTCAAGAAAAAAATGCTGGGAAACCAACCTTCATCCTTCATGATGGACCACCATACGCAAACGGTGATATTCACATGGGGCACGGATTAAACAAAGTCTTAAAAGATATCGTCGTCCGTTACAAATCGATGAATGGTTTCCGTTCACCGTACGTACCGGGTTGGGATACACACGGTTTACCGATTGAAACAGCGCTCCAAAAATCAGGTGTCGATCGGAAGACGATGTCGGTCGCTGAGTTCCGTGAGTTGTGTGCGAAATATGCGCTCGAACAAGTCGATCATCAGCGTGAACAGTTTAAGCGTTTAGGTGTTCTCGGTGATTATGATAATCCATACATCACGCTCCAACCGGAATTTGAAGCGGCGCAAATTCGCCTCTTCGGTGACATGGCGAACAAAGGCTATATCTATAAAGGAAAAAAACCAGTCTACTGGTCACCTTCTTCTGAGTCGGCACTGGCAGAAGCCGAAATCGAATACCATGATAAACGTTCTGCTGCCATCTATGTTGCGTTCCCTGTCTTAGAAGGAAATAACATCTTAGAGCCAACCGATCACTTCGTCATCTGGACGACGACGCCGTGGACGATTCCTGCAAACCTCGGAATCTCTGTCAGTGCGGAACTCACGTATGCCCGGATCGAGTACGAAGGAAAAGGTTATATCGTCGCAGAGGCGCTTGTTCCTGAAGTCATCGAGGCACTCGGATGGGAAGACGCGACAGTCGGTCGTGTCTTCAATGGAGCAGATTTCGAATACATGAAAGCCAAACACCCGCTCTATGACCGTGAATCACTCGTCATGCTCGGTGATCATGTTACGGCGGAAGCAACCGGCGTCGTGCATACGGCACCTGGACACGGGGAAGATGACTATCGCATCGGACAAGCATACGGACTCGATGTCCTCTGCCCGGTCGATGATAAAGGGGTCATGACGGCGGAAGCACCAGGATTCGAAGGCATGTTCTATGAAGATGCGAATAAAGAAGTCGGTCTTGCGTTAGAAAAAGCGGGCGCATTGTTGAAACTATCGTTCATCAAACACTCGTATCCGCACGACTGGCGGACGAAAAAACCGGTCATCTTCCGGGCAACACCACAATGGTTCGCGTCGATTAAAGACTTCCGTGCGGAAATCCTTGACGAAATCAAAGATGTGCAGTGGGTACCGGCATGGGGAGAAACACGTCTTCACAACATGTTTAAAGATCGTGGCGACTGGGTCATCTCGCGTCAACGTGCATGGGGCGTGCCCCTTCCAATCTTCTATGCAGAAGACGGAACAGAAATCGTTACACCGGAAACAATCGACCATATCGCGAACTTGTTCGCAGAGCACGGTTCGAACGTCTGGTATGAACGCGAAGCAATCGACTTATTGCCGGAAGGCTTTACGCACCCGGCAAGTCCGAATGGTCAGTTCAAAAAAGAAACAGACATCATGGATGTCTGGTTCGATTCCGGCTCGTCACATGCCGGTGTGCTGGCGACGCGTCCAGAACTAGAGCGTCCGGCTGATCTTTACCTCGAAGGTTCAGACCAATACCGTGGCTGGTTCAACTCGTCGCTTTCGACAGCTGTTGCGACAACGGGAAAAGCACCGTATAAAGCAGTCGTCAGTCATGGTTTCGTATTAGACGGTCAAGGACGGAAGATGTCGAAGTCAATCGGGAATACGATTGCCCCAATCCAAATCATGCAACAATTCGGTGCTGAGATTCTTCGTCTGTGGGTTGCGTCAGTCGATTATCAGTCAGATGTCCGGGCATCGATGGACAACTTTAAACAAGTTTCAGAATCATACCGTAAAATCCGGAACACGGTCCGTTTCCTGCTCGGGAACTTGGATCAATTCGATCACACGGCACATCGTGTTGCGTTTGAAGATTTACCGGAAGCAGACCGTTTCATGCGGACGAAGCTCGATCAATTAGTCGGTAAAGTCAAAAAAGCCTATGATGCGTATGATTTCATGGCAGTTTACCAACTGTTGCATAACTTCTGTGTCCTTGACCTGTCTTCGTTCTACCTCGACTACACGAAAGACATCTTGTATATCGAACAAGCAGATGCACCGGCGCGTCGTGCCGTTCAAACGGTCATGTATGATACCGTCGTGACATTGTTACAATTGATGGCACCTGTCTTACCGCATACGGCAGACGAAGCATGGGAATTCGTTCCTGGTGTCGAGACGGCAAGTATCTTCTTGACGGATTTACCGGAAGCAGTCGACGTATCGGAAGAAGGACTTGCACTGATCGCGAAATGGAACGCGTTCCTCGTCTTCCGCGATGATGTCTTGAAGGCGCTTGAAGAAGCACGGGCAGAGAAGCTCGTCGGGAAAACGCTCGAAGCCAAACTCGAGCTCGCACCGAACGAAGCGACGAAGAACTTGCTTGCGACAATCGACCATCTTGAACAACTGCTTCAAGTCTCACACATCGATTTTGTCGACTCGGCAGAACGTAACTATGAGACGACAGCAATCACTGTTTTGAAAGCGGACGGCGAGAAATGTGAACGTTGCTGGACATATTCGACTGAACTTGGTCAAGATCCGGCTCATCCGACACTTTGTCCTCGTTGTACTGCGGTCGTCAATTCTTTATAATGAATAAGGGGAGGGGCGGCTACTGCGACTTCGTAGCTACCCCTCATTATTTTTGATGTGGGGGAAAACAGGATGTGGCTTTACTTAGTGATTGCTGCTTTACTCGTAGGAGTGGATCAATTGACGAAATGGATCGTCGTTCAGCAGATGACGATTGGTCAAGCGATTGAAGTCATTCCAAATTTCTTTTATCTCAATTCATACCGCAACCGTGGAGCGGCATGGGGAATGCTTGAAGGAAAATTCGGCTTCTTCTTCATCGTGACGGTTCTCGTCGTTGTTGGTCTGATTTATTTTCTGTACAAAGAAGGAACAAAAAACAAAGTATTTGCTTGGAGTGTCGCTTTACTACTGAGTGGAGCGATCGGAAATTTTATTGACCGGATGGCGCGTGGGGAAGTCGTTGATTTCTTACACTTTTATCCGTTCGGCTATAATTTTCCGATCTTTAATGTCGCAGACGTCTGCTTGACATTTGGAGTGATTTTGATGCTGATTAGCGTCATGTTCGAAGAGCGTTTGACGAAGAAGGGAACGATTGATTAATGAATGAACAACAAGTATGGACGGTCGAAGCAAAAGGCGCGACAGGGCGAATCGATAAATGGTTGGCTGAACAACAAGAGTGGTCGCGTTCGCAAGTGCAAGACTGGTTAAAGGCGGGGCACGTCGAAGTAGACGGACGCATCGTGAAACCGAACTATAAGATGACGGGAACGGAAAGCATCACCGTGCATATCCCGGAAGCCGTCGAACTCGAAATCTTACCGGAAGACATTCCGCTAGATGTCGTTTACGAAGACAGCGATGTCATCGTCATCAATAAACCAAAAGGCATGGTCGTCCACCCGGCAGCAGGACATGTGTCAGGAACACTCGTTAATGCGTTGCTTCATCACTGTCAAGACCTCTCAGGCATCAATGGGGTCAAACGACCAGGAATCGTTCACCGGATCGATAAAGATACATCGGGTCTCTTGATGGTCGCTAAAAATGATTTAGCCCATGAATCGCTTGCGCAACAATTAAAAGATAAGACGACGGAACGTCTTTATATCGCGCTTGTCCATGGCGAGATTCCCCATGAACTCGGAACGATTGAAGCACCGGTCGGCCGTGATAAAAATGACCGTCAACGGATGACGGTCACGGACAAAAACTCAAAAGCAGCGGTCACGCATTTCCGTGTCCTTGACCGGTATGAAGGCTTTACGGTCGTTGAGTGTAAACTCGAAACAGGACGGACTCACCAAATTCGTGTCCACATGCGCTATATCGGATTCCCGCTCGCAGGTGACCCGAAATATGGACCGCGGAAGACGATGAAGATGAATGGTCAAGCACTCCACGCAGCGGTTCTCGGATTTGAACATCCACGGACCGGCGAATGGTTGACGTTCGAAGCACCACTCCCGGAAGAGATGACGTTTGAGATCAGTCAGTTGAAAAAACTTGAATTAGAGTCTTGACGTTTTTCTAATAAAACGGTAGAGTAACACCTAGAGAGCGATGCGAGACATCAGCCTCACCAAATCGGTCGTCCGCGTGACGATCCTACAAAATTAGAACACCTTTAATCGAGTCCGGAGAGGCTACGAAAGGGAGACACCGTAACGCGTGTAAACACATGGCTTTGCTATGTACACATCTGTCTTCAACAACCTCCTGCCGATTAAGCAGGAGGTTTTTTTATGAAAGGAGAAGCCATGAAACCAGCCATCATTTTAGATGAAGCGGCAATCAGTCGTGCCTTAACACGAATCGCCCATGAAATCATCGAGCGCAACAAAGGGATTGAAGAATTGATGATCGTCGGTATCAAGACGCGGGGCGAAACACTTGCGAGACGCCTTGCCCGGCGGATTGAAGAGATTGAAGGAAAAGCCGTGTTACTCGGTGTCGTCGACATCTCGATGTACCGCGATGATCTCTCGAAGAAAAGCCTCGAGCCGGAAATCAAAGGGTCCGAGATGCCGGAAGACGTCACAGGAAAAATCGTTGTGCTCGTCGATGATGTCCTGTACACGGGACGGACGGTCCGCGCGGCAATGGACGCACTCGTCGATCATGGTCGACCAAGCATGATTCAGTTAGCTGTCCTTGTTGACCGAGGTCACCGGGAACTCCCGATTCGACCAGATTTCATCGGCAAGAACGTTCCGACGTCACGCGAAGAACAAGTCGTCGTCGCCTTATCAGAAGTCGACGATGCTGATCAAGTATTCATTAAACGTTAAATCAAAAATACCTTTAACGTGGTCCAGAGAGACCAGAAAGGGAGATGCTCTCATGTCAAAACATAAAGCAATTCTTGAAGTCCGTGAATTACCGAAACATCCTCTTCAATGGCTGATGCTCAGCCTCCAACATGTCTTCGCGATGTTTGGTGCGACCGTGCTCGTTCCGTTACTTACGGGATTAAACACATCTGTCGCACTCGTCGCGAGCGGAGTCGGCACGTTGATTTTCCTCGCCGTCACCCGTTTCAAAGTCCCCACATACCTTGGTTCTAGTTTTGCCTACATCGTCCCAATCATCGCCGTCAGCGAACGCTGGGGTGTCGAAGATGCACTTGTCGGCGGGATGGTCGCTGGACTTGTCTACGGACTTGTCTCCTTAATCATCATGTACACAGGTGTCTCCTGGTTGATGAAACTGCTTCCGCCGGTCGTCATCGGTCCAGTCATCATGGTCATCGGTCTATCGCTTGCCCCAACGGCTGTCAGCATGGCAATGAACGGAGCGGATGGCACATATAACGGCTTGTTCTTCTTCGTCGCCTTGACGACGCTCGCTGTTACGCTCCTCGCGATGACGTACTTTAAAGGCATGTGGAGTACGGTGCCGATTTTGTTCGGTATTCTCGCCGGATACCTCGTCGCAGCAATTAGCGGGATCGTTGATTTTGCACCACTGCGCGAAGCAACATTCTTCCATCTACCTGACTTTACGATTCCGTTCCTCGACTATTCACCGACCTTGAACTGGGCAGCACTCGCCTTGATCGTCCCGGTCACACTCGTCACGTTGACGGAACATATCGGTGAACAAAAGGTCACTTCCCGCATCATTGGGCGCGAGACGCTCCTTGATCCGGGAATGCACCGGACAGTGCTTGGAGACGGGATTGCCAAGGCAGTCGCTTCGATGCTCGGTGGACCACCTGTCACGACATACGGCGAAAATAACGGTGTCATGGCGATTACGCGTGTCTACAGCGTGTTTGTCCTTGGTGGCGCAGCATTACTTGCAATCAGCTTCGGATTCCTTGGATACGTCGAAGGCTTCATTAAAACGATTCCGACACCCGTCATGGGCGGCATCAGCATCCTCTTGTTCGGGGTCATCGCCTCGAACGGTCTCCGGACGATCGTCGAAAGTAAGGTCGATTTAGCAGATAAACGAAACTTGACGATCACGGCGGTCATCTTGGTCATCGGCATCGGCGGTGCAGCTTTGAAAGTGGGGAACTTCTCGTTAGAAGGAATGGCGCTCGCCACCATCCTCGGAGTTGTCTTGAACTTGATTTTACCGAAGGCGGCACAGGAAGAAGTCGACATCGAAGAAACACCTTTACAACCGAAACGAGCAGCTAACGACTTTTAAGACGTTCCCGAGAGGACGATAAAGTGGAGGCCCTTGTAGATCGCAGATGTTCATCTGCTTTCTTCAGCGCACCTTCACATCAGAAGGTGCGCTTTTTTGCGGCCGAAAAAGGAGTGAACGAGATGAAAACCCAACCAGTGAGTCCCGATTTCGTCAGTCTCGACCAGCTCTCGATTCTAGAAATCGAGCAGTTGATTGAGCGGGCGCTTGAATTGAAACATGGACAACCGTCAAATACCTTTGCGAATAAAACGATCGCCAACCTGTTCTTTGAAAATTCGACACGGACACGCTGTTCATTCGAGATGGCGGAACATCGCTTAGGAATGCATGTCCTGCCGTTTGAGACGACGACATCGTCCGTCCAAAAAGGAGAAACGTTACTTGATACATGTAAAACACTTGAAGCACTCGGGGTCGAAGCACTTGTCATCCGCCATCACGAGACAGGTTATTACCACGCGCTGATTGAACAGTTGACGATTCCGGTCATCAACGCGGGCGATGGGAGTGGTCAACATCCGTCCCAGTCTTTACTCGATTTAATGACGATGTTCGCTGAATTCGGTCATATTCACGGCAAAACGGTTGTCATCTGTGGGGACCTGCGACACAGCCGGGTCGCCCGGTCGAACGCGGACGTGTTGCAGCGGCTCGGGGCGACCGTCATCGGTTCCGGTCCACCGGAATGGTTTGACGAGACGATGGGGATTGCCTATGTCCCGATTGACGAGGCACTCGAGCAAAGTGACATCATCATGTTACTCCGGGTTCAACAGGAACGGCACAATCAGGCGATGGAGCTCGAAGAAACGTATCACGAACAATATGGTTTGACACTCGACCGGATGCGGCGGATTCGACCGGAAGCAATCATCTTACACCCGGCACCCGTCAATCGCGGGATCGAGATTGCGGACGAACTGGTCGAACATACCCAGTCACGAATCTTCGAGCAGATGAAAAATGGTGTGTTCGCCCGAATGGCGATTTTAGAACGTGCGTTTCATCCTAACTCAACTGAAGGAGAGATTTAATATGACACTACGTATCGATCACGCAACATGGTATCAAAACGGACAATTGCAACAATCAAGCATTCGCATCGAGGATGGCTTGATTACGGATCTCGATGCTGCGCCGCGGGCGGACGAGCAAGTCATCGATGCAAGTAACCGCTTGTTAGCACCAGGCTTCGTCGATATTCATGTCCATCTCCGCGAACCGGGTGGCGAACATAAAGAAACGATTGCAACAGGTACGGCCGCAGCCGCAGCCGGCGGATTCACGACAATCTGTCCGATGCCGAATACGCGTCCTGTTCCGGATGACCGCGAGACGTTAGACGCCTTGTTCAAGAAAATCGAAGAAACGGCGTCTGTCCGGGTTTTGCCTTATGCGGCGATTTCAAAAAATCAGCTAGGACAGGAACTCGTCGCGTTTGAAGAATTAACGGATGTCTTTGCGTTTACAGATGACGGCGTCGGCGTTCAAAGTGCCGCCGTCATGCGGGAAGCGATGCGACGCGCCGCGAAACTCGGGAAGGCGGTCGTCGCCCATTGTGAGGACGATACGTTGAAAGCTGGCTGTGTCCATGAAGGTGCGTATAGTGAACGGGAAGGACTGCAGGGGATTCCATCACTCGCGGAAAGTATCCACATCGCGCGCGACGTCTTAATCGCAGAAGCGACCGGCTGCCATTATCATGTCTGTCATGTCTCGACAAAAGAATCAGTCCGGGTCATTCGTGACGCCAAACGGGCAGGAATCCGTGTCACGGCAGAAGTGACACCGCACCATCTCGTCCTGACGGAAGATGACATCGAGGGGCAGGATCCGAACTTTAAAATGAATCCGCCCCTTCGGAGTAAGGCAGACCGGGCGGCACTGCTCGAAGGGTTACGCGATGGCACGATTGATTGTATCGCAACGGATCATGCGCCGCACGCAGCCGATGAAAAAGCGCTCGGCATCGAGCGGGCACCATTTGGAATTACGGGCTTCGAGACAGCCTTTCCACTACTTTATACGAAACTTGTTCAAACGAACCAGATGACGCTAAGCGACTTAGTCGATGCCTTGGCACGCAAGCCGGCCGCCTTGTTCGACTTACCGTATGGTCGCTTGGAAGTCGGGGCACCGGCAGATCTCGTGTTGCTTGATTTAGAGACCGTCCGACCGGTTGAACCAGAACGCTTTTATTCAAAAGGAAAAAATACACCGTTCGCGGGGCAGTTACTGACAGGATACCCGGTCATGACACTCGTCGGTGGAAAAATCGTATTCAAGGGGGAAACGGCACATGTCTAAACGGACACTCATTTTAGAAGATGGTATGACGTTCGAAGGGACAGCATTTGGCGCAACACGCGTCACGATGGGGGAGGTCGTCTTCCAGACAGGGATGACGGGATACCAGGAAATATTATCTGATCCATCCTATTGTGACCAGATGATCGTCTTGACGAATCCCTTGATCGGGAACTATGGCATCAACCGGGAAGATTACGAAACGACGCGACCACTTGCGAAAGCACTCATCGTCCGTGAAGTCTGCCATACTCCGTCGAACTTCCGCTCCCAATCGTCGTTAGCAGAGGCCTTAGAAGAATTCGATATTCCGGGCTTAACCGGCATCGATACACGTCAACTGACGCGCCACTTACGATCAAAAGGCGTCATGCGGGGATTGCTCGTCGATGGTGAATTTAATCTCGCCGACCAATTAGACCGTTTGCACAACATGCCGCTCGCGACGGATCAGGTGCAACGTGCTTCGACGGAACGGGCGTACATCATCCCGGGTGCCGGTCCGCGGATTGTCCTCGTCGACTTTGGTGCAAAGCTCGGCATCGTCCGTGAACTCGTCCGCCGCGGTTGCGAAGTAGTCGTCGTACCGTACAATGTTACGGCGAAGGAAGTCTTGCGTTATAAACCGGACGGCATGATGTTATCGAACGGTCCCGGGAATCCGAAAGACGTTCCAACAGCGATTCCATTGATTCAAGAGCTGACAGGGAAAATCGTCATCTTCGGCATTTGTCTCGGTCATCAATTGATTGCGCTTGCGCACGGCGCCGATACGTTCAAGTTACCGTTCGGTCATCGCGGTGCCAATCACCCGGTTCAAGATCTTCAAACCGGTCACGTCAGCATCACCTCACAAAATCATGGCTACGCCGTCGACGAACAGTCACTGAAGGGATTCGAGTTAATCGTCACACACGTCGCGATCAATGATGGGACGGTCGAAGGTGTCAGACACCGGACGGAACCTGTCTTCTCTGTTCAATATCATCCGGAAGCATCACCCGGTCCAATGGATGCCAATGATTTATTCGATCAGTTTTTAACAGAAATCACGAACCAACAGGAGGTCACTCATGCCTAAACGTCAAGATATCCAGAAGATTCTCGTTATCGGATCAGGTCCAATCGTCATCGGACAAGCAGCAGAGTTTGATTATGCCGGAACCCAAGCGTGCCAAGCACTCAAGGAAGAAGGCTACGAAGTCATCCTCGTGAACTCGAACCCCGCAACGATCATGACAGACCCGACTGTCGCTGACCGGGTTTACATCGAACCGCTCCAAGCGGAGTTCGTGTCCCGGATCATCCGCAAGGAACGTCCGGATGCCTTGCTTGCGACACTCGGTGGGCAGACTGGATTGAATCTAGCGGTCGAACTCGACCGACTCGGCGTTTTGGCTGAATATGGTGTCGAACTGCTCGGAACGAAACTGTCCGCGATTGAAGAGGCAGAAGATCGTGATTTGTTCAGAAAATTGATGTTCAGACTGGGACACGGTGTCCCGG
This sequence comes from Exiguobacterium sp. s95, assembly GCF_018618655.1. Lineage (NCBI taxonomy): Bacteria > Bacillati > Bacillota > Bacilli > Caryophanales > Exiguobacterium > Exiguobacterium sp. s95. Next base: position 805,922 of record NZ_JACSMM010000001.1, on the reverse strand, counting down.
AGAGTGAAATCGTTCATACAGTAGAAGAAGCGGAACAATTTTGCGCGAAAATAGGTCTGCCGATCATCATTCGACCGGCTTACACGCTCGGTGGTACAGGCGGCGGGATTGCCGAAACGATGGACGAGTTCGTCCGAATCGTCGAGGGCGGTATCAAAGCGAGTCCGGCGAACCAAGTTTTGCTCGAGAAATCGATTGCCGGGATGAAAGAAGTTGAGTTCGAAGTCATGCGTGACGCGACGAACCAAGCGATCATCGTCTGTGCGATGGAAAACTTTGACCCGGTCGGCGTCCATACGGGCGACTCGATTGTCTTTGCACCGACCCAGACACTGTCCGACCGCGATTATCAAATGATGCGAAATGTTTCACTCGACATCATCCGTGCCCTTGGCATCGAAGGTGGATGTAACATCCAGTTTGCACTTGATCCGCATAGTTTCGACTACTATGTCATCGAAGTGAACCCGCGCGTTTCACGCTCGTCGGCCTTGGCGTCGAAGGCGACAGGCTACCCGATTGCAAAACTTGCGGCAAAAATTGCTGTCGGTTATGCCTTATCGGAACTGAAGAACCCGATCACGGAAACGAGTTTTGCCTCGTTTGAACCGGCACTCGACTATGTCGTCGCGAAGATTCCGCGCTGGCCGTTTGATAAGTTCGAATCGGCAGACCGGACGCTCGGGACGCAAATGAAGGCGACAGGTGAAGTCATGGCGATGGGACGGACGATGGAAGAAGCCTTGCTGAAGGCAGTCCGCTCGCTCGAAATCGGGATGTCGGATCTCCGGATGGACCGTTTTCTCGACATGGATGAAGTGACACTCAACCAGTACATCGTCAAAGCAACGGATGAACGGCTATTCGCCCTTTACGCGGGGATCGAGCGGGGTTATTCGGTCGAACAAATTCACGAATGGACCAGCATTGATCGGCTATTTTTAGAAAAGTTACACCATATCTTCCGGATTGAACAGGAGTTGGCACGCGAAGAGCTGACACGCGAGCGTTTATTACACGCAAAACGTTACGGATTCAGCGATGCGATGATTGGCCGGATCACGAAGAAAAGTGAGACCGTGATTCGCCACACGCGAAATCAAGAACAGATTCATCCCGTCTACAAGATGGTCGATACGTGTGCAGCAGAGTTCGCTTCCGATACACCGTATTACTACGGGACGTATGAAGTCGAAAATGAAGCGGCACCGACGACACGCCCGTCGATTCTCGTACTCGGTTCCGGGCCGATCCGGATTGGACAAGGGGTCGAATTCGATTATGCGACGGTCCACTCGATTCAAGCGATTCGCGAAGCGGGTTATGAAGCGATCATCGTCAACAATAACCCGGAAACGGTCTCGACGGACTTCTCGATTTCGGACCGGCTCTACTTTGAACCACTGACGACGGAAGATGTTCTCGAAGTCATCCGAAATGAACAACCGATCGGCGTCATCGTCCAGTTCGGCGGGCAAACCGCCATCAACTTAGCTGAGTCGCTCGCTGACGAAGGGGTCAAGATTCTCGGAACGGCGTTAGAAGATCTTGATATGGCAGAAGACCGGAAACAATTCGAAGCCGCTTTGACAAAACTTGAGATTCCACAACCGCCCGGAAAAACAGCGGTCACGGTCGAAGAAGCGACGGCAGCGGCAGCGGGTCTCGGCTATCCTGTCCTCGTCCGTCCGTCTTATGTCCTCGGTGGACGTGCAATGGAAATCGTCTACGGGCAACAAGAGCTCGAACATTATATGAAACATGCCGTCATCGCCTCGCCGGAACGACCGGTCCTCGTCGACCGTTACTTGACGGGAATGGAGCTTGAAGTGGATGCGATTTGCGACGGTGAAGATGTCGTCATCCCGGGTATCATGGAGCACATCGAACGTGCGGGAGTACACTCCGGGGACTCGATCGGGGTGTATCCCCCGCAACGTGTCGCGCAAGCAATCAAAGATCAAATCGTTGATTACACGACGCGTATCGCAAAAGCATTCCGCATCAAAGGATTGCTCAACATCCAGTTCGTCTTCGCTGACGGGGAACTCTATGTGCTTGAAGTCAACCCGCGGGCGAGTCGGACTGTACCGTTCATCTCAAAAGTAACGGGATTACCGGTCGCACGTCTCGCGACGAACGTCATCTTAGGTGAGACACTCGCGTCTTACGGACTGACAAGCGGTCTCCTGCCGGAAGAGAAGCTCGTGTCCGTCAAAGTACCGGTCTTCTCATTCGCGAAACTGAAGGAAGTGGATCCGTCACTCGGACCGGAAATGAAGTCGACCGGTGAAGTCATCGGAACGGACCGGACGCTCGAGAAAGCACTGTATAAAGGATTGCTTGCTTCCGGAATGGCGATTCCTGAACATGGTCGTATCTTGATGACGGTCGCTGATCAAGATAAACAAGAAATGCTGGGTCTCGCCAAGCGGTTTACAGCACTCGGATTCACATTGCTCGCAACAGCCGGAACAGCCAGTTTCTTGACAGAACATGAGTTAGCCGTCCAGGTCGTCGGAAAAATTGGTTCCAATCAAGGGTCAATGCTCGATTTAATCGAAAAAGCGGAAGTCGAGTATGTCATCAATACGATGAGTCGGGACTCCCAAGTGACGAAAGATGGTTTCATCATTCGCCGGGCAGCCGCAGAAAACAATGTCGTCTGTCTGACATCGCTCGATACGGCAGAAGCGTTACTCCGAGTCATTGAAAGTCTCTCGTTCGAAGCAAGTTCGATTCAAGCATTCACGCATATGAAAAAGGCGGTGACGCGATGATTGAACTACTAACGGTCGTCTCAACGAAGAAGGTCGCAGTTAATGCGACAGAGTTGATTTGTCGGATGCCGGAGGTAAAAAAGATTGAACCGGGTCGATTCATGCACCTGCGCGTCGGCCCGTTATTACGGCGTCCGATTTCAATCGCGAATGTCGAGGGCGATCTAATCACTTTTTTATTCAAAGAGATTGGTCAAGGAACAAAAGAACTCGCTTCCTTACGGCCTGGAGATCTCGTCGATGCCCTCGGACCACTCGGGAACGGTTTTCCGGTGAACTTGATTGAGCGAACGAGTCGCGTTGTCCTCGTTGGTGGGGGAATCGGTGTTCCGCCGCTGTATTATACGATGCGTAAACTCGTCGAACGTGGGGTGGCGTGTGAAGCGATTCTAGGGTTTGATACGGCAGACAGTGTGTTTTACGAAGAGGCGTTTAAAAAGCTCGGGCCGACGACGATTACGACGGTCGACGGGACGGCGGGTGTTCAAGGATTTGTGACGGCGGCACTGACACCAGAGCGGTTCGATACGTTACTCGCGTGTGGGCCGGAACCGATGTTACGCTCCTTGCAGACGGTCCCGATTCAAGATCGTTTCCTGTCGATTGAAAACCGGATGGGTTGCGGGATTGGTGCTTGTTTCGCCTGTGTCTGTAAGACACCGGACGGAAACTACGTGAAGACATGTTCCGATGGTCCTGTCTTTCGGGCGGAAGCGGTGATTTTATGAATCGATTAGCGGTCACGTTACCGGGATTGAATTTGAAGAATCCAATTATGCCAGCATCCGGGTGCTTCGGCTTCGGGGAAGAGTTTGCCAAGTTCTACGATTTATCTGTTCTTGGTGGAATCATGATTAAGGCGGCGACAGGCGAGGAGCGGTACGGAAACCCAACCCCGCGCGTCGCGGAGAGCGGAATGGGAATGCTGAACGCAATCGGATTGCAAAACCCGGGCGTCGAAGGCATCATCGAAACGAAGTTACCGTTCTTAAGCCAGTTCGACACGGAAATCATTGCAAATGTCGCCGGATCAACACCGGAAGAATACGAAACGGTCACCCGGTTAATCAGTCAAAATCCGGTCGTCAAAGCAATCGAGCTAAATATTTCTTGTCCGAACGTCAAATCCGGCGGACTGCAGTTCGGAACGGACCCACGGATGGCAGCGGAATTGACGCGACGCGTCAAAGCAGTGTCGGATAAACCCGTCTACGTCAAACTGTCACCGAACGTTACGTCAATCGTCGAGATGGCACAGGCCGTCGAACAGGCAGGAGCGGACGGGTTGACGATGATCAACACGCTAGTCGGGATGCGAATTGATGTCCGGACCGGTCAACCGATTCTTGCAAATCGGATTGGCGGTCTATCTGGCCCCGCCATCAAACCCGTTGCAATCCGGATGATTCATGATGTCGCACAAGTCGTCGAGATTCCGATCATCGGGATGGGCGGCGTCATGGAGGTCGATGATGTGCTGGAAATGATTTATGCCGGTGCATCGGCTGTAGCGGTCGGGACGGCGAACTTCGTCAATCCGTTCATTTGCCAAGAGTTGATTGCGGCACTCCCGAAACGGATGGACGAACTCGGGATCGAACATATTTTAGACATTAGGGGGAACGCTTATGGATCAGCTTTACATCGCGCTTGATTTTCCGTCAGGATTACACGTCACTCGATTTTTAGAAAAATTCGGTCCAGTCCGACCTGCCGTCAAAGTCGGCATGGAGCTCTATTACGCCGAAGGGCCGGCGTTCGTCCGACAATTGGTCGAACGGGGGCATGCCGTCTTTTTAGACTTGAAGGTCCATGATATCCCGGAAACGGCGCGACGAACCCTTCGCGTCATCGGTCAGCTCGGCGTTGAGTTGACGAACGTTCATGCTGCGGGAGGACTCGAAATGATGCGTGCGGCACGGGAAGGGTTAGACGAAACAGCTGCGGGCACCCGGTTGATTGCCGTGACACAATTGACGTCGACGGATCAGGCGATGGTCGAACAATTACTGATTCATGAGGAATTGGATACCGTCGTCGTCGCGTATGCACAACTAGCCGAACAAGCTGGTTTAGACGGAGTTGTCTGTTCAGCACTCGATGTTGAAAAAATCAAGCCGGGTTGCCGCGATGGATTTCAACTCGTCACACCGGGGATTCGACCGGCAGGGACAGCGGCGCATGATCAAAAACGAATCGCAACGGTTGAATTTGCCCGCGATGCGGGAGCGACGGATCTTGTAATCGGACGCGCCATCACGCAGGCGGATGACCCGGCAGCGATGTACGAAGACTTACTGGCACAATGGAAGGGGATCCGACAATGAATCAATTAGCGACTGCATTACTCGAAATCGAAGCCGTCACACTTTCACCGAGTCAACCGTACACATGGGCGAGCGGACTCCGTTCACCGATCTACTGTGATAATCGTCTGACATTGTCGAGTCCGGATGTCCGTTCGATGATTGCCGATTTATTGGCGCAGCAAGTCAAATCGTTACAAGTCGACGTCATCGCAGGGACGGCGACAGCGGGTATTCCACACGCCGCGCTCGTCGCGGACCGACTCAACTTACCGATGGTCTATGTCCGCGGTAGTGCCAAACAACATGGAAAAGGGAATCAAATCGAAGGGCGCATTAAACCGGGCCAACGCGTCGTTGTCATCGAAGATTTGTTATCGACAGGTAAATCATCGATTGAAGCGGCTGAAGCTTTGCAACAGGCAGGGGCGGAAGTCGTGCAGATTCAAGCCATCTTCTCCTATGGCATGAGTCGTTTGCAAGCTAATTTAACGGCAGCGAATCTGAAGGCGACATCGCTACTGAATTTTTCGGAGTTACTCGAAACGGCAGTTGCGACAAGTGCGATCTCGAGAGACGAACAGACACAACTGCTCGCGTGGTCAATTGATCCAGTTGCTTGGAGTGACCGTTTCACAGCGACGATTTGATTGAGTGAATCAAATACCAGAGTGTAAATAGAGGCTCCTTATCCGGACGGGTAAGGAGCCTTGACGATTTTAGATGAATGTTTTTTGACTTGTCGTATGGGGTGGAAACTTTTTTTGTTACACTAGTTGTAGAACAAAGGAGGTCGCTTCAGATGGTAACGCATTATCGGGATTATGAGAGTTTTAAACGCGTGGCTGTTCCTTTCCTTGAACAGCGCAGTGAGGTCCACCAATTGCCGCTCGGTATCTTGGCACGGGGGGATACGCCACTTTTGATGGCGATCGCTGAAGAAGACGACCGAAAAATCATCATCCTACAAACGATTGAAGAACAGGCGATTTTGGCAGGTGAAGCATTTTCGGATCCAAGCATGCGAAAACTTGCCCGGATTTTTGACTGTAAGGGATATGTCGGAGAACATGCGCTCGTCAAGCCGCTTCTTGCTCCGCATACGAAATACCGTGTGAAGATGGATCAAGGAATGTATGCCTTACATCACGTGACGGGACCACCGCAACTTGAATACGCTTTTCGTATCGTTGACGAACAGGCTGTCGACCAAGCCGTCTCGTTCGGATGGGACTTCATTTGCGAGACCGGTGCATTAGCCGTGACGGAGCGGAATCGTCTTCAAAATGAACAGACGATTCGTCGTCATAGTTCAAAGCAGACGTTATTTGGTCTGTTCGACGGGGACCGTCTCATATCCATGACGTCAGCTAGTCGACCGACGACGTCAGGCGTGACCGTCTCTTACGTCTATACGCCGCCGGAACTTAGAGGGCGAGGTCTTGCTTCTGATCTCGTGGCCCGTGTCTGTACCTATTTGCTGGAGCAAGCGTACCCGATGATCACACTCTATACGGACTGGTCGAACCCGACGTCCAATAAAATCTATCAAGCAATCGGCTTTCAACTCGTCGGTCGCTCGTTACAAATCACAAAAACCGATAAATACCGGTAGTCAAGAGTCGGTCTGTTTGTCTTTGACAACGGAACATAAGCTTTTTTCCTGTTTGGTGCGGGCGAAGCGAATGATTTTTTCAACACGGGATGAAAACTGTTGTTGCGGTGTGACAGCTATGCATCAAATCATGATAAATATAAAAACGCCGATGCTGCCGTCTGAAAATGGAAGCATCGGCGTTTCAATTTTGGATGTTGCCTACTTAAAACGTCGCGATGATTTTACCGCGGACGTGTCGTTCTGCCAACCGCTTTAGCCCTTCGACCAGTTGATCGGCTGGGATGATATCGGTGACGAGTGGATCGAGTTCATTCTGTTGAACGAGCAGAAGCAACGCCGATGCCATTTGACCAAGGTTACGGATGGCGCGGTCATTTTGACTCGCGTAAGCAGCGGCAAGCGCGACTTCATGGATTGACGGTGACAACGTAAACGGTTTGACGATCGACAAATCCGGACCGCCGGCGATATAAGCGAGTTGACCGGAAAAGGCGAGCCGTCCTAAATCGTCCGTCGCTTCAGCTCGGCCGACCGTATTCAAGATTAAATCGACACCACGTCCATCCGTCCAGTCGCGAATCACATCGGTGATGTTCTCCAGTTTATAATCAATCGCTAAGTCCGCCCCTAGTTGTCTGACCCAGTCATGATTTTCAGTCGACGCGGTTGTCGCGACACGTAAGCCAAGACGTTTCGCGAGCTGGATGCCGAACCCGCCAACACCACCGGCACCGGCGTGGATGAGAATCGTCTCTTTATCCGTCGTGTTCATCTTTTGATGGATCGCTTCATAAGCCGTCATCCCGGCGCAGAGAATCGCTGCGGCATCGGTAAAGCTGACGTCTTCCGGAATGAGGGCAAGTGCCCGTGCATCGACTGCAGCGTATTCCGCGAACGCTCCATTTTTTTGAAGGTTCGTATGAATCGCCACACGATCTCCAATCGAAAGACCAACTGTTTCTGAACCGACTTGCTCAACGACACCGGCTAAATCGACACCGGGAATATGCGGGAACGTCCAAGCGGGATTGTTCGTCGCTTTGTAATCGACAGGATTCAGGGCGACGGCTTTAACACGAATCAACGCTTCATGTGCTTTAAGTTGCGGCATCTCGACGTCACGGTACTGCCAATTTTCAATAGATGTTCCCTCTTGATTGAGCCACGCCTTCATGATTAATAGGCGCCTTCGGAGTACGTCAATTCATATGAGTGTGAATAGAGTTCGACGAGGTTACCGAACGGATCTTCACAATATACCATGCGGTACGGTTTTTCACCCGGGTAGTATTCACGAATCGGCATCCGTTGTTTGCCGCCGTGAGCCACAATTTTTTCGACCATGCCTTCAATATCCGGGTCTTGAATCGCGTAATGGAAAATACCTGTTTTCCAGAATTCGAAGTTATTTTCCGGTTGTTCATTGTTCGGGAATTCAAAGAGTTCGATCCCGATCCGGTCGCCTGTCGCCATATGCGCGATGCGGAATTTTTCCCATCCTGCTCCAAATACGTCCGTACACATGACGCCGATTGGGGAATCGTCTTCAATGACATCAGATGGTTCCATGATGACATACCATCCCATAACCTCCGAATAAAATGTAATAGCAGCTTCTAAATCTGGGACCGAAAGTCCGATGTGTGAAAAATTACGTGGGTAAGTCATGTTTGTTGTCTCCTTTGCTTTTTGATTTACGCTAACGGTAACTTACGATACACTCGATTGCATAGTATGCACTTTGAAGTAACTACTTGAAGGAGAGACGAAAAGTAATGACGACAGAACAATTTCCAGTTAATCGAGCGCTCGAAATCATTGGTGGAAAATGGCGCCCACAGTTATATTGCACATTAGAGAACGGTCCTAAACGTTTTCTAGAATTGCATCGGTCGATTCCGGGCATCTCAAGGAAGGTGTTGACAGATCAATTAAAGGAACTTGAACGACTTGGCATGGTCGAACGGATTGAATTTGATGAAGCGGTCCTGCATGTCGAATACCGACTGACAGATGCTGCGTTTACGCTTCAACCGGCGATGAAAGGTTTATGTGCTTGGGGAGAGGGGAAAAAATAACTCGTTCCGATTATTTGTTAGGGGAGGTCTTTTAAATGAAAGTGACATATCACGGACAGTCAACGGTAACGATTGAAACGAATGGGCAACACATCGTGATTGACCCGTTTTTTAGTGGGAATGACAAAGCGATGACAAAACCGGAAGACGTCAAAGTAGATTTTATTCTATTGACCCACGCCCATGCCGATCATATGGCGGATGCGGAAACGATTGCGAAGTCGACGGGCGCGACGATTGTCGCAACACATGAACTAGCGACGTATTTAAGTTTTAAAGGGTTGAATGTTCATCCGATGAATATCGGCGGTCAATTTGAATTTCCATTCGGAAAAGTAAAAATGACGCAAGCCTTCCATTCTTCAAGCATCATTGATGAAGAGAAGCAGACCATCATGTACATGGGAATGCCGGCTGGCTTCTTACTGACGATTGAAGATAAGGTACTGTACCATGCAGGAGATACGGCGTTGTTCGGCGATTTAGCATTGTATGGGGCACATCATGACATTGATCTTGCATTTTTACCAATCGGCGACAATTTCACGATGGGACCGGAAGACGCCTTAATCGCTGCCGATATGTTGCAGGCGAACGCGGTTGTACCGATTCATTACGATACATTCGACTTAATCAAACAAGATGCAACGGCATTTTGCGAGCAACTCGAAGCACAAGAGCAGATCGGCCATGCCTTAGCAATCGATGAGTCGCTTGAACTGTAAGATGGACTACTCGTTTTAAAGAGACGGGGCTGACTCATAAGTCGGACGAACATCCATCCCAGTGACGGACGTTTCCGCCATCCTCGCTTTCCATCGGCGGAAGGTAAGCCGCGGCAGCCCACATTTCATGCGGTCATGCCGGGTCTTACCTATTCCTGACGGAAACGCGAATCACGTTTCCTTTTCCCGTAGGAGTCAACGAAATATTACACTTTTTAGGTAATACCGTGACGGAAAACGGCGCATGCAGATGGTTTAGCGCGTAATCTGTCTCGAATCGCTTTTAAAGCGAAAAGCAATCGGTCGCGATCCTGCAGCTTTGCTGTAGCGGCGCGACTGGTTGCCGCTTTGAAGACGAGGCGAGACAGGGGAGCGCGAACGGATTGCTTCTCGATAGCGCATGTTCACGTTTCATAAGAGTTCGTCTACACGCTGGAATGGCTGATGATCCCGCTTTTCACGGAATCATCGGCCATTTCTCTGTAAATTCTTCTTTTTCATGATGGTTAGTGTGTGCCTGGGACACGCATGAAAAAGTCCTAATTCAGTTTAATCGATAATCGTTCCCACCTTTGAGTCAGCCTCGTCTCTTTTTGTGACCTGCTTTTTAGCCGGCGTTCATTCTTCCGCCCGATGGCGGGTTGGGCATGTTTCTCGTATGATAAAGAGGGCATGTTGACAGGACAATCATAAATTCGGAATAATGGAAGTGAACTGGATGGAGGTAAACGGATGGACGATACAACGAGTAGATCAGAACGAAAACGAAAACAGTCGACGTTTACACGTTTAAAAGCAAAACGACGAAAACAAAATGATTCTTTTGAAAGAATTGGTCAGCGCAAGCCTGTTCGCCGTCCGTGGATACTATATGCTTCGGTCGGATCAGCCCTTATTCTTCTATACGCGGTGACACTCTTACTTACGACAGATTCTTTATCTCGTGGTGAGACATTCAAGACGACGAACCGCTATAAAACATTACAAATCGAAGCACCGAACGCGAGCATCAACTTCGTTAGAAGCACGGATGGGAATGTTCAATTGAAACTGGTCGATAGTGCTTCAAGTAAAAAACGCTTAAAAGTCGGGACGTCAGGAAATACGATTACCGTGACAGGACGTGACGGCTGGCTGGCCCGATTCGGAAATCGCCCGAGCTTGAAAACGGGGGATTATGAGATTGAAGTTGGTTTACCCAGCTATATGAATCGGATTGATGTCGATGCGGCCTCGTTAACAGGGATGGGCGTTTTTGCCAAGGTGATTCAGCTTGACGCGGAGACGATTCGTCTGAACAAAATTAACGCAGATGACGTGACATTGATTGGGAGCGGATCTGTTGACATCGAGGATTTGAATGCTGTTCATGCTGATGTCACAGGAAAGAGTGTCAAACTCGACGAATATGGTGTGAAACTTGATTTAAGCGTCAAGACGATTGATGGAGCGATTCGATTAAATCCTGCAAAAACCGCTGGGACAATTACGGTTGAAACGGATGGAGATTTGAAAGCTGCAAAACGTTACACGAAATTAAAAGACGACAGTGCAGTTATTTATGAGCTGTCGAAACAAGAAAAGCCGGAAGTGACGGTTGAAAGTGAAGTCGGGCAGGTGACGCTCGAGTGAACATCCAATTTCGAATCGGTCTCCGTACCATTAAGACAGGGATCGCCGTCGCGATTGCGCTCAGCTTCTCTTGGTACGTCTTTGACATCTATTCTGGAATGGGAGCCGTCGCAGCAATCGTTGCGATGCAACCGACGATTCACCGCTCCTTTAAAATGTTCTTTAATCGAGTGTTCGGAACGATTTTAGGCCTTGTCTGTGGTCTCGTAGTCGTTGCGACGTTAGGGGCAAACCCCTTGACGATTGGGTTAGCCGTTATCGTGTCGCTCGTCTTCAACTCGATGATTGGTCGGACGGACATGTCGACGTTTGCTGCCTTTGCCATCGTTTTGATGTTTGAAAGTCCGACTGCCGATTATGTCCATTATGCCTTGACGCGGTCTCTGTTGACGGTCGTTGGTGTTTTATCGGCGGTCGCCGTCAACTATATCGTCTTCCCACCGCACTATGAAAACCGTTTGATGTTGCTCGTTAAAAAAACGACGCAACAATTAATGGAGGACTGGCGGAGTCTCGTTAAGGACGACGCAAAACTGCTGGCAGTCCGTAAGCAAGTACTGAAACATGAAGAGATGATGTTGATGCTTCAAGAAGATCAAAAATATCCGCTCGTGACGAGTGGACAAAGTGAACCGTTTATTGAACTGAAGCAGCTCGTCGATTTAGAAGATAAATTACTGTTACTGCTTGAGAGTATCGCCAGTCACCGAGATATCCCGATGACGGATGAACAAGAAAAAATGCTCGGTCAAGAGATCGACTTTTTGTTGAGTCATCATTATGATGTGATTTTTTCGCATGAACGGAAACAATCAATGTTCTCGTTTGATGAAGAAGTGAATGAAGCGAAGGATATCATCAATGGGCATCTCCTTGATTACCGTGAACAGCTCGAAAAAATCAAGTAGATGTTCTCTCCGAGCGGGCGTCTCATAATATTTTCGTAAAAGAAGACGAACACGCCAAAAAAGATGGAACGTCACTTCAAAGTGATGTTCCATCTTTTTTAGCGTGTAAATATCATTTTAGGCGAAGCGTTTGTACGAGACTCGCATCCGGAGTGACGTACAACGTCGTTTGATCCGTATAGATGACGAAACCGGGTTTGGCACCACTTGGCTTCTTGACATGACGGAGTTCCGTGAAATCGACAGGGACTTGACTCGATTCACGTGCTTTTGAATAATAAGCAGCGACGATTGCAGCTTCTTTTAATGTCGTTTCATCCGGTTCATCACTCCGAATGATGACGTGCGAGCCGGGTATGTCTTTCGTATGCAACCAGGTTTCGGAGCGTCGTCCGAATTTGAACGTCGCATAGTCATTTTGTTTGTTATTCTTACCGACGAAGAAGTCGATGCCCGTCGAAGATTGATAAGCTTCAAGTTTTGGGACGAGCGGTTTCTTTTTCTTTTTACTGCGCTCGCGTAAGTAGCCTTCTTCGACGAGTTCTTCGCGCATTTCCCGGATATCATCGGGTGATGCAACCTCGAGTTGGGCGAGTAACGACTCGAAGTAATCGATTTCGAGTTGGTTCTTCGTCAATTGTTTTGCGACTTCAACTTTGGCTGTCTTTAGTTTGTTGTAGCGTTTATAGTAACGCTGTGCATTTTCGTTCGGTGAGAAACGGGGATCGAGTGCAATTGTGATTTCTTTCCCGTCCTCATCATAATAATCGACGACGGTCGCTTCTTTCATCCCGCGTTGTAATTGATACAAGTAGGTCGTCAAGAGCTCACCTTTATGCTTCAGTTCATCCATCTTCTCAGTCGCCGCAAGGTCACGTTCGAGTTTCGTCCGTTTTAAGAGGTTCTTCTCGTATTCACTCTTAATGAAGCGTTCTAAATCCGCGGCCTGTTGTTTGACACGGTCGCGGTTCGATTTTTGATGGAAAAAGGCATCGAGGACGTCACCACTCGTCGTGAACGTTTTTTCATCGACAATCTCGCCATGCTGTAAGGCAACGGGCGAAAACCGTTCTTTCCCACTCGCGAGCCGTTGGAAATAGTACGGTCCTTCCAGTTCGTTCAAGACGGACCGGAGTGCTTCCGCGAGCGAAGTTCGATTGGCAAGTCCTGCACGCAAGACGACTTCTTCAGCGATTTGTGGGGATAGTCCACTGAACAGCCCGAGTAATTGACGGTCAATCTTACCGGCGTTCCAATCGATACGATGTAAGGCTGTTTCAATATCCCCGGTCAATGGATCGACTTTATCCTGTTGCGGGGGGAGTTGATATTGTAGTCCCGGCATGATCGTCCGGAACGTATTTTGACTGAGTGGAAGATGCTTAATCGCATCAAGGATTTTGTCCTGACCATCCGTCAATAGAATGTTCGAGTGACGTCCCATCAATTCGATGTACAATTTTTTAGCTTCTTCGTCACCGAGTTCATTGCGGGAACGAATACGCATCAAAATGACACGGTCCCGTCCTAATTGTTCAATTGATTCGATGAAGCCACCTTCTAGATGCTTCCGGAGCATCATGCAAAACATCGGGGGTTCGCTAGGATTGCTCGTCGATTCGCTCGTCATATGCAAACGTGCATACATTGCGTTCGCAGATGCGAGTAGGGTGACGTTCTTACGATCGGCCCGGATGCTAAAAATTAAATCGAGTGCGTACGGTTGATGAATCTTGTTGATCCGCCCACCGACGAGCATCTGTAGTTCGTTGACGACACGTGTCGTCATCAATCCATCAAAAGCCATGATATTACCTTCTTTCCTGATTTCGTTTCCACTTTCTAAAGGTAACAGAAACGGCTTCGTTATGGTATGATAAAGCAGTCGAGCTAGAAAAAGATTACTTGCGAACTTCCTGTCTATACTGCTAATATGAAACAATGTGAAGTTTGTTAGATGGAGGGGTTCTGAAGTGATTTTCAAAGAGCGTGGCTTATTACTCGTATTATCTGGTCCAAGTGGTGTTGGTAAAGGGACGGTTTGTCGTGCCTTACGTGAAGACGAGGACAATAATTTGCATTATTCGGTGTCATGTACGACACGGAAACCGCGTGAAGGAGAAATTGATGGTGTTCATTATTTCTTCAAAACACGTGATGAGTTCGAGCATATGATTGAAAACAATCAATTACTTGAGCATGCAGAATTTGTTGGGAATTATTACGGTACACCAGTTGACTGGGTGAACAAAATCTTAGATGAAGGCAAAGATGTCATCTTAGAAATCGAAGTACAAGGTGCGATGCAAGTGAAGGAGCACTTCCCAGAAGCGGTCTTCTTGTTCTTGGCGCCTCCGAGTCTTCAAGAATTACGCAATCGTCTCATCGGGCGAGGGACTGAATCAGAAGAAGTCATCAAACAACGTCTCCTCGTTGCAAAAGAAGAGATTGAAATGATGGATGCTTATGATTATGTCGTGACGAATGATGAAATTCACAAAGCGTGTGATCGGATTCAAGCAATCGTCACTGCGGAACATTGTAGTCGGGAACGCGTTGCGTCCCTTTATAAAAAAGCCATGGAGGTTAAATAACATGTTATATCCATCAGTAGATAAGCTACAAAAGAAAGTCCCTTCTAAATACACAATCGTGACGGTCGCTGCTAAACGAGCGCGTCAAATTCAAGACGGAAAACGTGTGAAAGTCGCGAATCCGAAATCACATAAGCCAGTCGGAAAAGCCCTTGAAGAGCTCTACTTCGGAGAGGTATTGGTCACGAACCAACCGCAAGACTAATTTTGAAGCAGCCACTCCTCATTGTGGCTGTTTTTTTCAATAAGGAGGAGTTCAATATGCTAACGAATCGTAATATCTTACTCTGCGTCGGAGGTGGAATTGCCTCCTATAAAGCGGCAGCACTCGCCTCGAAACTTGTCCAGGCGGGGGCGAACGTCCAAGTCGCAATGACGAAAAATGCGCAACAATTCGTCGGGAAGACGACGTTTGAGGCATTGACACGGAAGCCGGTCTATGATGATGTCTTCATCGAACATGATGCTTCGAAAATCGCGCATATCGATTTAGCGGATGAGGCGGATTTGATTGTCGTTGCTCCAGCTACAGCGAATTTGATTGCCAAACTCGCGACAGGCATCGCCGACGATTTCATCACGACGACGATTCTCGCTGCGAAGTGTCCTGTCGTCGTCGCACCGGCGATGAACGTCAATATGCTCGAACATCCGGCGACAGTCCGAAATCTCGATCAATTGATGGCAGACGGCGTCCAGGTGATTGCACCAGGAGTCGGTAATCTTGCTTGTGGATGGGTCGGGAAAGGACGTCTTCCGGAGCCTGAGGATTTAGTCGAGACCATCAAAGGGCTCTTCGAGACGAAACCACTTGCCGGGCGTCATGTATTAGTCAGTGCCGGTCCGACAATCGAACGGATTGATCCGGTCCGTTATCTAACAAATGATTCGTCCGGAAAAATGGGTGTTGCGCTAGCAGAAGCAGCACGTGATTTTGGCGCTACGGTGACACTCGTCCATGGACCGATTAAATGCGAACTGCCGAGCGGGATGACGACAGTGGCGATTGAATCAGGAGACGAGATGCTCCATGAGATGCTTACGCGTTATGCGGCACAAGATTTAGTCATCATGGCGGCAGCAGTGGCCGATTATCGTCCAACGGTTCAATATACGAAAAAACAGAAAAAAATCGATGGGCCGTTACGGATTGAACTCGAAGAGACGACGGACATTTTACGGACGTTGGGTGAGCAGAAGACGCATCAAGTGCTTGTCGGGTTCGCGGCTGAGACGGAACAAGTCGAAGTTCACGCTCTGAAAAAACTAGAGCGAAAGCATGCTGATTTTATTGTCGCAAATGATGTCTCCCGTCCGGACATCGGATTTTCAAGTGACGAAAACCAAGTGACAGTTTTCGGGAAAAATGGTCCCGCTAGACACTACGGTCAACAACTGAAAACGGATTTAGCGAAAGTTTTACTGGAACAATTCGCTGAGGTCTTACGATGATTGCTGAAGTCATCGTCGACGTAGCAGCAGCGACCGTCGACCGACCGTTCGATTATGAAATACCGGAATTGTGGCAGAATCTTGTCGTTCCCGGCATGCGAGTCGAAGTACCCTTTGGGCCACGTGCGTTATTAGGCATCGTCGTCGCGACAAAGGAAGAAAGCGATTTGACACGGATTAAACCGATTGTCCGTGTTCTTGATGAAGTTCCGACCTATACGGAGGAACTGTTAGAACTTTCCTCGTATCTGTCGGAGACGACACTTTGTTATCAAGCGACGGCGTTACTCGCGATGTTACCCGCGGCGTTAAAGGTCAGTTATGATAAACTGATTTTGACGGAAACTGCTCGATTTTCGAACTGGAACCGCAAAAAAATCAGTCAGTTCCCGAGTGAAGTCCAACAAGAAATCTTACTCGCCGCACGTCAAGGTGAGATTGAGCTTCACCCCGTCGTCAAAGAAAAAAAGACGACGAAAACGGACAAACGGATTCGCCTGCTCGATCCGTCGATTCCGTTGTCGAGCCAAGCGACAAAACAAGTGTTATTGCGGGACTATTTAATCGAACAAAAGGAGACGATGTGGAGTCACGTCATGCATGAGCTCGATTTGACATTAAGCATCGTCCATACGCTAGAACGTAAAGGTGTCCTCAGTGTCGAAACGGTGGACATCCATCGCAATCCCTACGAACATTTGACGCAGGATATCTTTACGCCTGCGATGCTGACAGACGATCAACAGGCGGCGGTCGACGCGATTACGGCGCCGGACGAAACGGCGACCTTTTTACTGCATGGTGTGACCGGCAGTGGAAAAACGGAAGTTTACCTCGAGTCGATTCACGCGATGCTTGAACGGGGACGACAGGCGATTTTGCTTGTGCCCGAAATTAGTCTGACACCGATGATGGTCAAACGATTCAAGCGTCGGTTCGGGGAACGGGTCGCCGTCTTGCATAGCGGGTTGTCGCTCGGTGAGAAGTACGATGAATGGCGCAAGATTGCGCAAGGGGAAGTCGATGTCGTCGTCGGGGCACGCTCTGCCGTGTTTGCACCACTGACGAATGTCGGCATCATCATCTTAGATGAAGAACATGAAACAACGTATAAGCAAGAAGAAAATCCAAGGTACCATACGCGAGATGTCGCCACGTGGCGGGCTGCGTTCCATCATTGTCCGGTCGTCCTCGGAAGTGCGACACCGATTCTTGAGACATACGCCCGGTCGCAAAAAGGGGTCTATCAGTATTTACCGCTCAAGGAACGATTCGGTGGCGAGTTGCCTCCGGTCGATATCATCGACATGCGTAAAGAACTCGAGCGCGGGAACCGGACACCGTTTAGCTTGCCGCTGATCGAAGGAATCAAACAACGGATTGAGCGGGGCGAACAGACAGTCCTGCTACTCAATCGACGTGGTTATACGACGTTTGTCCTGTGTCGTGATTGTGGAGAGACGTTGCAGTGTCCGCACTGTGCTGTCAACTTGACGTATCATCAACAAGCCGATCGTCTCAAATGCCATTACTGTGGTTTCGAGGCAGCGATGCCAAAAGAATGTCCATCCTGTTCGTCGAAAAAAATTCGACAGTTCGGGACGGGGACGCAAAAGATTGAAGAAGAACTGGCACATTTGATTCCGGAAGCGAAAATCATTCGAATGGATCAAGATACGACGTCGCGTAAAGGCGCACACGAAAAGTTACTCAATGCGTTTGAACGACGCGAGGGAAACATTTTACTCGGGACGCAGATGATTGCGAAAGGGCTAGATTTTCCGAATGTCACACTCGTCGGTGTCATCGCAGCAGATGCGACACTTGGAATTCCTGATTTTCGGGCGAGTGAACGGACGTTCCAGTTGATTACGCAAGTCTCCGGACGCGCCGGTCGCGGTGAACTGGCTGGGCAATCCATCATCCAAACGTACAATCCCGAGCATTACGTCATCCAAACCGCAAAGCAACATGATTATGAAACGTTTTATAAACGTGAGATGCAATTACGTAAACTAGGTGGGCATCCCCCATTTTGGTTTTTAGGACTCATAACGATTTCAGCGGCGCATCCGCTTGAAGCGCAGGCGGAAGCGGAAGCAATTGCGGCACAACTACGACATCTTGAGTCAGACGACCTCGTCGTCAATGGTCCGCTCGATGCACCGCTCGCCCGACTGAAAAACATGTATCGGCAGCAAGTCATTATAAAACACAAAGGTCAAGAAGAGGTGCGGGAGGCACTCCGCGCGATGCTCGCATTACGCATCAAACAAAAGATCCAAGTAACAGTGGATTTAAATCCATTCGTATTTATGTGAGGTGGCAGTATGTATAAAGTAGTAGAAGTTCCAAATGACGTATTGCGTCAGACGTGTCAACGCGTCACGAAGTTTGATAAAAAGTTAGGCAAGATGATCGATCGAATGTTCGACACGATGTACGAGTATGACGGCGTCGGACTCGCAGCACCACAAGTTAATCAGCCGATCCGTGTCGCCGTTGTCCATACCGATGACGAGACAGGTCCGATTGAGTTGATCAACCCGGAAATCCTCGAATCAAGTGGATCGCAAATCGATGACGAAGGGTGTTTGAGTATGCCTGGTGTCTTCGGTCCTGTCGAACGATTCGACCACATCGTCGTCAAAACACAAGACCGCCTTGGACGCAGCGTCAAAATCAAAGCGAGTGGCTTTTTCGCGCGTGCAATCCAGCATGAGATGGATCATCTCGACGGCGTGTTGTTCACGGATAAACTCGTTGAGCAGGATGCGGCACCACGTGTCGTTTTCATGGGGACGCCTGAATTTGCAGCGAGTACGCTCCGTGAAGTGATTGATGCTGGGTACAATGTCGTCGGTGTCGTCTCGCAACCGGATAAACCGGTCGGACGAAAACGCGAAATTAAACCGACACCGGTCAAAGAAGTCGCACTTGCTCACGCGATTCCTGTCTTGCAACCGATGAAGATTCGCGAGGATTACCAAGACTTGCTCGACCTGAACCCGGACATCATCATCACGGCAGCTTACGGACAAATCGTTCCGTCTGCCGTACTTGAGGCTCCGAAATATGGCGCAATCAATGTCCACGCGTCCTTGTTACCAAAGTACCGTGGTGGGGCGCCGATTCATCAAGCCATCATCGATGGTGAGAAGGAGACGGGCGTGACAATCATGTATATGGTCGATCGCTTGGACGCGGGAGACATGTTATCAAAAATCATCGTCCCGATCGAAGAACGGGATACGGTCGGTACGATGTTCGAAAAATTGAGTGACGCTGGAGCACGTTTATTGATTGAAACACTCCCGCAGTTATTTGCTGGCAGACTAACACCAGAAGCGCAACGAGAAGAAGACGTGACATTTTCTCCGAATATCAGTCGGGAACGGGAACGGCTTGACTTCTCTCGCCAGGGGGAAGAACTTTACAACCACATCCGGGGGATGAACCCATTCCCGAGTGCCTATACGCTACTTGGCAAAGATCGACTTAAAGTCTACTTCGCTGAGAAGTGTGAAGGGACCGGAACACCAGGAGAAATCATTGCGCTCGACAGCGATGGTCCGGTCATTGCGACGGGCTCGGATATCGCCTTGAAACTCGTCGATCTCCAACCTGCCGGAAAGAAACGGATGGATGGTGCGACCTTCATGCGTGGGATTGGTCAGACGCTCGAAATCGGACAGAAAGTAGGCGAAGACGCATGAATGTACGCGATGCTGCAGTCACGACGTTATTGAAAATTGGACAAGGTGGTGCATTTTCGACAATCTCCGTCCACCAGATGCTTGAAAAACGAGCAATCTCGAAAGCGGATGTCGGGTTATATACGGAACTCGTCTATGGGACACTCAGCCGTGAGTTGACACTCGACTATATTCTCGATCCGTTGCTCGCGTCACAAAAAAAACTCGATCCCTTCATGCGACCGTTGCTCCGGATGAGTGTCTATCAGTTATTTTATCTAGACCGGATTCCGGATCACGCCGTCATCAACGAAGCGGTCGAAATCGCGAAAACGCGTGGAAAACCGCATATCGCAAAAGTTGTCAACGGTGTCTTACGTAACGTTTTACGTCAAGGGAAACCAGACTTCTCGACGATTCCTTCAACGAGCAAACGAATCAGCATTGAGACGAGTCACCCGGAGTGGCTTGTCGAGCGCTGGATTGAATTGTTCGGGGAAGACGAGACGTTGAAGATTTGTCAAATCAACAACGAAGCGGCACCCGTCACGGTCCGCGTCAATCGGAATAAAGCGACCGTCGAAGAAGCCGTCGAATTACTCGAAGCCCAAGGTGTCTTTGCTAAAGCAGCCGCCGTCGCCCCGGACGGACTTGAAATCATCAGTGGCAGTGTCCAACAAACGGATTTGCTCGACCGTGGGTATCTCTCGCTTCAAGATGAGAGTTCGATGCTCGTTGCGCGGGCCGTCGGAGCAGAACCGTCTGACCATGTGCTCGACAGTTGTGCAGCACCGGGTGGGAAAGCGATGCATATTGCGGAAGGCTTGACGACAGGTTCGTTGACGGCACTTGATTTACACACACATAAAATTAAATTACTAAAAAAACAGGCAGAACGGCTTGAACTCGATACGGTAGAAGCAGAAGCCCTCGACGCACGAAAAGTCGGCGACCGGTTCGATGCAGAATCGTTTGACCGGATTCTCGTTGATGCACCGTGCTCTGGACTCGGTGTCATCCGCCGGAAACCCGACATTAAATGGACAAAGCAACCAGAAAATTTAACACAGTTACCTGTCATTCAGCGACAAATCATCGAGGCAGTTCTTCCACTCGTCAAGCGCGGAGGGACATTCGTCTATTCGACGTGTACGATTGATCCAGTCGAAAATGAACAACAAACGGAATTTATCTTAAGCCAAGGGTTTGTTTTTGATGAGTCGTTCAAAGGGCGAATGCCAGAAAACGTGCAGGCGTTGATTTCAGAACGGGCAGAGCTCAAGTTGCTTCCGACGACGCTTGGGACCGACGGATTTTACATCGCAGCCTTTAAAAAGCAAGGATGACACGCACGCTGAATTTTCTTAAATGCATCAACAGTAGGTGAGATAGAAGAGGAGGACGGTCATGGAGTTAGCTTATCTGACGACGACGGGAAAAGTGCGATTGCAAAACGAGGATACGGTGTTACTCGTTGGTGATGAAAAACAAGGGCTTGCCGTCGTCGCTGACGGAATGGGTGGTCACGCGGCAGGTGAGAAGGCAAGCGCGATTGTGCATCAAGTATTTGCTGATGCCTATGCGGACATGCCAAGCCGACCAGCTGAATTATCTTCTTGGATTGAACAGCAAGTGCAGGAAGCCAATTCTAAAATCTTACAGTACTCCAAGACAGAAAACTTGGCCGTCGTCGGAACGACGATGGCGTGTGTCTGTTGGTCGGACGAACTCCTCGTTATCGGTCATGTCGGGGATAGTCGAGTCTATGCGATTGAAGAAGGTCAACTGAAGCAACTGACAGATGATCATTCTTATGTCAATATGCTTAAGCAATTAGGTGAACTGTCGGAAGAAGAAGTCGAAAATCATCCACGTCGAAACGTCATCACGCGCTCGATTGGCTCGAACGAACTCGTCGACGTCGACGTCCAAGTCCGGGATGCACCAGATTATGAAATTGTCCTCGTCTGTAGTGACGGATTAACGGATGAAGTCCCTTATGAAGTAATACAACAGCTGCTACAAGAAGATGCGCCACTCGAGCAAATCGTTGAACGATTAGTTTTTGAGGCGAATGAGCGGGGTGGAGCAGACAACATCACCGTTGCTGCCATCCGTTTCAAAGAAAGAAAGAGGGGCTGAATATGCGATACGGAGATCGATTAAATGACCGCTACCGCATAGAACGGCTAGTTGGAAATGGCGGGATGGCGAATGTCTATCAAGCTTATGATGAAATCTTAAAACGGAATGTCGCAATCAAAATTTTACGGACTGAATTTTCGCATGATGAACAATTCATCCGGCGCTTTGAGCGCGAAGCTCATGCTGCGACAAGTTTGAACCATCCGAATATCGTTGCCGTCTATGATGTCGGTGAAGAGGATTCGATTTACTATATCGTGATGGAGTTCATCGATGGGATGACGTTGAAAACCTACTGTGAAGGACGACCGCTCGCAATCAATAAAGCGGTTGAAATCATCAGTCAGATTTGTGACGCGATTGATCATGCCCATGCCCATCGCATCATCCACAGAGATATAAAACCACAAAATATGCTCGTCCGAGAGGATGGTACGGTCAAGGTGACGGACTTCGGTATTGCCGTCGCGATGTCGAACGCGACATTGACACATACGATGTCCGTTCTTGGTTCAGTGCATTACTTCTCACCTGAGCAGGCAAAAGGAAAATTTGCCGATGAAAAATCGGATATTTATTCGCTCGGTGCTGTCCTTTATGAACTCGTGACAGGACACGTCCCGTTCGAAGGAGATTCACCCGTTGCCGTGGCATTAAAACACTTGCAAGATACAGCGCGGCGGCCATCCGTCTTGAATCCTTCCGTGCCGCAAGCGCTAGAAAACTGTATCATGCAGGCACTAGCGAAGGCCCCGCACGATCGGCAACAATCCGTTGCTGAATTTCGGGAAGATATGGTGACGGCATTATCTGTTGAACGAGCAGATGAAGGGGTTCGCGGGGAAGATCCGATGGAGCAAACGATGGTGTTAAGTCCAGTCTCGGCTCCGTCCGGAACTCCGGTCAAGGAAGAAGAAGCTACGGTCGCGACAGTTGTACCGAAGCAAAAGAAAAAAAAGCGATGGTGGATTGTGCTCGTATTCCTCCTCCTACTCGGAGGTGCCGCGACAACGTTCGCGATGTGGCCGGATCCGACAGTCGTTGTGCCGGATGTCGCAAAAGAAGATGCGGACGAGGCCGAAAAACAACTTGAGAAACTCGGTTTTATCGTCGAATCGACTAAGCGATCGAGTGATACGATTGATGAAGGACTTGTCATCAGTCAAGCACCGCGGGCAAAAGTGACCGTCAAAAAAGGTTCGACGGTCAATCTTGTTGTCTCTACGGGCAGTGATCCGGTCGAAGTGCCGGATGTAACGGACGAAACAGAGAAAAAAGCGACCTCGATCTTGAAGGATGCTGGGTTCTCAAAAGTAGATGTCGAAAAAGAAGAGTCGGAAGACATCAAACAAGGCAATGTCATCCGGCAATCGATTTCAGCCGGAACAGAAGTGATTGCAAAGGAACAGACGATTACAATCACGGTATCCGAAGGTTCGTCAGCGTTTGAATTGAAGGATTTGACGAACATGTCGAGTGCTGAAGCAAAAGCGTACTTGGACGCGACAGGTCTCGACGGTACATTCGAACAAGAATTTTCGAGTGAAGTCGAACTGGACCAAGTCATTCGTCAATTTCCGCAAGCGGGTGTCAAAGTCGAGCCGAACGATTCCGTGACGGTCTTTATTTCAAAAGGGGAGGAAGAACAAACCGTGACGGCGACCTTCCCGGAAAAAGTAGCCTACGATGCTGTAGGTGAAGGGGATGAAGATCCGCCGCGGCAAGTCATTCGAATCGAGACGGATGATGCTAAAGGGAAACGTACGGTGATTGAAGAGTCGATTGACAGTGATGAAACATTTGATGTTCCGGTGACGATTGATCCGGGCGAAGAAGGAAAAATCACAATTTATAAAGATGATGTAGTGTATCGCTCGAAAACGATTACCTATAAACAAGCGAAAGCAGAACAATGAGTGTGCTACGAACCGCAAATTGAAGGAGGGCATGGGATGGCAGAAAATCGTATCGAAGAAAATCGGGACGGGACGATCATTCGTCTACAAGGTGGGTTTTATGATGTCATGACGACGCAGGGCGAGGTGCGATCGCGCGCTCGGGGAAACTTCCGAAAACGTGGTATCAGTCCTGTTGTAGGAGATGAGGTCGTATTGCATATCGAAAGCGAAACTGGATACATTTTAGAAGTGAAGGAACGGCAAAATTTCCTGGTTCGTCCACCGGTCGCAAACATCGATCAAGCGTTGCTTGTCGTCTCAGCAGCAGAACCGGACTTTTCAGCCCATTTGCTCGATCGATTTTTAGTCTTAATCGAAGCAAAAGAGATTCAACCTATCATTATCTTGACGAAGATGGATTTGTTGCAAGGAACAGCGGAAGCAGAAGTCCGGACGGCGATTGCCGGTTACCGACAAATCGGTTATCAGGTGATTGAGACGTCGAGTGAGACGCTAGAAGGGGTAGAGGAAGTCCGCCCGCTACTCAAGGAAAAAACAAGTGTGCTCGCGGGACAGTCGGGAGTCGGAAAAAGTTCATTGTTGAATGCGCTCGATGCGACGCTCGATCTCGAGACGAGCCACATCTCGAAATCGCTCGGACGCGGACGACATACGACGCGTCATGTGACGTTAATTCCGCTTGCAGAGGGCTTGATTGCTGATACGCCAGGGTTTTCGAACCTCGATTTTCCACACGAGATGGAAATCGAAGAATTACGTTGGTGTTTTCCGGAATTCGTCGCACGGCAAGATACGTGCAAATACCGTGGTTGCCTGCATTTAAACGAACCAGGCTGTGCTGTCAAAAAATCAGTTGAGGGAGAAGAAATCATGTCCTCACGCTATACGAATTATGGTATGTTTGTAGAGGAAATCAAGAATCGAGCGCGGAGGTATTGAAATGATTAAAATCGCACCATCTATTTTATCAGCAGATTTCGCCAACCTAGAACGAGACGTTAAAGCTGTCGAGGCGGCAGGAGCAGATTACATCCATTTCGACGTCATGGACGGCCAGTTCGTCCCGAACATTTCATTTGGTCTACCCGTCCTCAGTAGTCTTCGTCAAAAGACGGACATGGTCCTTGACGTTCATTTAATGATCGATCGACCAGAAAACTTCGTCGAAGCGTTTGTAGCGGCAGGAGCGGATATCGTCACCTTCCATGTCGAAGCGACGAATCATGTCCATCGTGTCTTGCAACAAATTAAAGGGGCTGGAGCAAAGGCCGGCGTCGTGCTGAATCCACACACGTCACTGTCGACGATTGAACATGTCCTAGAAGAAGTCGACATGGTCTTGTTGATGACGGTCAATCCAGGATTTGGCGGACAAGCTTTCTTGCCGAGCGTCATGACGAAGCTGAAGCAATTGGCGATGATCAAAGCAGAGCGCGGTTTGACGTTCGAAATTGAAATCGATGGTGGTGTCAACGCGGAAACGGCAAAACTGTGTATCGACAATGGGGCAAACGTCCTTGTCGCAGGTTCTGCAATCTACAATGCACCAGACTATGCGGAAGCCATCACTAGTATTCGAAACGCGGCTCACGTATAATAGAGCCAAGACAATTAAATTTTGACCGCAAGGGGTGTCGCGTCAAGCGGCTGAGAGAAGTGAGTAGACTTTAACCCTTCGAACCTGTTCCGTTCAGACGGACGTAGGGATGTGGCGCACGCAGGCAGTACGGCGTCCGTCGTACTGCCTTTTTGTTGTCATC
This sequence comes from Exiguobacterium sp. s95, assembly GCF_018618655.1. NCBI lineage: Bacteria > Bacillati > Bacillota > Bacilli > Caryophanales > Exiguobacterium > Exiguobacterium sp. s95. Next base: position 780,310 of record NZ_JACSMM010000001.1, on the reverse strand, counting down.
ATTATTTTATTTTTAGGAGGAACACAGTATGAAACGATTACAAATGTTAATGGAGATTGCGATTTTCGCGAGTCTCGGTGTTGTATTTGATTTATTGATTCCGTTCAAAATGCCACAAGGCGGATCCATCAGCTTAGCGATGTTACCGATTTTCGTCATGGCCTTTCGTCACGGCGTCGTTGGTGGTGTCATCACGGGTGCGCTCGTCGGAACGATTCAATTGATGTTCGCTCCGCAAGTCTTGACGGTCGTCCAACCGCTGCTTGACTATACGCTTGCATATGGTGTCGTCGGTTTGAGTGGAGTGTTTGCAGGCCAAGTCAAAAAAGCAGCAACAGAAGGTCAAAAAAAGCGTCTCATGACGATTGTTTTGTTTGCGACCTTGTTAGGTGCCGGTCTACGTTACATCTGTCATGTCATCAGTGGAATCGTCTTTTTTGCAGAGTATGCCAAAGGACCAGTCGTTCCTTACTCGTTCATTTATAACGCGACGTATATGGCTCCGTCGTACGTTTTATGTGGGGTCGTTGCAGGTATTTTGCTTACGACAGCACCACGTCTTTTACGTTACTCCGCTCGCGGTATTTAAAGATGAGAGTTTTAATCGTTGCGGCAGGACCGGTAGAAGACGTCCCGACGCTCGCACCATTCGTGAAAGACAAGACGATGATTATCGGTGTTGACGGCGGGATTGCGACATTAGTGGAGCAAGGACTTGATTTTGATGTGGCAATCGGTGACTTTGATTCGCTCGGATACGTTCCGGATGGTGGATTGCTTCATCCGGCAGAAAAAGATGAAACGGACTTAGAACTAGCGTTACGTTACGCTACCGAACAGGCTGCAGGTGCTGAACTACTCATCTTTGGTGCGACGGGTGGTCGGCTCGACATGACGCTACAGAACGTCTATTTGTTAAAACAATTTCCGATGGCACGACTCGTGACGAAACGTGAGGATGTCCGGTACTGGAAAACCGGTCAGTACGAACTCGCGTCTGAAGGGTATCATTACCTGTCATTCATTCCCCTTGTCCCGTCGAACTTGACGTTACGCGGCGTCAAATACCCCTTGACGGAGCATCCTGTTCCGGTCGGTGGTTCGCTGACGGTCAGCAATGAGTGGGTTGGTGTTGCGCAAGTGACGGTCGTCGAAGGGGAAGTCCTCGTCCTGCGCACGCATGAAAAATAAAAACGCGATAGACGCGATTCCATCATATCTCGCTGATGCGACCGGGACATGCGTTCTTCAAGTACACGTCATGACGTCATGAACAAAAAGATAGGTATGGCAAACGCCGATGACTCCGTATGTAAAACGGAAGCATCGGCGTTTTGATTTATTAGTCAGTCGACTGTTTAAGTTCAACGGATTCCGGCACCCGGTGTATCCAGGGCCAGATAACAAGTCATCGTTGTTCGTTTTGAAGTGTCGAACTGGCTGCTTGTTGTTCGCTTTTTGCAGCGATATGTTTTCCTTTGACGAAAAGATGGTAACTTGCCCATGTCAGTAGGAAGAAAGGGACGCCGAGATATAAGGCGACGCGTTGATCGGCTTGAAAACCCAAACTGATTAAGACGAGCAGATTGAGTGAGAATGAGAGGATGGGTAAGACTGGGAAGAACGGTGTTTTGAACTTCAGTTCGTCAAGCGTGTGTCCTGCCTTGATGAATTGGCGTCGGAAAGCGATTTGCGAAGCGGAAATCGAGATCCAACCGACTTGTGCTCCGAGACCGGCGATGGATAATAGCCAGATGAAGACGGTATCTTCTGCGAAGAATGCCGTCAATAAGGATAACATCGCGAACAGCATCGTGAACGTTAAGGCGCGCATCGGCACACCCCGCTGATTGACGATGGCGAGTTTCTTTGAAATCATGCCTTCTTGCGACATCGACCAGAGCATGCGTGTCGCAGCATACAGTCCAGAGTTTCCGACGGATAAGAGTGCCGTCAAAACGACGATGTTCATCAAATCTGCAGCATATGGGATACCGATTGCGTCAAATACCATGATGAAGGGACTGCTGATGCCGCTCGCCGATTCATACGGAATTAAAGCCCCGATAATTGTAATCGAGAGGACGAAGAAAATAAACGTCCGCCAAACCGTATTACGAATCGCTTTCGGAATCGATTTTTCTGGATCACTCGATTCCCCGGCAGCGACACCAATCAATTCTGTTCCTTGGAAAGCGAAGTTGACGGCAATCATCGTCGTCAAGACGCCGAGAGCCCCGTTCGGAAACCAGCCGTTCGCCGTGAAGTTCGCGAACAACGTAGCTGGTCGTTCAGCCGCCATATCAATCCATCCGAACCATGCGGCTCCCCCGAGTCCGATGAAGAACAGGATGGCGAGTACTTTAAGACTTGAAAACCAAAATTCTGCTTCTCCGAATGCTTTCGCAGAGATCGCGTTCAATCCGAATAAGATGACGGTAAATAAGGCGCACCAGATGACGACGGGAACCTGTGGAAACCAGCGATCCATCAGACTACCGGCAGCTGTGATTTCAAGAGCGACGGTCACGGCCCAGCCGAGCCAATAAATCCAACCGACGGCAAAACCGATGCCTGGACCGATAAAACGTGTCGTATACGTTTGGAATGAACCGGACACAGGCATGTGGACAGCCATCTCTCCTAGACAGAGCATCGTTAAGTACATGATTGTTCCGCCGACGATGTAACTGAGGACCGCCCCGAGTGGTCCTGCTTGCGAAATCGTCAACCCTGAACCGAGAAATAACCCCGTCCCGATAATACCACCAAGCGAAATCATGAATAGATGTCGGCTTGTCATGGCTCTTTTTAACTGCATGATGAATTCCCCCTTGAGCAATAAAGTAACTGCCAACTTATTGTAAGCGTTTTCAAATGCTGCGACAATTACTTTAGGAGAAAAATAAAAAAGACGACAAAAAAACCGGAAGGGAAGATTCCCGTCCGGTTTTTGCGCCTTATACGCGTTCGACTTTACCTGATTTAAGAGCTCGAGCTGAAACCCAAACCTTTTTAGGTTTACCGTCAACGAGGATACGTACTTTTTGTACGTTGACTCCCCAAGTGCGTTTCGTTTTGTTCAATGCGTGTGAACGGTTGTTTCCCGACTTCGGCGATTTTCCAGTAACGTAGCATTTACGTGCCATGCGTTCCGCCTCCTTTTATGTTGTTTTGCGTTCGTCCTAATAGACACTTTGCTATCTTAGCATGGTGTCAGGACGGTTGCAACATAAAAAAAGTAGCTGACAAGAAAAAAACTTGACAGAGAACCTCAAAATTTAAAATAATGGATGAGGATGATGGTAAAAGTTCATTTGACCGCTACTATTTTTCACTTATTCATTGTATAGTCAGTACGGCGACTTTTCAATAGTAGGTCCTTATAGTAGAATTACGAGAAGAACACAATTAGTTAAAGGGGGCTACTCAGGTGGCGATCGAGATGAAAACGACCTATGGAAAGATTGATGTAGATAATGATGTCGTCGCGCAACTGGCGGGCGGAGCAGCAATGGAATGTTTTGGTGTCGTTGGTATGGCATCACAATCACAAATCAAAGATGGGCTAGCTGAATTATTGAAACGTGAGAATTTTGCACGTGGCGTCATCGTTCGACAATCTTCAGAACAAGTTCACATCGATATGCATATCATTGTGAGTTACGGTACGAAAATTTCTGAAGTCGCGAACAATGTTCAAAGCCGTGTTAAATATACGTTGAACCAAGCGTTAGGGTTAGAAGTGACATCTGTAAATATTTTTGTCCAAGGAGTCCGTTTGACGAATGTCTAAGACGGAAATAGAGGAGGAAACTTTAGTGAGTGTAGATCGTTTAACAGGAGCCCAATTAGTCAAGATGATTCAAAATGGCGCGGCAAATCTCTATCAAAATGCAGATTTCGTCGATTCACTGAACGTGTTCCCTGTGCCGGATGGCGATACAGGAACGAACATGAACTTGACGATGACATCTGGATCGAAAGAAGCAACAAACGCAACATCTGATTCTGTCGCAGACGTCGCATCAATATTCGCACGAGGTCTTTTAATGGGGGCACGTGGGAACTCTGGTGTTATCTTAAGTCAATTATTCCGTGGTTTCTCGAAATCGATTGAAGGAAAACAAACAATCGATACGAAGGAATTCGCAGATGCCTTGCAAAAAGGTGTTGATACAGCATACAAGGCCGTCATGAAGCCAGTCGAAGGGACGATTTTAACAGTTGCTCGTGAAACAGCAGTCGCTGCGATCGCACAATCGGAAACAACGACGGACTTACTTGAATTGATGCGCGGGATTGTCGAAGCATCAAAAGTTTCACTCGAAGGAACACCCGATCTTTTACCGGTCTTAAAAGAAGTCGGTGTCGTCGATTCTGGTGGACAGGGACTTGTTTGTATTTATGAAGGCTTCCTTGCGACACTCGAAGGAAAAGAACTTGAAAAACCGCATGCTCCTGTCATGGAAGCACTCGTCGAAGCAGAGCATCATAAATCGGCTCAAAGCTTCATGTCGACAGAGGAAATCCATTACGGTTACTGTACAGAAATCATGGTTCGTTTCCAAGATGATAAGTTAGCGAATGCACCGTTCAGTGAAGAAGCATTCCGTAACGAATTATCTGAGTTCGGAGATTCACTGCTCGTCGTCGCAGATGAAGAGTTGCTCAAAGTTCATGTCCATGTCGAGACACCAGGTGATGTCATCAACAAAGGACAAAAATTTGGTGAGCTCGTCGCGGTTAAAATCGAAAACATGCGCCAACAACACTCAACGATTTTAGAAGAAGAAGGCGTCAATCACGTAACAGCTCCAGTTGCAACGAAAGCGAAAGCGAAATCTGCACTCGTCACGGTCGCAATGGGCGAAGGGATCAGTGAGCTCTTTAAATCACTCGGTGTCAGCATCGTCATCGAAGGTGGACAGACGATGAATCCATCGACGGAAGATATCGTCAAAGCGATTGAAGACGCGCATGCGGAGCACGTCTATGTGTATCCGAACAACTCGAACATCATCATGGCGGCTGAACAAGCAGCATCTGTTGCATCATGCGGCGTGACGGTCGTGAAATCAAAAACGGTCCCACAAGGACTGGCTGCGACAATCGTCTACAACCCGGAAGCGACAGTCGATGAGAACGAGCGTCACATGATGGATGCGATTGGTGCTGTCAAGTCAGGACAAATCACATATGCTGTCCGTGATACGAGTATCGATGGTGTCGAGATTAAAAAAGATGATCACATGGCGATTGCGGAAAAACAAATCGTCGCAACGGATCACTCGAGTCTCGGTGCAGCGAAGAAACTCATCGATACGCTCGTCACGGAAGATGACGAAATCGTAACGATTTTATTTGGAGAAGGCGTAGCCCAAGATGAAGTCGACGAGTTAGTCGCTTACATCGAATCTGTCAATCCGGACGCTGAAGTCGAAGTTCACGACGGAAAGCAACCGCTCTATTCATATATTCTTAGTGTTGAATAAAGAATAAAGGTGAAGTTACCTTTTCACGAATCCCACCATCTGCGATAATAGAGGTGGGATTTTGTTTTGTTTAAAAGAGAGGGGGAAATGAAATGAAGTATCGTAGTGTATTTGATATCATCGGTCCTGTCATGGTAGGACCATCGAGTTCCCATACGGCAGGAGCAGCACGAATCGGTTTGATGGCGGGTAAGTTGTTCGGGGAAACGCCAACAGACATTTATATCACGTTTTATGGATCATTTGCCGATACGTACCGGGGGCACGGAACCGACGTAGCGATCATTGGTGGGGTGCTTGGTTATGATACGTTTGATGATCGGATTCCTGAGTCGATTAAAATCGCCGAAGGGAAAGGGATTCGGATTCATTTTGAAACGAGTGAAGCACTGACGGACCATCCGAACACGGCGCGAGTCCATTTGACTGACGGAGAAAATCAATTTGAACTCGTCGGCATTTCAATTGGCGGAGGAACGATTGAAATTACAGAATTGAATGGTGTACCGTTGCGCCTCTCAGGTGGCGGGCCGGCACTTGTCGTCCTGCACCACGACCGTTTCGGGGCGATTGCGGCAGTCACAAGTATTCTCGCAGACTATGAAATTAACATTGGTCACATGGAAGTGTCGCGCCACGAAAAAGGACGTCAAGCCTTGATGGCGATTGAAATCGATGATCGGATGCCTAAAGAAGTGCTTGAAGAAATTAACCGGTTACCACAAGTCGAACGATCCGTCATGATGGGAGAGTGAAGAAATGTTTAAATCAGTAAAAGAACTCGTAGCACTCGCTACGGAAAAGAATGTACCGATTTCAGAAATCATGATTGAACAAGAAATGACGGTCCGCCACTTAGAGCGTGATGAAGTATACGCAATGATGGAACGGAATTTACAAGTCATGGAAGAAGCTGTCGAACGGTCATTGACAGGCGACGGTGTCGAATCGGTCACCGGTTTGACAGGCGGGGATGCAGTCTTACTGCAACGATATCGGGCGTCAGGGAACGGGTTATCGGGAGATCTTTTGTTAGATGCCGTCAGCAAAGCCATCGGAACGAATGAAGTCAACGCGGCAATGGGGAAAATCTGTGCGACACCAACAGCAGGGAGCGCGGGCGTCGTCCCAGGGACGTTGTTCGCCGTCAAAGAACGGCTTCAGCCTTCACGCGAGGAGATGCTCCGATACCTTTTCACATCGGGTGCGTTCGGGTTCGTTGTTGCCAATAATGCCTCCATCTCAGGTGCGGCAGGCGGATGCCAAGCGGAAGTAGGTTCGGCGACAGCAATGGCTGCAGCTGCCATCGTCGAAATGGCAGGAGGCACACCGGATCAATCGGCGCATGCGTTTGCAATTGCTTTAAAAAATATGCTTGGTCTCGTCTGTGACCCAGTCGCTGGACTTGTCGAAGTCCCGTGCGTCAAACGAAATGCGATGGGAGGAGCGAATGCGCTCGTCGCAGCAGATATGGCACTGGCTGGAATCACGTCACGTATTCCGTGTGACGAAGTCATCTCGGCAATGTATGAAATCGGTCAAATGATGCCTTCTGCCTTACGTGAAACGGCGAAAGGCGGTCTTGCGAATACACCGACTGGACGCTGGCTCGAGTCGAAGATTTTTGGAGATTTATCGAATGAATCCATCAAGTGAGGTCACGGCACTTAAGGGAGTCGGGCGTGATTTGGCAACTAAGCTTGCAGAAATGGATATCGTAACGATCTCGGACGTGCTGGAGCACGTCCCATTTCGTTACGATGATTTCGTTACGGGGAGTTTGACGGAAGCCATCCATGAAGATAAGGTCAAGTTCACAGGTCAAGTTCAATCAGAACCGCTCGTTCGTTATTACGGAAAAGGTAAGAATCGGCTAACGTTCCGGTTACTTGTCGAAGAACGGTACAGCGTCACGGTGACGATGTTTAACCGTGCCTTCTACAAAGCCCAGTTGAAGTTAGGGGAAGAAGTGACGGTCAGCGGCAAGTGGGATTTGCACCGGATGACGATTTCAGCGACGGAACTTCAATTCGGGGCGATCGAAGGTGAACTGACACCCGTCTATTCCTTAAAAGGTGACATGCGGATGAAGACGTTCCGCCGTGTCGTCGAACTCGCTTTCGCAGCAGTAGAATCAGTCGGGGAGCGGGTGCCCGATTCGATTCGGACGGCGTATCGTCTTCTCGACCGGATGACGATGCTGAAGGCGCTACACTTCCCGACGCATCGAAAAGAATTGACGGCGGCGAGAAGAAGTTATGTGTATGAAGAGTGCCTCTATTTTCAGTTAAAGCTTCAGACATTACGACTTGGAAAGCGGCAGGGACAAGGCATTGCTTTACCGTTACATCAAGCAGCCGTCGACGAGTTCATTGCAGGACTGCCATTTCCGTTGACAGGCGCTCAAAAAAGAGTGACAGAAGAAATTTTGAGTGATATGCATCGAGCAGAGCGAATGAATCGGTTGCTGCAAGGAGATGTCGGAAGTGGGAAGACCGTCATCGCGGCGATTGCCCTGTTCGCGACGATTCGTGCGAACAAGCAAGGTGCCTTGATGGTTCCGACTGAAATACTAGCGGAGCAGCATGCTTCGTCACTTGCCCCGTTACTCGAACCATTCGGGATTAAAGTCGGTCTCTTAACGAGTTCTGTCAAAGGAAAGGCTCGTGTGTTATTGCTAGAAGCCTTACGGCAAGGAGAAATCGACATCCTCGTCGGCACCCATGCCTTGATTCAGGATACAGTCGTCTTCAAGGACTTACATTTAGTGATTACGGACGAACAACATCGGTTTGGTGTCGAACAACGGAAGCGCCTCCGAGCAAAAGCAGCGCAAGCAGATGTCCTCTATATGACGGCGACACCGATTCCGCGAACACTTGCGATTTCTGTGTTTGGCGATATGGATGTTTCGATCATCGACGAGATGCCAGCAGGGCGTAAAGAAATTGAAACGTACTGGGCAAAACCAGAACAGATTGAACGTGTCTTTGGTTTTGTTGAGAAGGAATTACTTCTCGGGCGACAAGCCTATGTCATCACGCCATTGATCGAGGAATCTGAATCGCTTGATGTTCAAAATGCAATGGAATTGCATGCCGTTCTCGTCGAACGTTTCCGCGATCATCAAGTTGGTTTGATGCACGGACGTCTCGGCTCGTCTGAAAAAGACGAGGTCATGCAAGCTTTCAAGGACAATCAGGTCCAAGTCCTCGTCTCAACGACTGTCGTCGAAGTTGGGGTGAACGTCCCGAATGCCTCAATCATCGTCATTTACGATGCAGAACGATTCGGTCTCGCGCAACTGCATCAATTGCGTGGACGTGTCGGACGAGGGGATGCGCAGTCATATTGTATCTTGATTGCTGATCCGTCGTCTGACACCGGGAAAGAGCGAATTAAGACGATGACAGAGACGAACGACGGCTTCAAATTAGCGGAAAAAGACTTAGAACTACGCGGATCGGGTAATTTCTTTGGGACAGAACAAAGTGGATTGCCACGTTTCGTCCTGACAGATCCTGCTCTCGATATTCAAATCATGGAAACAGCCCGGAACGACGCCGTCCGTTTGTTACGTTCGGATGCCTTTTGGCAAACATCGGACTACGACGTGTTACGCCATTATATCGAAGAGCAAGGACTGCTTGACGGAGAAAGAATTGAATAATACTTGAAAGTGAACAACGGGGGATATATACTACTATTAGTACCAGGTGATAATAGTGATTATCCTTCTTGTAGGAGGAACGTACATGCGGGTACCTAAAAAAGAACGGCAAGTAGAACTACAGCATACGATTGAACAAAACCCATTCATCACGGATGAAGCACTTGCGCTTCATTTTAACGTCAGCATTCAGACGATTCGGCTCGATCGAATGGAATTGAAAATCCCTGAATTACGGGAACGGATTAAACACGTCGCGACAGAACGACTCGATGACGTGCGTACTTTGACCGAAAGCGAAGTCATTGGTGATATGATTGACCTGAAACTTGATACATCTGCGATTTCGATTTTAGAAATTTTGCCGGAACACGCTTTTAGCCGGAACGCGATTGCACGCGGGCATATTCTGTTCGCTCAAGCCAATTCGCTCGCCATCGCGTTAATTGATGACGAGTTAGCATTGACGACACGAGCAAACGTGCAATTTACACGATCTGTCCATGTTGGAGAACGCGTCGTCGCGAAAGCGTTCGTCAGTTCCCATCGACAAGATGGACGATCAGACATCAACGTCGAAAGTTATGTCGGTGATGAGTGTGTCTTTATCGGTGAGTTTACGGTGTATCGTAGTAGTAAGGAGGAATCATGATGATTTTAGCAGTAGATGCAATGGGTGGTGACAACGCCCCCCGTGCGATTGTCGAAGGTGTGATCCAGTATTTAGGGGAGCGCCCGAAGGCGGACATTGAAATTCGATTGGTTGGAGATGAATTGAAGTTACGTTCTTACGACATCAAGGATTCCCGTGTGACGATCGTTCACGCGGCGACTGTCATTACTGGAGAAGACGAACCGGTCCGTGCAATTCGACGGAAAAAAGATAGCTCACTCGTTGTGGCTGCAAACCTGGTGAAAACAAAAGAGGCGGATGCCTTGATTTCAGCAGGCAACACGGGAGCACTGATGACTGCCGGATTGTTTGTGATTGGTCGAATCGAAGGGGTTGACCGTCCTGCGCTGGCCCCGACTTTCCCGACAAGAAACGGAAAAGGTGTCGTCATCTTAGATGTCGGTGCTAATCCGGATGCAAAAGCAGAACATTTGCTTGATTATGCCATCATGGGATCAGTCTACGCAGAACAAGTACGTGGTATCAAACAACCGAAAGTTGGTCTGCTCAATATCGGCTCAGAAGCTGGTAAAGGCAATGCACTGACGAAGGAAACATATCCCTTACTTGAGACTGCCCCTATTCATTTTATTGGGAATGTCGAGGCGAGAGAAGCGATGAGTGGTGATGTGGACGTAATCGTCACAGAAGGATTTGCAGGGAATACATTGTTGAAAAGTACGGAAGGTGCTGCAAGCATGATTATGGGTGTCATGAAGGAACAGTTCATGAGTTCATTCAGTTCGAAAATCGCGGCGTTAATTTTAAAGCCGAAACTTAAAAAAATGAAGCAATTGCTCGCGTACGAAGAATATGGTGGGGCCGGGTTGTTCGGAATTGCGGCACCTGTCATCAAAGCACACGGCTCGAGCAATGCCTATGCCTTCAGTCGTGCGCTGGCACAGGCTGAAATGATGGTCGAGCAACACGTCGTTGCGAAAATCATTGAAGCGAAGACAAAATAGAGCTAAAGGAGTGAGCGAGATGGGGAAAACGGTATGGATGTTTCCGGGGCAAGGGTCACAAATGCCCGGTATGGGACAGACACTTGTCAGTGAGGAAGAAACTAAACAAACGTTAGTCGATCTCGGAACACGAATCGGCCTAGATTTAACAACGCTGTTAACGACGGGTACAAAAGAAGAACTAAAGGCGACGGAGCTTGCTCAACCCGCAATCGTCGCACATAGTACACTTCTCGCCACTCGTTATGCGGCACTCGGTAACAAACCGGACTATGTCCTTGGGCATAGCGTCGGGGAGTACAGCGCGCTTGTCGCAGCATCGGTCCTTACGCCGAGTGAAGCCGTTTATCTTGTCCATGAACGTGGTAAGTTGATGAACCAGGTTTCAGGTGGAACGATGGCTGCCGTCATCGGATTAAACGATGTCGAAGCGGCACACCATGCCGTCGAATCGATTGCGGCGACAGGTGAAATCGTGCAAATCGCGAACTACAACTGTCCCGGCCAATTTGTCATATCAGGGCACGTCGCAGCCGTCGAATCGGCGACAGCGAAATTAAAAGAGCTCGGTGCAAAGCGTGTCTTACCACTCGATGTCTCCGGTGCGTTCCACTCCTCTTTAATGACACCGTTCGCACCACGGTTCGAAGATTTCCTTGCTTCTTCACCATTCGAAGCGGCGCAAGCGAAGTTTATCTCAAACGTGGACGGATCGTTTCACGATCAACCGGACGACTTGAAACGTCTGCTCGTTCAACAATTGTATTCACCTGTTCGCTTTGAGGCGTGTGTTGAGCAATTGATTGAAGAGGGTGTTGATACCTTCATCGAATTCGGACCGTCTTCACCACTTAGTGGGCTTGTCAAACGTATCAAAAAAGACGTTAAAATCATTAGTATCACGACACTTGAACAACTAGAAGCGGAGGGAATTCGTGGATGAGTAAGGTAGCACTCGTAACAGGCGCCTCACGAGGAATCGGTGCGGCGATCGCAACACGTCTCGCGGCAGATGGTTTTAAAGTTGTCGTCAACTATGCCGGTAGCACTGAAAAAGCAGAGGCCATCGTCGCGGATATCATCGCGACTGGTGGTGAGGCAATCGCCATCCAAGCCGACGTTGCGAACGCTGATCAAGTCAAGGCGTTGGTTAAACAGACTGTCGATGCATTCGGTCAACTGGATTGTGTCGTCAACAACGCCGGTATCACACGCGACGGTTTGTTGATGCGTATGAAAGAAGCCGATTTTGATGCTGTCGTTGATACGAACCTAAAAGGGGCGTTCCTCGTCACACAAGCGGCGTCACGCCCGTTGATGAAGACGGGTGGTCGCATCATCAATATCGCTTCGGTCGTCGGCATCACGGGTAATCCGGGGCAAGCGAACTATGTGGCCGCGAAAGCCGGTTTGATTGGGTTGACGAAATCGGTCGCCCGTGAACTCGCAAGTAAAGGGGTCACAGCGAATGCGATTTGCCCAGGATTCATCGAAACAGATATGACCGATGAATTGACGGACGATCAACGGAATCTGTCACTTGGACAAATTCCATTGAAACGGTTTGGGCAAACGCAAGACATCGCAGCACTCGTCAGCTTCATCGCTTCGGATGAAGCCCGTTACATCACAGGGCAAACGCTCGCAGTTGATGGCGGCATGACAATGTAACTGAACACCGGTAGTACTTTGCCAAATCGGCAATCATCTTATATACTCAACTCATGGAGGGATTTCAAATGACAAAAGAGCAAATTTTAGTAGACGTACAAGAGGCAATCGCAGAAAAATTAGGTAAAGAGCAAAGTGAAATCACACTCGATAAATCGTTCAAAGACGATCTCGGTGCAGATTCACTTGAAGTAATGGAACTCGTTATGGATCTCGAAGATAAATTCGAAATCACAATCGAAGACGATCAAGCAGAAAACTTGAAGACTGTCGGCGATGTCGTCAGCTACATCGAAACACAAGTCTAATCATTGACGCTGACCCACCGCTCTTTTGCGGTGGGATTTAGCTGTTTAGGAGGAATTATGACGAATCAAAAAGGACGTCGTGTCCGAAAAGGACCTTACGTAAAACGTCGAAAAGATGCGCGGACGTTTGCTCAAATCGAGCAAAAATTCGAAGAGTTACAAACGCGCCTTTCGATTCATTTTTCAAATGTCGAATTGTTGAAGCAAGCGTTTACCCATTCTTCGTTCGTCAATGAACAACGTGAATCGGATGGGGATAACGAACGACTTGAATTTTTAGGGGATGCGGTCTTAGAATTGACGGTCTCAAGATATTTATTTGAACACTACCCGGAACGTTCCGAGGGGGAATTAACAAAACTGCGAGCAGCTATCGTGTGTGAACCATCGCTCGTCCAGTTTGCCAATCATTATGAATTCTCTGACATGATTTTGCTAGGTAAAGGGGAAGAACTGACAGGCGGACGAAATCGGCCAGCATTACTTGCTGACGTATTTGAAGCGTTTATCGGTGCACTTTATCTTGACCAAGGCATTGAAGCAGCAGAGCGATTCCTCGCCGAAGCGGTTTTTCCGAAAGTGGCATCTGGTTTCTTCGAAGAGCAGACAGACTTCAAGAGCCAATTACAAGAAGCGATTCAACGGGTCGGACTCGGACAAATTGAATACGAAATCATCGAAGAGCGTGGTCCCGCACATAGCCGGGAATTCATCTCGCGTGTTCAAGTCCCGGATAAGCTTGAAGGAATCGGGACCGGTCGTTCGAAAAAAGAAGCAGAACAGCAAGCAGCGAAACAAGCCTTGCTTGAGCTGAAAAAACAATTTTAAGTAAAAAAACCATATAAAAAAAGGCGCCCGATTGGGAACGCCTTTTTTTATATGGTTTCTTACACCGTCTTCAGTGATTTTAGTTCATCGACGATTGCATCGACCTCAGCGAGTGATAACGATTCACGCATCATGACGAACTCATAAATTTCTTTTAAGTCGTCATTTTTCGTGCCGTCGAACTGCTCGGCTTTGATGACGCCTTTATTAATAATATTTAATTTATCCAAGATTGCTTCAATCATTTGTTCAATTGTCATATCGTTGAATTCTCCTCTTCACGTCTTTACCGTTAACATTACCATAAAACCTACCATTTTGTAGACCTTTCGGCTATGGTAAACTAAAAGAAAATTAAAAGAAATTTAAACATACGGGTGGTAAAGATGTACTTAAAACGAATTGAAATCAACGGCTTCAAATCTTTTGCGAGCCGGACAGAACTTGACTTCCTACCGGGAGTGACGGCAGTCGTCGGACCGAACGGTAGTGGGAAGTCGAATATATCGGATGCAGTGCGCTGGGTGCTCGGTGAGCAATCGGCTAAATCATTACGCGGCGCGAAGATGGAAGATGTCATCTTCGCCGGCAGTATGTCAGAACATCGAAAGCAGTTCGCAGAAGTAACGCTTGTCCTCGATAATGAGTCGGGAACGGTTGCGTTACCTTACCAAGAGTTGAGCGTGACACGACGCGTCAGTCGAAATGGAGACAGTGATTATTTTCTTAATAAAAAACCATGTCGCTTGAAGGACGTCCTCGATCTCTTCATGGATACGGGACTGTCCCGTGATGCCTTCGCAATCATTGGTCAAGGACGTGTCGAACAAGTCATCTCCGGGAAACCGGAAGAGCGGCGGTCTGTCATCGAAGAGGCGGCGGGTGTCTTAAAATACCGGCACCGGAAAAAACAAGCGGAGCGGAAGTTGAGTGACACGGAAACGAATCTCTCACGTGTCGATGATATTTTATTTGAACTCGGTGGACGAATCGAACCGTTACGAGAACAAGCAGCGCTTGCAAAAGAGTATCTGATTGCCCGCGACCGGTTCGACTTTTTAGAACGTGGCATCATTGCAGAAGAAATTCAAAACTATATGGAACAAATTGCCCGATTGACGACGGAAATCGAAACGTTTGAGCGTGAGTTGTCAAATGAACAGGCACGTCTTGAGAAAACGCAAACCTCGAGAGAAGAACAAGAAACAATGCTTGAAAACATTCGCCGGACAGAGACAGAGATGCAGGAACGGTTACGAACCGTCTCGACGACGCTCGTTGAAATTCAAGGTTCGCTGAACTTGGCAAAAGAACGTGAGAAACATGGGACGCAAATGAAAGAGCGTTTAGAACAAGAAGTGGCGACACTTGAAGCGCGTGTTTCCCTAATTGAGGATGAGGCGAAAAAAGCAGTTCGCTTACGAGACGAAACGAAGCAAACATACGAGGGAACTGTCAAACGTCGTGAACAAGCAGATGCCGCATTAACGTATTCGGAACGTGATTTTGAAAAAGAAGCAGAGCAACTACGGTCTGAAGCGTTTGAAGTAGCGAGTCGGCTGGCGGCGACGAATAACGCCTATAACCGAGCAAAACAAGATTTACAGAGTGCGGAAGAGTTACGCCGGACGTTCGCGAAAGGGACAGGGTCGAAACAATCGGCGCAAACAGCTTATGCGGCCGAGGTCGACCGACTAGAAGCGAGCTTTTTAAACGTGCGGCAACAGCTCGATGCCTTAGTGGCGGAAGAGACGCAAGTTGAAACGAAGCAACACGAACAGCGAACGATGATGACGCAAGTCGAACGATCCATCGTCGATCTCCATCGCCGGCGTGATAAAACAGAGGACCGGATTGAATTTTTGGAGTCCGTCAAGGCAGATTACAGTGGTTATTTCGGTGCCGTCAAAACGATTTTGAAACAGCGTGATCACATTTCAGGCATATATGGAGCGGTTGCCGAATTGATTTCCGTACCGGCCCGATATGAAGCGGCGATCGAAACGGCACTTGGTGGAGCCATGCAAAACGTCGTCGTCGATACAGACGCGACAGGACGGAAATTGATTCAGGAATTACGCCGTCTAAATGCGGGACGGGCGACGTTCATGCCGCTCAGTTCGATTCAACGGCGCGATTTGAATCAATCGGTTCGCGATCAACTATCTGCGATGCAAGGATACATCGGCGTTGCGAGTGAACTCGTGACGACGACCGATGAGCTGACGAAATTAAAACAGAACTTGCTCGGGACGACGCTTGTCGTCGAATCGCTTGAACAAGCGAACGCGATTGCCCGTGCAACGGGACATCGGTATCGGCTCGTGACGCTCGACGGAGATGTCGTCAACGTCGGTGGTTCGATGACAGGGGGGAGCCGAAAAAAAGGGACGCCACTCTTTAGTCAATCACGGGAGTTAGACGAACTCCGCGAAGGGCTGACGCAAGGACAGGCGGTCATTCGTGAACAAGAGCGCCGCCTCGCGGAGATGAAAGTAGTAGATGAACAATTGAACGTTACGCTTGAGACGCTTGCGCAAGAAATGAAAACGACGCGAACGACACTTGAATCACTTCGGGATGAATTGACGGAGGCGAAACATGGTCTCGCAATCACAGCTTCGGAACTGTCCGTCCAAGATGGCCAGTTGCAACGGTTGGCGGAGCAAGAACGGGAAGCGAAGACGACGATTGAACAAGCTGAGCACGATATCGCGAACTTGACGAAGCGGCAACAAGAACTCAGACGTGATCTCGATCAGCTAAAAGAGGCACAGGCCCGTGGTGCTGTGACAATCGAAGACTTGAAACAACAACAAGCAGATGCCTTGCTCGAAGAACGGACAATGATCTTGAAGTTAGATCAAGTCAATCGTGAAGTCGAACGAATCGAAGAGTCGTTGAATCATGCGAAACTCGAACGGAGTCATAAGCGGCGTGATTTAAAACATGTGCTCGAAGGGTTTGGTGAAGGTCAAATCGAAGCATTGCATGCAGAGCAGGCGCAGATGCTTAAAGAACAAACAACGGTTGAACAAGAATTGAAAGCAATCACGGACCAAATCCAACGTGACGGCGAAAGTTTACGACTTCTACGGATCCGTGAAGCGAAGCTGAAAGAGGAGCAACAGTCGGCGAAACAACAAGTCGATCAAGCGCGCCTCAACCACGGCAGAATCAGTACACGTCTTGAAACACGTCAAGAAATGCTCGACGAGATGGGGCTGATTCTCGAATTGATTGAACCGCTGACGATTCCATTCGAAGAGGCGAAAGAGGAAGTACACCTCCTCAAGCGTCAATTAGAAGAAATCGGAGTTGTTAATATCGGTGCGATTGAAGAGTTCGCTGAAGTCGATCAACGGTTTACGTTCCTCTCGACGCAACGTGATGACTTAGTGACGGCGAAAACGGATTTATATGCCGTCATCGATGAGATGGATCGTGAAGTCGTCCGACTCTTTAAAGAGACGTTTACGGCTGTACGGGAACACTTCCGTGAGACATTCCGCGAATTGTTCGGTGGAGGAGAAGCGGACTTGATTCTTGTCAATCCGAGCGACCTCTTGACGAGCGGGATCGACATCGTCGCGAAACCACCGGGTAAAAAACTACAGAACTTGTCACTCTTATCTGGTGGGGAACGCGCGTTAACGGCGATTGCCTTGTTGTTCGCGATTTTGAAGACGCGTCCCGTCCCGTTTTGTGTACTTGATGAGGTCGAAGCAGCTCTTGACGAAGCGAACGTTGCCCGGTTCGGTGAGTTCGTTCATCAGTTGGCGCGTGATACACAATTCATCATCATCACACACCGGAAAGGTACGATGGAGTCAGCGGATGTTTTATACGGCGTGACGATGCAACAAAACGGTATTTCGGAAGTGTTATCCGTTAAACTAGAAGAGGCACGGCGAACATTGACTGAAGAAGTAGAATCAAAGGAGCTAAAACAATGAGTTTTTTTAAGAAACTAAAAGACCGGTTGACGACGTCGACACAAGAAGTCACGTCTAAGTTTACGGAAGGGTTGTCGAAGACGCGTGACGGGCTTGCGAGTGCCGTCAATGATCTCGTCTACCGTTTCCGGGAAGTCGATGAAGAATTTTTTGAAGAGTTAGAAGAAGTGCTGATTCAAGCTGACGTCGGTGTGACGACGACGATGGATTTGGTCGAAAAATTAAAGATTGAAGTCAAACGAAAAAATGTTAAAGACACAAAAGAAGTCCGTGATGTACTCGTCGAAGTCGTCGCCAACATGTTGATTGAAGAAGAAGAAACGGAACTTGATTTAGACCACGACCTCAGTGTCATCTTATTCGTGGGTGTCAACGGTGTCGGGAAAACGACGACGATCGGGAAACTTGCGAATCGCCTGAAAAATGAAGGGAAAACGGTCATGCTCGCAGCAGGGGATACATTCCGAGCAGGCGCCATCGATCAGTTGCAAGTCTGGGGCGAGCGCTCCGGTGTACCGGTCATCCGTCAGGGAGAAGGATCGGATCCTGCTGCCGTCGTCTTCGATGCTGTTCAAGCGGCAAAAGCGCGGAAAGTCGATGTCTTGATTTGTGATACGGCAGGACGTCTGCAAAACAAAGTCAATTTGATGAATGAACTCGAAAAAGTCAAACGGGTCATTGAACGTGAAATCCCGGGGGCCCCGCATGAAGTCCTCCTTGCGCTCGACGCGACGACCGGACAAAATGCGATGGTGCAAGCCAAAGCGTTCAAACAAGCGACGAATGTCAGCGGCATCGTCTTGACGAAGCTTGACGGGACAGCAAAAGGTGGCATCGTTCTCGCGATTAAGAATGAACTGAATCTCCCCGTGAAGTTCGTTGGATTAGGTGAAAAGATTGACGATCTCCAACCGTTTAATGCCGAGCAATTCGTCCACGGTCTCTTCGGTGACGTATTCGAAGAAAAGCAAACGACGGACGAGGCATCGGAAGAGGAATAAGCTAGGTTTGCTTGTAAAGAAAAAAACTTGACAACACACTGTGAGGGCTGTACTATACTATCTGTAAAGGAATTTCACTTAACAACCGTGGAGGTGCTCGGATGACACTTGATAAAACGAACCGGATGAATTATCTGATTGACTTTTATCAGGAGCTTTTGACGCCGAAACAACGAAATTATATGTCACTCTATTATTTAGATGATTTTTCGTTAGGTGAAATCGCCGATGAGTTTGAAGTCAGCCGACAAGCAGTCTACGACAACATAAAACGTACGGAAGCGATGCTTGAGCAATATGAAGAACGACTTTCCTTGTTTCAAAAATATGAGCAGCGAAAGATCCTTCTTGATGAACTGAAGCAGCTCGACCTTCCAAGCGAGGCACTGGTGACGATTGAATCACTGGAGCAATTAGAGTAGGAGGCATCATCAATGGCATTCGAAGGATTATCGGAACGGCTTCAAGCCAGTCTCGCCAAAATGCGAGGTAAAGGTAAGATTTCTGAAGCGGACGTAAAGGAAATGATGCGTGAGGTCCGCCTCGCGTTGTTAGAAGCCGACGTCAACTTCAAAGTAGTGAAACAGTTCGTAAATGATGTGAAGGAGCGCGCCGTCGGTCAAGACGTGATGACGTCTCTAACACCCGGTCAACAAGTCGTCAAAATCGTCCATGACGAATTGACGAAATTGATGGGGGAAGAAGTATCTCCGTTGACGCTCGCTAACCGTCCGCCGACAGTCATTATGATGACTGGTCTTCAAGGGGCAGGTAAGACGACGACAACCGGAAAACTCGCCAATCATTTACGAAAAAAACACAATCGCAGTCCACTGCTCGTCGCAGCGGATATTTACCGTCCGGCTGCGATTAAACAACTTGAGACGCTAGGAAAACAACTTGAATTACCGGTCTTCTCAATGGGGGATCAGGTAAGTCCACAAGAAATCGTAACCGGCGCGCTCGACTATGCAAAAGAGCATCACCACGATATCGTGTTGATCGATACGGCGGGACGCTTACATGTCGATGAGGACCTCATGCAGGAACTTGTCGATGTGAAGGAAATCGCCAAGCCTAACGAAATCTTCCTTGTCGTCGACTCGATGACGGGTCAGGATGCGGTCAATGTCGCACAAAGCTTTAATGAAAAGCTCGGCGTGACAGGGGTCGTCCTGACGAAACTCGACGGAGATACTCGAGGCGGAGCAGCACTCTCCATCAAGGCAGTCACCGGAGCACCGATTAAGTTCGTCGGTCTTGGAGAGAAGCTAGACGCAATCGAGCCATTCTACCCAGAGCGGATGGCGTCACGGATTCTCGGTATGGGAGATATGTTAACGCTGATTGAAAAAGCAGAGTTCCAAATGGACGCAACACGCGCCAAGGAGCTCGAAGGCAAAATGCGCGATGCATCGTTCACGTTTGACGATTTCATCGAGCAGTTGCAGCAAGTGAAACAGATGGGTCCTTTGGATGAGTTGTTAGGAATGATTCCGGGTGCCGGTAAAGGAAAGATGAAGGGCTTGAAAAATGCTCAAATCGATGAGAAGCAACTTGTTTATGTCGAAGCGATTATTCAATCGATGACAAAACGGGAGCGGACTGAACCGGAAATCCTCAATGCGAGTCGTCGGAAACGGATTGCGCGCGGCAGTGGTCGTAGCATTCAAGAAGTGAACCGGTTGATCAAGCAATTTGAAGACATGCGGAAGATGATGAAACAATTCTCCGGCCAAATGGGCAAAGGGAAAAAGAAAGGCGGCTTTGGCCTCCCATTCTTCTAAAAGTCTTTTCTCTTTTGCTGTAACGTTGTATACTAGTGAAGTTGTCAATTTGACTAAACCAAAAAACTATTTAATATCTGGAGGGACTTACGAATGGCAGTTAAAATTCGTCTTAAGCGCATGGGCGCAAACAAATCACCTTTCTACCGTGTGGTAGTAGCAGACTCACGTGCACCACGTGATGGTCGTTTCATCGAGCAAATCGGATACTACAACCCGGTTGCTAAACCAGAAGCAGAAGTAAAACTTAACGAAGAGCTCGCTCTTAAATGGCTCGCTGAAGGTGCTAAACCATCAGACACAGTTCGTAACCTCTTCTCAAAAGCTGGTATCATGGAGAAATTCCACAACGCGAAACTCGCGAAGTAAGACATTTGGAGGTGAGCGAAAGCTTACCTCCTTTTTGTTGCAGAAAAATAGAAGAATGACGATTTTAAAGGAAGGAAGTGAAGAAGATGCAATGGTTAGAAGTCGCGAAAATCGCGAATACACACGGTCTAAAGGGAGAATTGAAATTACTTGCGAGTACAGATTTTCCGGAAGAACGCTTTAAAGTCGGAAATGACGTATTTCTCGAGACGGAGGGGACGTATGTACCGCTGACGGTGAGCAGTTACCGGAAACATAAACAATTCGTCATGGTGACCTTCAAAGGAATGCATCACATCAACGACGTCGAAAAGTATAAAGGGATGAAACTTTTCGTGCAGCCGGAAGTCTTACAAGAGCTCGGAGAAAATGAATATTACTACCACGAAATCATCGGTTGCGACGTCTATGACGGAGATGAGAAAATCGGGGTTGTCTCGGAAATCTTAGAGACCGGAGCAAACGATGTCTGGACGATTAAACGTCCGGGAAAAAAAGACGTCTTGATTCCGTACATCGAACAAGTCGTCGCGTCGATCGATGTGCAAGAAAAGCGGATTCAAATCACACCATTACCTGGATTGATTGAAGGATGAACATCAAAGTCTTGACGCTTTTTCCGGACATGTTCACAGCACTCGATCATTCAATCGTCGGACGGGCACAAGAAGATGCGCGGATACATCTCGAGTATATTAACTTCCGAGACTATTCGACGAATCGACATGGGCGTGTCGATGATTCTCCTTACGGGGGTGGTGCAGGGATGTTGTTGACGCCGCAACCTGTTTTTGACGCTGTTGCGGCCTTGCCGAAAGCGAATCGTCGCATCGTTGCGATGACACCGACAGGGCAGCGTTTTGATCAAGCAGTAGCAGAAGAATGGGCGCAGGAATCGGAACTTGTTTTCTTATGTGGACATTATGAAGGGTTTGATCAACGGATTCATGACGAACTGGTGACGGACGAAGTTTCGCTTGGAGACTTCGTTTTGACGGGAGGGGAATTAGCTGCGATGACGATGATTGATGCCGTCGTCCGTTTGTTACCTGATGTCCTCGGCAAGTCGGCCAGTCATGAAGACGATTCATTTTCGACCGGATTGCTCGAATACCCCCATTATACCCGTCCTGCCGACTATAACGGATTAAGGGTACCGGACGTCTTATTATCCGGGAATCATGCAAAAATCGAGCAGTGGCGAAGACAGCAAGCCTTGAAGCGGACGCTCGAGCGACGTCCTGATTTACTCGAGACAGCCGAGCTGTCCGCAAGTGATTTAAAGTACCTTCAGTCAATTTCAGGATTGTCAAAAGAATGAAATTGTGATAAGTTAAAACATGTGGCAAAAGCCACCTATTAACGATGTTCCGCTGTTGGATGCAATAAGCAAATGAAGATAAGAACATTGGTGAAAAAAGGAGAAATCATTCATGAACACACAACAATTGTTCCGTGAAATTACACAAGAACAAATCAAGTCAGACGTCCCTTCGTTCCGTCCTGGGGATACAGTCCGTGTACACGTTAAAGTCGTCGAGGGTACGCGTGAGCGGATCCAGCTTTTCGAAGGCGTAGTCATCAAACGTCACGGTGGCGGCATCAGTGAAACTTTCACAGTCCGTAAGATTTCTTACGGAGTTGGCGTAGAGCGTGCTTTCCCGCTCCACTCACCACGTGTTGCACAAGTCGAAGTCGTTCGTTACGGTAAAGTCCGTCGTGCGAAACTTTACTACCTCCGTAACCTTCGTGGTAAAGCGGCGCGTATTAAAGAAGTTCGTCGTTAATCATGTGAAAAAGTGGCTTGTCCTCGGACAAGCTTCTTTTTTTTATCGTTTATGCGTATACTAAGTCTAGGTTAAAGATTTAATCAAAGGAGTGGAACGCGTGAAGGAGTTATTTAGTTGGGTAAAGGCGCTTGTCGTAGCGCTCGTGATTGCGTTCATCATCCGAACGTTTCTATTCGTCCCGGTCATCGTGGACGGCGAGTCGATGATGCCGACACTGCACAATTCAGACCGGATGGTCGTCAATAAGGTTCCCTATTACTTTAATGAACCAGAGCGTGGCGATATCGTCGTCTTCCATGCGACGGAAACACGTGACTATATTAAACGTGTCATCGCTGTCCCAGGCGATACGCTGTACTACAAGGATGATATGCTGTATATCAACGATAAAAAAGTGGAAGAACCATATTTAAAAGAATTTAAAGCGCAAATGAACGGTGTTCCTTTGACGGAAGACTTTACATTAGAAGAACGGACCGGCGAAACGAAAGTACCCGCCGGTAAAGTATTCGTCATGGGGGACAACCGTCAAAACTCAAAAGATAGCCGTGACATCGGGTTCGTCGATGAAGATCAAATCGTCGGAACGACAAATTTCGTCTTTTATCCGTTCGGTGATTTACGATCAGTTGATTAAAAAATCATGGGCGCGTAGTAAGGTGAGTCTAGCAGAAACAGCTCCATCAACCGTGCGTTTGATGGAACAAGGTCAGGAATTGAGTAGTGTCCGCACGACACTACTTCTTTTCTTGGCTTTTTTTGCGTATACTAAGGGATGGATCGTTTCTTGAGAACGAAGTGACGGTAACTGAAGCAGGTCTTACCGCGTCACACAACATGAAGTTAGCAGTCCAGTAATATGATGAGTTGAGGTGGAATATATGACGATACAATGGTTCCCTGGTCACATGGCGAAAGCACGTCGTGAAGTCCAGGAAAAATTAAAATTAATCGACGTCGTCATCGAATTGGTCGATGCACGTCTCCCGATGTCGAGTCGCAATCCGATGGTCGAGCAAATTACGGCAGGAAAACCGCGGTTAATCGTCTTGAACAAAGCCGATATGGCTGATGCGCGTTTGACGGAGCGCTGGATGAAGGCCCTTCGTAAGGACGGAGTCGATGTCATCGCTGTCGATGCGAAACACAATAAGGGTCTTGGACAAATTCATGAAGGTGCATTACGCCTGATGAAAGAAAAACATGATCGCATGCGTGAAAAGGGACGAAATCCGAGTGCGATTCGAGCGTTGATCATCGGCATCCCGAACGTCGGGAAATCAACATTAATCAATCGCCTTGCCGGACGAAACATTGCCATCACGGGTGACCGCCCGGGTGTGACGAAACGTCAGCAATGGATCAAAATGAAGACGGGTGAGATGGAGTTGCTCGATACACCAGGTATTCTCTGGCCGAAGTTCGACGATCAGTTGGTTGGCTATCGTCTAGCAGCAACAGGTGCAATCAAAGATGATATCTTAAACATCGATGACATCGCGCTGTTTGCCATCCGTGAGCTCAAATCGCGTTATCCGGAGCAATTGATGGAACGCTATCGCTTAGACGATGTGTCCGGTGAAGCCGTTGATGTACTAGAAGCAATCGGGAACAAACGAGGGTTCAATTCAGGTGGATACGTCGATTTCGAACGGACGAGCGAGATGTTGTTACATGAGCTACGGACGGAAAAAGTCGGACGTGTGACACTTGAAACAGTCGAAGAATGGGCAACAACAGCAGAATAAGACGAGCTTGGAACCTTCTCTAGAAGGTCCAAGCTTTTTTCGAAATAGGAGTGAATGTCAGATGAAGATTCAAGACTTAAGAGAACGTCTCAAAGGGATTTCACGCGAACAATTCGCAGCCATCGAACAGGATCTGATGCATGATGAACGAAAAGGGATCAGGCTGTTATTGAAACAAACAAGCCGTCGCCTCGATCTCGAAGAACAATTGCGCCTCAGTTTTATTGAACGCTCGCAGTTCGAAGAAGCTTACCGGGCACAGGGGTGGGAGAAGATTGCTGGTGTCGATGAGGTCGGGCGAGGTCCGCTTGCTGGACCTGTCGTCGCGGCAGCAGTCATCTTACCAAAAGATTTTTATCACCCCGCGTTGACGGACTCAAAACAAATGTCAAAAAAACAACGGCAACTGGCGTATCAGCATATTCGTAAAGTCGCAGAGGTCGCCATCGGCATCATCGAACCAGCAGAAATTGACCGGATCAATATTTACCAAGCCTCGAAACAGGCGATGTTACAAGCGGTGAATGGCGTGTCTGCCGAGGCATTGCTCGTCGATGCGATGGAGCTTGATCTCAATCTACCTCAAACGTCACTGATTAAAGGGGATGCGCGTAGCATCTCAATCGCAGCGGCGAGCGTCATTGCGAAGGAAACGCGTGATGCGATGATGGAGGACTATGCGAAACAGTATCCGGGATACGGGTTTGAGCAACATGCAGGGTACGGGACAGCACAGCATTTGCAGGCACTCGATACATACGGTGTGACACCGATTCATCGCAAAACGTTCAAACCGGTTCTTGATCGACTCTAGGAGGTGAATGCGTGTGCAAATCGAACATCGGGCCTTACTTCCCTTTAAGATTATTGATCAAGCCAACATGCCGTTACGCGAAGGGGCAAATGTCGTCGGGAAAGTATTGAAATTATTGCCGGACGGGTTAATGGAGTTGCAAGTCGGACAACGGGTCCTAACGGCTGGAACAACGGCTGATTTAAAAGAAGGAATGTCGTACCGATTCGTCGTGACGAGCACGGAAGGGCAACCGGTGCTGAAGATTTTATCGGAAGCTCCACAAACTGCGGCGAAACAAATCCTGCCTTCGATGCTTGAAAGTCTCTTGCGACCAGCGTCAGAGGGAGTACCGCAGACGACACGTGCGCTGTTACAACAACTTGGCCAACGCGCGATGGAAGGATCGGGTCAAGTACTCAAACAGACAATTGTTGAGCTCATTCAGTTAGCGCGTACTGCAGAGGCAGATGGGCAAGGGTCCCTTGACCGAAAGACGAGTGATCAAATCTTGACGCAACAACTCGTTCAAGCGACGAATGAACCGGGACGCGGCATCTTTATGTTGCAACTACCACAGTTTGGTCCCTTTGAAGATGTCGATGTGACGATGGAAGCACCGTTCGACAAAAAAGAATTCAATCCGGACCATGCCCGAATCGCTTTTTATCTCAAACTGCCTCAGTTGGGCGAAATTGCGATTGACTTATTAATCACTGATCGAAAGATGGCTGTTTCCGTCTTTCATCCGGATCAACGGATTAGCGCATTCATGGACGCTTATCAACCGATGATGGAACAACGCTTAAAGGAGCAGGGATATGAGTTGATTCGTTTTGAATTGGTCGAACAAACGAAAGAGCGGGTGCCTATCGATTTGACACGTCGGAGTGGAAGGGTGGATTATCAAGCATGAAAAAAGCGATTGCTTTATCTTATGAAGAACAAATGGCAGCTCCAAAAGTCGTCGCCAAAGGTTCCGAAATCGTCGCCGAGCGGATTTTAGAAGAAGCGATCCGACACAACATTCCGATTCGGCAAGATCAGACATTGGTAACATTACTTGATGCAATCGAGGTATCTGAGCAAGTTCCGCCGGAGTTATACGGGGTCATCGCCGAGCTGTTTGCCTTTTTGTATCAGCTCGATCATGAGGGAATCACGAAAAAATAAATGCTTTCGGTCGATAACGATAGACAGCGCTTCCAATTTTAACTACAATGAAAGAGCCGAAACTAAAGGGGTTAAGGGGGATTTTTTCATGAATGTACATGAATATCAGGCAAAAGAGTTACTTCGTTCATACGGTGTACCTGTACCGAACGGAATCGCAGCATTTACGGTCGAAGAGGCTGTCGATGCAGCAGAACAATTGTCAGGCCCAATTAAAGTTGTCAAAGCACAGATTCACGCAGGGGGACGCGGTAAAGCCGGTGGTGTCAAACTAGCAAAATCGCAAGAAGAAGTAAAAGAATTCGCGACGGAGTTACTCGGCAAAACGCTCGTCACGCATCAAACAGGACCAGAAGGTAAAGTCGTTCAACGTCTTCTCGTCGAAGAAGGTTGTGCGATCGATAAGGAATACTATCTCGGGATTGTCCTTGATCGTGTGACAGGTCGTGTCGTCATCATGGGTTCAAGTGAAGGCGGAATGGACATTGAAGAAGTGGCAGAAGCGACTCCTGAAAAAATCATCAAGGAAATCGTTGATCCAGCAGTCGGACTTCAAGCTTTCCAAGCACGTAAATTAGCGTTCGCAATGGGTGTACCCGTTAAACTCGTTAACAAATTCGTTGGTATGGTGACGAAACTCTACACGTTCTTCGTTGAAAAGGATTGCTCAATCGCTGAAATCAATCCACTCGTTACAACAAAAGACGGTGATGTCGTTGCACTTGACGCGAAGTTGAACTTCGATTCGAATGCGTTGTATCGTCATGCGGACATCGTCGCACTCCGTGATGAAACGGAAGAAGATCCACGTGAAGTCGAAGCTTCAAAAAGCGATTTGAACTACATCGCGCTTGATGGGAATATCGGCTGTCTCGTTAATGGCGCAGGTCTTGCGATGGCAACCATGGACATCATCAAACACTTCAGTGGCGATCCGGCCAACTTCCTCGATGTAGGTGGCGGCGCGACGAAAGAGAAAGTAACGGAAGCGTTCAAATTGATTCTCTCAGATGATAACGTCAAAGGAATTTTTGTCAACATCTTCGGCGGCATCATGAAGTGTGATGTCATCGCGGAAGGGATCGTTGCAGCAACAAAAGAAGTCGGCTTAGAGTTACCACTCGTCGTTCGTCTTGAAGGAACAAATGTTGACGCAGGGAAACAAATTCTCAAAGATTCAGGTCTAGCGATTACAGCAGCTACATCAATGGCAGACGGCGCAGAAAAAATCGCTGCGCTCGTGAAGTAAGGGGGAGCTAAGGATGAGTATTTGGGTAAACGAATCAACAAAAGTGATCATTCAAGGAATTACAGGTAATCAAGGGATGTTCCACGGTGAACAAATGATTGATTACGGAACGAACCTCGTCGGTGGTGTTACACCAGGTAAAGGCGGAACAGAAGTGCTCGGTGGCGTGCCTGTCTTTGATACGGTTGCGCAAGCAGTCGCTAAAACAGGGGCAAATGCATCGATTATCTATGTACCACCAGCATTCGCTGCGGATGCAATCATGGAAGCAGCGGATTCAGACATCGCTCTCATCATCTGTATCACAGAAGGAATTCCAGTTCTTGATATGGTAAAAGTAAAACGTTATCTTGACGGAAAACCAGTTCGTTTGATTGGTCCGAACTGTCCTGGCGTTATCACACCGGGTGTCGCGAAACTTGGCATCATGCCTGGTTACATCCACACACCAGGTCATGTCGGAATCGTTTCACGTTCTGGGACATTGACGTATGAAGCTGTTCACCAATTGACGACGGCTGGAATCGGTCAATCGACTGCTGTCGGTATCGGTGGTGATCCTGTCAATGGGACAGACTTCATCGACACGCTCAAAGCGTTCAATGAAGATCCTGAAACAAAAGCGGTCATCATGCTTGGTGAAATCGGTGGTACGGCAGAAGAAGAAGCGGCTGAGTGGGTCAAAGCCAACATGACGAAGCCGGTCATCGGATTCATCGGTGGACAAACTGCTCCTGAGGGAAAACGTATGGGTCATGCGGGTGCCATCATCTCAGGTGGTAAAGGTACGGCATCGGAAAAAATCAAGACACTTCGTGCAAATGGTATCGAAGTCGCAGACTCTCCGGCAGTCATTGGTGAAACGTTAATTCGTGTCATCAAAGATGCTGGTATCTACGATCAATGTGTCACGGGTTCAACGGTCAAATAAAAACGTCGAGAGCTGTCCTGAAGATTCAGGACGGCTTTCTTCTATATAAAAGGAGTGTATGTTAATGGAGCGAGAATGGTATGTCCGATTTGCAGCCTGTCGTGTTCCTTATCCAATCGTCGCCTTAGTAGAACAATACGGTATTTTATCGGTCGCTGATCTTCCGACAAATGCCGAGAGTAAAAAGCGATATCAAGCAGCTCTTTCGCTCGAACACCTCCCGTCTCAGTTACTTGTTCCGACCGATCCCGAGTTCCCGCAACAATTACTCCACATACCACGACCGATTTACGGTCTGTATTACGTAGGTGACCCGTCGCTTCTGCGTCACCCTTTAATCAGCATCATCGGTAGCCGAACCCCATCCCCGTCCCATAAAGAACGTCTATCGTTCTTACGCCCGTTTTTTAATTCCCCTTTCGTCACTGTCTCTGGTGGAGCTTACGGGATTGATTCCCTCGTCCATCGCCTTTCCTTGAAGTATGACCAACCAACCATCGCCGTCATGGCAACAGGACTCGATTCTCTTTATCCGAAACAACACGCGGCCCTCTTTAATCGCATCGCACAAGCTGGTTTGTTGCTCTCCGAGTACCCTCCCGAGACCCCCATTCAAAAATTCCAATTTTTAGAACGTAATCGCATCATTGCTGGATTATCATCAGCCCTCGTCATCGTCGAAGCAGCGTTGAAAAGCGGAACGATGAACACGGCAGGACACGCCCTCGACCAAGGGAAAGACGTCTATTGCTTGCCGGGTTGTCCGACTGAAAAAATGTTTTGTGGAACGAATCAATTGATTGCGGAAGGGGCGATTCCGCTCCTGAATCCGGAAGAAGTTTCAAAAAGTATCTTGATGGACGTTGACAAATGGGAATCGAGACTACTATGATAAGTGAGATTAAAATACGAGTACGCCTCTAATAGGGAGCGATTGCAATGGCAAAATATTTAGTAATCGTCGAATCACCTGCAAAGGCAAAAACCATCAAACGTTATCTCGGTTCGAACTATACCGTGAAAGCATCGATGGGGCATGTCATCGATTTGCCAAAAAGCCAAATGGGTGTCGACGTCGAACATGACTATGAACCAAAATATATTACGATTCGTGGTAAAGGTCCGGTCTTGAAAGAATTGAAAACTGCTGCTAAAAAAGCACAAAAAATCTATCTCGCGGCCGACCCTGACCGTGAAGGGGAAGCGATCGCTTGGCATTTAGCGAAAGCCCTCGGTGTCGATGAATCGACAGAGTGTCGGGTCGTCTTCAATGAAATCACAAAAGACGCCATCAAGGATTCGTTCAAGAAACCCCGCAAGATCAACTATGATCTTGTCGACGCGCAACAAGCGCGGCGTATTTTGGACCGTCTTGTTGGGTACAGCATGAGTCCGTTACTTTGGAAGAAAATTAAAAAAGGATTGTCTGCGGGACGTGTTCAATCGGTTGCCGTGAAGATGATTATTGATCGGGAACAAGAAATCAATGCCTTTTTACCAGAAGAGTACTGGACGATTAAACTTGAGCTTGATGCGAACGGTGAAAAACTCGAAGCAAACTTTTATGGCGTCGACGGTAAAAAACGTGAACTCCATTCTGAAGAAGATGTCAACGAGGTGTTGGCAAAACTTTCAGAATCCTTTACGGTCGACTCGGTAACGAAGAAAGAGCGCAAACGTAATCCAGCGTTACCGTTTACAACAAGTTCGCTCCAGCAAGAAGCGGCACGTAAGCTTAATTTCCGGGCGAAGAAAACGATGATGATTGCCCAACAACTCTACGAGGGAATCGAGTTAGGGAAAGAAGGGACAATCGGTTTGATTACGTATATGCGTACCGATTCGACACGAACGTCTGAAACAGCGAACCTCGAAGCGCATGGTTTCATCGAAAATGCGTACGGAAAAGAATACATCGCCAGTGAAAAACGTAAAGAGAAAAAAGCGGCCAATTCACAGGATGCGCACGAAGCAGTTCGTCCGACGTCAACGATGCGTGACCCACAACTCGTTAAATCGTATTTGTCGCGAGACCAGTTCCGACTGTATAAACTCATTTGGGAACGATTCGTCGCCAGTCAAATGGCACCGGCGATTTTAGACACGGTCAAAGTTGATTTGAATTCGAACGATGTCATGTTCCGGGCGAACGGTTCGACCGTCAAGTTCCCTGGTTTCATGAAAGTCTACATCGAGGATACAGATGATGAAGCAGTGACGGACGTCAAAGAAGGACTCTTACCACCACTCGAAGACGGTGAAGTCTTGCAACAGGAATCGATTGACCCGAAACAACACTTCACGCAGCCACCGCCACGCTATACAGAGGCACGTTTAGTACGAGCGATGGAAGAACTCGGGATTGGTCGTCCGTCGACATACGCTCCAACACTCGACACGATTCAAAAACGAGGGTACGTGACGCTCGAAGAAAAGAAATTCTTACCGACTGAACTCGGAGAGCTCGTCATTGATATGATTAGTGATTATTTCCAAGAATTCATCACGGTTCAATTCACGGCAGACATGGAAGCGTTGCTTGATGCGATTGAAAAAGGCGACATGCAGTGGACGGAAGTCGTCGATCCGATTTATAAATCATTCGCGAAACGTTTGACGCGGGCGGAAGCAGAAATCGAGAAAATTGAAATCAAAGATGAACCAGCCGGAGAAGATTGCGAAGTATGTGGTCATGCGATGGTCATCAAGATGGGACGGTACGGCAAGTTCATGGCGTGCTCAAACTTCCCGGAATGCCGAAACACGAAGCCGATCCAAGTCGAGATTGGGGTCAAGTGTCCGACATGTGGTACAGGGGACATCGTCGAACGTCGCAGCAAAAAAGGCCGGTTGTTCTATGGGTGTTCAAATTATCCAGAGTGCGAATTCGTCTCATGGGATAAGCCGGTCGAAGAGCCGTGTCCCGTCTGTAGCAGTATGATGGTACAAAAGAAAATCAAGAACGGTGTAAAAGTAGAATGTACATCTTGTGGACATCATGAAACGCGCATCGATCAAGAGCAAGAGGAGGAGTGACCGTTGAAACGAGTAACGGTAATTGGCGCCGGGCTCGCAGGTTCTGAAGCAGCATGGCAGCTTGCGAAGCGAGGCGTCCAAGTAGATTTATATGAAATGCGACCGGTGAAGCAGACCCCTGCCCACCATACCGATCAATTTGCAGAGCTCGTCTGTTCGAATTCCTTACGTGCGAATCAATTGACGAATGCAGTTGGTGTATTAAAAGAAGAGATGCGTCAATTAGACTCTCTCATCATGAAAGCGGCTGATTTAGCGAGTGTCCCTGCAGGGGGCGCACTCGCTGTCGATCGGCATGACTTCGCAGGCTATGTGACAGAAACACTGAAGAATCATCCGAACGTCACGGTCCATCATGAAGAGCTTGAAGCGATTCCGGATGGTCCGACGATCGTTGCAACTGGACCACTTACGAGTGCTGCGTTATCTGAATCACTCAAACAGTTCACGGGAGAAGATTATCTGTATTTCTTCGATGCGGCAGCACCGATTCTCGATGGGGATACGATTGATCGAGACAAGGTCTACCTCAAGTCACGCTACGATAAAGGAGAAGCCGCGTACTTGAACTGTCCGATGACAAAAGAAGAGTTTACGCATTTCCATAATGAGCTGATTGCGGCAGAAGTCGTTCCGCTGAAAGAATTTGAAAAAGAAATTTACTTCGAGGGCTGTATGCCATTTGAAGTACTCGCTTCACGCGGACCAAAAACATTGTTGTTCGGACCAATGAAACCGGTCGGTCTTGAAGACCCGAAAACAGGCGAACGTCCTTACGCAGTCGTTCAGCTTCGTCAAGATAACTCGGCTGGAACACTCTTCAACCTCGTCGGTTTCCAAACGCACTTGAAGTGGGGCGAGCAAAAGCGGATCATCCGTTTGATTCCTGGTTTAGAAAATGCCGAAATCGTCCGATATGGTGTCATGCACCGGAATACGTTCGTCAATTCACCGAACTTATTGCAAGCGACGTATCAAACACGGACACGACATGATTTATTCTTTGCCGGTCAAATGACAGGGGTCGAAGGATATGTCGAGTCAGCAGCATCCGGTTTGACGGCAGGAATCAATGCGGCACGGTTAGTGAATGAAGCAGATCCAATCGCGTTCCCGAAAGAGACGATGATGGGGGCGATGGCGCACTACATCACGACGACCGAAGGAAAGAACTTCCAACCGATGAACGCGAACTTTGGACTTGTGCCAGGGCTCGTCGGTCATCCAGTCCGAATGAAGAAACCTGAGAAATATGCGCTCCTCGCAGAACGAGCGTTAGAAGCCATCAAAGACTTTACCGATATGTAAAGAGGATGGGGGAAAAGCCGCAGAAACAGCGGACTTTTCCCCCATTTCTTAATTTTTCATAAAAGCGTGATAATTTCGTCATTTTTTCGGTTTTTGGTCTATTGTCAGACTACTTGCGGTGTGCTATGCTAAGGTCGATTCGAGAACACATGGTCAGGAGGAGGCTCGGAAATGGGATTAGACTCAGAGTTTGAGCGGCTGCGGAAAGACTTTTTGCGGTACGTGCATATCGAACGTCAACTATCTCCGAATACGGGTCGCTCATATGATCAAACCCTTCGACAATACGCCGCTTTTTGCCTCGATCATCAACTACGATCGATTGAATTGGCAACTGCACGGCGTTATTTGTATGCACTCTACGAGCAACAAGCTTCAAAATCGACAATTGCCCAAAAAGTATCATGCTTGAAGCAATTTGGTCGCTTTTTGACGCGCGACACGGATGCAGTCAACCCGTTTGAAGGATTGAAAGCGCCCAAACGTGCCCAATCGTTACCGACCTTTTTAGTTCCATCTGAATACGAACGATTTTTAGAAGCCTTTCGAACGGAAGATACACTAGGCAACCGAAATGTCGCAATGATTGAACTGCTCTATGCGACCGGGATGCGTGTCAGTGAGTTGGCAGGACTAAATCTTCAAGATTTAGATCAAGACTTAGAGTATGTCCATGTATATGGAAAAGGTCGTAAGGAACGCATCACGCCGATTGGTTCTTTCGCTAGACGGACGTTGCAGGTTTACTTGCAAGAGCGTCGAGGAAAAGATGAAAAGGAACAGGCTGTGTTCGTTTCGAAATCGGGACGACGACTGACGACAGACGGTATTCGTAAAATCTTAAAAAAAGGCGATCATTTGCTTTCGAAACATGTGACGCCGCACGCACTTCGACATAGCTTCGCGACAGACCTGTTAGAGAGAGGGGCGGACCTTCGGGCGGTTCAGGAACTCTTAGGTCATGCCTCTCTATCGACGACGGGACAATATACTCATGTAACGACGGAGCGGTTGCGTCATGTTTATCAGCAAGCGCATCCGCGTGCCTAAGGGAGGAAACGGAATGTTTCATGCAACGACGATTTTTGCGATTCAACATAATGGTCAATCCGCGATGAGTGGAGATGGTCAGGTGACATTTGGTAATCAAGTCATCATGAAGAAAAGTGCAAAGAAAGTAAGACGCCTTTATGGGGGAAAAGTGATTGCAGGATTTGCTGGAAGTGTAGCAGATGCCTTTACGCTGTTTGAGAAGTTTGAAGCGAAGCTAGAGATGTATAATGGTAATCTCCAACGTGCCGCAGTCGAGCTAGCAAAAGAATGGCGCGGCGACAAAATGTTACGTCAACTCGAAGCATTGCTACTCGTCATGGACGGGACACATTTACTGCTCGTTTCCGGAAATGGTGAAGTCATCGAACCGGATGATGGAATTCTTGCAATCGGTTCAGGCGGTAATTACGCGCTTGCTGCTGGTCGAGCATTGGCACGTCACGCTGGACAGATGTCAGCAGAAGAAATCGCACGAGCCGCTCTTGAAACAGCCGGAGAGCTCTGCGTGTTCACGAATGATCAAATTGTTTTAGAGACGATTGGAGGAAGTGCAGATGCATGAATTGACACCAAAACAAATCGTAGCCAAATTAGATGAGCACGTCGTTGGACAATCGGATGCGAAACGCGCCGTCGCAATCGCACTTCGTAATCGGTACCGTCGCCAATTACTCGACCCGGCATTACGCGACGAAGTAACACCTAAAAATATTTTGATGATTGGACCGACTGGAGTCGGAAAGACGGAAATCGCAAGACGTCTAGCGAAACTCGTTCGCGCACCATTCGTTAAGATCGAAGCGACAAAATTCACAGAAGTCGGATACGTCGGTCGTGACGTTGAATCAATGGTTCGTGATTTAGTCGAAGCTTCACTCCGACTTGTCAAAGATGAGAAGAAAGAAGCCTTAAAAGATCGAGCAGAAGCCGTTGCGAACGAACGGATCGTGGATGCGTTAGTCGGGAAAAAATCGACGTCGGGTCTTGGTGGTGGAAGTAATCCATTCGAAATGTTGTTTGGTGGTAATCAAGCACAACCTGAACAAGAAACAGCGAATGATACGGCGGACCGCTCAGTCATTCGTCAACAATTAATCAGTGGTCAACTAGAAGACCGCATGATTGATGTCGACGTCGAAGAGCGCCAAATGGATTTATTTTCGGGACAACAAGGGATGGAAGGCTTATCAAACTTACAAGATATGCTAGGTCAAGTCATGCCGAAGAAAACGAAAAAAAGACAACTGACCGTCAAAGAAGCACGACCGATTTTGACTGCTGAAGAAGCGGAACGTTTACTTGACTTAAACGAAGTCCATGACGAAGCCGTTCGACGTGCGGAGCAGATGGGGATCATCTTCGTCGATGAAATCGATAAAATTGCAACGAAAGGTCAAGATAGCGCCGGCGTTTCACGCGAAGGTGTCCAGCGAGATATCCTACCAATCGTCGAAGGCTCGACCGTCGTGACGAAATACGGCTCGGTCAAAACGGACCATATGTTGTTTATCGCCGCAGGAGCGTTCCATATGGCGAAGCCGTCTGATCTCATTCCAGAGTTACAAGGACGTTTCCCGATTCGAGTCGAGTTGGATAGTTTAACGGAAGAAGACTTCGTCAAGATTTTGACAGAACCGAATCAAGCGTTACTGAAACAATACAAAGCGTTGCTTGGAGCAGAACAGGTCCACGTCACCTTTACCGAGGATGCGATTCGTCAAATCGCGCGGATTGCTGCTCAGGTCAATGATGAAACTGATAATATCGGTGCACGACGTTTATATACAATCATGGAACGGGTGTTAGAGGAACTATCCTTTGAAGCGGCAGATATGCCAGAGTCGGATGTTACGATCACACCACAATATGTAATGGACCGAGTTGGAAAAGTAGCAGATGATCGTGACTTAAGTCAGTTCATCTTATAAGTGGAGGAAGAAAATCATGAATTTATTGGCAAAAACACGAAAGCTTAATACGATGTTACAACAGGAAGCTAGTACACATGTAGACTTTAAAATTATGGCGGAACGGTTAAGTGAAGTCATGGAGTCGAATACATTCATCGTTAGCCGCCGTGGGAAATTACTCGGTATTGCCATCAAGCAACAAATTGAGAATGCACGAATCCGTGGATTCCTCGAAGAACGTCAATTCCCAGAAGACTACACAAAACGTTTATTTAACGTCATGGAAACGACAGCGAATATTACGATTGATAGTGAACATACGGCATTCCCGATTGATAATCGTGATACGTTCGAATCATCTAAAACAACAATCGTTCCAATCATCGGAGGCGGCGAACGCTTAGGGACACTCGTCCTCGGACGAATGGTCGATGATTTCGACGAAGAAGATCTCGTCCTAGCTGAATATGGAGCGACGGTAGTCGGTATGGAGATTCTTCGAGAGAAGGCACATGAAGCTGAGGATAAAGCACGTAAAAAAGCTGTCGTCCAAATGGCAATCAACTCGTTATCATATTCAGAGCTTGAAGCAATCGAGCATATTTTTGAAGAACTCGACGGCAATGAAGGATTACTCGTCGCATCAAAAATTGCAGACCGTGTCGGGATTACACGTTCCGTCATCGTCAATGCACTGCGCAAGCTTGAAAGTGCGGGTGTCATCGAATCGCGTTCACTCGGTATGAAAGGGACGTATATCAAAATCTTAAACGATAATTTCCTCTATGAATTAGAACGGATTAAATCAAACTAAACAACGAAAACTGGAATCGATCAAGAAGACCTAGTAAATACTAGGTCTTCTTTTCTTATATAGGTATTATTTATCATTTTTATAAGAAAAGGTAATAAAAAACAGGAATTTAACATCTCATTACCCTGATTTTCAAAAAAGTTCTTTCCAAACATTGACCTATTTGTTTCAATTATTTCAGAAGTGTTAC
Source organism: Exiguobacterium sp. s95 (assembly GCF_018618655.1). Lineage (NCBI taxonomy): Bacteria > Bacillati > Bacillota > Bacilli > Caryophanales > Exiguobacterium > Exiguobacterium sp. s95. The sequence goes on along the minus strand of NZ_JACSMM010000001.1, from coordinate 743,592 downwards.
TAATGATTACAAAAAAACTAAATACTCGATATAAAATCAAGTGGAGGTTAAGGGATGAATTGGTTAGGCTCAGATTATTCACTCATGACACAAGCCGTCGATCGGACGGTTGCAGCTCAAAAAGTAATCTCAACGAATATTGCGAATGTGGATACACCCGGATACAAAGCAAAACGCCTCGTTTTTGGTGATGTATTGAATTCAGAGATGAAAATGAGTTTACAACGACATGCGACGATTAATACTTCAGGAACGGTCGTCGAACAAAGCACATCGATGCGAAATGATGGAAATGGCGTCGATATTGACCTTGAGATGTCTGAATTATCACGCAATCAAATTGAATATGAAGCGCTAGTCGAACAATTGAATCGTAAATTCTCTGGCATTCAATCTGTTATTCGAGGAGGGCGATAAAGATGACGATGTTCTCAGGATTTCATACGTCCGCTACAGGATTAACAGCGCAGCGGCTCCGACTCGATACGGTATCAGCAAACATCGCCAATGCTCAAACGACACGAGGCGAACTCGTGAATGGAGAATGGCAACCGTATGCACGAAAATTAGCCGTATTAAAAGAAACAGGTAACGGCGTCACAGTCAGTGAAATCCGGAAGGATCAAGAGCCGTTTAAATTAGAGTACAATCCAAACCACCCAGATGCAGACGAACTTGGCTATGTAAAAATGCCGAACGTGGATTTATTGAAGGAAATGGTCGATATGATGGGCGCGACCCGCTCGTATGAAGCAAACGTCACGGCGCTGAATGCGACAAAGGCGATGTTAGTAAAAGCGATGGAAATCGGTAAATAACGAGGAGATGACATCATGGCAATTCAACCTATTCAAGGGATGCAACAAATGGTCTTACCATCACAATCAGTCGCTAAGGCGTCCCCAGGAGATTTTAGCGATGTGCTAAGCCAAGCTATTAACGGCTTGAACGACGCGCAACAAGCATCCTCACAAGCACGTGTGGACCTTGCGACAGGGAAGACAACAGATCTACATAACATCATGATTAAAACAGAAGAAGCATCGCTTTCTATGCAACTCGCCATTGAAGTCCGGAATAAGGGGATTGAGGCATACCAAGAAATGATGCGTATGCAACTGTGACTGCTAAGGAAAGCGTGGGAGATGTTTGATGAACGAACGGCTAAAGGCGCGTTTTAGCGCAATCAACACGACATGGAACGAATGGTCACTCACAAAAAAGGCGACCATCATCGGTATTACCTTAATCATTTTATCGGCTCTTATTGCTGCCATCATTTGGTTGTCGACACCGACAATGACGCCCTTGTATTCAAAACTATCACCGCAAGAGGCTGGACAAGTCACTGAAAAATTAAATGAAGATGGCGTTCGTTCGGAAGTTGTGACAGCTTCAGACGGAGTGACGATTCTTGTGCCGGAGGCGAATGCGGAAAATTTGAAAGTAGAGTTGGCTACTGCTGGCATACCGAAGTCCGGTCAAATCGATTATTCATTCTTTAGTGAAAATGCTGGATTTGGTACGACTGACAAGGAAATGAATATTTTAGAGCGCGATACGATGCAGACTGAACTTGAGAACTTGATTACTCAAGTAAACGGGATTGATGCAGCGAAGGTAATGATTACACTTCCTGAAAAAAGCGTCTTTTTATCAGACGCCGAAGAGACGTCAACCGTATCGGTTGTGTTAACGTCAAGCGCTGGGAGTGATTTGAATCAACAGACTGTACAAGGTCTTTACCACTTAATCGCAAAAAGTATTCCTAATTTGAAAGAAGAAAATATTACAATCATGGATCAGTACTTTACGTACTACGAACCGGGCCAGGGAACACAGACGGCTGGGGGCGCAGATCCGATGCAATTAAAGAAAACAACGGAAAATGATTTACGAAAACAAATCCAGCAAATGTTATCCGTCGTTCTCGGACCACAAAAAGCGCTCGTGTCAGTCACGGCAGACGTCGATGTCACACAGCGCCAAGAAGAACAAAAACTAGTCGAACCCGTTGACCCTGATAAAATCGAGGGGATTGTAACTTCGGCAGAAAAGGTTGCCGAAGCCTACACGGGTGCAGCGAATGAAGGAACAGCCGGTACTGGTGAAAATGAGACCATCAACTTCCCGGCCGGTACAGGAACGACAGGTGATACGAGTGAGAAAACGCACGATATCATCAATTATGAAGTAAACCGGATTACGAAACAGATTACGGGAGCACCTTATGAAATACGTGATTTAGGTATTCAAGTCATCGTTGAACCACCAAAAGGTCAAGCTCAAATCGATCCGCAACTTCAAACGGACCTTCAAACGATGCTCTACTCGATTATTCGGACGTCCATCACGAAAACGGATGCAAAAGCGACGTTGACGGATGCCGAATTGACGAACAAGGTCGTCGTCATGTCCCGACCGTTCGCTGAAACACCAACACAAAAAGCGACGACTACAGTCACGCCGATGTGGGTTTGGTTCGCGCTTGGTGCAGCAGCACTGATCGTCATCGGCACCATCTTCATGATGATGCGACGACGTCGTACGACGGAAGTCGAAGAGTTAGAAGAATGGACACCAATCGAAACAGAGATTCCAGAACTATCGACAGAAGATACGAGTGGCGGAGCAGTCAAACGGAAACAGCTTGAAAAATTAGCATCCTCAAATCCAGATGAATTTGCGAAGTTATTACGCACATGGTTAGCGGAGGATTGATGAGATGAAGAAACTAGATATGAATAGTCGTGAGAAAGCAGCGATCTTGATGATTTCGTTAGGTCCAGAAGTGGCGGCGAACGTCTACAAACATTTGACTGAAGAAGAAATGGAATGGTTGACACTCCAAATTTCGAGCATGAAACGAATTGATCCTGAAGAAAAACTAGAAGTACTCGAAGAATTTCATGAGTTGGCAACGGCGCAAAACTACATTACGCAAGGTGGTATCGGCTTTGCGAAAAATGTGCTTGAAAAAGCATTAGGTGAAGAAAAAGCGATGGAATTGATTCATCGATTAACTTCGACCTTGCAAGTCCGGCCGTTCGAGTTTGCCCGTAAAGCAGATCCGAAGCAATTACTGAACTTCATTCAAAACGAACATCCACAGACGATTGCACTCGTCTTGGCACATCTCGACCCGGGAAAGTCCGGTCAGATTCTTTCGGAGCTTCCAGCTGAGGCGCAATCGGATGTAGCACGACGAATTGCAACGATGGACCGAATGAACCCGGAAATCATCAGCGAAGTCGAACAGATTCTTGAGCGGAACTTATCTCAAGCCGGTATGCAGGATTATGCGCAGTCTGGTGGTATCGAGGCAGTCGTTCAAGTATTGAACGGTGTCGATCGGACGACGGAACGGACAATCCTCGATACGCTCGAAATTCAGGATCCGGAACTCGCCGAAGAAATCAAAAAACGAATGTTTGTCTTCGAAGATATTGTCACACTCGATGCACGAGCAATCCAACGAATCATCCGCGAAGTTTCAAACGAAGATTTGTTGCTTGCGCTTAAAGTCTCGTCGGACGATGTCAAAGAAATGGTGTACCGAAACATGTCTCAGCGAATGGTCGAATCGTTCAAAGAAGATATGGAATTCATGGGACCCGTCAGATTGCGCGATGTCGAAGAAGCTCAAAGCCGAATCGTTGGAATCATTCGTCGCCTAGAGGATATGGGTGAAATCGTCGTCGCACGTGGTGGAGGAGATGATATCGTTGTCTAACGTCATTAAACGACAAATTGTCATCGAAGGTCATCAGCGCACAATTCTTCATCAAGAAGAGCGAGCGATTGAACGGGATGCCGAGCCGAGTATTTCTTATGAGGCGTTGATGGCAAAAGGTCAAAATGAGCTCGACGAGCAACTTCAGCTGATGCGTCAACAAGAAGAAGCGCGTCGACAGGCTTTTGAACAGGAACGTGAAATGGCTTTACAGGAAGCGAAGGAACAAGGCTATCAAGCGGGTTATGAGCGAGGGCAGCAAGACGGACTAGACGCTTATGCACGAAAACTCGAGGAAACGAATCAATTTGCAATGCGTCTTGAGCAGATGCAGACGGACCGCTTGTTAGCGATGGAAGATGAATTATGTGTATTGTCACTGCAAGTGACCCATCATTTTTTAGAAAAATTACATGATACAGATGAGGAAGCACTCTATCAATCGATTCACCAATTGATTATTCAGTTCCGTGACCGTGAAAAGATCATTGTTTACACGTCTGCAGAAGATTTTGAACGGGTTGTATTACTGGATGAACGTCTACATACGATTTTAGGTGGTGCTGCGACAATCAGCTTACGAATTGATCCGGAACTCGCGCCTCGCGATTTCCGTATCGATTCAGAAAATGGAGCGATTACGGGCGGGCTTACTTCTAGTTATGAGGCATTGATTAACCAGGTGACTGAGGTGCTACAAGATGTATAACGTGAAGCAGTTGCAAGCGGCCGTTCGAGATATTCGGACGGATGACTTAGTCCGGCATTCCGGTAAAGTCGTGCAAGTAATCGGTTTAATGATTGAATCACGAGGACCGACGGCAGTCGCAATCGGGGAACGGTGTTTGATTCAACTGCACCGAGGTCAAGAAATCGAAGCAGAGGTTGTCGGCTTCCGAGAAGGGCACGTCTTATTGATGCCTTACGGTGAAACGACAGCAATTGCACCAGGATCAATCGTCATCGCAACAGGAAAACCACTTCACGTACCCGTCGGTGAGGAACTGATCGGGAAAGTATTAGATGGATTAGGTCGAGCACTTGATGGTGAGGAGTTGACTCACCTCCGGACAACATCAATCGTGCGAAAACCACCGAGTCCACTTGAACGACCACGTATCAATGAAGTGTTGTCGACAGGTATCCGCGCCATTGATGGTCTGTTGACAGTCGGTCAAGGGCAACGCGTCGGTTTGTTTGCCGGGTCTGGTGTCGGGAAATCAACACTGCTCGGAATGATTGCAAAACGTTCGACTGCTGACATCAATGTGATCGCCTTGATTGGAGAGCGAGGGCGGGAAGTGAAAGAGTTCATCGAAGCGGAGTTGGGCGAAGAAGGGATGAAGCGTTCCATCATCGTCGTCGCGACGAGTGACCAACCACCGCTTGTCCGTTTAAAAGGAGCCTATACGGCGACAGCAATCGCAGAATACTTTCGGGATCAAGGTAAGAATGTCGTCTTGATGATGGACTCCGTTACGCGGTTCGCGATGGCGCAACGTGAAATCGGTCTAGCGACAGGAGAACCGCCTGCTTCAAAAGGATACACGCCGAGTGTATTCGCTCTACTACCTCAGTTACTCGAACGAAGCGGAAAGACGACAGCCGGGTCGATTACAGCTTTTTATACCGTACTCGTCGATGGAGACGACATGAACGAACCGATTGCGGATGCAGTCCGCGGGATTTTAGATGGTCACTTTGTCCTTGATCGAAGTTTGGCGAACAAAGGGCAGTATCCGGCGATTCATGTTTTACGTTCGATTAGCCGGGTTATGAATCAAATCACATCGACGGAACATAAAGACAGTGCGATCATCTTTCGGCAATTGCTCTCGACATACTTAGATGCAGAAGACTTGATCAATATCGGTGCATATAAAAGTGGGACAAACCCTGAAATCGATCGTGCCGTCGAAAAATATCCGGAATTAATCGGCTTTTTGAAGCAACGTGTTGAAGAAGGAAGTCAATTTGAAGAAGCCATGAACCGTTTAATCACGACGATTCGCTAAGGAGGAAAAGGCATGAAAACAATATATGAGCGAATCATTCCTTTAGCCGAGGCGGAGAAAGATCGTGTATCGAAACAAACGGCTGAAAAAAAGAAACGCTACGAGATTGAAGTCGAAAAGTTGTATCACCTGCTCGTTCGTTACGAAACATTTTTGAAGGCACAAAATGAGACGGGTACCGTCGAATTACTCGCTTCTCAATACCGTGAACGTGCGCGTGACGTCGTCAAACAGCAAATCGAACGTCAACAATTATATGTCACTCAAGCAAAAAATCAGTATGAACGCGCACAAGTCGATTTAAAAGAAGCGATGATTGAGGAAAAGAAGTTCACGCGTCTTCAGGCGAATCAACTAGAAGAAGCACGGCAAATCAATGCACTACTCGAACAAAATCAATTAGATGAACTGGCACTGTTACAGTTTGGAAGAGGGCGGACATCATAAGTAATTCAAAATCATCGAAACAATGGATTTTACCGTTGTTGATCATTCCCTTGATCTTAATCTTAGGTACAGCCTATCTCGTGCTCAATTATGCTAACGGTCGTCCGATGCTTGCACTCCCGTTTTCGACAGAGGAAACGTCGAAACAAACGAAGGGAACGCCTGGTAAGGAAACGTCTGATTTAGAAAATCGATTAAAAATAGCGAATCAAGAAATTAAAAAATTGCGAAATGAAGCGACGGAACAAGCGGATACACTCAAAGTGAAAGAACAAGAGATTACGCGATTAATCGCGGAGCGCGATCAATTAAAACAAACGCCTTTCCCGGATAAAACAACCGAGGAAGACAAGAAGACAACAAAAACGGCAAGTGTGACCGATGTTTATGCAGAGATGTCGCCTAAGGAAGCAGCGACAATCTTAAATGAACTCAGTCCGACAGAGGTCGTTCCTATCATCGAGACTATCGATGCGGAACAACAAGCAGCCATCATCGCAAAAATGGATGCGAAAAAGGCTGCGGCATTGACGCAACTACTCGCGACGAAATAGAGGTGAGCGAACACGATGAATTTGACAGATGTGCAACAAAATCAAACAGTCAAAGGTACGGCGAAATCAATCGGTCAAAGTGCTCCTTCGGCTGAAGGCATGGGGAGTTTTGCTTCTTTGCTACAACTGTTCACGACGCCAGAACCAAGTCTTCTGCCTGAGAACACCGTCCCTAGCACGACGATGCCACAATCAAATGAAGGTCAGCTGGTGAAGATGCTCACAGCACAACCCGAACAAGCCTTGCTTTTACTGGATCATCCACAATTAGAAGCACTAGAGCAGGATCCAAAAGGAATGACGGAGCTCGTACAACTCGTAAAAACGATCCAAGAAGGAGATGCGGAACAAGCGACGGCGATGTTGCAACAATTACCGGCGTCCGTCGGTCAATTGATTACGGCGACAATCGTGTCGATTCTTGGTGTTACAAAACCGGTAGCAGGTCAACTGCAACCAGTAGAAGATATGCCCGTCGGAAAAGGTGTTAAGACAGCGGAAGGTGAATTGAAGACGGGGAGGGTCGTGCAGACGGTTCTTCCGGTGACACGACAAGCTGCCATGGCTCAAACCTTACCGGCTTCGATGAAGTTAGGCGAAGGCTTGACGCGTAGTGAGCCGTTGAAAGGAACAGTTGATTCGGAAGGGACGGCGTTACCGCTCGCCTTTTCTTCGACACTGTTCGTGAAAAGCGATCGTACCGTTACGATGCCTCCCCTCGTTCCGCAAAGTAATGTCGATGAACAATTGGCAAAACGAATCGAAGCAGCACTCCAACAAGCCCCGTTCTTAAAAGGAGCAGACGGTTCGACACGAATGTCGATTCGTTTATACCCAGAACAGCTAGGTGAAGTCGTCGTTCAACTCGAGCGCAAAGAAGGTGTGTTGACAGTGAAGTTGTTTGCGGGCACCGAGCAGGCAAAACAACTGATTGAGCAACAGCTAGGTAAATTACAAGGTTCGCTGCAACATCAAGCGCCGCTCGTTAAAATCGAGACGGGATTACTGGCCTCGACCGTAAAAGAGTTTGATACATCGACACCACAAGAGCGGCAAGAGACAGCGCAAGAGGAACAACCGAAACCTCAAGATGAGGAGTTAGAGGAGGAAGAAGATGACTGATTCCATTAATGCGGCATCGTCCTACCAGTTGCCGGATAAAACGACAGCTGTGCCGAATAATTCGATGGACAAAGACATGTTCATGAAAATCTTGATTGCCCAGTTATCGAATCAAGATCCGACTGCACCGATGGAAGATAAAGAGTTCATCTCACAAATGGCACAATTTTCTTCCCTTGAACAAATGCAAGCGATTGGAAAAGGGATGGACACGATGGTCTTGAATCAACATGCGAATTCCTTGCTGACATACAGTAATTTAATCGGGAAATCAGTTAGTTACGAAACAGATGGAACGGTTGAGGATGCGACGGGCGCGACGGTCAAGGAGACAGCGAATGTCATAAGCGTCAAGCGAGACGGAATTGACGTCATCGCGGAACTCTCGAACGGGAAGCAAGTCAGTGTCTATGAATTAACGGAGATTAAAACAAAGGAGGAAAAATAATGTTACGTTCAATGTATTCAGGAATCAGTGGGTTAAAGAACTTCCAGACAAAGCTTGACGTCGTCGGGAATAACATCGCAAACGTCAATACGTTCGGTTACAAAAAGGGGCGGGTTACCTTTAAAGATCTCGTTAACCAATCAGTCGGTTCAGCTTCAGGAGCAGGTGGCGGTGTCGGTGGTACAAACCCGAAACAAGTCGGACTCGGGGCATCAATGTCGACGGTCGATAACGTCTACAACCAAGGCGCACTTCAAAACACGGGACGGACACTCGATGTCGGGATTTCAGGCGAAGGGTTCTATCAAGTGCTTACAGCAGATGGCGTTCGTTACTCGCGTTCAGGAAACTTTTACACGGACTTGCAAGGGAATATCGTCACGGGAGACGGGAACTACCTCGTCGGACTATCTGATCCGCCACCAGCGAATCCAGGACAGCCACCAGCGAACCAAGCAAACTTACCGGCAAACCAGTACGATGCACAAGGACAAATTACGACAAAAGTGAATGATGGCTACATGAAACTCCAAATTCCGACTGGCGCGCAGAACTTAGCAATCGGAAAAGATGGATTGGTCACATTCGTTGATGCGACAGGTGCGTTGCAACGCGTCGGTTACGTCTCGATGGCAAACTTTGCGAACCCGGGTGGACTTGAAAAATCAGGGGTGAACCTCTTTTCAGCCTCACAGAACTCAGGGATTCCAGCAACAGGGACGCCAAGCACGAACGGACTTGGGCAACTGACGTCTGGGACGCTCGAAATGTCGAACGTCGACTTATCGGAAGAGTTTACGGAAATGATTATCGCGCAACGTGGATTCCAGGCAAATACACGGATTATTACGACATCCGACCAAATCTTAGAAGAACTCGTTAACTTGAAACGATGATTACACTGACGACGTTACGTCAAGCACCGCTCGTATTGAATGCTATATTAATCGAATCGATTCGATCGACACCAGATACGACGATTCAACTCGTTGGAGGGCAGACATACATCGTCAAAGAATCGTTAGAAGAGGTAAAAGCGGCAACAATCGATTTTTACCGACAAGTCGGACTAGCGGGCTTGAACAGCATTAGGAGGCTCGAAGATGGCAGAAGAAAAGAAGAAGAGTAAGTTAAAAATACCGTTGATCATGGTTATCGTGGCCCTCATGATGATCGGCGCAGGGTATATGCTCACGAAGTATTGGTTAGTCGGAGATGAGACGGAAGCAAAAGTTGAACAACCGACAGGTGCCGAGCTCGAAGAACGAAGTTTTCAAACAGATGACTTGACGACGAACATCGCAGACGAACGGTTTTTGAATGTTCAGTTTACGATTGTCACGGATGATGTGAAAACGAAGGAAGAGTTAGAACTACGTAAGTTTCAAATCAACAACATCATTCTTGGTGATTTAGCATCGATGAAAAAGCAAGACTTGGATTCAAAACAAGATATGGCAAAGCTTGAAGAAAAATTACGTGGTCAATTCAAAAAACTTCTTCAAGAAGGCGATGTTCAACGCGTCTATACGACGAAAAAAATCATCCAGTGAGGTGGCAGCATGAGCGAAGTATTATCACAACATGAAATTGACGCCTTGCTATCAGCCATTTCGAGCGGAGATATGGAAGTCGAGGAGATACGAAGTCAAGAAGAGGAACGGCGTGTCAAAGTGTATGATTTCAAACGGGCACTTCGTTTCTCAAAAGATCAAATGCGGAACTTGACTCGAATTCATGAGCAATTCGCACGTGTACTGACAACACACTTTTCAGCGCAGCTGAGAACGTACGTCCAGTTCACGGTCAATACGGTCGAACAGTTGCCATACGATGAATTCATCCATTCCATTCCGAACATGACCTTAATCAATCTAGTTAACCTGAAACCGCTCGATGGTAAAGTTATCTTTGAAGTCAACCCGAACATCGCCTATGCAATGCTCGATCGTCTCCTCGGTGGTCCTGGCGAAGGGATGAATAAGATTGAAAATTTGACTGAAATCGAGACACGCATTTTGACACAATTGTTTAAGCGGGCATTCGTACAATATGGCGAAGCTTGGGAGTCAATCACAGAACTAGAAGCAGAGTATGACGATTTAGAAATCAATCCGCAATTCCTTCAACTCGTTTCGCCGAATGAGACGGTAATCCTCGTCTCGATTTATGTGACGGTTGGAGAAGTCAGTGGGACGCTCAATGTCTGTCTTCCGTTCGTCACACTCGAACCGATCATTCCGAAGCTATCGAGTCATTTTTGGATGCAACAAGAAAAACGTAAAGCGGTCGATAACCAAGAATCTGAACAGATGCAAACTCAGTTGATGGGGTCAATCGTCGATTTAAAAGCTGTGCTCGGCCAAACGGAATTGTCGTTTGGAGAATTGTTACACCTCGAGGTAGGCGACTGCCTGTCCCTGAAGACACGTACATCCGACCCGGTTGAATTGTTTGTTGATGATCGGAAAATGTTCAAAGCGCGACCTGGTCTGAATGGGAAGCATCTCGCTTTACAAGTCATACAACGAATTGAGGAGGAATAACATGAGCGATATGCTTTCGCAAGATGAAATCGATGCGTTATTACGCGGGACCCCGTCGGATGATGAGCCGACTGATACAAGTTCGGATGATGGATTAGAAGAATTAGACGAGATGGAAATTGATGCCTTAGGTGAAGTAGGGAATATTTCACTCGGGAATTCAGCAACAGCGTTATCTGCATTACTCAACCAAAAGGTCGAGATCACGACGCCACATGTGCGGATGATCACGATGGACGAATTACGCAGTCGCTATCCGATTCCGCACGTTGCTTTGCGCGTCGGGTACACAGAAGGCTTCAAAGGTGAAAACGTCTTAATCTTGACGCAACGTGACGCATCTGTCATCGCGAACTTGATGATGGGCGGCGACGGGATGGTCGAGGAAGACCATGAAATGGAGCCAATCGCCCTTTCTGCCGTTCAAGAAGCGATGAACCAAATGATGGGAGCAGCGGCGACGTCGATGTCAACGGTCTTCTCGATGCGAATCGATATTTCGCCACCAGCCGTTGAAATTTTCGACTTTTCGCAAGAGAAAAGTATTGTCGACAGCTTTTCTTTATGGGAAAGCATGGTCATCATCGAATTCGATTTAAAAATCGGGACGTTGATCGATTCGAAAATCGTTCAGCTTGCACCACTCGAATTTTCAAAGCAGTTGATTCAGAAATTATTCAGCGCAAGTACGACGACGACTGAAGAAGCAAAAGGTGCGACGCATGAACCGGTTCAACCGTCGCCACAAGTAGCACCGCAACAAACGCAACAAACGCAACAAATGCCACAGCAGGAACAACGTTATGAAACGCCTGTTGCACCGAAGAAGGAACCGGTAGGTGTCAGCCCGGTCCAGTTTGGTCAATTTGAAGAAGTGCAACAAGAAGGCGTACCGGGTAACATCGGGATGTTGTATGATGTACCACTGAATGTAACCGTCGAACTTGGCAGAACACGTCGCTCTGTACGCGACATATTGGAATTGACACAAGGTTCAATCATCGAACTCGATAAGTTGGCTGGAGAGCCGGTTGATGTTTTTGTCAACAATACATTGATTGCGACAGGTGAAGTCGTAGTCATTGAAGAAAACTTTGGAGTACGAATTACAGAAATCGTAAATACAAAAGAACGTCTTCGGATGTTCTAAGGAGGAAATAAGATGAGTGCAAAAGTATTGATCGTAGATGATGCAGCTTTCATGCGAATGATGATTAAGGAAATTTTATCGAAGAATGGATATGACGTCGTCGGTGAAGCAGAAAATGGTCGCGAAGCCGTAGCGAAATACAAAGAATTAACACCGGATCTCGTAACGCTCGATATCACGATGCCAGAAATGGACGGCATTTCAGCACTAAAAGAAATCAAAGCCTTTAACCCAGCAGCAAAAGTCATCATGTGTTCGGCAATGGGACAACAGTCGATGGTTATCGATGCGATTCAAGCCGGTGCAAAAGACTTCATCGTTAAACCGTTCCAAGCAGACCGTGTGCTTGAAGCCGTTTCGAAAACTGTTTCGTCATGAAAAGACTGACCTTTTTGACCTGTCTCCTGTTGTTTCTGCTCTCAGCACAAGTTGGGGCAGAAACAGTGGAAGAGAATTTGAATCCATCTAAGAAGAGTGAACCAACAACTCAACAGGTCGATGGGTCGTCGACGATTGTGACGGTCATTAAAGTCATCGTCACGCTCGTGGTCTTAATCGGGGGATTTCTCCTGGCTGTCCGATTGATCAATGATCGGACGCGAGGTGTCCGCCAATCCAATCAACTTTCCCATCTCGGAGGTGTGCCGCTCGGAAAAGATCGATCGGTGCAACTCGTACGCGTCCACGATAAAGTTTACGTCGTCGGTGTCGGGCAAAACATTGAGCTACTCGACACGCTCGAAGCGGATACGGAATGGTCGACTGAAGAGATGCATGATATGAAACAGTCGACGAGCGAATCGCCTTTCTTGGAGTCGTTCAAGCAACAACTTGATCAATTCCAGAAGAAACGAGGTCGTTCATGACAACGATTGAAAGTCTGATTTCTTTAGACACACCATCAGGAACAGCGACATCAGTTAAGTTACTTGTCTTGTTGACATTATTATCCTTAGCACCCTCGTTATTGATTTTGATGACATGTTTTACGCGCGTTGTCGTCGTCTTATCCTTTGTACGTTCGGCGCTCGGGACGCAACAGACACCACCGAACCAGTTGCTAGTCGGTCTTGCCTTATTCATTACATTATTCGTCATGTCACCGGTGCTGACGGAACTCAACACGACGGCACTTCAACCATACATGGGTGAAAAAATTAGTCAGGACGAAGCGTTTGATCGAGCAGGTGGAACGATGAAACGTTTTATGTCAAAACATACACGTACCAATGACTTAGAATTATTTTTGAAGTATGGAAATTACGATAAGCCGGAAAAAGTCGAAGACATCCCGCTTGTCGCGTTAGTTCCTGCTTATGCCATCAGTGAGTTGAAAACGGCTTTTCAGATTGGGTTCATGATTTTCATTCCATTTCTCGTCATCGACATGGTCGTCTCGAGTGTGTTGATGTCGATGGGGATGATGATGTTACCGCCTGTCATGATTGCTTTACCGTTTAAATTATTACTATTCATCCTCGTCGATGGTTGGCATTTAATTGTCGAGTCATTGCTTGTCAGCATGAAGTAGGGAGGAACGATATGACGCAGGAAATGATTATTCAACTAGCGAGTTCGGCCGTCTGGACCTTGTTAAAGGTATCGGCACCGCTCTTGCTCGTCTCACTCGTTGTAGGTCTGCTCGTCAGTATTTTACAAGCGACGACGCAAATTCAAGAGCAGACCCTCTCGTTCGTCCCGAAAATCGTTGCTGTATTTTTAGCACTCGTCTTTTTCGGACCATGGATCATGGAAGAATTAAAAACGTTTACGATTGAAATCTTTAAACAGATTGCTGAGGTTTCAAGGAAATGACGTTATTGTCTTTTGTCAGCGTATTTTTACTCGTATTTGGTCGCATCGTCGGATTTTTGGTCGCGGCACCGTTGTTTTCATCAAAACAATTGCCGGCCCAACATAAATTAGCCTTAGCTGCCGGTCTTGCCTATTTTGCGAGCTATGCCGTCAAAACGACCGTTGAAGTCGATGATTTCAATTTTTTCTTTCGGATGGGTACGGAAGTCATCGTTGGATTATCGCTTGGCTTGTTAGCTAGCTTCCTTTTATTTGCCCCGCAAATCGCCGGTTCCATCATCGATTTACAGATGGGACTCGCGATGGCATCAGCTTATGATCCGATGTTCGGTGGTCAGTCACCAATCATTGGCCGGTTTTATTACATGTTGACACTACTCGTGTTACTTGCCTCCGACATGCATTTGATTTTACTCGATGGCATTTACACCAGTTTTCAAATCTTTCCACCCGGCAGTTCGATTGCAGTTTCAGGGGAGGCGGGTATGAGTCTTGTCGTTCGAGTCGTCGGTCTGGCGATGTTAACGGCACTTCAAATGGCGATGCCGCTCATCGTGTCCTTGTTCCTGGTCGATCTTGCACTTGGATTTTTAGCAAAGACAGCACCGCAATTCAATATTTTTGCGATTGGTTTTTCAGTCAAATTACTAATGGGCTATGCGATTTTATTTTTACTTGCCGGTTCGACGATTACCGGGATTTCAAAGTTCATTCCGCTACTGCAAGACGTTTTAGCGGATGCCATTCGATTACTGGGAGGTTGAGATGAATACATATCGTTTAAAACTCGACCTCCAGTACTTCGCTGGTGAAAAAACAGAGAAAGCCTCACCGCGTAAGCGGGATGATTCGAGAAAAAAAGGGCAAGTCGCAAAATCCGCTGATTTAACGAGTAGTTTAATGTTATTCGCGATGTTCCTCGTCTTGTTTTTCTTTGGACCGTTTCTCGGCAAACGTTTCGTCTTGGTTTTAGAAAATGGATTGAGTGCAAGGACCGTCCTTGTTTCAGTAGAGGAAGGGCGTGTCGAGCAGATATTAATTGAGATGTTAGGGCAAATGGCGATTCTCGTCGCCCCGTTTTTTTTAACGGCTGTCACCATCGGGATTTTAGGAAACTTCGTCCAGATTGGTGCTTTACTCAGTGCAGAATCGATTCAACCAAAGTTAGATCGAATCAATCCACTCCAAGGGGTCAAGCGCATCGTCAGTATGAAAGCACTGATCGAATTTTTAAAGTCTGTTTTTAAGTTACTTGTCATCGGAATGACGAGCGGGACGATCTTATGGAACAACAAGGTCGAAATCTCACGGTTGACGTCTGAGCCGATTGGAGATGCGTTAGCCATCATTGGTCATTTGACCTTTTTACTGGGTCTCTCGGTCAGCATCGCGTTGATTGCACTTGCCGTTTTAGACTTTGCCTATCAAAAGTTTGATTTTGAAAAATCGATTCGGATGAGTAAACAGGACTTAAAAGACGAACATAAGAACACGGAGGGTGACCCTCAAATCAAAGGTAAAATCAAACAGCAACAACGGGAGATGGCGATGCGGCGGATGATGCAAGAAATACCGAATGCAGACGTCGTCATTACGAACCCGACCCACTATGCAGTTGCCATTCAATACGATGATGGAAAACACGCGGCACCAATCGTCGTCGCAAAAGGTGTGGATGCTGTCGCATTCCGTATTCGGGAGAAGGCGACAGCAGCTGACATCCCAATCATCGAAAATCGTCCGCTCGCGCGGGCCTTGTTCGCAAAATCAGAGATAGGTATGGCAGTGGATGAATCATTTTATCAGGCACTCGCTGAAACACTCGCCTTTGTCTACCAAATGAAACAAGCAAAATGAAAGGATGAAGCATCATGACTATTTCAACAAGAGATCTTTCCGTACTGCTAGGCGTCATCATGATCGTCTTCATGCTGGTCATTCCACTGCCAGGCTTTTTACTCGACTTTTTAATCATCATCAACATCTTGATTGCTTTGATGGTCTTACTCGTTTCGATGAATGCCAAAGAAGCATTGGAATTTTCAGTTTTCCCAACTTTATTGTTAATCGTCACCCTGTTTCGTCTCGCATTAAATGTCTCGACGACCCGCTCGATTCTCTCGAACGGGAATGGGGGCGAAGTGATTGAAGCATTTGGGAGCTTCGTCGTCGGCGGGAACGCACTCGTCGGGTTCGTCGTCTTCTTGATTCTCGTCTTGATCCAGTTTCTCGTCATTACAAAGGGGTCGGAACGGGTTTCGGAAGTATCGGCCCGATTTACACTGGATGCGATGCCAGGGAAACAGATGGCGATTGATGCCGATTTGAACTCTGGCATGATTGATGAACTTCAGGCACGGACACGCCGGCAAAAAATTCAATCCGAAGCCGACTTTTACGGGGCGATGGATGGGGCGTCAAAGTTTGTAAAAGGAGACGCAATCGCCGGCATCATCATCGTCATCATTAACTTGATTTTCGGGATGGTCATCGGAGTCGTCCAACAAGGGTTACCGATGACAGAATCAATCAACTTATATACGCTCTTGACAGTCGGAGATGGATTAGTCAGTCAGATTCCAGCGCTGTTGATTTCTGTCGCAACCGGGATTATCGTCACACGCTCGACGTCGGACGGCAATCTAGGTGAAGACATCATCGGTCAGTTAACGCGGACGCCATTGCTCGTCATGATTGGTGCAGGCGCGATTTTCTTACTCGGTCTGTTCACGGCGATTCCAGACTATGTGACAATTCCTGTCGCAGCAGCAGCCGGCTTCTTTGCTTGGCAACTGAGACGGACGCCAAAAGCGACCACGGAAGAAGTCGCCGTCGAAGAAGAATCGACGGAAAACCTACGCTCAAGTGAATCGGTCATTTCGCTTTTAAATGTCGATACGATTGAGTTTGAATTCGGTTATGGATTGATTCCACTTGCTGACGAAGCACAAGGTGGCGATTTACTCGACCGTGTCGTCATGATTCGTCGCCAGTTAGCATTGGAACTTGGTTTCGTCCTCCCGACCGTTCGGATTCGCGACCACTTACAACTCCCGCCGAATCATTATCGGATTAAGATTCGCGGCAGTGAGATGGCGACGGGCGAACTCTTGCTCGATCATTATTTAGCAATGAGTCCCGGAGTCGATGATCCTGAAATCCAAGGCATCGAAACGGTCGAACCAGCATTTGGAATGCCGGCGCTTTGGATTGATGAAAAGACGAGAAGTCGGGCAGAAATGTCTGGTTATACGGTCGTCGATCCACCATCGGTCGTCGCAACGCATTTAACGGAGCTGCTTAAAAAACATGCTGCAGACTTGCTGGGACGAGAAGAGACGAAGCAACTCGTTGATCACTTGAAAGAAACACATCCAATTTTAGTCGATGAAGTCACGCCGCAACTCTTAACGATTGGAGAACTGCAAAAAGTCTTCGTTCAATTACTAAAAGAAAAAATATCGATTCGCAATTTGCCATTGATTTTTGAAACACTAGCTGATTATGCGGCCGTGACGAAAGATAGCGAATTGCTTGCTGAATACGTCCGCCAAGCCTTATCACGGCAAATTACGGAACAGGTGCTGCAAGGGGATGTCTTACACGTCGTGACGGTATCGAGTGAAATGGAAATCGATATTCAGTCCGCGATTCAAAAAACAGAGTTCGGAAATTATCTTGCGCTTGATCCGGAAAAAGCGACACGGTTCATCGAGTCGTTTAATGAACTGTCGTCAGAGTTCGAACGTTACGGAGTACAACCGATCATCTTGGCCTCACCAAGCATTCGGATGTTTGTTCGTCAGTTGACGGAGCGCTATTTCCCAGATGTACCTGTCCTGTCATACAACGAATTAATTCCGACGATTGAAGTCAAGAGCATTGGGGTGATTTAACACATGATGGTTAAAAAAATTATTGCAAATTCAGTCAGTGAAGCAATGGAACTTGTCAAACGTGATTTAGGCGAAGAGGCGATTATTTTAAACACACGACATATCAAAGTGGGTGGACTCTTCGGATTGTTTGCACAAAAAAAGGTCGAACTCGTTGCTTCTGTTGACGAACATCCAATCATTCATGAAAAAGATGTCCAGCAACCGGCTCCTAAACGGACCCCGCAGCTTAAGAAAACGATTGAAATGCCAGTCCCGAAAATCATTTCGTTTTCCTCTCGACGTTTACCGGAAGAGTTGGGGGCATATGAAGCGATTTTGTCCGAACCGGCTTTACAGGCACGGGTGGAGCAATTGCACGACGTTTTGTTATCGACGTATTACAAAACAGACGATCTTGAACAAGTTCAACAAGCGTTCGCCCAAACGATTGAACATGAGTTACAAGTAACGACCGTGACATCACGTTACGTGATGTTGACAGGACCGACAGGGGTCGGCAAGACGACGACAATCGCTAAACTTGCTGCTTACTACCGATTGACGGAAGGTAAGACGGTTGGATTGATTACAACGGACACGTACCGGATTTCGGCAATCGAACAGTTGCAAACCTATGCTGAAATCATCGATGTTCCGCTACATATCGCCTACGATTTAGCAGAGTTTGAACGAGCGAAAGAACAATTAGCAGATTGTGACATCGTTTTGATTGATACAGCTGGACGGAACTTCTTGGACGCAGGTTATATCACACAGCTTGAATCACGTCATGATTTTTCAAATACGGATGTTTTTCTTGTTTTAAGCTTAACGGCAAAATACCGGGACTTAGAGCAGATTAGACGACGTTTTGAACAAGTTCCACTCAACGGGTTTATCTTTACGAAAGCAGATGAAACGACGGAGTTGTGGTCCATCTACGGTCTAGCCGTCGAAGCGAAGCTGCCGGTGCTCTGCATCACGACGGGTCAAGAAGTACCAGAAGATATCACGTGGGTCGATCAATCCGACATGTCTCGAATGATTGTAGAAAGAGGGGGCAGGTGATGCGAGATGATCAAGCGCGTGTCTTACGTTCAAAAGTGTCAGTCAAAGAAACAAAAACGATTGCGATCGTCAGTGGTAAAGGGGGCGTTGGAAAAACGAACGTCGCCGTAAACCTGGGTGTCGCCTTATCGCTTCAAGAAAAACGTGTCCTCATCATCGATCTTGATATCGGGATGGCGAACGTCGGGGTGCTGTTAGGAAAATCATCGAAGACGTCGCTCATGGATTGTGTCAAGCGTCGTGAATCCTTGGCAGATGCAGTGGTTGAAGTTTCACCAACCTTACATTTCATCCATGGTGGAAGTGGTTTTACTGAATTAACGAATTTAACGGATCCGGATGTTGCGTTCATGATGAAAGAATTTCGTTTTTTCTATGAATACGACTTTGTCATCCTCGACCTGGGTGCTGGAGCAACACACCAGACATTCGATTTCATTAGTAGTGCCGATGAAGCCTGGCTCGTTGTTACACCAGAGCCAACATCGATCATGGATGGTTATGCGTTCGTTAAATTGTCGCACCATCATGCAACGGAGTTACCGATCGGTGTCATCGTCAATCGTGCGATGAACGGTGAAGAGGCACTCGAAACATTTGATCGTCTCGAACTGGTCAGTAAACAATTTTTGAACAAACCTTTACGATTCGCTGGGTTTTTACCAGATGACCCAACAGTCGTCAGAGCCGTCAAAGCACAAAAACCGTTCTATCTTTTTGATCGGACGAGTGATGTTAGCTGGCGACTCGATCATATTACCACCGCATTAACAGGTCTTCGCGTACAGGAACGGAAATTTTTAGATCGATTGGTAAGTCGCTTGAAAAATCGAAACAATCGTGTGCGCTAATCATGAAGGAGGGTATCACCAATGGATTTAAATGAATATTTAGGATTGTTTCTAGACGAATCGATTGAACATTTGCAAGCTATCAATTCAAGTCTGCTCATTTTTGAACAGCGTCTCGATGATGAAGCCGTCATCGATCAGATTTTCCGCTCTGCCCATACATTAAAAGGAATGTCCGGTACGATGGGGTACGATGCCATCGCGGATTTAACACACGAAATGGAGAGTGCGCTTGACTTAGTGCGCTCAAAGACGCAACCTGCTACACAAGAGCTGATTGATGTTTTGTTCATCGCGGCGGAACAACTCGAAACGATGGTTGAGGACATCAGTCAAGGTGGAACCGGAAAGCTCGACGTGAAAGAAACGGTCGTACGATTAAAACGATTCATTCAAGCAGAAGAAACTGCTGTAGAGACGACTGAAGAAGCGACGGCTGTGGCGACGAAACGTAATTTTGAATGTGATGTCTATTCAGAGTCTGTCGTTAAACAATCGATTGCGTCCGGTTACCATGCATACGTCATCACGGTCGAACTATCGGCAGATGTCATTTTAAAAGCGGCGCGTGTCTACATGGTGTTCGACCGTCTTCAAAGTCTAGGCGATGTCATCCTTTCGAATCCGACTTCAGATGAATTAGAGCAAGAACAATTCGAAACAAGTTTCGATGTCTTGTTCGTCACGATGAAATCAGAGGAAGAAGTGACTGAAGGCATCCAGTCAGTGTCGGAAGTGGCACACGTATCGATTCAGCCTTTTGAAACAACGATAGAAGCCGAAGTTGCGACATCCACGTTAGTTGAACCTAAATCAACAGTCGAGTCAGAAACGAAAGTCGTCAGCGAAACAACAGACGTAACAGCACCAGTCGCCTCGAAAACGATTCGTGTCAACTTGGAACGAATTGACCGTTTGATGAACTTATTCGAAGAATTCATCATTGATCGTGGTCGTTTAGAACGAATTGCTGCCGAAGTCGGTTCATCTGAATTGACGGAAACCGTCGAACGCATTAAACGCGGCACGAATGAATTACAATCGCTGGTCTTGACGTTACGCATGATGCCGATTGAACAGGTCTTCAATCGTTTCCCACGGATGGTCCGATCGGTTTCAAAAGATGTCGGTAAAAATATTAAATTGCATATCACGGGTGCAGAGACGGAGCTTGATCGAACAGTGATTGACGAGATTGGTGATCCCCTCGTTCACTTAATCCGTAATGCCGTCGATCATGGCATTGAAAGCAAGACGGATCGAATTTTAGCCGGGAAACCAGTCGAAGGCAATCTGTCGTTACGTGCTTATCATTCTGGAAACCGGGTCTTCATTGAGATTGAAGATGACGGGGCAGGAATCAACCATGAGCGGGTCACACGGATTGCGATTGAGAAAGAGTTGCTAACGGAAGAAGAAGCTGCTGTCTTAACACCGGAAGAAGCGTCGATGCTACTATTTGCACCAGGCTTCTCAACGGCAGAAACAGTAACCGATTTGTCGGGACGTGGCGTAGGTCTTGACGTCGTCAAATCGAAGATTGAGTCGCTCGGTGGCGAAGTTTTCGTCGAGACGAAACGTGGCGAAGGGACAATCTTTAGAATCAGTCTTCCATTGACGCTCTCAATCATTTCCGCGATGCTTGTTGAGCTCGGTCAAGAAACGTATGCGATTCCGCTGACGGCAATCATCGAAACGACATCGCTTCGACAAGATGCCATCTTACAAGCGCATCGTGAAAAGGTGTTTGATTTCCGTGGACAACTCGTTCCATTGATTTCGTTGAATGAAGTGTATGGTCTTCCACAAGTAGAAGCAGAAGCCTACTCAGTTGTCGTCGTTCGAAGTGGTGAAAAATTAGCCGGATTGATGGTCACTGAATTAATTGGTCAACAGGAAATCGTCATGAAGCCGCTCGGAAGTTATTTAGAAGGAATTCGCGCGATTTCTGGCGCGACGATTCTTGGGGACGGCCAAGTCGCGTTAATCATCGATAGCAATGCACTGCTACGAAAGTGAGGGAATAGATAATGGAACAAAAATGGGTCGTTTTTCAACTGGAACAAAATGCTTACGGGATTGATGTTCAATCGGTCCGCTCCATCGAACGCGTGATTCCGATTACACGAATCCCGAACGCTGCACCTTACGTAAAAGGCGTCATCAATTTGCGCGGGGTCGTGACACCGGTGATTGACTTACGGACACGTCTTGGTTTTGAGGAAATCGAAGGAACGGAAGAAACACGAATCATCATCGCGACGCTCGAACATGGAGATGCCGGGTTCATCGTCGATCGGGCGAATGAAGTCGTCGAAGCAATCGATGTCCGGATTGAACCGTTGACTGATCAAAAACAAGAAGAAACCAATTATTTGACAGCAATCGCTAAAGGGGAAGATCAATTGTTCTCCTTACTTGAGCCGAACCGTTTATTCGAGGACATCGTTCATGCTTAATCGGATGGAACAGGACATTTTCAAGGAAGTCGGAAACATCGGGGCAGCGCATGCAGCTACGGCATTATCGACACTTCTTGGACAGCCTGTTGAAATTGAAGTACCGTCAGCAGAACTCGAACACTTTTCGACGATTATTGATCGTGTAGGCGGAGCGGAAGCTTACACTGCCGGAGCCTTACTTCGCTTTACAGGAGATATCAAGGCGTCTCTACTCTTTTTGATGCCGCTCCAAGATGCGGAAAAACTGATTTCTCAGTTGATGCAACAGCCGTTTCAGTTTTTTTCGGAACATCATGCGATTGGTGTTTCCGCTTGGGAAGAAATCGGCAATATCTTAATCGGCGCTTACGCTCGCGCGATTTCTGACTGGCTGGATTTATCCGTTCATGTGACGGTTCCTGCCTCCGCTTTTGATATGGTTGGAGCAATTTTGGAAGTTGCCTTACTTGAGTCGACAAAATTTGGTAACATGGCAGTATACATCGATACGCGTCTTTCAAGTTTAGGCAACGACTTAAACGGTCATTTATTATTATTGCCAGAAGCAGATGCTTTTGCAGCGGTCTTTCAACGATTGGGTGTGGAAGTTGATGGATGAAGTCATTCGGATTGGAATAGCGGAATATGCCGTTAGTCGAAAACCGGTCGTCCTTCGTACTGCAGGATTAGGTTCCTGTGTCGGCGTCATCATTTATGATCAAGAACGTGGTCTATCGAGCATGGCACATGTCATGCTCCCAGACTCGGCAATCAGTCGCGATATCACCGTTGAAGTCGGGAAATTCGCAGATACTGCAGTAACTGAGCTTGTAAAGCGCTTACGACAAGGTGGCGCGATTCGGTTACGGGCAAAGATTGCCGGGGGAGCGCAAATGTTTCAATTCAAATATGAACATGAATCGATGCGTATCGGTGAACGGAACATCGCTGCTGTTAAAGCAGCATTGCAACAAGCGAAAATCCCACTCGTCGCGGAAGATGTTGGTGGAACGAACGGTCGGACGATCGAGTTCCATTCAAGCTCTGGTCGTCTCGTCATTCGGACGGTCAACGTCGGAACGCTGGAAATTTAGAGGAGGAATGGTCATGCGTGAGGAACTACAACAACTTTGGGATAAATGGCTATCGACGCGCGATATAGCGGTAGCTGACCTATTACTTCTGAATTATGAACCTCTAGTTCAATACCACGTTCAACGTCTTAGTGCGACACTTCCGAAAAGTGTCGATCGTGATGAGTTAAAAAGTCTAGGTATGATGGGTCTTTACGACGCACTGCAAAAGTTCGATCAAAATCATAACAATAAATTCGATACATACGCGGCCTTTCGAATTCGTGGAGCCATTTTAGATGGATTAAGAAAAATTGACTGGCTGCCACGCTCTTTGCGTGAAAAATCGAAACGTGTCGAGGCGGCCGTCGAAATTCTCGAGCAGAGCTTACAACGGACGCCGACGCTTGATGAAGTATCGTCCATCGTCGAAATGAGTCCGGACGAAGTCAAGACGGCGCTTGCAGAAAGTTACTTTGCGAATGTCCTCTCGATCGACGAGGCGGTGACGCTCCAAGATGAGGGAAAAGCAATGGCTGTATCGTATCTCGACCCGGAAGCAGCGACGCCGGAAGATACGTTACTGATGCGTGAATTGATTTCGAAGCTTGCAGAAGAAGTCGAGCAACTATCGGAAAAAGAGCAATATGTTGTGTCCCTTTTCTACTTTGAAGAACTGACGTTAACGGAAATCGGAGAAGTGCTAGGATTGTCGACTTCACGAATCTCACAAATCCACTCGAAGGCGTTACGTAAATTAAAGCAAGCGCTAGGAAGTGCCTATTTGTCTGATCGTGTCGCGATGTGAAAGGAACTACTATGACAATTTTTTATATTTTACTGGCGGCGGTCGTTAGTTATGGTCTGTTGCTTCTATTTAAACAACAAGCATTGCTAAAAGATCGTGTGACTGATCTTGAACGTCAAAAACAAGAGACGGAAGAAATCTTGCTTCGCTTCATGGAACAAGTGAACGGATTGGCAGAACGCGAGGAGCAACCGACTGCTGAGGCTGCTCCTACCCAGTCCTCATATGAAACGGTCGTCAGTCCTGATGTAACAGAACTCCCACAGTTCGAACAGGCGCAGGAAGAATCGGCTGAATCCGTTCAGCCAGTACTGACAGATGTGAAAGATCAACTTGCGGCAGGGGCCGATCTGGATCAACTCGCGCGTTCTTTAAATCGAGGAACGGGTGAAGTGGCATTGATTGCGAAACTTTCTTCAAAAACGAAGGTTGCCCGACGGTAAAGTTTATGCTATATTAGTCTACGGTGTTAATTACGCACGCATGTATCGCCGGCTGCGGTGCCTTTAATAGGTTAGCTGGGACAACGATCATCGCGGAGGACATCCAAAACCCAAAAGGAGGAATTCATCATGGCAGTAATCTCGATGAAACAATTGTTAGAAGCTGGTGTACACTTCGGTCACCAAACACGCCGTTGGAACCCAAAAATGGCAAAATACATCTTCACAGAACGTAACGGAATCTACATCATTGACCTACAAAAAACGGTTAAAAAAGTAGACGAAGCTTACAACTTCATCCGTGAAGTAGCGTCTGAAGGCGGAAACGTTCTTTTCGTTGGTACGAAAAAACAAGCTCAAGACACTGTGAAAGAAGAAGCGATCCGTGCTGGTCAATACTTCATCAACGAACGTTGGTTAGGTGGAACACTCACGAACTTCTCTACAATCAAAAAACGGATTAACCGTTTGAAACAACTCGAAAAAATGGAAGAGAACGGTACGTTCGAAGTTCTTCCTAAAAAAGAAGTCATCATTCTTAAAAAAGAAATGACTCGTCTTGAGAAATTCCTCGGCGGTATCAAAGATATGCCAGGCGTTCCAGATGCACTCTTCATCGTTGACCCACGCAAAGAGCGTATCGCGATTGCAGAAGCACACAAACTCAACATCCCAATCGTTGCGATCGTTGATACTAACTGTGATCCAGACGAAATCGACTACGTCATCCCAGCGAACGACGATGCGATCCGTGCAGTCAAATTGCTCACTGGTAAAATGGCTGACGCAATCCTCGAAGTTAAACAAGGCGAAGATAACGTAGCACCTGAAACTACTGAAGAAGTAGTAGCAGACGCTGAGTAATTCGTGATGCCAGGTGATAAAGGGAATTGACCTTTTATCACCTTTTTTTTGAAAATAAGGACGTTATAAGGAGGAATATCGAATGGCTATTACAGCAGCAATGGTAAAAGAACTTCGTGAAAAAACAGGTGCAGGTATGCTCGACTGCAAAAAAGCGCTCGTTGAAACGGATGGGGATATGAACGCGGCAGTTGATTTCTTGCGTGAAAAAGGGATCGCAAAAGCAGCAGCTAAAGGCGATCGTATTGCAGCAGAAGGTTTGACAGCAGTCGCAGTTGACGGAAACAAAGCAGCACTCGTCGAAATCAACTCAGAAACAGACTTCGTTGCAAAAAACGAACGTTTCCAATCACTCGTTCAAAACATCGCGGATGCAGTTCTCCGTAACGGTTCTGAAACGGCTGAAGCAGCTCTCGCTTCTGAATACGAAGCGGGTAAAACAATCGAAACGTATATTTCTGAAGAAGCTTCTACAATTGGAGAGAAAATTTCACTCCGCCGTGTAGCACTCTTCACGAAAGAAGACAACGCAGCGTTCGGTTCTTACCTCCACATGGGTGGACGTATCGGTTCTGTCGTCGTCATCGAAGGAACAACAGACGAAGCAGTTGCAAAAGATGTTTCGATGCACATCGCAGCGGCACGCCCACTTTACGTCGATCGTTCTTCTGTAACAGAAGAAGAAAAAGCACGTGAAGAAAAAGTCTTGACAGAACAAGCAATCAACGAAGGCAAACCTGCTAACATCGTTGAAAAAATGATTGCTGGACGTATGAACAAGTACTTCGAGGAAATTTGCCTCGTCGACCAAACATTCGTTAAAGACCCAGACTTCAAAGTTGGTAAATACGTAGAATCTAAAGGCGGAAAAGTCGTTTCATTCGTACGCTTCGAAGTTGGAGAAGGTATGGAAAAACGTGAAGAAAACTTCGCTGAAGAAGTTATGAACCAACTTAAAAAATAAGAATCAGGATTTCCTGATGACAAGAGAAGGAACACGTATGCTTCAATCCACTTTCGTGTGGAAGTGGTTCGTGTTCCTTTTTTACGGAATTTAGCAAGGAGGACGTAGTCATGCAACCGAAATATAACCGGATTGTGTTAAAATTGAGCGGAGAAGCGCTCGCAGGTGATCAAGGGTTCGGAATCAACCCCGCAATCGTCAATTCAATTTCTCAACAGATTCGCGAATTGGTAGAATTGAATGTACAAGTTGCCGTTGTTGTAGGTGCAGGTAACATTTGGCGTGGTAAAACAGGGGCAGAACTTGGAATGGACCGGGCAAATGCCGATTATATGGGGATGCTTGCGACGGTCATGAACTCGCTCGCATTACAAGATAGCTTAGAGTCAGTAGGCGTTGAAACGCGCGTTCAGACTTCAATCGAAATGCGACAAGTTGCTGAACCGTACATTCGTCGTCGTGCGATGCGTCACTTAGAAAAAGGTCGGGTCGTCATTTTTGCGGCCGGAACGGGAAATCCGTACTTCTCGACAGATACGACAGCAGCGCTTCGTGCCGCTGAAATTGAAGCTGAAGTCATCTTGATGGCGAAAAACAATGTCGATGGTGTGTATTCGGCCGATCCGAACGTGGATCCGGATGCGAAAAAATTCGAGACATTGTCTTACCTCGATGTATTAAAAGACGGCTTGCAAGTCATGGATTCGACTGCAACGTCACTCTGCATGGATAATGATATTCCGCTCATCGTTTTCTCATTGATGGAAGAAGGAAATATTAAACGCGTCGTCGTTGGCGACGAAATTGGAACACTCGTAAGGGGGAAATAATATGTCACAGCAAATCATGAAACAAGCCGAAGATCGGATGGAAAAAGCGCATCTTTCACTTAAAAAAGAACTTGCGACACTCCGTGCGGGTCGTGCGAACGTTGCAATCCTTGATCCTGTTCATGTCGATTACTACGGTTCACCGACACCACTTAATCAAGTCGCGAACGTGAATACACCGGAAGCGCGCCTCATCTTAATCACACCTTGGGATAAATCGATGGTTACAGAAATCGAAAAAGCAATCCAACGTGCAGATTTAGGATTAGCCCCATCTTCAGATGGTACGGTCATTCGCTTAGCGATTCCGCCACTTACGGAAGATCGCCGAAAAGAACTTGTTAAGCTCGTCAAGAAGTATACGGAAGAAGGAAAAGTTGCATTACGTAACATTCGCCGTGATACGAATGAGCAACTGAAGAAAGAAGAAAAAGATGGAGCGTTAACAGAGGATGACTTACGTGGTTATACGGAAGATGTCCAAACATTGACGGATAAATTCGTCAAAGCGCTTGATCAAACAGCGACGGATAAAGAAAAAGAAATTATGGAAGTATGACGCGAATCGTCGTCATGTTGGGGACTCTTTGTCACACGAAGAGTCCCCTTCTTCTTATAAATGAATGAGGGGAGGAAGAAGTACATGTTTCAATGGTTAAACCAGACAAAAGAAGTGATCGAACAACACGTACCTGATCACATCGCGATCATCATGGATGGAAATGGACGTTGGGCAAAAAAACGAGGACTTCCCCGCATCATGGGGCATCGTGAAGGGATGAAATCAGTTCGCGAAGTCGTCCGTGTCGCTAATGAGTTAGGGGTAAAGAGTCTGACCTTATACGCTTTCTCGACCGAAAACTGGACGCGTCCTGAAGAAGAAGTCAGTTTCTTGATGAAGTTACCGGCTCAATTTTTAGAGTCGGATTTAAAAGACTTGAATGAACGCAATGTCAAAGTAGAAGTCGCTGGTGAAATATCGCGTTTACCCGTCTATACACGGGAGGCAGTTCAACAAGCGAAACAGGATACAGTTGACAATACTGGACTACGGTTAATTTTTGCATTAAATTATGGCGGGCGAGATGAAATCGTTCAAGTCATGCAAAAGATTGCTGAAAAAGTACAAGCCGGACAACTGCTTCCGACTGAGATTACAAATGAGGTCATCGAACACGAATTGATGACGGGTTCCATGACAGATGTCGATCTCGTCATACGAACGAGCGGAGAACAGCGGTTATCGAATTTCTTGTTATGGCAAGCAGCCTATGCGGAGTTTTACTTCACCGATGTCTTGTGGCCGGAATTTCGACGGGAACAATTTTTGACAGCAATCGAGGATTACAATCAACGGACACGCCGATTCGGCGGCGTCTGACTAAACGAGGACATAGCTTATGAAAACGCGTATTATTACAGGGATTTGGGCAGGTGCCATCTTTTTAGGGTTACTTTACTTGGGTGGTCTTCCATTTCTTGCCTTCATGGCAATCTTAACAGTGATCGGTTATACAGAACTCGTCAAGATGAGACAACTGAGCTTTTCGTCGATTCCCGTTCTCTTGTTCGGGATTGGGACATTGCTTCCCTTCATTCGTGTCTATGAATTAACGAGTGAACAAACAGTGGTAAGCGGATTATCTCCACTTGCTTGGGGAATGCTGATTATTTTAGTCGGTCTATTTTGGACTGTATTTTCAAAAAATGTGTTCACGTTTGACGACGTGGCTTTTTTGCTACTAACGAGTGTTTATGTCGGTGTTGGTTTTGCATCGTTCGCGTTCATCCGTTTACTGGATAATGGCCTGACGTTATCGCTGTTAATCATTCTTTTGATTTGGTTCACAGATTCAGGTGCCTATTTTGTCGGGAAACGTTTCGGCAAAACAAAACTATGGCCGGCAATCAGTCCAAATAAGACGATTGAAGGGGCGGCAGGCGGAATTTTACTCGCGGTACTTCTTGGTGTGATTTTTGAAGCGATTACACCGACAATCGGGTATGCAGAAGTCGTTTTATTAGCACTGATCGTGGCTGTCGTCGGTCAACTGGGTGATCTCGTACAATCAGCATACAAACGACATTATGGCGTGAAAGATGCCGGAAGTTTACTTCCGGGGCACGGTGGGATTCTTGATCGTTTTGATAGCATGTTAATCGTCTTTACGGTATTGATCACACTCGGCATCTTCAGTTGAGGAGGAAGTTACATGAAGAAAGTCAGTATTATTGGGGGAACAGGTTCGATCGGGACACAGACGCTGGACGTCATTGCCGCCAATCCTGAACAGTTTCAACTCGTCAGTTTTGCGTTCGGGAAAAATATTGACGTTGCAGTTCCATGGTTGAATCGTTTACGTCCGATGCTTGTCTCCGTCATGGACGAAGTGACGCGCGGACAGTTGCAAAAGCTACTCGACTATCGTCCGACAATTTTGACGGGCGATCAAGGCTTGATTGACGTCGCAACAATGGAAGAAGCAGATATTGTCATCACGGCAGTCGTCGGTGCAGTCGGTCTCCGTCCGACGCTCGCAGCGATTGAAGCAGGAAAAACGATTGGTCTCGCGAATAAAGAAACCTTGGTTACTGCTGGACATCTTGTCATGAAAAAAGCACGTGAAAAAGGTGTTGCTATCTTACCTGTCGATAGTGAGCATGCAGCGATTTTCCAATGTTTGAATGGAGAACGACGTGAAGATGTCCGTCAAATTATTTTAACGGCATCTGGCGGTAGTTTCCGTGACATGACGCGCGATCAATTGGCGGATGTTACGGTCGAGCAAGCGCTGAATCATCCGAACTGGTCGATGGGGGCGAAAATTACGATTGATTCTGCAACGATGATGAATAAAGGGTTCGAAGTCATTGAAGCCCACTGGTTGTTTGATGTTGCGTATGAAGAAATCGATGTCGTCATTCACCGAGAGTCAATCATTCACTCGATGGTCGAGTTCAATGATGGTGCCGTCATGGCACAGCTCGGTATGCCGGATATGCGTGAACCGATTCAATATGCCCTTACATATCCGTCCCGCCTTGAAATCAAAGGGGGAGAACGGTTAAACTTAAAAGAAATCGGACGCTTGAACTTTGCTGAAGCTTCATTTGAACGCTATCCCTTATTACGCCTCGCTTTTGAAGCGGGTAGTGCGGGGGGTTCGATGCCTTCAGTACTTAATGCCGCGAACGAACAAGCCGTTGACCGCTTTTTAAAAGGGGAAATCAGCTTTTTAGAAATCGAAGTGAGTGTTGAAGCTGCGTTACGGGCGCATGAACTGATCAACGATCCGTCTTTGGATCAAATTTTAGAGGCGGATCGTTGGGCACGTGCGTTTGTCGCGTCACTTTCACTCGCTAACTAAGGATGGGATAGCAATGACGACCTTTATTTCGATCGTATTGATGTTCGGTGTACTTGTTGCCGTACATGAATGGGGTCATCTCGTAATGGCGAAGCGCGCTGGAATCCTTTGCCGGGAGTTCGCGATCGGCTTTGGACCGAAAATCTTCTCGTTTTTCAAAAATGAGACATTGTATACGGTTCGCCTCTTGCCAATTGGCGGATATGTTAAGATGGCTGGCGAAGAACCAGAGTTCGTTGAAGTCAAACCTGGTCAGGCTGTTGGCTTAGGCATGAACGAGGGCCTTGTCGACGCGATCTATTTAGATGCAAGCCATCCGAAGGCAGACCAAGTCGTGACGGTCGAACGGATTGATTTATTGCACAAGTTAGAGCTCGTTGGGTTACAAGACGAAGTCTCGACACGATACGATATTTCAAAAACCGCCTTTCTCGTCGAAGGGCAGACACGAACACAAATTGCGCCGTACGACCGGACATTTGGTTCGAAATCCGTTTTTAAACGGGTACTTGCGATTGCTGCCGGACCAGCGATGAACTTTGTTCTCGCCTTCATCATCTTATTTGGATTAGCGTTATACAACGGTTCTCCAACGGGTGAAAGTGTCATCGGGACCGTTCAAAAAGATTCGCCGGCGGACCAAGCAGGGCTCGTCGAAGGCGACCGGATCGTTTCCGTCAACGGAGACGAGACGACAAAATGGGAAGACCTTCGTGCTGGCTTCCAAGATGAAGCTGGAAAAGAAACGACCGTCGTCTATGAGCGGGATGGTCAAGAAACAACAACACAAATTACGCCGAAAATTCAACAACAAGGCGATCAAAAAGTCGGAATCATCGGTGTGACGAACGAGACGGAAAAGTCGTTCGGAACGGCACTCGAAACGGGTGTAACGGAAACATGGCGGATGTCGACGTTAATTGTCGGCGCAGTCGGTGACTTAGTGACAGGGGTCGTTGGTGTCGATCAACTATCAGGTCCTGTCGGAATCGTCAAGATGACGGACCAGGTAGCGGACAGCGGATTTTCGATGCTCTTGACGTGGACAGCTCTATTGTCCGTCAACTTAGCGGTCTTTAACCTATTACCACTACCCGCGCTTGACGGTGGTCGATTACTCTTCCTCTTCCTCGAAGCGTTACGCGGCAAACCGGTCGACCCGCAAAAAGAAGGGCTCGTGCACTTCGTTGGATTTGCACTGCTCATGCTCTTGATGCTCGTCGTCACATGGAATGACATCCAGAAGTTCTTTTAATCTTTCAATCAAAGGGGTTCACGACTCATTATGAAACAATCGAAAATGTTTATGCCAACATTGCGTGAAGTACCATCAGACGCAGATGCTATTAGCCATCAACTTTTATTACGTGCGGGTTTTGTCCGTCAAAATGCAGCAGGAATTTACTCATACTTGCCACTTGCGAAACGTGTCTTAGCGAAGATTGAGACGATCATTCGTGAAGAGATGGATGCGGCAGGAGCACAAGAGCTATTGATGCCAGCTATTCAACCGGCAGAGCTATGGGAAGAAACCGGGCGCTGGGATATTTACGGACCAGAATTGATGCGCTTGACAGACCGTCATGATCGACGGTTCGCGCTCGGTGCGACACATGAAGAATTAATTACGTCAATCGTTCGGGATGAGTTGAACTCGTACAAAAAATTACCGGTCAATCTGTTTCAGATTCAAATGAAGTATCGTGACGAACGTCGCCCACGGTTCGGTCTCTTGCGCGGGCGTGAGTTCATCATGAAAGATGCGTATTCGTTCCATGCGACACAAGAAAGCCTGGATGACGAATACCAAAACATGTTTGAAACATACAATAAAATCTTTACGCGTGTCGGATTAGAGTTCCGCCCTGTCGTTGCCGATTCGGGTGCGATTGGTGGAAGTGGCACACATGAATTCCATGCACTTGCAGCAATCGGTGAAGATACGATTGTTTATTCCGATCAGTCGGATTACGCAGCAAACCTGGAGATGGCAGAAGCTGTTGACGCGTACGACGTACAAGGCAAAGCACCGGAAGCACTGGAAACCGTTAATACAGGAGAAGCAAAAACGATTGAAGCGGTAGGCGAGTTCCTGCAGGTACCGGCAACCGAATCAATCAAGACGGTCGTCTTCAAGACGGAACAAGGTCTCGTCATGGCCCTCGTCCGGGGTGATCACGAAGTCAATGACATTAAATTGAAAAACTACCTTGGTGCGCTTGATATCACGATGGCTTCTGATGAGGAAATCGAACAAGCACTGCATTCGAAACCGGGCACGCTCGGTCCGATTGGAGCAGACATGCAGGTCGTGGCGGATTATGCTGTCCGCGCTTTGACGAACGCAGTTTGTGGAGCGAATAAAGCGGAAACGCATTACATCCATGTAAATCCAAGTCGTGATTTTGAAGCGGAATATACAGATTTACGCTTCGTCGAAGAAGGCGATGCTTCACCAGACGGCGAGGGGCACGTCAAGTTCGCCCGCGGTATCGAAGTCGGACAAGTCTTCAAACTCGGGACACGCTACTCGCAAGGAATGGGTGCGACGTTCCTTGATGAAGGTGGAAAAGCGCAACCCCTTATCATGGGTTGTTACGGCATCGGTGTTTCACGGACACTTTCTGCCGTCGTCGAACAGCATTATGATGAGCGTGGTATCATTTGGCCGAAAGCGATTGCTCCGTATGATGTGCATTTGATTGCCGTCAATGGGAAAAACGCTGAGCAAATGGAAGTGGCAGAAAACGTCTACCGTCAACTGACGGCTGCTGGATTCTCTGTTCTGTTTGACGATCGGAAAGAACGGGCTGGCGTGAAATTCGCAGATGCTGATTTAGTTGGCTTACCTGTTCGAATCAACGTCGGGAAAAAAGCGGCAGACGGAATCGTTGAGCTGAAAGCACGCCGCGGCGGCGAAGCAGAAGAAATTGAACAAGGAAATCTCGTTCAGGCTGTTCGTTCGCTGTATGAAGGTTTAGAATAAGTAATGGGAACGGTCACTTAAAACGTTTAAGTGACTGTTTTCTTGTCTCACACCCATTCGCCCCTTGGGCAATCTGCAAGAGGAGGAGGAGTTGCTGTCACGGTGTGATGCGATAGGACAGCACAATTGCGAGTGGATACACAACAACGCATGTCGCTTTTAATGAGTGATTTAGATTTACCGACAGGAATTACTGAAGAATATTTTACGGGGGCTACCCTTGAGAAGCTCCGTGTCAATAAAAGCAATTCAACGTGGACGTTCCAAATTCGAATTCCGAAGATTTTGCCGCAAAACGTCTATCAGATGTTTTTCAGTCGTTTGACGAGTCGTTATCAACAATTTGCGGAAGTCAAATTAAACCTCGTTTCGGACGATCGTCCGGAAAGCAAACTTTTCATCGACTATTGGCCATACGTCGTTCAGGATTTAGCTGATGCGTCTGCAGCGATGCGGACCCAGCTCAGTCGTGTTTTGCCAGAGTTTAGGGAAAATAAACTCTTCATCCCTGTTAGGAGTGAACCGGAAGCTGGTTTTTTAAAGAATGATCTGTGTGGAGAGATGCAATTATTATACGGTGCCTATGGATTTCCGAAGTTTGTTTGTGAACCGATTGTCCAGATGGATCAATCGACGCAAGAGGCGTTACGCAATCAAGTCAAACAAGAGGACATCGAGGAAGCGAAACGGATGCTCGAGCTTCAATTCAAACGTGAGCAGTCGCGCGATGATGATGAGGGACCGGTCGACATTCGGATCGGAAAACCGATTCAAGATGAAATCGTGCCGATTAAGACGATTCAAGATGAAGAACGTCGGATTGCGATTCGGGGACTTGTCTTCTCAGCAGAGAGCCGGGAATTACGAAGTGGAAAAACGATCTTTACGTTTAAATTGACCGACTATACCGATTCGCTTGTCGTCAAGATGTTTGCACGAGATGAAACGGACGTCAAAGTCCTATCAGCAATCAAAAAGGGCATGTGGATTCAAGTGGCTGGACGAGTCGAGTTCGACACCTTCCTCCGCGATCTCTGTATGATGATTGCACAATTGTCTGAAGTGAAGGTTGAACTTCCGGGTGACCCTTGGACAGGTGAGAAGCGTGTCGAATTGCACGCGCACTCGCAAATGAGTCAGATGGATGCTGTCATGAACGTGACGAAGTACGTCGAACGTGCTGCTGCTTGGGGACACCCGGCCGTCGCCATCACAGATCACGCGGGAGCGCAAAGCTTCCCGGATGCCTATTATGCCGGAAAGAAAAATGACATTAAGGTATTGTATGGAATCGAAGCGAACGTCGTCAATGATGGTGTCCAAGTTGCCTATAACCCGGTCGATCGCAGTCTTGAGGACGCGACGTTCGTCGTCTTTGACGTCGAGACAACCGGATTATCAGCGATGTATAACAAAATCATCGAATTAGCTGCCGTAAAAATTTATGACGGAGACGTGATTGATAAATTCGAAGCATTCGCTGATCCGAAACACTTATTATCTGCGACGACGATCGATTTGACGGGCATCACCGATGACATGGTCCGTGGGAAACCGGATCCGGAACAAGTCGTCAAGGAATTCATGGACTGGGCGGGGGATTCGATTCTTGTCGCCCATAATGCGGCCTTTGACATCGGATTTTTGAATGCGACGCTTCGTTCTGGTGAACATGACGAATCGACATTGCCCGTTATCGATACGCTTGAACTGGCACGTGTCTTGATGCCGACACTGAAGAATCACCGTTTGAATACGCTCGCGAAACGGTTTGATATCGAACTGACACAACATCACCGTGCGATTTATGATGCGGAAGCAACCGGCTACTTGATGTTGAAGTTATTGCAAATGGCAGATGAGATGTTCAACATGACAACGCACTTGTCGCTTAACCGGGAGATGGGAAAAGACATTTCTCGGACGCGTCCATATCATGCGACCGTCTATGCTAAAAATCGGACGGGGCTAAAAAATCTCTACCAGCTCATCTCGCTTGCGCATACGAAACACGTCCATCGTGTCGTTCGGACGCCACGTTCGCAGCTCGTTGCGCACCGGGAAGGTTTAATCATCGGCTCTGCGTGTGACAATGGGGAAGTGTTTGATGCGGCGCTCAATAAATCGGATGAAGATTTAGCGAAGGTCATGCAGTTTTATGATTTCATCGAAATTCAGCCGCCGGCGATGTACGGTCATTTAATCGAGCGGGAAATCGTTCAAAATGAACTCGAACTTCGTGAGTTGATCAAAAAAGTCATCCGGGTCGCAGAAGAAAACGACATCCTGCCGGTCGCGACAGGGAACGTACATTATCTCGATCGCCATGACGCGACGTACCGTGAAGTTTTGATTCGGACGCAAGGTGGGGCAAATATGCTCAACATGCGGAAACAGCTTCCCCCGGCTCATTTCCGGACAACGCAGGAAATGATGGAAGACTTCCGGTTCCTTGCACCGGATCTTGCAGAACGTCTTGTCGTCACGAATAGTCAGAAAGTCGCTGAGATGTTCGAAAACATCGATATCATCCCGAAAGATCTCTTTACTCCTAAAATTGACGGTGCTGATGATGAGGTTCGCAATCTGTCCTACGACATGGCACATAAAATTTATGGGGAGACGTTACCGGAAATCGTCGAAGCCCGACTCGAAAAAGAATTGAAATCAATCATCGGCCATGGTTTTGCCGTCATCTATTTGATTTCGCATAAACTCGTAAAAAAATCGCTTGATGATGGGTACCTTGTCGGATCGCGTGGTTCTGTCGGATCGAGTCTCGTCGCGACGATGACGGAAATCACGGAAGTTAATCCACTACCGCCGCATTACGTCTGTCCGAACTGTCAAGAATCCGAGTTCTTCGATGATGGATCGGTCGGATCCGGATTCGATTTACCGGATAAGGAATGTAAGACGTGCCAAATTCCATTGACGAAAGACGGACATGACATTCCGTTCGAAACGTTCCTTGGGTTCAAGGGGGATAAAGTACCGGATATTGATTTGAACTTTAGTGGGGAGTACCAGCCGAAAGCCCATGCCTATACGAAAGTCTTGTTCGGGGATGATTATGTCTACCGTGCAGGGACGATCGGGACGATCGCCGAAAAAACAGCCTATGGGTATGTGAAGGGGTATCAATCGGAAAATGATTTAAATTACCGTAACGCGGAAGTCGACCGGCTCGT
Organism: Exiguobacterium sp. s95; assembly: GCF_018618655.1. NCBI lineage: Bacteria > Bacillati > Bacillota > Bacilli > Caryophanales > Exiguobacterium > Exiguobacterium sp. s95. The sequence goes on along the minus strand of NZ_JACSMM010000001.1, from coordinate 706,997 downwards.
CAGCGGGGTGACAGGTGTCAAGCGAACGACAGGACAGCACCCCGGCGGTATCATCGTTGTCCCGGACTACATGGACATCTATGATATCAGTCCGATCCAGTTCCCGGCGGACGATATGGGATCGGAATGGAAAACGACACACTTTGACTTCCACTCGATTCACGATAATCTGCTGAAACTTGATATTCTCGGACACGATGACCCGACGATGATTCGGATGCTGCAAGATTTATCCGGGCGTGATCCGAAAACGATTCCCGTCGATGACGCCGAGGTCATGAAAATTTTCAGTTCGACGGAATCGATTGGTGTCACACCGGAACAGATTGATTCGAAAACCGGAACGCTCGGGATTCCAGAGTTCGGGACGAAGTTCGTTCGACAGATGCTTGAAGAAACGAAACCGACGACGTTCTCGGAACTCGTCCAGATTTCCGGTCTGTCGCACGGAACGGACGTTTGGCTCGGGAATGCCAGTGAGTTGATTTATAACGGAACCTGTGAACTGAAAGACGTCATCGGCTGCCGGGATGACATCATGGTCTACTTGATTTATGCCGGTCTTGAGCCGTCGCTTGCCTTTAAAATCATGGAATCCGTCCGTAAAGGAAAAGGGCTCTCGATTGAGATGGAAGAAGCGATGATTGAAAACAGTGTACCCCTTTGGTACATCGACTCGTGTAAAAAAATCAAGTACATGTTCCCGAAAGCCCACGCTGCAGCTTACGTTTTGATGGCGGTCCGGATTGCCTATTACAAAGTCCACCATCCGATGTACTACTACGCATCGTACTTCACGGTCCGGGCGGGTGATTTTGACATCGGCGCGATGAACAAAGGAACAGCCGCCGTCCGAAAAGTTTTACAAGATATCAAAGATAAAGGATTCGAGGCGACGGCGAAGGATAAAGGACTCTATACGGTTCTTGAAATTGCGCTTGAGATGATTGAACGCGGCTTTACGTTCCAAAAAGTCGATTTGTATAAGTCGAGCGCCAGTGAATTCCTAATCGAAGGTGATTCGCTGTTACCACCGTTCGACGCCGTGACCGGGCTCGGAACAAATGCGGCAAAACAAATCGTCGAGGCCCGAAAAGGTGGCGAGTTCCTGTCGAAAGAAGATTTACAGAAACGTGCCAAATTATCGAAAACGATTATCGAAACGCTCGACAATCTTGGTTGTCTCGAAGGTCTTCCGGACGAGAACCAGCTTTCGTTATTTGACCTGTAAAGCCAGGCGGAGACTTGCTTAGAGCGGTTCATTATGCTATATTGAGTGAGGAAATGTTTTTTATACTACGACTTGGAAGGAGTAGGGGGACCTGCTCCTTTCTTGTTTGTTTTTTGAAGGAGGATGAAGATGACGAACGTAACTGAGAAGGTCGAGGCGCTCGCAAAACCAATCGTGGAACGAGAGGGGATGGAGCTTGTCGACGTCGAATTCGTCAAAGAGGGGGCGGATTGGTTCCTACGTGTCTCCATCGATAAGGAAGGTGGCGTTGACCTTGAAGATTGTGTCAACATCAACGAACAGTTATCGGAAGCATTGAATAATGATGATCCGATTGACGAACCCTATTATCTAGATGTTGCCAGTCCAGGTGCAGAACGACCACTCAAAAAAGCGGAAGATTTCGAAAAGGCGATTGGTAAACATATCTACGTCAAAACGAATGATCCGGTTAAAGATGCTACCGAATTTGAAGGAACGTTACTTGCGTATAACGACGAAATGCTTGAAATCGAAGTCCGCGTAAAAACACGAAAATTGAAAATTGAAATACCGGTGACCAAGATCGCGATGGCGCGACTTGCGGTACTGTTCTAAGGAAAGGAAGAGAACGATGGGACCACAGTTACTCGAAGCAATCGAGCAAATTGCAAAAGAAAAAGAAATCGATAAGAACATCATCATCGATGCGTTAGAACAAGCATTGATTTCAGCTTACCGCCGGAACTTCGGTAAAGAGTCGGAGGCAGTCAAGGTTGAGTTCGACCAAAAAACAGGAGAGATTCGTGTCTTTGCACTGAAGGAAGTCGTCGAACGGTTGACACAACCGGAAGAGCAACTTTCGCTAGAAGAAGCGCATGAAATCGATCCGACCTATGAACTAGGAGACTTCCATAAAGTTGAAGTCACACCGGGAGATTTCGGACGTGTCGCGGCACAGACGGCAAAACAAATCGTCACACAAAAAATGCGTGAAGCAGAGCGCGAGCGCATCTACAATCACTTTGCGGATCGTGAAGATGAAATCATGACGGGGATGGTCGAACGCCAAGACGCACGTAACCTCTATGTTAATCTCGAGGGAATCGAAGCGGTTCTATCAACACATGAACAAATGCCGAATGAACGGTTCGGTATTCGGGAATACATCAAAGTATACGTGACGAAAGTCGACCCAATGGTGAAAGGGTCTGGCGCATCGATTCTTGTATCACGGACACACCCTGGCTTACTCAAACGCTTGTTTGAGATTGAAGTGCCGGAAATCGCTGATGGCGAAGTCGAAGTGAAATCTGTTGCGCGTGAAGCCGGAGATCGCTCAAAAATCGCGGTCGCGTCAGATGATATCGACCCGGTTGGTGCGTGTGTCGGTCAAAAAGGGGCACGTGTTCAAAACATCGTCAACGAGTTGAACGGTGAAAAAATTGATATCGTTCGCTATTCCGATGATCCGAAAGAATACGTGGCCAATGCCTTGAGTCCTGCTCAAGTCGTAGGCGTGTATGTCAACGAACCGGCGAAGGCGACAATCGTCGTCGTGCCTGATTTCCAATTGTCACTCGCAATCGGGAAACGCGGACAAAATGCACGTCTTGCGGCGAAACTGACGGGATGGAAAATTGACATCAAGAGTGAGTCAGAAGCAGAATCGATGGGTCTTCGTGATGTGTTCCTTAAAGATGAAGCAGTTGACGTGGAAGCGGTCCAAGTCGAAGGCGAGGAATAATTCGTGCAAAAGAAGGTACCTTTACGTAAATGCGTCATCACACAAGAAATGAAAACCAAAAAAGAGCTAATTCGCGTCGTTCGAACACCTGACAGTGAGGTTGTCATCGATCTTAATGGTAAGATGAATGGGCGAGGTGCCTATTTAACGAAAGATGTAGCTGTCATTACTAAGGCGAAAAAGAAGCGAACGCTCGATCATCATTTAAAAGTCAAGACGACAGATGAATTGTATGATCAATTGCTTGAGATCGCGGGAGGTATACATGAGTAAATGGGAATCGCTACTTGGTCTCGCGAACCGAGCGCGGAAAGTGACGACTGGAGAAGAACTCGTGCTGAAAGAAGTACGGGGAGGACAAGCGAAGCTTGTCCTCTTAGCAGCAGATGCGGGGGCTGCCACGCGTAAAAAGGTTACGGATAAATGTACAAGTTATCATGTCCCATATCTTGAAGTCGGGGATCGTTCGATTCTTGGCCATGCACTAGGAAAAGATGCGCGTGTTGTCGTGTCAGTCAATGAAGCCGGATTTGCGAAAAAGCTAACTGAACTCCTCTCGAACGACTAATTGGAGGTGGATCCTTTGGGTAAACGTGTATACGAATTCGCTAAGGAACAAAACGTAACAAGTAAGCAGGTCATCGCACAGCTTGAAAAGCTTGAGAAACCCGTCAAGAATCATATGGCAGTATTAGATGAACAGACAGTACAGCAACTCGACAAAGTATTTAATCCCGAGAAACATCGGGCTCAAAAAACGGAGGCTCCAAAACAAGTGAAATCAGACAATAAACCGAACAGACCAGGAACTACTACTAATAAACCAGCAGGCAATCAATCACGTAATACAAAAGGCGGACGTCCAGAATTCGGAAACCGCAACAACCGCGGTGGAAAACGTCGTCCGAACCAGAAAAAAGCAGAACCACGCAAGTTAGAAGTCGCTGACCCGAACTCGAAATCAAGTCAACGGAAAGCAGCACGCCGTGCACAAGAAGAAGCGATGGCGAACGTCGTTCAATACGCGGATAACTTGACGGTCGGTGAACTTGCTGAAAAAATGGCGAAAAAACCAAACGAACTCATCATGAAATTGATGGGCATGGGCGTCATGGCGACAATCAACCAAGATCTCGACGATGAGACGGTTGAATTGTTAGCATCAGACTTCGGTTTCGAAGTTGAAAAATCAGTCCAAGTCGACGAAACGGATTTCGATGCGTATGAACTCGACCTTGATAACTACGAACTCTCGGAACGTCCTCCTGTCGTTACGATCATGGGTCACGTTGACCATGGTAAAACAACACTTCTTGACTCGATCCGTAATACGAAAGTAACAGCGGGCGAAGCAGGTGGGATTACGCAGCACATCGGAGCATATCAAGTTGAAATCGATAACAAAAAAATCACATTCCTCGATACACCAGGTCACGCAGCGTTTACAACGATGCGGGCACGTGGTGCAGATGTGACGGATATCGCAATCATCGTCGTTGCAGCAGATGATGGTGTCATGCCACAGACGGAAGAAGCGATTAGTCACGCTAAAGCAGCAGGCGTACCAATCATCGTTGCCGTCAACAAGATGGATAAAGAAGGAGCGAATCCGGACCGCGTCAAGCAAGAATTGACAGAGTTCGAACTCGTTGCGGAAGATTGGGGCGGCGATACGATTTTCGTACCGGTTTCTGCTCTTAAAGGCGAAGGAATCGATGAGTTACTCGAAATGATTCTTCTCGTCTCAGAAGTTCAAGAATACAAATCAACACCAGAAATGCACGGGCGTGGTACGGTCATCGAGGCGAAACTCGATAAAGGTCGTGGACCGGTTGCGACGTTACTCGTCCAGCACGGGACACTTCGCGTTGGAGATCCAGTCGTCGTCGGTCATACGTTCGGTCGTATCCGGGCAATGGTCAACGATATCGGTCGCCGTGTGAAAGAAGTCGGTCCATCAACACCAATCGAAATTACAGGCTTAAACGATGTACCAAAAGCCGGTGATCAATTCTTCGCGTTTGAAGATGAGAAAAAAGCGCGTCAAATCGGTGAAGCACGTTACCAACGTGAAATCGAAGCACAACGTCGCGATTCGGCGAAAGTCAGCCTCGAAGATCTCTTTGATCGTATCAAAGAAGGCGAAGTCAAGGACTTAAACATCATCATCAAAGGTGACGTTCAAGGTTCAGTCGAAGCCCTCGCTGGTTCACTCAAGAAAATTGATGTCGAAGGCGTTAAAATCAACATCGTTCACTCAGGTGTTGGTGCCATCACAGAAGGTGATGTCATCCTCGCTTCAGCAGCAAACGCGATCATCATCGGTTTCAACGTCCGTCCAGACGGCAACGCGAAATCAATGGCAGATCAAGAAAAAGTTGAGATTCGTCTTCACAAAATCATCTACAATGCGATTGAAGAAATCGAACAAGCGATGAAAGGGTTACTTGATCCTGAATTCGTTGAGAAAATCATTGGACAAGCTGAAGTCCGTGACGTCATCAAAGTTTCGAAAGTCGGAACGATTGCTGGTGGTTACGTGACTGAAGGTAAGCTGACACGTGCAGCAGGTGTTCGTGTCGTCCGTGACAGCATCGTTATTTATGAAGGGAAACTTGATACACTACGTCGCTTTAAAGACGACGTCAAAGAAGTCGCAACCGGCTACGAATGTGGAATCAAGATTGAGAAATATGACGACATCAAAGTCGATGACGTTATCGAAGCCTTCATCATGGAAGAAGTAAAACGGAAGTAACAGAACGGAGAATATCCGAACTGGAGGGAATTCACATGAGTGTACGTTCAAATCGTGTTGCAGAACAAGTTCGTAAAGAGATTACGCAAATGCTCATCAAAGACGTCAATGATCCCCGTGTCAAAGCGATTACCGTAACAGGTGTCGAAGTGACGGGTGATTTACAGCAAGCAACGATTTTTTATTCAGTGCTTGGTGACGAGAAAGTACGCGAAGAGGCACGGATCGGTCTTGAAAAATCAAAAGGATTCATGCGTAAAGAAATTGGGTCACGCATCCGGTTACGCAAAACTCCTGAATTGATGTTCGAGATTGATACATCGGTCGAGTATGGATCGCGGATTGATGAGTTGCTCCGGAACTTGAACAAGGATTGACACATGAAAAGGGCAACCACAGGCGTGGTTGCCCTTTTTTTAGGAGATGATGAGAGATGGAACCGATTGGTGTACTACCGTTAGACAAACCAGCGGGTATGACGAGTCACGATTGTGTATTTAAATTGCGCCGTTTGTTTCAAACAAAGAAAGTCGGACATACCGGCACGCTTGATCCTGAAGTCACAGGCGTCTTACCGATTTGTTTAGGACGGGCGACAAAACTTGCACGGTTCATCACGGATGAAGGAAAACGGTATGTAGCGGAAGTGACGCTTGGTTTTTCGACGACGACAGAAGATGCCCATGGGGAAACGGTCGAGACGACTGGCGTGATGCAAGGGGCAGTGACGGAAGCGCAAATCGATTTAGTTCTCGGGCAATTGACTGGGCAAATCGAACAGACCCCGCCGTACTACTCTGCTGTTAAAGTCAATGGAAGAAAGCTATACGAATATGCACGAAAAGGAATCGAAGTCGAACGACCAACGCGCATCGTTGAGATTCACGAATTAAAACGAACGTCTCCTTTGACGTTCGATCACAACACGTGCCGCTTTCACATGGAGATTGCCTGCGGAAAAGGAACCTATATCCGGACGCTCGCTGTTCAAATCGGAGAGTTGCTCGGTTATGCAGCGCACATGAGTCACTTGCGACGAACAGCGTCGGGTGCGATTGAAGAGGGTGATACGGTCACACTTGCGATGCTCGAAGGCTGTGAGACGGTCGAGGAGCGGATGGCGTACGTTTTACCAATTGAACAAGTCATTCAAAAGTGGCCACGGATGACTGTTGACGCTGAAACGGCAACTCGGGTTTTAAACGGAGCAAAGCTTGCAAGCATTCCGGATGAATTCGAACTGTTTACTGTCTATAATGAAGAGGACGTACCGTTAGCGATTTATCGCCGAGACCCTGAAATCAATATGGGGCGTGTCGAGGTCATGTTACAAATCGATTAAGATCGGAGAGATAGGGATGGAAATCATTCATTTAACATATCCGGAAAAACCGGTAGCGGAGTCGGGAGTCATTGCACTTGGATTCTTTGATGGGGTTCACCTAGGGCATCAACATGTCTTGCAAACGGCAATCGAGAAAGGCGAGGAGCTCAATCTCCCTGTCACTGTGATGACGTTTGACCCGCACCCGAAGCAGGTCCTCGGAAAAAGTGACGATCAAATCCGTTACATCACCCCGCTTGATCGAAAGCTCGAGAAGATGGCGGACCTCGGAATCGACCGGGCTTACGTGATTGAGTTCACGATTGCGTTTTCCGAGTTGTCCCCGCAAGAGTTCGTCGATACGTACTTGATTGCGGCGGGTGCGAAACATATCGTCGCCGGATTTGACTATTCTTACGGACGATTCGGAGCTGGAAAGATGGCAACACTCGATTTCCATAGTCGCGGTCAATTCACACACACGACTGTCGCTGAACAGCAAGCAGATGATGAAAAAGTCAGTTCGACGCGGATTCGAAAGCTGTTAGCGGCTGGTGAAGTCGAAGCGGCAGCGAGTTTACTCGGGGAACCGTATCAAATTAAAGGGACAGTCATTCATGGAGATGCACGAGGAAGACAAATCGGCTTTCCGACTGCTAATATCCGTCCGGAGTTTGCGTATGTCATTCCGAAACTCGGGGTATACGCGACACATGTCCATTTAGAAGATGGACGGACATTCCCCGCGATGACGAACATCGGACGGAGACCGACCTTTTATGAAACAGGAGAAGTCAGTGTGGAAACCCACTTACTTCAGTTTGACGAAGATTTATACGGCCAAGAATTAAAACTGGAGTGGATCGCCTATTTACGTGACGAACGGGCATTCGACGGGATCGAGAGCTTAAAAGCACAACTCGCTCAAGATAAAATCGAAGCGGCACGTCGTTTAAACGTTTGACAGAAGAATAGCGGTTCGTTATGATAAGTCAGTACGATCACGTACAGCCGATTGACTTGGCATCAGGTCTCACCATCCGATGCTCGGCAATACGGTCATTCAAAAGATGGAGGTGGAGTGACAATGGCACTCACTAAAGAACGTAAAAACGAAATTATCGAAGCTTATGCTACGAAACAAGGCGATACTGGTTCGCCGGAAGTACAAGTTGCTGTTTTAACTGAACAGATCACAACTTTGAACGATCACTTACGTACACACAAAAAGGATCACCACTCACGTCGTGGTCTCTTGAAAATGGTTGGTCGTCGCCGTAACTTGCTCACATACCTTCGTAACAAGGATGTTGCTCGTTACCGTTCATTGATCGAGCGTCTTGGTCTTCGTCGCTAATCCGACTAAAAGGACAAGTGGAAGCAGGAGCATTGTCTCCTGTTTCTTTTTTTTGCCGATTCGTGGACATTTGGCGCAAGAACCTACATAATTAGATTTGAATGAAAAAACGGATAGTAGTGAGAGGAGATTTGTGCATGTCACAAACAAAACAGACGTTTTCGACCGAACTCGGTGGACGTACTTTAACAATTGAAATCGGTCAACTGGCCAAACAAGCGAACGGGGCAGCGATGATTCGCTATGGCGAGACAGCCGTCCTCGCAACAGTCGTTGCGTCGAAGCAACCGAAAGACTTGGATTTCTTCCCATTAACAGTGAACTATGAAGAAAAATTATACGCAGCAGGTAAAATTCCAGGAGGTTTTTTAAAACGTGAAGGCCGTCCTGGAGAAAACGCGATTTTAACTTCACGATTAATTGACCGTCCGATTCGTCCACTCTTCCCAGAAGGATTCCGTCATGACATTCAAGTCGCGACGACAGTTCTTTCTTCAGATGCGGACAACTCGTCAGAAGTCGCAGCGATGATTGGTGCTTCGATTGCCCTTTCCATCTCGGATATTCCGTTTGACGGTCCAATCGCTGGTGTGACGATTGGTCGCGTTGATGGAGAGTTCATCATCAACCCAACGGCAAGTCAGTCGGAAGCAAGCGATATCGATTTACAAGTCGCAGGGACAAAACATGCCGTCAACATGGTCGAAGCCGGTGCGAAGGAAGTACCGGAAGAAGCGATGCTCGAAGCGATTCTTCTCGGACATGACGTCATCAAAGAATTGATTGCGTTCCAAGAGGAAATCGTTGCTGCCGTCGGGAAAGAGAAATTTGCCTACACGGTGTCATCATTTGATGAAGCACTTGTTGCGCGTCTGAAGACGGAAGCATTAGCAGAAGTCACGACAGCGGTTCAAGTCGAAGAAAAACAAGCGCGTGACGTCGCGATCAACGAAGTCATCTCAAAATATATTGATCTTTACGCAGCCGACGAGTCGGTCACGGAAGCACAACTTGCTGAAGTTTCTGGTGTATTGAATAAGTTCGTCAAAGCGGAAGTTCGTCGTCTCATCACAGAAGATAAAGTACGTCCGGATGGTCGTGGACTTGCTGAAATTCGTCCGCTCGACTCAGAAATCGGTCTCTTGCCACGTGCTCATGGTTCTGGACTCTTTACACGTGGTCAAACACAAGTCTTGTCTGTCGCGACGCTTGGTGTCGCTGGAGACGCACAAATCATCGATGGACTTGGTTTGAAAGAAGAAAAACGTTTCATGCACCATTACAACTTCCCGCCGTTCTCAGTCGGGGAAGCGCGTCCAATGCGTGCACCAGGTCGTCGTGAAATTGGTCACGGAGCACTTGGAGAGCGTGCCTTACAGCCTGTCTTGCCATCAGAAACAGATTTCCCGTATACGATTCGTCTCGTCTCGGAAGTGCTTGAATCAAATGGATCTTCTTCACAAGCCTCAATCTGTGGATCAATCCTCGCGATGATGGATGCCGGTGTCCCGCTTAAAGCACCAGTTGCAGGAATCGCGATGGGATTAATTAAAGAAGGCGAAAATTATTCAATCTTAACAGACATTCAAGGTATGGAAGATCACCTCGGCGACATGGACTTTAAAGTCGCAGGAACAAAAGATGGTGTAACTGCTTTACAAATGGATATGAAGATTGGCGGCATCACGCGTCAAATTCTTGAAGAGGCGCTCGAACAAGCACGCCTTGGCCGTTTGCACATTCTTGAACACATGAATTCGATCATTGCAGAACCACGTGTCGAGTTATCGAAATATGCACCGAAAATCGTTACCCTCAAAATCAATCCGGATAAAATCCGTGATGTGATTGGACCCGGCGGTAAAGTCATCAATGCAATCATCGATGAAACAGGCGTCAAGATTGATATCGACCAAGATGGTACGGTCTTTATCGCATCGACAGATCAAGATGGCATTAATCGTGCACGTCAACTCGTCGAGGACATCGTTCGTGAAGTCGTCATCGGTGAAGAGTTTGACGGGACAGTCCGCCGGATTGAGAAATTCGGAGCGTTCGTTGAGTTGTTCAAAGGAAAAGACGCACTCGTCCACATCTCTGAGCTTGCACTTGATCGTGTCGGTCAAACGGAAGATGTCGTCAAACTCGGCGACAAGCTGAAAGTCCGTGTCACAGAAGTTGATGATAAAGGTCGTGTCAACGCCTCACATAAAATCCTTCTCGTTGAAGGAATGAGCGCGGAAGACCGTGCAGCATACGATGAAAAGAAAAAAACAGAGCGTGACAACCGCCCGCCACGTCGGGATACAGGATCTCGCCCACCACGTGACGGACAACGTCCACCACGTCGTAACTAATGAAAACAAGGTGGCTCAACGGTGCGGATGTCGCAACGAGGGCCACCTTGTTTCCGATTCAGGAGGAAACTATTATGGTCGAACGGATACAGCTACAAAACGGAGTACGAATCATCATCGAACGGATGCCGAGCGCGCGGAGCGTAGCAACAGGAATTTTCATCAAGGCCGGCTCACGAACAGAAACGCTTGAGGAACATGGAATCAGTCATTTAATCGAACATATGGTCTTTAAAGGGACAGAACAGTTCTCGGCGAAAGAGATTGCGGTTTACTTCGACCGACTTGGTGGAAATATTAATGCATTCACAAGTAAGGATCAAACGTGTTATTACGTTAAGACATTAGATGAACATGCAGCGACGGCATTTGATGTCCTAGCGGATATGTTCCTCGACTCGACGTTCGACGAAGAAGAACTCGAAAAAGAGAAACGGGTCGTCATCGAAGAAATCAAGATGTACGAAGATACACCAGATGATCTCGTCCATGAACTGCTCGCAATCGCAGCCTATGGCGAGGACGTCATGGCGCGACCAATCCTTGGGACGGAAGAGAGTGTTCTTAAAATCAATCGGCAGATGATTACGGAATACATGAAACAGGCGTATGCACCGGACCAAATCGTCATCTCGATTGCGGGTCACGTATCGGATGCTTTAGTGGAACAAGTGAAGGAGCGGTTCAGTGTCATGACACCGAGTGAAATCTCGCGTCCGATTCAGCTTCCCGAACTAAAAAATGATGTAATCCGTAAGGAAAAGGATACAGAACAGGTCCATCTTTGTTATAATTTCCGTGCAATCGATTCTACGGACGATCGTTTACCGGGACTTGCATTATTGAATAATGCCTTTGGAGCGACGATGTCTAGCCGCTTGTTCCAATCCATTCGTGAAGAACGCGGACTGGCGTACTCTGTCTTTTCGTACTACACGACATTTGACGACCATGGGACGTTCACGATTTACGTCGGTACTTCACACGAAACACTGAAGGAAGTCGAAGATGTCTTAGAAGCAGAAATCAAACTGTTGCTTGCGAATGGTTTGACGGATAAAGAAGTTGAAGATGGCATCGAGCAACTGAAAGGTTCACTCATTCTCGGGAATGAAGGAACATCAAGTCACATGAACCGAAATGCACGAAATGAACTTCATCTGGAAAAACACCCGACGTTAGAAGAAGTCATCGAAGAGGTGGAGCGCGTCACTAAAGAAGATATTCAAGGATTGATCACACATATCTTCGAAGAACCACCAGCAAAAGCGTATATCTTACCGGAAATGGAAGAAGAAACCGTGTGAGAGAAGCTCTCAACTAAAAAAAACCATACAGAAAACATGTTGTCGAGAAAGAAGGAATACCCTTGAATTTAGCTGAATTAATCGAAGCCATCCAAATTCAAAAAATTGAACGGATGGTAGATGCGGAAGTCGTCTCTTTGACGACAGATTCACGTGACGTGAAGCCTGGGACATTATTTGTCGCGATTAAAGGATATACAGTAGATGGACACGATTACGCTCGACAGGCTGAATCGAGCGGAGCAATTGCAATCATCGCTGAACACGCGCTCGATGTGACGATTCCTGTCATTCTTGTCAGAAGTACGACGCGGGCAATCGCTGAACTTGCAGGGAAATTCTATGATTATCCTTCCGAAAAAATGCGGATGATTGGCATTACAGGAACAAACGGAAAAACGACGACGACGACGATTGTTCGTGACGTCTTGGCGCGCCTAGGGCGTAAGACAGGAATCATCGGGACCGTCGAAGTGAAGATTGGTGACCGTGTCGTTCCAAGTCGGAATACGACGCCACAAAGCTCGGAACTGCAAGCATTTTTCCATCAGATGTACCAAGAGGGCGTTGAAGACGTCATTATGGAGGTATCGTCGCATGGATTAGAGCTAGGACGTGTCACGGGCGCAGATTTTGATGTGGCAGGATTTACGAACTTAACGCATGATCATCTCGATTTCCATAAGACGTTCGAAAACTACGCCCGCGCAAAAGGGTTATTGTTTGCACAACTCGGACAGCGCCTATCGGATGAAAAAGTAGCCGTCTTGAATGCAGACGATGCGACAAGTGAATTGTTTGAGATGATGACGGGTGCGCGCGTGTTAACATATGGCATTGATCAGCCCGCGGATTTGCAGGCACACAACATTACACAGACACTTCAAGAGACGACATTTACGATGGATTATCAAGAAGAGTCGATTGAATTGACGGTCCAATTCATTGGTCGTTTTAACGTCTATAACTTGTTGCTCGCAACAGGTATCTTATTATCACTCGGCTATCGTTTACCTGAGATTTCGAACGCGATCACTCAGATTCAGCCAGCCCAAGGGCGGATGCAACGTTTACCGATCGACGGGTATAATGTCTATGTCGATTACGCCCATACACCAGATGGAATCGAGCAATGTCTGAAGGCTCTCGTCGATGTCCCGAAAGAGAAGATTATTTTCTTGATTGGAACAGGTGGAAATCGGGATGTGACGAAACGTCCGATGATGGGACAATTGGCATCGACCTATGCCGGGACGGTCATCGTCACGACGGATGATCCGCGCTTTGAGTCTTATGAGTCGATCACATCAGGGATTGCGTCAGGGATGCTTCATGACCAATTCGTCGAAATTGGCGATCGAGTCGAAGCCGTTCGATATGCAGCGAGTCTTGCACGTCCCGATAATATCGTCATTCTCGCAGGAAAAGGGCATGAAAAATATCAAATCATTGGTGACGAAAAAACACCACTCGACGAAGAACAAATCGTCAAAGAGATGATACGCCAATTGGAGGAAAAGCAGTGAATTATCAACCACTTGAATTAACGACAGAACGATTTGAAGCGTTTGTTAAAACACATCCAAAAGGGGACTTATTACAGTTGCCGGCATGGGGAGACGTCAAACAGGCGACAGGATGGACCCATCAGCGGATTGCTGTTGGAACGCCGGACGGTCAACCAATCGGTGTCGCTTTACTCTTATTTAAGCAAGTGCCGAAACTACCGTTTACGTTATGTTACGCACCGCGCGGATTTGTCGTCGATTATGCAAATAAAGAAGCCGTCACAGCACTGCGTGATCTCGCGATTAAGGTGGCAAAACAACATAAAGCCATCGCCATCAAATTGGATCCGAACATTGATCGTGATGAAGACCCGACACTGCTGACAGAAATGATGGCCCTCGGATTTAAGCATAATGGTTTTGGTGGCGGCTTCGATCATGCGCAACCGCGTTTTACGATGGAGACGAGCCTTGAAGGAACGGAGAAAGAAATCTTTGATCGGTTTCATTCAAAGTTTCGCTACAACGTCCGACTGGCTGAACGAAAAGGAATTGTTTGCTATGAAGCGAGTCGTGAAGAACTGAAAACGTTCGCGAAGTTGATGGTCGAAACGGGCGAACGGGACGGGTTCTCGATCCGTGGTCTTGACTACTTCGAAAATCTCTATGATCATTTGCGTCCGAACGGGGATGCGGCACTCTTTTTAACAAAACTTGATGCGGCGAAGGCACTTGAAAGCACGGAAGCATTATTGTTACAAGCTGATCGCGAATTGGCAAAAATCCACCGACAGCTTGAAAAGGAGACGACGGAGAAAAAAATCAAGAGTCTGAACAATCGTCTCGAACAGACGACAGCACAAATCGACAAGGCTGAGAAATCAAAAACTGAGTTGATGGCAATTGCCGCGAAGCATCCGGACGGCGTCATTCTCTCAGGTGGATTATTGACGCTTGCCGGTCGTCGTTCTTACTATTTATATGGTGCGTCGTCAAATGAGTATCGTGAGTTCATGCCGAATCACTTGATGCAGTGGACGATGATGCAGTATGCCAAAGCGCACGGCGCCGTATCGTATGATTTTGGTGGCGTCAGTGGATCGACGGACCCGGATGATCACTATGCAGGGTTATACGCGTTTAAGTCGGGCTGGGGCAGTACGATGATTGAAAAAATCGGAGAATTTGATTACGTTCTCAACAAACCTCTTTATCTTGTGCTTGAAACAGGTCTACCGATTCTGAAGCGATTACGGAAGAAGTTTCGTCGCTAATGAAGAGAGGGACAATCTTTGCCTGGATCTTGTTTTTATTCGCGATGTTCGCGGTCGGGTTGTTTCTTGCTGCTTCAACAAATCGTTTGCCGTCTGTTCTACTAGACCAACCAGATTTAGGAATTGACAGCTGTCCCCGGGATGTAGCAGGGGAGAACCGTTTGATTAATGCTAGTCGCGACAACCTCAAACAGCTCCACCCAGCCGTCGAAGCAGGGGCAGAGGATTTGATTCGAATTAGCCACTCTTGCTACGATATTGATATTCGAATCACGCAAGGTTATCGCACTGAAAAACAACAGGATGCCCTCTATGCACAAGGTCGTTCAACGTCTGGTGACATCGTAACAAATGCGCGTGGCGGGGAATCAATGCATAACTACGGTCTAGCGATTGACTTCGTACAAATGATTGATGGCGGGATTTCATATGACATTGACTACGATGGCAATCAAACAGGCAAGAGTGATTGGCGAGAGGTCGCCGATGTTGGTAAAGCCCTTGGATTTGAGTGGGGTGGCGACTGGAAGCGTTTTGTTGATTATCCGCATTTCGAGATGAATTTCAATTATTCTTTAAGTGAATTGAAGTCCGGTGCACGACCGAGTAAGCAAGAAAAGGCCAATCGAACTGAGGAAATCGAGCACTTGCTTGAATCCTGATGAAGCGTCATACCGGACATGTTCTGATTCGGTATGACGTTTTTTTTTAATTTTCCTAGTCCCGTTGTTGGCAGGAAGGCAAAGTTCGGCTAGAATAGTGATAGTGATAAGTGGACGGCTCACGAAAAGTGAATACAAATAGGAGGTCATGTTGTGTCAAAGAAAAAGACGGAAAAAGTAAGCGTCTTTGCTCTTGGTGGGGCTGGTGAAATCGGTAAGAACATGTACGTCGTCGAACTCGACGAGGACATCTTCGTAATCGATGCTGGCTTGATGTTCCCAGGAGATGAGATGCTTGGAATTGACAAAGTCATTCCAGACATAAGTTATCTGAAGGAAAACAAAGAACGGATTCAAGGGATTTTCATCACGCACGGTCACGAAGACCATATCGGCGCACTCAGTTACGTCTTACGTGACTTGAAAGTGCCTGTATACGGGACACGCCTGACACTCGGATTGATTGAAATCAAATTAAAAGAAGCCGGTTTATTGAAGAAGGCAGATCTTCGTCCAATTGATGCCAAGACGAAATTAACCGTTGCGGGACATTTCATTACGTTCTTCCGCGTCAACCACTCGATACCGGATGCGGTCGGGGTTTGTATCCAAACATCACAAGGAGCCATCGTTCATACGGGGGATTTCAAGTTTGACTACACACCAGTTGACGGGAAACAAGCAGATTTCGGTAAGATTGCAGCAATCGGGCAACGGGGCGTTTTATGTCTTCTATCTGATTCAACGAATGCAGAGCGGCCAGGGATGTCCGGTTCAGAGTCGACGGTCGGGTCCGAATTGAACGACGTCATCTATGAAGCACCAGGTCGTGTTATCGTTGCATCGTTCGCATCGAACGTTCACCGCTTGCAACAAGTATTCGCAGCGGCCGAAGCGAATAACCGGAAAGTTGCAGTCGTCGGACGAAGTATGGTCAACATCGTCGAAGTCGCGCAACGTTTGAACTATTTACGGTTCAAGCAAAAAACATTGGTTGAGTTATCAGAAATCAATCGCCTCGATGATAACCAAGTCGTCATCTTGACGACCGGTTCACAAGGCGAGCCGATGGCGGCATTAACACGGATGGCACGCAATGCACATAAACAAGTCAACATCCGTCTTAACGATACAGTCGTCGTCGCAGCGTCACCAATTCCAGGGAACGAGAAATCGGTTTCGAAAACAATCGATCTGTTGTTCCGTGCCGGGGCGAACGTCATTTATAACCAACGTAAAGTTCACGTGTCTGGTCACGGTCACGCAGAAGACTTGAAGTTGATGCTCAACTTAATCAAACCGAAGTTCTTTATTCCGATTCACGGAGAATTCCGGATGCAAAAAGCGCATAGTCGTCTCGCACAGACGGTAGGTGTCAATGCAAACAACATCTTCATTATTGAAAATGGTGATGTGGTCGAATTTGAAAAACGTAAAGCACGCATGTCACGTAAAGTGAATGCCGGAAATGTGTTGATTGACGGGATTGGTGTAGGAGATGTCGGGAACATCGTCTTACGTGACCGTCGTCTCTTGTCTCAAGATGGTGTCGTTCTCTGCGTCATCACGATTAGTCGGAAGAACAAAACGATCGTGTCAGGCCCAGAAATCATCTCACGTGGATTCGTCTACATGCGTGAGTCAGAAGATATGATCAATGAGGCTAACCGAATCGTCGCGAAACAACTCCAAGGAAAATTAACGGGAGAACTCGATTGGACTGAAATGAAGTCGTTGATCCGAGATAAGCTGAGTTCTTATCTATATGAACAGACAAAACGTCGTCCAATGATTTTGCCGATCATCATGGAGATTTAACAAGAAGAGCGACTCAGATCGACCAATTCCTGGTCAGCTGAGTCGTTTTTTTATCAGGAGGTAGTATAGATGGCGACGACAAAAAAGAAACCTGTTCGCAAACAAACGACGGCACGGAAACGACCGCCGGCTAAAAAACAACGCCCTCCGATTCAATATCGTACATATGTAGGTGTTTTCGCTGTTTTGTTATTACTAGCCTATCTTCTTGCGTTAGGAGAATTTGGACGAGTCGGTGAGAAGTTCGCCGAGTTCGCTTTTGATACGGTCGGTCAATTCGGCTCGTTGCTTTATGGCTTGTCAGGGAGTTTGCTCCTCTTGTTCCTATCGCAACTCGAGCGACAAAAAAAATGGGCGATCAGTTTACTCGCAGTCGGTCTTTTAATTTGGATTGATTTAATATTAGGAGAGCCGAGGGGTACATTAAATGCTTGGCTCTATCAAGGATCGGCCTATTACATTTCGAGTTTTGGTGCTTTCTTGATTGGGTTGTTTTTAATTGGCACAAGCGTGCACCTGCTTCATCCGTTATTCTTCAGTGAACTGGCGCATGGAATGCTCGAGCGGGTGGAAGCGTTTCGAAATCGTGAGCGGTCTTTACCTGAACGCAAGGAGCGTCCTGTCAAAGAGGCTAAAAAACAAAAAGAACGTAAACCACTCGAACGGCAAGCAAAACCAACGACAGCTAAACAGGAGACTGCTGTGCCGTCACTTCCGGAAAACGAACCAGAAGATGCAGTGGAGAGTATTCAAGACGTCCCGATCATCGGGTTCGCGGACCATGTCGAACCGCAGGCGGCTGAACTACAAGGTCCGTTGACGATGACTGAAACACCGGACGGATACCAATTGCCTTCTCTTGAATTATTGATGGAACCGACATCAAAAGATTTATCAGGTGAGAACAAACGCCTCAAGGACAATGCAACGAAATTGATTGCGACTTTAAAGTCGTTCGGGATTGGGGCAAAGGTCTTAAAAATTCATTTAGGTCCAAGTGTCACGAAGTATGAAATTGAACCGCATCAAGGAATCAAGCTCAGTCGGATTACGGGACTCGCAGATGACCTGGCGCTCGCGCTCGCTGCGAAGGACATTCGAATCGAAGCACCGATTCCGGGAAAGGCAGCGGTCGGGATCGAGGTGCCGAATCGTGAAGTGGCGATGGTCTCACTTCGGGAAGTCCTCGGAGCAGAAAGCGTTCAAGCCGATCCTGATCGATTACTTGTCGCTCTTGGACGGAGTATCTCGGGAGAGACCGTGACGGCGAAGTTAAACAAAATGCCACACGTGTTAGTCGCAGGATCGACGGGATCCGGGAAGTCAGTCTGTATCAATGGGATGATCGTCTCGATATTGATGCGGGCACGACCGGATGAAGTCCGTTTGATGATGATCGATCCGAAAATGGTTGAGTTGAATGTCTACAATGGTATTCCGCATCTTCTTGCACCCGTCGTCACCGATCCGAAAAAAGCTGCGCAAGCCTTAAAACAAGTCGTTTCAGAGATGGAACGGCGGTATGAAATCTTCAGTCAGAACGGCGCCCGCAACATCGAAGGCTACAATGCATTGATTGATAAGATGAATGCGGAAGAGAAAGTCCATCAACGCCTACCTTACATCGTCGTCATTGTCGATGAGTTAGCAGATTTGATGATGGTCGCTTCAAACGAAGTCGAAGATGCCATCATGCGTCTTGCTCAGATGGCACGGGCAGCCGGCATTCATATGGTCATCGCAACACAGCGGCCGAGTGTCGATATCATCACGGGTGTCATCAAAGCGAACATACCGTCTCGGATTGCTTTCAGCGTATCAAGTGGAACGGATTCTCGCACCATCCTCGATACGAGCGGGGCAGATAAGCTACTCGGACGAGGGGACATGCTGCTCCTTGGAAATGGGATGAATAAACCTGTTCGTGTCCAAGGGGCGTTCTTATCGGACGAAGAGGTTGAAAAAGTCGTCAACCATGTCATCAGTCAACAAAAAGCACAGTACGTGGAAGCGATGATTCCAAAAGATGTTCCTGAGGGTGAATCTGACGTCGACGATCCGTTGTATGATGAGGTTGTTCAGTTCATCTTGACGCAAGATACAGCCTCGACGTCAATGATACAGCGGAAGTATCGGATTGGTTATAATCGCGCTGCACGACTGATCGATGCATTAGAAGAGAATGGCCTCGTCGGTCCGTCAGAAGGATCGAAACCACGCCGAGTCATCGGACGTTAAGTAATAACAGAGAACCAGCGTTCACATGATGAGCGTTGGTTTTCTTTACGTGTAAGAAAATATAAAAAAAAGTCTAAATGAGAACGATTTCAGGAAAATAGTTGTCAGACGTCTGTTGATTTTATACGCATGTTTTGTCATACTCAGTCATATGAGTTGACCTACCTCTCACAGAGGTAAGTGAGCGACTTTTACACAAATAGATAATGAAAGCGCTCACATAAATGGAAGAGGAGATGAATGACAATGAAGAAAAAACAAGTACTTGTGTCAGCAATGACGGTAGCAACAGTGGGACTCGCAGCATGTGGAGGATCAGATGATAGTGCAAAGGGAAACAAGGACGAGTTTTCTGTCGCAATGGTTGCCGATAAAGGCGGAATCGATGATAAATCGTTTAACCAGTCGGCGTGGGAAGGTCTGCAAGCGTATGGAAAAGAAAACGACCTTCAGAAAAATGAGGGTTACTCGTACCTTCAATCAAAATCGCAACAAGATTACCAACCGAACTTATCGCGTCTTGCACGAGCGGGAGAAGATTTGATTTTTGGGATTGGGAATACGTTTAATGAAGATATCAAAACGGTTGCCGATCAGTTTAAAGATACACAGTTTGCAATTATCGATAACGTCGTCGAAGGAGACAACGTGACATCGATTACGTTTAAAGAAAACGAAGGTGCCTACCTTGCGGGAATCGTTGCCGCGATGGAAACGAAAACAGATCACATCGGCTTTGTCGGTGGAATGAAGATGGATGTAATCGAACGCTTCCGGGCAGGCTTTGAAGCTGGGGCAAAATCCGTTAATCCGAACATCAAAGTCGACGTACAGTACGCAGAAGATTTCGCTGCACCTGAAAAAGGACAAGCAATCGCAGCAGGCATGTATGGTAAAGGGGCAGATATCATTTTCCCGGCAGCCGGTGGAACAGGAAACGGCGTCTTCACAGAAGCGAAAAACCGGAAGAAAAATGGAGAAGAAGTTGCTGTCATCGGTGTCGATCGTGACCAACAAGAAGAAGGCATGCCAGAAGATGTCACGTTGACATCTGTCATCAAACGAGTGGACTTAGCGGTCAAAGATACAGCGAATGAAGCGAAAGCTGGAAAACTCACAGGTGGAGAGACGATTCGTTACGGTTTGAAAGAGCAAGGCGTTGACATCATTGAGTCAGAAAAAATCTCGAAAAAGACACTCGACATGCTCGAACAAGCGAAAGAAAAAGTCATTTCAGGTAAAACAGAAGTACCTGAACAATAAGCGTCAAAGGAAGAGCGGGCATTCTTAGGTAGAACGCCCTATTTTCTTCCAACAATAGATACGATATGAAAAGGGTTACAAAAGCGCCAGAAGTCAGACTTCTAACCTGTTACAAAATGATTGCAGGATTGTGTTCGACGTCATATACTTATCTTGGCTGGAGTTCTCATACGTCAGAAGTCTGAGCACTGGTTACAACTAGATAGAGGATGGAGATGCGTCATGTCGATTAAATTAGATCATCGTTTGCTTTACTTACGAGTGATTGAAAAGATTAAGTCTGACATCGATGACGGCGTTTACAAGGAAGGCGAGAAACTACCTTCAGAGTTTGAACTTTCAAAGCAACTTGGCGTTAGTCGAGCGACTCTTCGGGAGGCTTTACGAATTCTTGAAGATGAGAACATCGTCATCCGTAAACACGGTGTCGGTACGTTTATCAATGCAAGACCACCATTCACGTCGGGGATTGAAGAATTGTACAGTGTGACGGAGATGATTGCGCGCGCTGGGATGATTCCAACGTCTGAAGTCTTATCTTCAGAAATGGTTCAACCGACAGAACGTGACCGAGAACGTTTCCAACTTGGTCCGGATGAACTGGTTTATCGAATCGAACGAATCCGACTTGCAGGAGATGTTCCTGTTGTCTATTGCGTCGATAAGATTCCAAGCCATTATATTAAAAATGAAGAACAGTTTACGTCTTCGACTTCACTGTTCGACGCACTAGAAAAAGAACTAGGTCGTCGGGTCACACATGCGGTGACGCATATCGAACCTCGAATCGATCCGAAAATCGCTGAACAATTACATACGGACCAACCCTTGCTCGCGTTGCGACAAACGCATTATGATGAGCTCGACCGATCCGTTCTTTATTCAGCGAACTATTTCCGTGCGGATAAGTTTGATTTCCATGTCATCCGTAAACGTGTATAATCGATTGTTTTAGGAGTTTTACTGAAAGCGCTTCCGCCAACCTACGTAACGCTCCTCATCACCAGCCTCAGGTGCTTGACGTAGTCAGGAACTTTGTATGACCATATTCGAAAGGGGATTATTTCAGATGAAAAAGAAGTCACTTCTCGCATTAGCAGCAACAGGTTTAGCAATGAGTTCGGTACTCGCAGCATGTGGTAGCAACGATGATTCTAAAGATTCAGGAAGCGGCGAAAAAGACGGCTTCAAAGTAGGTATGGTCACAGATACAGGCGGTGTTGATGATAAATCATTCAACCAATCTGCATGGGAAGGCATTCAGAAGTTCGGTAAAGATAACGATTTGGAAGAAGGAACTGGTTACAAATACCTTCAATCAGCAAAACAATCGGATTATCAACCGAACTTACAACAATTAGCACGTGCGAACTACGACTTGATTCTCGGAATCGGGTTCTTGATGGCAGAAGACATCGGTAAAGTAGCGGATCAGTTTGACGACAAGAACTTTGCACTCGTCGATATGGTCGTTGATAAGCCGAACGTCGCGTCAATCGTCTTCAAGGAAAACGAAGGTTCGTTCCTCGTCGGTGTCGTCGCGGGTCTTACTACGAAAACAGATAAAGTCGGATTCGTCGGTGGCGTAAACTCAGACTTAATCAAAAAGTTTGAAAGTGGATTTAAAGCAGGCGTCATGGCTGTCAACCCAGATGCAAAAGTTGAAGTTCAATATGCAGAAGATTTCAATGCTGCTGAAAAAGGACAAGCAATCGCTTCAGGGATGTACGGCAAGAAAGTTGACGTGATTTATCACGCAGCTGGTGGTACAGGACAAGGTGTCTTCACAGAAGCGAAAAACCGTAAGAAAAACGGTGAAGATGTTTGGGTCATCGGTGTTGACCGTGACCAAGTCGAAGAAGGTATGCCAGAAAACGTTACATTGACGTCAATGGTTAAGCGTGTTGATACAGCAGTTGAACAAGTTGCGAAAGATACGAAAGATGGCAACTTCCCAGCAGGTAAAGTCGTAGAATTCGGTCTTAAAGACGGCGGCGTTGATATCGCACCTTCACAAGACAACATTGAAAAAGACGTCTTGACGAAAGTCGAAGACTACAAAAAGCAAATCATCGATGGAAAGATCACAGTTCCAGCAACTGACGATGAGTATAAAGAGTACGAAGCATCACTTTAATAAAATGGAAGCGGGGGTCGCTAGCATTGCGGCCTCCCCTTTTAAACTAAACATGGGAGTGGATTTTCTTGGAATACGTCATTGAGATGCTAAACATACGAAAAGAGTTTGGCAGTTTCGTCGCAAATGATAATATCACGCTCCAGCTTCGGAAAGGTGAGATTCACGCTTTACTTGGTGAAAACGGTGCCGGAAAATCGACGCTGATGAACGTCTTATTTGGTTTGTATCAGCCTGAGGCTGGAGAAATTCGTGTACGCGGTGAAAAAGTTAATATTACAAGTCCGAACGTCGCGAATGATCTTGGAATCGGCATGGTGCATCAACACTTCATGCTCGTTCAAAATTTCACCGTCACGGAAAACATCATTTTAGGTGCAGAACCGAAATCTGGTCTCAAAATCGACCGCGCAACTGCCCGGGAGAAAGTACGCCAAATTTCGGAGCAGTATGGTCTTGCGGTAGATCCAGATGCAAAAATTGAAGATATTTCAGTCGGGATGCAACAACGTGTCGAGATTTTAAAGACACTGTATCGTGGAGCTGACATTCTCATCTTCGATGAACCATCGGCTGTATTGACGCCTCAGGAAATCAAAGAATTGATTCAAATCATGAATCGGTTGATTGCTGAAGGTAAGTCGATCATCTTGATCACACATAAATTGAAGGAAATCATGGAAGTGGCAGATCGCTGTACGACGATTCGTCGTGGTAAGTACATTGGTACAGTTGATATCGATGAAACGATGACACAGTCGAGACTCGCTGAAATGATGGTTGGCCGTGAAGTAAACTTTGATGCGGAGTATTCCAAGGCAAATCCACAAGAACTCGTTCTCGATGTAAAAAACCTCGTCGTTAAAGACGGTCGTGGGATTAAAGCAGTCGACGGACTGAACTTAGATGTTCGAGCCGGCGAAATTGTCGGGATTGCAGGGATTGATGGGAATGGTCAAACTGAATTGATTGAAGCAATCACAGGATTAAGAAGAGCCGAAAGCGGAGAAGTATTCTTAAACAACAAATCAATCAAAAACCTGAAGCCGCGGAAAGTGACGGAAGCGGGCATCGGTCATATTCCTCAAGACCGTCATAAACATGGACTCGTTCTTGATTATTCAATCGGTCATAACATGGTCTTACAAACGTACTATCAAAAACCGTATTCAAAAGCAGGCATCATGAACTACAAGCAGGTCATGGAAAAAGCTCAAACGTTAATTGAGAAGTTCGACGTCCGAACTCCAAGTCCTGAAACATTTGCTCGCGCCTTATCGGGCGGGAACCAGCAAAAAGCCATCATCGCGCGTGAAGTCGATCGTTCACCTGACTTATTAATTGCTGCGCAACCAACACGTGGACTCGATGTCGGTGCAATTGAATTCATTCATGAGCAGTTAGTACTTGAACGGGAAAAAGGACGCGCTGTCCTCTTGATTTCGTTTGAACTCGAAGAAATTTTACAAGTCTCAGACCGCATTGCCGTTCTGTATGAAGGACGGACAGTAGCCTTTCTCGATCCTAAGGAAACGAATGAAATTGAACTCGGCTTCCTGATGGCTGGCGGTAAGAAAGAGGAGGTAGGTCGTTCATGAAACTCGAACGTTTTTATGGGATTTTGATTCCAATCTTGTCAATTATCCTCGGTATGGTAGTTGGTGCCATCGTCATGTTGATTGGTGGTTATGACCCAATCGCTGGATTTGATCAACTGTTTTACGGAATCTTTGGTGAACCGTATAGTATCGGAGAAACGTTGCGTGCAGCAGCACCATTGATTTTTGCGGGTCTCGCCGTCGCCTTTGCCTTTCGAACGGGATTATTTAACATCGGGGTTGAAGGTCAAGTTTTAGTCGGTTGGATGGTCGCGGTCTGGATCGGGATTTCTTTCGATCTCCCGACAGCAATCCACTTGCCACTCGCGTTAATCGGAGCGGGTTTAGCGGGGGCACTTTGGGCTGCGGTTCCAGGTATTTTAAAAGCGCGTTTCCATGTCCATGAAGTCATCACGTCAATCATGATGAACTACATCGCGTTGTATGTGACGAATGATATTTTACGTCACGTCATCGGAATCAAAAACGAGCGGACAGATTCAGTCAAAGAAACGGCTTCGTTGGCTTCACCATTCTTGCAAGAGTTAACGGATTTTTCGCGTTTGCACAATGGGATTTTCATTGCCATCGTCGCCGCACTCGTCTTCTGGTTCATTCTTTGGAAGACGACGCTCGGTTACGAGTTACGTGCAGTTGGATTTAATAAAAGTGCTGCAGAGTATGCCGGTATGGGTGTCAACAAGAACATCATTCTCTCATTCGTCATCTCTGGTGTATTCGCTGGATTTGCTGGTGCGATGGAAGGGTTAGGGACATTCCAAAACATGACGCTAAACGCATCCTTTACGGGTGTTGGATTTGACGGAATCGCCGTCGCCTTACTTGGTGCGAACAACCCGATCGGAGTCGTTCTGGCCGCATTATTATTTGCCGGACTCAACATTGGCGGATTGTCGATGCAACAAATCGGGATTCCACCAGAACTGATTAAAATCATCATCGCCTTCATCATCATCTTCGTCGCTTCCGGTTACGCGATCCGTCTCGTCATCGAAAAGCTGACGGTTAAAAGAGCAGAAGGCAAAAAAGTGAAAGGAGCCGATAAATAATGGGCTTTCTAGATGTACTTTATATTATCGTACCGATCGCGCTTGCCTATTCGGCTCCATTGATCATCGCAGCGCTCGGTGGTATTTTCAGTGAACGTTCTGGTGTCGTCAACATCGCGCTTGAAGGCTTGATGGTCATGGGTGCATTCACGGGTGTTGTTTCAGCCCTGACATTATCGAAGATGGGATTCGGCGCTGCTAGTCCATGGATCGCGATGTTAATCGCTATCGTCATCGGAGCAATCTTCGCTTTATTCCTTGCAGTGCCTGCGATTTTGTTCCGTGCCGACCAAACGGTACTTGGTGTCGCAATCAATATCTTAGCAGTTGGCCTTGCGATTTTCTTAGTGCGTGCCTTCTATGGAAAAGGACAAACAGACTCGATTCCGAACCGGATTTCGAAAGAGAATGTGCCGTTCCTATCTGATATTCCTGTTTTAAAAATGTTTTTTGCAAACGTCTACTATACCTCGTACATTGCGATCATCTTAGCAGTTGTGGCATGGTTCGTCGTCTTTAAGACACCATTCGGTCTTCGTCTCCGTTCTGTCGGAGAACACCCGATGGCAGCAGATACGATGGGGATTAACGTCACGAAGATGCGCTTTATCGGAGTCATGATTTCAGGTGGATTCGGTGGTCTTGCGGGTGCAGTTTATGCAACTTCGATTTCATTGAACTTCAGCGTGACGACAATTCTCGGGCAAGGTTTCCTTGCGATCGCCGCGATGATCTTCGGAAAATGGAATCCACTCGGTGCAATGGCAGCTGCCTTGTTCTTCGGTTTCGCTCAAGCGATCTCGATCATCGGACAACAGTTACCATTACTCGATCAAATTCCTCAAGTCTATCTTTTGATTGCGCCTTACGTCTTAACGATCCTTGCACTTGCTGGTGTCGTCGGTCGCGCCGATGCACCAAAAGCTGTTGGTGTACCGTACATCAAAGGGAAACGATAACGATCATTCAGGTATTCTTGTTAAAAAAAGCTGTACGGCTCGACCGATTGGGTCGAGCCGTACAGCTTTTTTGATGTATGGTCATAAAAAAAACAGCATGGCGTGAAGCTACCATACTGTCAAATACTTATTCGTATTTTAATGCGTCGCCTTCGAATGATTCGTCTGCCACTTTAATTGAATCAGTTGGGCAACCTTCGAATGCGTCAATCATGTCATCGAACAATGCTTCCGGGATTTCTGCTGTCCCTTTGTTATCGTCTAGAATGACGTATGCTAAGCCCTCGTCATCATAGTCATAGATATCAGGTGCTGCGGCACCACAAGCGCCACAAGCGATACACGTGTCTTTATCGACAATCGTAAATTTAGCCATTTTGTATTTCTCCTCTCTATTCGAAAACATGATTGATCTAGTATTGTTCTCATCTATATGTCATTGTATCGGACTCATGCGTTCTTTTCAATGAGGAAGCGGTAGAAGTATTCAAACAAAGTAACAGGATGCGATGGAAATAGTCGGGTAATGCGCAGTAGGTGCGTTAATCTAAGAAAGAGGTTTGGAAAGGCCAAGCTAATTATGCTATACATATAAACGAATGAAGACGATACTTTAAATATAATCAAACCGATCGAAGGTGAGGGGGAGTGGATGAAATTGACTGTCGTCAATCAAGTTTTGTTAGAAACCATTAGTCGTCTCCGGGGTGAACGGACAGATCGTAGCCTCTTTCATATCCTTCAAGGAAAACGTTCGGCAACATCACTCCAGGATGCACATTTCTATGAATTAGAAACTGTCTTTGGGGTGCTGCCCTTTCGACGAGAAACATTCGATCGGCTACTGCTTGAGCTGGAACAGCAGGGACTCATTGAACGAGCGGAAACGTTGCGCATCACGGAGCTTGGTGAATCCTCGATCAAAGTACCGTTTTTAATCGATGACATGGGCGGTGAATTGCGTGGATTTCCAATCATTTTATGGAAACGCTTAAGCCTTCTGATTCAAACCGTCGTTTGTCTCGAACAAAAACGATTTTTCGTACCGGTTCAGCAAGACGTCGCGATAAAGGACTGGGTCCGGCGATGCGTCAAAGGGATGCCGCAGCGTACGCAGTGGATTGATCAGGTGTACCATGAATTACGAGAGGCGTTGCGTCAGCTGTCGGTAAAAGAAGCGACGCTCATCAGCTACCGCTTGTCGGGGTTGAAAACAGGTTTGTCTTACCCGCAACTTGAAGAGAAACTTGACAGTGACGTCTTGTCGCTCCGCTTGGAATTTATGATGGCTTGGCGAAAATGTCTGCGTCACTTGGATGAAGCAGGACTGATTTTACGTCTTGGTGAAGATATTGATCAATCGAAGATGACACAATCAGCACAGAAAACGTGGGATATGTTACGTAACGGATTTGCTTTGAATGAAATCTCCGAGCGGCGCCGCCTGAAGAAGAGCACGATGGAAGATCACCTCGTCGAAATTGCGATGTACAGTGACGTATTCCCGCGGAGCCAATTCTTATCGGATGCACAATTTAAAGAAGTGATTGAAGTAGCAAATCGAAACGAGACATTTTCGTTGAAACGAATTAAAGGTGAATTGAAGCTTGAGACCGATTATTTTCAAATTCGTATCGCGTTAGCGCGAAAAAGATGGGAGGAGAGATGATGGAGACTGTCTTAAAACGTTATTTTAAGCATGACCGCTTTCGAGCCGGTCAAAAAGACATCATTGCGTCCGTTTTAGCAGGTCGCGATACGGTCGCCATCTTGCCGACCGGGGGAGGGAAGTCGATCTGTTATCAACTTCCGTCCTATTTGTTGCCAGAAGGGTTGACCGTCATCCTTTCGCCGCTCTTATCGTTGATTGAAGATCAAGTCATGCAAATCAAAAGTCGCGGTGAACGTTCCGTTGCTAAATTGACGTCGCACGAAACAAAAGACCAAAAAGAGCAGATTTTACGTCACCTGAGTCAACTTCGGTATTTGTATTTGTCACCGGAACAATTGGCGATGCCGAACGTCAAACAACGGCTTCAGCAAACAAACATTAATTTATTCGTCGTGGATGAAGCGCATTGTATTTCACAATGGGGTCATGAGTTTCGCCCCGAGTACGCGAAGCTTGGAATCGTAAAGAAACAACTCGGAAACCCGACTTGTTTAGCTTTGACGGCAACAGCAACGAAACAAGTGGAACAGGATATGTTAAGAGGCTTAGAGCTGTCGGACCCGACGATTATCCGGCATTCCGTCAATCGACCGGAAATTCAATTTATCGTCGAAGACGTTGAGCCTGATCAAAAAGATCATGTGCTGGTAAACTGGTTAACGAAGGTAGAACGTCCGTGTGTCATCTATACGACGACAAGAAACGAAGCAGAGCGTGTCGCACGTCTAATCACGAAGGCGACATACTACCATGCAGGACTCGAAGCAGAGGATCGTCAATTGATTCAACAACAATTCTTACACGATGAGATTGAGTGTCTCGTCTGTACAAGCGCATTTGGTATGGGGGTCAATAAAGGGAATGTCCGGACCGTCATCCATTACTCGATGCCGGCGACGATTGAAGCCTATATGCAGGAAGTCGGTCGGGCAGGGCGAGACGGAGAGCCGTCGACAGCGCTACTGCTCTATGCAAAGGGGGATCACCGTCTACAGCAGTTTTTAGTCGAAAAGCAGTATGCCCCTGTGCTTTGGATTGATCAATTGTTAGCGGGCATGGCACGTCAGGAACCGCTTGAAACGATGGAACGGCGTTTAGGGTTAGATGTCGAAGATCCGGCGTATCGGTTATTAAAATCGCAACTAAGTGATCGCTGGTCGCGTGAGAACATCATCGCTTGGCAAGAAGAGCGAAAAAAGATACGTTTACGTGAACTTATGCAAATGATAAATTATATTCAAAGTATAACGTGTCGACGAACGTTCATCTTGAATCATTTTGATGAGCAACCGATCGTCCAGGACCGGTGCTGTGATATTTGCGGTAATACGACAACGCAATCACCGCAAAAAAGGCATACGATTGAAATTTTGGATTGGGAACAACGATTAGAAGAGGTCTTTTTTTCATCAGCCGATTCAGTGTAAACTAGTACTATCCTTATTTTTAGAAAAGGTGATGAAATTGAGTAAATACGATCAACGAAAGAACCGACAAGAAGAACCAAAATCAAGCTTACCACCACGTTCTTCACGAATTGAACATGTGCGGAATGAACGGTTAAAGCAACCCTTTGTCAAAAATCCGTTAGCCATTACGCTGACGATTCTTATGATTACAATCATTATCGCCTTCGTTTCCCTCGGTTTCATGATGTAAGGGCACATTGTGAACAGAGATTATTTTCCTTTACGGGTATACTGAAAAGGAGAAGGAAGGAGGCACGGTGCATGGATCGTGGGAAATATAATATCAAAGCAGTCGCTGCATTAGTAGGGCTCAACCCAACGACCATTCGTGCTTGGGAAAGGCGATATCAAGTGCTTGATCCGGATCGGAGTGAATCTGGGCATCGCATCTATAGTGATAGCGATGTCGCGAAGCTCCGCTGGATTGTAGACAAACAAAAAGAAGGACTATCTGTTTCGAAAGCGATTCAACTGTACGAAATGCCTGTCAGTCGCACGGAGCTTCCACTTGATTATGGTGTTGAACTACGTGAACAGCTGTTTGAGGCATTAACGACATTTGAGGAACGACATGCCCATGACATCATGAATAAGGCATTCTCAATGTTTAGTTTCGATAAGGTGATTCAAGATATCGTTGGACCGTTGCTGCACGAAATCGGCTCAAAGTGGGAAAATGGTGAAATTACGATTGCGCATGAACATTTTGCGACAGCCTTTTTACGGGCCCGCCTTTCAACATTGTCGTTGCAAATGCCGATCAATCCTTTTTTACCGCGCATTTTATGTGTATGTGCGCCAGAAGAAGAACATGAATTGGGATTGTTATTTTTTACGCTATACTTACGCCAATCCGGCTTCGATGTGATTTTTCTTGGGGCAGGAATTCCCGTGTCAGATCTTGTGACGGTGACGAAACAATTAGTACCACGTGCTGTCGTCCTTTCGTGTACGATTTCTGACCACCTCAGTCTTTTAGATGAAGCGCTTGCCGAACTACGACAGGCTGTACCGAACGTCGAGATTGGTCTAGGTGGTTATGCCGTCGAACAGCTCCCTGAAAAATACGCGGATCACCTCCTCGGGACGGACGATTCCTCCTGGAAAAGTTGGTTAAGTCGACTCACTCCGACAACTGGTGTATAGTGTGATTCATATTGAACGGAGAAGTTGTTTTTCTCCGGCATTGACTGGAGGAGTCTTAGATGAGATTTGAGACATTTAAACAAGGGCATTTACGTGTGTTTATTACGAAGCAGGAACTTTCCGTTCACGACGTTCGACCAGAAACACTGGCAGTTGGAAAAGGACAGGACCTATTACGTAACCTGTTAGAAGAAGCAGAATCAAATTTTGGATTTCATGCGGTCGGGACACTTGAATTTTTTGTGACATTCTTTCCGAATGACGGGATGTTGGTCGATGTACGACGAGAAGGTGAATTACCAGAAGAAACGTTTGATGAATTTGATCAAGTAGAGATTCGGATGACCGTCGATATCGTACACCATGTCCTGTATCAACTCGAAGAATTCGAGGACGTCATTCAAGCGAGCCACGGATTGCTTCGCCACGTTCTGATGACGGAAACGGGTGGTAGGCTGTACTACTTCGAAGGGCGGTATTACTTGTATTTCGAGGAACGGATGGCAGAGGCGCTTGAACGGACGATTACGACCGTACTGTCTGAATATGGCGTACCAAGTGCGAAAAGTCCGCTCGCGATGGCGGAATACGGAAAAACACTTCAGCGTTCAGATGCAATCAAAATGATTGCCGGAACATTTTCTGTGTAAATGATGATTTTTAACGAATCGGCACATACGACGATTCTTTTTAAGACCACTGACCGGTTTCTGACGGAAAGTGGTCTTTTTCATGAGGAATCATCAGTTAACACCATTTTGTATTTTTTCGTTGAAAGAGTGATGGTATGATAAACAGTGAACGTAAGATGAAGGAGTGAAGAGTATGAGAGTGGCAGTATTATATGGTGGGATTTCTGGAGAACGTGAGGTTTCGTTAAGTAGCGGGAAGTCCGTGATTCAAGCATTGGAGGGAAAAGGGCACGAAGTCGTTGCCATCGATTTCCATCCGGAACGTGCTGAAGAAATTTTCAATCTGGATGTTGAAGTCGCCGTCATTGCTCTTCATGGAAAATATGGAGAAGATGGTCGTGTTCAAGCATTACTAGAATTAGCGGATATTCCGTATACTGGATCAGGTGTGTTGGCTTCCGCTTTAGCGATGGACAAAGCACGGTCGAAGTTGCACTTTGAGAAGGCTGGCATTCGGATTGCGCGTGATGTCTTGATTGAACGCGGTGACGACATCGCAGATAAGGTCCGGCAGTGGGGCGGTGAATTCCCTTGTGTCGTCAAACCGGCTCAAGAAGGATCGTCAAATGGATTGACGATTGCGATGGACGACGCGATGTTACGAAGCGGAATCGAACTCGCTTTTCAGGCAGACGATGCGGTCTTGATTGAACAATTCATTAAAGGGCGAGAAGTAACCGTACCGGTGCTCGGCCAAAAAGGTGCTGAAAAAGCGTTGCCCGTCATCGAAATCATTCCTAAAAATGAATTTTATGATTATGAATCAAAATATGCAGTCGGTGGATCAGAGCATATCTGTCCTGCTGATTTTGATGAGGTGACGACACAAAAATTACAAGAGTGGGCAGTCCTCGCCCATCAAGTCCTCGGATGTTCGGGCTATTCCCGTTCTGATTTCCTGGTGCCTGAAATCGGTCATCCCGTTATTTTAGAAACCAATACGCTACCTGGTATGACAGCGACAAGTCTATTCCCGGACGGGGCACGGGCAATCGGGATTGATTATCCAGAGCTAGTCGAATCGTTTATCAATCTAGCGATTACACGTCATCAAGCGACTTCGAACAACATAAAGTAAACAAAAAAGAGTAGATGATAGAAAGCGCTTACAAATATAGTAGGAATCCCTTTCATTACACGTCGGAACAAGGTATACTTTATCCGAACAAGGAAACGGCATAGGGGATGCCACTTATGGGGAGGAACGTTGGAATGATCACTGACCAACAACATGCGAATCATCGGAAAAACGTACTTGAAGCAACACAGGAAATCGTAAAAGAGGCACTTGAGAAGTTGGGTTACCCGGACGAAATGTATGAATTGTTAAAAGAACCGTTGCGGATGTTGACGGTTCGGATTCCAGTTCGGATGGACGATGGGTCAACAAAAATCTTTACCGGCTACCGGGCGCAACACAATGATGCTGTCGGTCCGACGAAAGGTGGAATCCGTTTCCACCCGAACGTAACGGAAGTCGAAGTCAAAGCGTTATCAGTCTGGATGAGCTTGAAGGCAGGAATCGTCGATTTACCATACGGTGGTGGTAAAGGTGGAATCATTTGCGATCCACGAGAGATGAGTTTCCGGGAAATCGAGCGTCTGAGTCGTGGCTATGTCCGTGCAATCAGTCAAATCGTTGGTCCGACAAAAGATATTCCAGCACCTGATGTCTTCACGAACTCACAAATCATGGCCTGGATGATGGATGAGTACAGCCGGATTGATGAATTCAATTCACCGGGCTTCATTACAGGAAAGCCGTTAGTACTCGGTGGTTCCCACGGGCGTGAGACTGCGACAGCTAAAGGGGTCGCCATCATGATTCGGGAAGCTGCTGCGAAGAAAGGGATTACATTAGAAGGAGCCCGCGTCGTCGTTCAAGGGTTTGGTAATGCAGGGAGCTTCTTATCGAAGTTCATGCATGATTTAGGGGCGAAAGTCATTGCGATCAGTGATGCATATGGCGCTCTCCATGATCCGAACGGACTGGATATCCCATATTTACTTGATCGTCGCGATTCGTTCGGGACGGTGACGACGCTTTTCAAAAATACAATTTCAAATAAAGAACTGCTCGAATTAGAGTGTGATATTCTTGTTCCGGCAGCGATTGAAAATCAAATCACGGAAGATAATGCGCATGACATTAAAGCGCGAATCGTCGTCGAAGCAGCCAACGGTCCGACGACGAATGAAGCGACGAAAATTCTCGCAGATCGTGAAATCTTGATTGTTCCCGATGTCTTGGCTTCAAGTGGTGGCGTAACGGTGTCCTACTTTGAATGGGTTCAAAACAACCAGGGGTATTACTGGACGGAAGAAGAAGTGCATGAAAAGCTTGAAAAAGTACTCGTGAACTCGTTTAATCAAGTGTATCAAACATCGCATACACGAAATGTTGATATGCGCCTCGCTGCCTACATGGTAGGCGTTCGTAAAATGGCGGAAGCCTCACGCTTCCGTGGATGGGTTTAATTTGAAAAAGTTCACTTCTTACAGGAGTGAACTTTTTTCATGTAACTTAAATTCTTTCTTCGTTTGCTCATGTTTGCTAAGATAAAAAAAAAGCACGTGGAAGAGGAGAAAAGATTATGCTGGATTGTCTCATCATTGGTGCAGGACCGTGTGGGTTATCGGCAGCGATCGAGATGCAAGATCGTGGATTAGCTGTCGAAGTCATCGAAAAAGGAAACATCGTCGAAGCGATTTATCAATATCCGACGCATCAAACATTTTTTTCGAGTAGCGAAAAATTAGAAATCGGTGGTGTTCCGTTTATCAACAAGGAACTTAAGCCGAAACGCCAAGATGCACTCGTCTATTACCGTGAAGTCGTTAAACGGAAAGAAATCACGATTCGTCCGTTTGAGACGGTGGAACGAATCAGTAAACGTGCGGATGGTGAAGGGTTCGAAGTCGTATCGTCGCGAATGGAGGAGACGGTGACGCGTCAGGCACGGGCACTCGTCTTAGCGACAGGCTATTACGGATTGCCAAATAAAATGGACGTACCAGGTGAGGAATTACCGCACGTTTCTCATTATTTTAAAGAAGGTCATCCTTTCTTCGGACAAGACGTTGTCGTCATTGGTGGAAAAAATTCGAGTGTCGATGCCGCAATTGAACTTGAGAAGGCAGGTGCACATGTCACGCTGTTATACCGTGGTGAAGCGTACAGTCCGTCAATCAAGCCATGGGTCCTCCCGAACTTCGAAGCGCTCGTACGGGCCGAGAAGGTCAAGATGGTGTTTAACGCAACGATCGATTCCATCACACCGACGCACGTCCATTATAAAGAACAAGGAGAAGCGACCTCAATTAAAGCAGATTTTGTTTTTGCGATGACAGGTTACACACCGGACGTTGGTTTGTTCGCGGATGCCGGTATCATGATTGATGGAGAAACGGGAATTCCGGATTTCAATGAGGAAACGATGGAGTCAAACGTTCCCGGCATTTATATTGCGGGTGTCGTCGCTGCAGGATATGACGCCAACAAAATATTTATCGAAAACGGTCGTTTTCATGGAGAATTGATTGCAACGAGTCTTGCAGATCGACTTGTTCGTGAAACGACGCGATAAGCGCTCTTTTCGATCGCTAAAAAAATAACCGTTTCCCTCCCCGGGAAGCGGTTATTTTTAGTGACAGATCATTCGACTTGAAATGAAGTCTCAAGTTCAGGGTGTGTAGCCTCAATTTCGAGCTCAATCATCAATTTCAAGCGAGCTTTTTGTGAGTTCAGACCATTCGAGAAAATCAGACCAAGTTCTTTTAATTGTTGTCCTCCGCCTGCATATCCGTAGACATCTTGGACGATGCCGTTAAAGCAACGACTGACGATGACGATTGGCATTTGTTCAGTCAGCTGACGAATCGCATCCATCAGACTCGGTGGCACATTTCCTTGCCCGAGTACTTCGAGGACTAGACCATCATAACCAAGTTCACCGACAGCAACTAAAAGGTCGGGGTCCATCCCG
This sequence comes from Exiguobacterium sp. s95, assembly GCF_018618655.1. Taxonomy (NCBI): domain Bacteria; kingdom Bacillati; phylum Bacillota; class Bacilli; order Caryophanales; genus Exiguobacterium; species Exiguobacterium sp. s95. Next base: position 671,445 of record NZ_JACSMM010000001.1, on the reverse strand, counting down.
GCGTAAACTTTTAGGACGGAGACACGCTTTGTTAGTTTCGTCACCATGTGCGTTGGTTTTAAGACAGGTGTATTGAATAAATAGACATGATCTTTCGTGACCATCCCTAAGTTACCGAAATGAACAGATTTAAAAGTATCGACAGAAGAAGTATGCGTTTTCGTGACGTTAAAAGCAGAGTGGATTTCTCCGTTAAAGACAACGAGAACCCCTTTTCCTCTAGCTGCATCACTGACGGCTACACGCAATGCCGTAATCAAATTAAACTCACCGTCTGAACCGACTTCATTTGATGAACGCATCGCACCTGTCAAGACGATTGGAATTGGAGCACCAATCGTCAACTGTAAGAAATAAGCCGTTTCTTCTAACGTATCCGTTCCGTGCGTGATGACGACGCCATCATACCCTGCCTGCAGTTCTTCTTTGATGAAGTGTGCGAGACGGAGCATGATGTCCGGTGTGATGTGTGGTGAAGGAAGGTTCGCGAAGTGGCGTGTCGTGATGTCCGCGATGTCGGTCGCACGTGGCAATGAAGCATCAAGTGGGTTGATGTCATTCGGCAGAACGTGACCGGAATGATTTTGTGCCATCGCGATCGTGCCTCCGGTATGGACTAATAGTAATTTTTTCATAAAGAGCCTCCTGTCTATTCGTTCGATAGTCAGACACTAAAAGCTGACTATTCATTTTCATCCATAATTGTACCTTTTTTTTTCGGATATACAATGGACTCGGTTTTCTTTTCCAGGAGAAACCTTTATCCTTAAGGAATAGGAAGGGGGCAAAAACGTGTTATCGATCGTTTTCTCAGGAATTGCCCCGGGAATTGCACTACTTACTTATTTTTATCTCCGCCATGAACATGAAGCTGAACCCGTCGGTTATATTTTACGGAGTTTCATTTTTGGCATTTTACTTGTGTTTCCATTGATGTTCATCGACTACGTCGTTCAGACTGAATTTGGGGGAGATGAATCGATTCGTCTGTTTCGAACGGCAATTACGGAAGAATTTGCGAAATGGTTTATCGTTTTTTATACCGTATATATCCATCAACGTTTCAATGATTATTATGATGGTATCATTTACGCAGTCGCCTGTTCGCTCGGCTTTGCGACGCTTGAGAATATTTTATATTTAATGGTCAATGGGACGGTTGAACACATGATATTCAGAGCGTTGCTTCCTGTATCGGGTCATGCACTCTTTGCTGTTCTAATGGGCTTCTTTATGGGGCGTGCAAAATTTTCAATTTACCCGAATCGTTGGCTAAGTCTGTCCTTAATCGTTCCGATGATTGCGCACAGTATGTTTAATTTGTTAATATTGGAAAATGGTGGTATTTCCTTGCTGCCCATTATTTTTATGGTGATTTTATGGGGAGTCGGCCTTTACCAAGTTAAGAGTGCGAATCGCTTGAATCATCGATACAAAAAAAATAGTAATTGAATAGAATGGATTGGGAGAGAGTGACATGATGCAAACAGGTGATTTGATAATGGTACGCAACAGTGAAGATCGACAAGGTCGGACGAAGGTCACGGCTGTGACGAACCGTTTAATCTGGATGGAAGCGCCGAGTGAGGCGGACACGCTAAAAACATTTATTTTATCGGAAGATGAATCGATTCACGTTTACTTTTTTAAAGAAAAGGGACGGTTGTATGGCTTTGAATCGGAAATCGTCGAACGACAAAATGATCCGCTTCGTGGACAACGATATGCAATCAGACGCCCGACCGACCAACAGATTGAGCGTGTTCAACGTCGTCAGTTCGTACGTGTGCCGTTACTTTTGGACGTCGCACTTCATCCACATAAAACTAAATTCGAACCGTTCACGACGGTCTCGCTTGATTTATCAGCAGGTGGAATATTGATCTTAGCGAATCATTTACCGATTGAACTAAAAGACGAGGTTGAATTGACGTTTTTACTACCGGCCGAACATGGAGGAACCCATACACTTGATGTTTTAGGTGAGTTAGTTCGCGTCGATCGACGCGAAGAACGTTACGAACTCGCCTTTCAATTTACACAAATTCATGATCGAAGTCGTGAGCTCGTCTTACGGCACTGTTATCAGGCGCAAATGAAAAATTCGCGGAGTGGCACGAATTCATTCACCTAAGTCTATTTTTTTGCTATGATAACGGTCGATACTATGAACCGCTTAAAAATGGTTCAAACGGAAGGAACGAAAAACATGACTAAAATTCAAATCGCACTTGACGGACCAGCTGGTGCCGGAAAAAGTACAATTGCTAAACAATTAGCAGCACATCTTGACTACGTCTACATCGACACAGGGGCGATGTATCGGGCCGTAACGCTCGCAGCACTTGAGCAAGGAATCGATCTCGAGGATGGGCAACGGTTAGGTGAGTTAATGACATCACTTGATATTCGTTTAACACCAGGTGAAAACGGGCAACGTGTCTTTATTGGCGAGCGCGAAGTAACAGAGTCGATTCGGTCGAGCGAAGTGACGAACAATGTCTCATTCGTCGCAAAACATGCTCAAGTACGTTCGGCACTCGTCGAGATGCAGCGCCGCTTAGCAGAATCGGGCGGTATTGTTATGGATGGGCGTGACATCGGTACAGTCGTCTTACCAGATGCTGAACTGAAAGTCTTCATGACAGCAACAGTCGAAGAACGTGCGAGTCGCCGGCATCGTGAAAACGTGTCTCGGGGGATGGACAGTGACTTAGAAGCACTTCAAGCAGAAATCGCGTTGCGTGATAAACGTGATAGTGAACGGGAAGTGTCTCCGCTCAGACAAGCAGACGATGCCATTTATCTCGATACAACCGTCATGTCGATCGATCAAGTCGTCCTCCGTCTGACAGAGCTTGCGGAAGGGGTATTAAAATGAGTCGAACGGACTCCGTTTATCGACTAGCGCGATTCGTCGTGCTCGTCATCGCCAAAACTGTATTTCGTCTTCGCGTGACAGGGAGAGAAAATCTTCCGAAGGATGGATCCGTTCTTTTATGTGCGAATCATAGCTCGAACTGGGATCCCGTCTTTCTAGTTAGCGCGATTCCGACGAGTCGCTCGGTTCGTTATATGGCAAAAGAGGAACTGTTTAAAGTCCCTGGATTAAAACAATTGATGACGGCAGCGGGGACGTATCCCGTCGGACGCGGACAGGGCGATCGTCAAGCTTTAAAACGAACGATTGAATTATTGAAAACGGACGAAACCGTCGGAATTTTTCCAGAAGGAACACGGTCTGCTCCAGGTGAGTTCACGGCAGCGCAACCAGGTGTCGGTTTTTTTGCACTCCGATCTCCGGCGCAAATCGTTCCTGTCGCGATCATCGGCAACTATCGCCCGTTTAAGCCGATGCGGGTCGTAATCGGAAAACCAGTCGATATTGAAGATTTACGCGATCAACGCGGTGCCGCGAAAGCGATTTCAGAACGAATTCTCGAAGAAATCAAATCGGTCTACTACAATCATGTGTAAAACCTTGACAAATAGTCAGAATTGTAAGAAGTTAAAAGAAGGATAAACGTATTTTATTACGTTTCTTGTACTCATCGTGAGGAGGTTGTGTTGGAATGGTCGAAGAAATGAAAGATATGCCTGATTTTGAAATTCATCGGGACCAGGTAGTTACTGGGATGGTCGTGAAGATTGAAGACAAGCAAGCACTCATTGATATCGGATATAAGACAGAAGCAATCCTGCCGATTAGCGAAGTCTCAAGTCTCCATTTGGATGACATACGAGGTGTGCTAAAAGTCGGTGATGAATTACAAGTAAAGGTGAAGAAGATTACAGACGAAGAAGTCGTCGTCTCAAAACGTGAGATTGATGCCTTAAAAGCATGGGAAGAAGTCGAAGCGAAATATGAATCGGCTGAAATTTTTGAAGTTGTCGTCAAAGACATCGTCAAAGGGGGTCTCGTCGTCGACATCGGCGTACGTGGATTCATTCCAGCTTCACTTGTCGAACGTCACTATGTAGAAGATTTTTCTGACTACATCGGCCGGTCGATCGAAGTCAAGGTCGTTGAGCTCGACCAAGAAAAAAATCGTGTCATTCTTTCACATAAAGCGGTCGTCGAAGGCGAGCTTAATGCGAAGAAAAAAGAGACGCTTGAAAACTTGGAAGTGGGTCAAGTCCTTGAAGGAACTGTCCAACGCTTAACGGATTTTGGTGCATTTGTCGATATCGGTGGTGTTGACGGACTCGTCCACATTTCTGAAATGGCGCATCATCGTGTCGAACGACCGTCTGATATCGTAACGGAAGGGCAACAAGTCGAAGTGAAAGTACTTGGTGTCGACCGCGATACAGAAAAGGTCAAGCTATCAATTAAAGAGACGCAACCAGGTCCATGGCAACAGATGGAAGGGAAAATCGAAGCGGGTGACATCGTCAAAGGACGTGTCCGTCGTCTCGTTCAATTCGGAGCATTCGTCGAACTTGCACCGCAAGTCGAAGGTCTCCTCCATATCTCTCAAATCGCTAATCGCCATATTAGTTCGCCGTCGGAAGTGCTTGAAGAGGGACAAGAAATCGAAGCGAAAGTTCTTGAGGTTCACTTAGATGAACACAAGATTTCCCTTTCGACGCGTGTCTTAGAACAAGAAGAGACGGATGAAGATGACTATTCTCAATATACGGATCAAAATGAAGGGTTTTCGGTAGCGGACCTCGCTGATAAAGACTCGGATGCAAAAGAATAAATTTTGACAAAAAGTGGACACGATTCGTGTCTGCTTTTTTTATGTTTCGGTTAGATGTGGTATAAGCGCGCTTGATTTGATACAATAGAACGGCTATGAAGCGAGAGAAGAGAAAGAAGGTGTTGGGATGGCAATTCCAGTAGTGGCGATCGTAGGTCGCCCAAATATCGGAAAGTCGACGATTTTTAACCGGGTGATTGGAGATCGGGTTTCGATCGTAGAAGACAAGCCAGGTGTTACCCGCGACCGTATATACGGAACTGGAGAATGGCTCAATCGTCATTTTCATTTGATTGATACAGGTGGAATCGAAGTCGGGGATGAGCCCTTACTTCAAATGATGCGTCATCAGGCGGAGCTTGCAATCGATGAAGCGGACGTCATTATTTTCATGGTCAATGGACGCGAAGGGATTACGGCTGCCGATGAAGAAGTCGCCGGCATGTTGTTCCGTTCAAATAAACCAGTTGTTATCGCGGTCAATAAAGTCGATAACTTTGAAATGCGTGATTTAATGTATGAATTTTACTCATTAGGATTCGGCGATTTATATCCGATTTCCGGAACGCATGGTCTAGGACTCGGAGACATGCTTGATCGTGTCCTCGAACTAGCTCCAAACAAAGAAGACATCGAATACGACGAAAATACAATTAAGTTTGCCTTAGTTGGTCGTCCAAACGTCGGGAAGTCGAGTATGACGAACTCGATTCTCGGTGAAGAACGTGTCATCGTCTCAAGTGTCGCTGGTACAACCCGTGATGCAATCGATACACCGTTTACACGTGACGATCAAGAATACGTCATCATCGACACAGCAGGTATGCGTAAACGTGGGAAAGTCTACGAATCGACAGAACGCTTTAGTGTCATGCGTGCCCAAAAAGCCATTGAGCGAGCTGACGTCGTTTGTGTCGTCCTCGACGGTGAAGAAGGTATCATCGAACAAGATAAAAAAGTCGCCGGATATGCCCACGAAGCCGGACGTGCGATTGTCATCGTCGTCAATAAATGGGACGCGGTCGAAAAAGATGATAAAACGATGAAGAAAATGGAAGAAGAAATTCGTGAAGAATTCCGCTTCCTCGACTATGCGCCAATCGTTTTCGTCTCTGCGAAGACGAAACGTCGTCTTCAAACATTGCTCCCTGTCATCAATCAAGCGGCGAAAAGTCATGCCCAACGCATTCAGACAAGCGTCTTGAACGATGTTATCGTCGACGCAGTCGCGATGAATCCAGCGCCGACGGATAAGGGTGTTCGTCTACGGATTAACTATGCGACACAAGTGGCATCGCGTCCGCCTACATTCGTCTTGTTCGTCAACGATCCAGAGCTCTTGCATTTCTCATACAAACGGTATCTCGATAACCGAATCCGGGAAGCATTTGATTTTACTGGAACACCGATTCGGATTTTGGCACGTCAAAAACAATAAGGCAGGGTGAAAATCATGATGAAAAAAATTGCAGTCATTGGAGCTGGAAGCTGGGGAACTGCGCTTTCACTCGTTTTAGCAGATAATGGTCATGACGTCATTCTTTATGGCCGTGATCAAAAAAATGTTGATGCCATTAATGAAAATCATGAGAATACACAATTTCTGCCTGGTGTGGCATTGCCTTCTTCTTTACGGGCGACGACGAATTTAGATGATGCTGTAGCAGGTGCTTCGCATATTTTGATTGTGACGCCTTCGTCAGCGATTCGTGGCGTCGCACGCCAGTTAAATGAACGATTAACAGAACCCGTCGTCCTCATTCATGCGTCGAAAGGGATTGAACCGAAGACGCACTTACGATTGTCTCAGTTGATTGAAGAAGAAATCGATCCCGCAAAACGTTCGGCGGTCTGTGTTTTGACAGGACCGTCACACGCAGAAGAGGTTGCATTACGTAAACCGACGACGGTGACGATTGCTTCTGAAGATTTAGAAGAGGCCGGTCGTGTCCAAGAACTCTTCATGAATGAAAACTTCCGGGTGTACTTGAACGCGGATATCATCGGAGCGGAACTTGGTGGCGCCTTGAAGAACATCATTGCCTTAGCTGCAGGAATGACGGACGGTTTAGGGTATGGAGATAATGCGAAAGCAGCATTGATTACGCGTGGAATGGTAGAAATCGCGCGTCTCGGTACATTGCTTGGTGCTAAGCCGATGACGTTCACCGGTTTGACGGGGATGGGTGATTTGATCGTGACCTGTACATCAGTCCATAGTCGGAACTGGCGAGCCGGGAATGCCATCGGGCGTGGTGAAAAACTCGAAACCGTATTAGAAAACATGGGGATGGTCGTTGAGGGAGTTCGCGCGACTCAAGCTGCTTACGATTTGGCAGAAACGAAACAGTGCGAGCTTCCAATCACGACGGCACTCTACCATGTCCTTTTCGATGGTCACACACCGGAAGAAGAAGTACGGAAGTTGATGCAACGCCCGCAAAAAAATGAAATTGAACATCTGTTTACGACGAAAGATTAACGGAGTGGGGTGGAAACCTTGAGTCCTGGATTATTAAAAATGTGGATTTCGTTTGGCGGGATCGGGTTATTTGCGATTAGCGTCCTATTCGTCACGATCAGTCGAACGAAATTGACAGGGGTTTGGCAGTTCCTGCTCTCGACCCTTGCCTTCCTATGTTTTATTGTAGCTTCCATTATTATGGTGTTCATCGTCATGGCAGGTCCGAGCGCATGAAGAATCTAGTCGTTCTTTTCATGTTGGTGCCTGTCATGTTGTTATCGGGATGTCTCTTCCCGGATAGTCAAAAACCTTCGAACCGGATACCCTATCCGCAACAAATCGCAACGGTTCAAGATGCTGTCGACGCGTATCAAAAAGATACCGGTGTCTTACCAATCAAAACAAGAGACGCAGATACGCCTTTGATGGAGCGGTATCAAATTGAACTCGGACGCTTAATTCCTCGTTATATGAGTGATCCTCCACCGAATAGTTTCGAAGGTGGTGGAACGTTCATTTACTTGTTAGTCGATGTGGAAGAGAAACCGACTGTAAAGCTGATGGATTTACTCGTTGCAGAAGAACTCCAAAAGCTACAGGTGCGCATCGATACGTACCGAAAGAAAAATGAAAAATATCCATTTAAAGGTTCGATTGGTAAAAATCAATTCACACTCGACTATAAAAAGTTGTTCATTAAGGAAGAACCGAAGATTCCGAGTCCTTATTCCGATACGGAACTGGACATCTATGTCGACGGTCAAGGGCAGTTGTATGTCAACTATCTTCCTGAATTGAAGAAAGCCGTTGAAACTGCGAAGAAAAAACCAAAAGTCGGTCAAGATATTCGTCATTTACTGTATGATGATCAACCTTTTGTCCCGGCATACTCTCAAAGCTATACAATTAACGAAAAAGGCGAACCTACGTTTTCTGAGGAATCGATCGAAGAATCAGAAAATTGAGAGGGATTATGACGAAAATGTTGTAATAGCAACGTTTATAAGGTATGATTAGCCTCGAAGAAGCGATTGGGAGGGGGTGAAAGTAATGAACAAAACTGAACTCATTCAAGCGGTTGTCGAAAAATCAGGTCTTACAAAAAAAGACGTGACTAAAGTTGTTGAATCAACATTCGAATCAATCACTGAGACACTCCAATCTGGAGAAAAAGTCCAATTGATTGGTTTTGGTAACTTCGAAGTCCGTGAACGTGCCGCTCGTAAAGGTCGCAACCCACGTACGAAAGAAGATATCGAAATCCCAGCAAGCAAAGTGCCTGCCTTCAAACCGGGTAAAGCATTGAAAGATGCAGTCAAGTAATTTGGCTACATAGTCGTTCGAGGAATTCCTCGAACGGCTTTTTTTGTGGGTATTCAAAGGCGTGAAAAAGCGATGATTATGGTATATTAAAAAAGAAGAACATCCATCAACGAGATGGCACTGGAGATCGGGGGGTAAAAGCATGGACCAACGAGAGCTATTCATGACAGAAATCATTACTGCGCTCAACAACAAACAGACGACTCAACTAGCTCGACATGTGGATTTCCCTTCCATCGATCGTGAACAGATCAGTTGGTTGATTGATGTCGCTCAAAACGAGACATTGGATTGGCAGGCGCTCGTAAAGGGCGTACATTTTGCGAAGGTTGCACTTGTCTTACATGAACGAGTAGGTGAAACGAAACGAGGATCAAAAGAAAGACAATTGCTCGTATTGGCGGGAGATCTTTTTTCGACTTACTTTTTTGAAGAGTTAGCGTCGCTTCCCCAAACGGCACTCGTGACGTTAGGACGGACCGTACAGCGTGTGAATGAAGCAAAATGTTCGATCCATGAGCGAAATTATACGTCGACAGAAGATTACGTCTTACTCTGGCTGACGGCGGAATTTGGACTCGTTCAAGGTTTGGCGGCAATCAGCGGTCAAGATTGGTTAACACGAGAAGGGCAACGCATCATTCGGAAACAGGCCGAGTTGCTCGATCATGAAGCGCAACAACTACTATTATCACATTTAGAACAAATGGCAGTAGCGTAATATTCTTGAAAGGGTGAACTGCGTGCAGACACAAGAAAAAGAAAAGAAAGTTTATGAAGTGTTTCAATCAATTTCGACAAATTATGATCAGATGAATTCCATCATCAGTTTCCGCTTGCACAAATTATGGCGAAAAGAAACAATGCGCCGGATGGATGTATTTCCGGGGGCAAAATGTCTTGATTTATGTTGCGGAACGGCTGACTGGACAATTCAACTCGCGAAAGCGGCTGGTCCGACCGGTGTCATCAAAGGACTCGATTTCTCTGAAAACATGCTTAAAGTCGGAGTCGATAAAGTCGAGGCGTTAGGGATGAAAAACGTCGAATTGATTCATGGCAATGCGATGGATTTACCTTTTGGTGATCATTCCTTTGACTACGTGACAATTGGGTTTGGACTACGGAATGTTCCGGACTATCTCCAAGTCATCAAAGAGATGCATCGTGTCTTAAAACCAGGTGGAACAGTCGTATGTCTTGAGACGAGTCAACCGACGGCACCAATTTTCCGTGAGGCCTACTCGTTATACTTTGGTAAAATCATGCCACAAGTCGGTCGTTTGTTTGCAAAATCGTTTGATCAATATAACTGGCTTCAAGAATCGACGGAAGTGTTCCTCGATCGTGTTGAATTAAAGCAATTATTTGAGCAGGCTGGCTTCATGCAGGTCGAAGTAAAGGCGTTTGCAGGTGGGGCGGCTGCAATGCACCTCGGGAAGAAGTGGTGAGATGTCACTGCATTCAATTTATCGAGATGTAACGAAAGAAGTGAATTTAGTCGACCGATTCTTAACAAATCATATTGCGTCCGAAGAACCGACGATTGATGCTGCGGGACAACAACTCTTGAAAGCGGGGGGGAAGCGGATTCGTCCGGCTTTTGTTTTGCTCGCTTCGAAGTTTGGTCAAGCAGACCGGGATGAACTGGTCCGTGTCGCGGCAAGTCTTGAACTGGTCCACATGGCATCACTCGTGCATGATGATGTCATCGATGATGCCGAACTGAGACGTGGAAAGCCGACCGTCATGCAACGTTTTGATGAAGAAGTTGCATTATACTCGGGTAACTATTTGTTTGGTGAGGCAGTCAAATTGATTGGAGAAATCGGGAAACCGGAACTCGTCCAAGTCATGGTCCATGCGATGCGCGAAATTTGTGAGGGTGAAATCGAACAAATTTATGATCAATACGATTGGAATCAATCGATTAAACGATATATTAAACGAATCGAGCGGAAAACGGCGATCTTGATTGAGGCAAGTTGTCATCTAGGAGCCATCGTCGCGAACTGCTCGGAAGCGGATACGAAAGCATTGCGGCAATTTGGGCGTGACATCGGTCTTGCTTTTCAAATTGCGGATGACTTACTGGATTTCACAGCGAACCGGGTCGAGCTTGGTAAACCGGTCGCAGAAGATTTACGACATGGGCATAAGACGTTGCCAGTTTTCTACGCCTCAGAAAATCCAGCTTTTTTCAAGGAACTCGTCAAAATTCAGGAGATGCCCTCCCACGAAGAAGTCGCGCCACTTCTTGACCGTCTGCAAGCGTCTGACGCACTTGAACGGACACAACAGACCGTCGATCTTTACATTAAGCGAGCGATTCGTCGTTTAGAGCATTTACCGAAGTCTTCTGCAAAGCGTTCACTTGAAGAAGTCGCACGTTACGTTGGAAAGCGAAAAGGATAAAAAACTGTCAAAAATTTCTTGCCGCTCGATCCGTTTACGAGTAAACTTACTATGTAAGCGCTTTTCTAAAAGCATTTCATAGGGGGACTCAAAAATGGAACAAACATTTTTAATGGTAAAACCTGATGGTGTCGAACGCGGATTGATTGGGGAAATCATCGGCCGGATCGAACGAAAAGGATTTGTTTTACGTGAAATGAAAATGATGCAAGCGTCTGAAGAATTGGCGAAAGCACATTATGCAGAGCACGCAGAGAAGCCATTCTTTGGAGAGTTGGTCACTTTCTTAACGTCTGGTCCTGTCGTCGCACTTCGTGTCGAAGGAACGGATGTCGTATCTGTTTCACGTTTGATGATTGGAAAAACAAAACCGACAGAAGCACTACCTGGGACGATTCGGGGAGATTTCGCGAACACGATGAGCGAGAACGTCATCCATGGTTCAGACAGCGTCGAGAGTGCGGAGCGTGAACTTGGACTTTGGTTTCAAGGGCAACCGGTAAACGCATAATGAAACGAACGGCAAACAGACGATTGAGCAATTGCTCAATCGTCTGTTTTTGTATTTTGGAAAGGAAATGGCTTTATGCTACTATAGAGAATAAGATAGGGTCATAAAACGTGTATGACCGATGATAGAGAGGACCAGTGAGGTGTACTATGGACGATTACGAGCTTTTCATCCAACGTTTCTTAAAAAAGTCAAGAATTGATTTAGGACAATATAAAGAAGCACAAATGAAACGACGTTTGACGGCTTTGCGCGATAAAAAAGGACATGATACCTTCGCCTCGTATATGCAGGCAATGGAAAAAAGCGAGACCTTATATGAAGAGTTCTTGGACCGGATGACGATCAATGTTAGTGAATTCTTCAGAAATCCGATTCGCTGGCAACAGCTCGAACAAGATATTCTTCCGGTGCTGCAAGCACGTGCGCATGGTCGGATTCGGACATGGAGCGCGGCTTGTTCAACGGGGGAAGAGCCCTATTCGCTCGCGATGATTCTTAACGAGATGATGGACCCTGCCCAATTCACGATTCAAGCGACCGATTTAGATGAGATCGTTCTTGAAAAGGCGAAGCAAGGTCGATACGGCATTTCAGCCTTAAACGAAGTCGTCGAATCAAGGAAAAAACGATATTTCATCGAACAGGATCAACAATATGAGGTCGCTCCAGAAATTAAACGGCTCGTCCGTTTCAGTAAACATAATTTGTTAGGAGATCGCTATGACAGTGGATTTGATTTAATCATCTGTCGTAACGTACTTATTTACTTTACAGAAGAAGCAAAAGCGCACGTCTATCGCTCTTTTGTGGATGCGTTAAAACCGGGCGGCATTTTATTCGTCGGCGGAACGGAACAAATCTTTCAACCGGAACGATTTGGTCTAAAAATGAAGCAAAGCTTCTTTTATGAAAAAATTTAACGACGTGAAGGGATGAAGCGTATGCGCTACATGACAGCTGGAGAATCACACGGAAAAGGACTTTCCGTCATCATCGATGGTGTTCCTTCCGGACTAACAATCGATTTCGAAAAAATTCAATCTGAAATGACACGACGTCAAGGCGGTTATGGACGTGGACGGCGGATGCAAATCGAACAGGATACGATTGATGTTCGGGGTGGAATTCGTCACGGTTACACGACGGGGGCGCCAATCAGTCTGTTTATTGAAAACAAAGACCATACGCACTGGAAACAAGTCATGCAGGCGGAACCGCTCGAGGAAGCGCTTGAACGTCCGCGGACATTGACACGCCCACGCCCAGGACATGCGGATCTTGTAGGTGGCTTGAAGTACGGTCATCGTGATCTCCGTGATGTCCTCGAACGTTCCTCTGCTCGAGAAACGGCGGCCCGAGTTGCAGTTGGGGCAATCGCGAAACAATTGTTGGCACAGCTCGATGTCGATTTGTTTTCCCATGTACGATCAATCGGTGGCGTTGATGCTGAAGCCGTTGATCCGACGACGCGGCGTGAGTTGATTGAAGCTTCTCCAGTCCGTTGTGCAGATGAAGCAGCGACTGAACAGATGATGCGTGCGATCGATCAAGCTAAAAAAGACGGCGACACACTTGGTGGTGAAGTCGAAGTCGTCGTCACGGGACTTGTTCCGGGGATTGGATCATTTACGCAAAATGACATGAAGTTAGACAGTCGGATCGCCCAAGCTGTCATCAGTGTCAATGCGATGAAAGCGGTTGGATTTGGTGATGGTTTTGATTTGGCGCGTCGTCCCGGTAGTACGGTCCAAGATGAAATCATTCATAGTGAAGCAGGTTACTCCCGCAGAACCAATCACCTAGGCGGAATTGAAGGTGGGATGTCGACAGGAATGCCGATTCGGGTTCAAGTTGCGATGAAGCCGATTCCGACATTGTATCAACCCCTGCAATCGGTCGATATTGAAACGAAAGAGCCGTTCACGGCCCAAATTGAACGCAGTGATGCTTGTGCTGTGCCGGCAGCAGCTGTCGTTCTCGAAGCTGTCGTCGCATTCGAAGTCGCAGCCGCGATTCTCGAAATGTTCGGGAGTTCAACGATGGATCGATTAAAACAAACGATAGCTGATTACAAGGAGGAGGTGCGTCTGTTTTGACGCATCTTTGCATCAAAGCGAGTCGCCCGTATTCGGTTCACATCGAGCCGGGTGCGTTGCGACGCCTGGCGGAAGTCGAAGAAGCACAGGTAGCAGATCGATTTTGGATTATCACCGATCAAACGGTCAGTACCCTTCATTTAGAGACATTGATCAAACACGTCACGACTCTTTTTCCGAAAACAAACTGGATGACGAGTACTGTCGTACCAGGTGAGAGCAGTAAATCGCTCGAAACGTATGCAGACTTGCTTCAAGAAGGCATTGAACGAGGGGTGACCCGTCGTACGGTCATCCTGGCATTTGGTGGTGGAATGATTGGAGATCTCGCCGGTTTCGTTGCAGCAACGATTCTACGGGGCATTCCGTTCATCCAAATTCCGACGACGTTACTCGCGCATGACTCGAGCGTCGGCGGGAAAGTCGGGCTAAACCTATCGCTCGGTAAAAACCTCGTCGGGGCGTTCTATCAACCGAGTGCCGTTCTCTACGATGTATCTTTTCTGAAAACATTACCGGACCGCGAGTGGAGAAGCGGTTTTTTTGAATTGTTGAAACATGGTCTATTGGCAGCGGAACCGTTTGCTGATCAATTGATGGATTTAAAACTGTCCGATATGAAAGAGTTGCCACTCGAATCCTGGATTGCGAAAGGGATTTCCGTCAAACAACGAATCGTCGAACAAGATGAACAAGAACAAGGCATCCGTGCCTTTTTAAATTATGGGCATACATTTGGTCATGCCGTTGAGTATGCGAGTGAGCGTCTCGCGCATGGTGAGGCAGTCGGAATCGGTTTAGTCTTTGCCAAAATGTTAGAGGGACAAGTCGAAGAAGGAAATCAACTGGCTCAATTGTTGACGCGTTTAGGTGTCGAACTACCAAAAAGGCAATCTTTCGAGGTCTATTTCGACTATATGAAACGGGATAAAAAAAATAATCAGTCGATTCGATTCGTCTTAGTAGAAAACGGGAAATTTAATTTAGAGGAAATTCCGGTGGGACGATTGCTGTCCGCCTATGACATGACTGTGAGGTGCTTGAAATGGGATTAAAGGGAAAGGTACGAGTACCCGGCGATAAATCAATGACACACCGTGCTTTTTTATTTGGTGGGATTGCGAACGGGACGACGACGATTTCGAATGCACTCGAAGGAGCGGATTGTCTCGCTTCACTGAAGGCGGTTGAGGCACTTGGTGCGAAAATCGAGCGTTCTGAAAAAACGATTCAGATTACAGGGACGACTGCATTAAGCGAAGCAAAAATCGATTGTGGGAATTCCGGAACGACGATTCGACTACTAAGCGGTATTTTAGCTGGTAGCGAGGCGGCGTATGAATTGACAGGCGATGATTCGTTAAAAAAACGACCGATGGATCGGGTGACGATTCCACTCAGTCAGCTTGGTGCGAAAATCGAAGGGAACTACGCTCCGTTACGGATTCAGGGGCAACCGCTCGTCGGAACGACGTATACCTTACCGGTCGCAAGTGCTCAGGTGAAAAGTGCGGTCTTACTAGCGGGGTTATTTGCGACAGGTGAGACAACGGTGATTGAGCCGATCTTATCACGCGATCATACGGAACGGATGTTGCCGCAATTCGGCGTCGATGTGACGATCGATGACTTTGAAGACGGACGGCATATTCGTGTCGAAGGTCCTGTTCAACTTACGGCGACGACAGTCGATATACCGGGCGATCCGTCCTCGGCTGCATTTTGGTGGACGGCGGCGGCGATTGGCGAGGACAGTGTCATCACGACGGAACGCGTACTCATGAACCCGACCCGGATCGGATTTTTACAAGTATTACGACAAATGGGTGCGAGCGTCAAAATTTCGAACCGGCAGGAAGTGGCAGGGGAGGAAGTCGCGGATGTGACGGTAGAATCGACTACCCTGCAGGCGATGACGATTGAAGGAGAACAAATCCCTTCGTTGATCGACGAGATTCCGCTCCTCGCTTTACTCGCGACGCAAGCGGAAGGAAAGACGATCATCCGGGATGCAGCGGAGTTACGCGTCAAAGAAACGGACCGGATCGAGACTGTCGTCGCGTCACTACGACGACTCGGAGCGTCGATTGAAGCGACGGCAGACGGGATGACAATTGAAGGCCCGACGTCATTAAAAGGGGCGGCGGTCGACAGTGCCGGTGATCACCGTTTGGCGATGATGTTGACGATTGCTAAGACATTGAACGAAGAAATTCAAGTGAACGGGAATGAAGTAGTTGAAGTCAGCTACCCAACGTTCTATGATGATTTAAAGAAACTGCAAGATAACGGGAACGGATAAGTTCCGAATTGAATTTAGAAAGTGAGGCGTTTGCCTTGAACGAACAGGTATTAAAAGAAATCGTCGAAGGGCTAGAACACGGCCATACGTCGGAAGCGTTAGCTTCACTCGAACAACTTGAAAAGACAGGGACCGATGAGGATCGCTTAGCTGTCGCAGATCTTTACATCGAACTCGGACTCTCGGACCGGGCAGTCGATATCTTATCGCCTCTTTACGTCGATTATGCGGGGAATGCTGGCGTCGCTTTATTGCTTGCCGAATGTTATATCGATCTTGATAGAGAAGAAGAAGCAATCACCGTCCTTGAACAAGTCGATAAGACGGATAGCGAAAATGGACCTCGGACATTAGTGTTGTTAGCGGACCTTTATCAATCACAAGGACTCGACGAAGTAGCGCTCGCGAAATTAAAAGAGGCACGGTCACTTGCGCCGGATGAACCGTTGCTCGCTTACGGACTGGCTGAACTCTATATGACACTTGGAGCATTTGATCAAGCGGTCCCATTGTTCGCTGAAATTGCAGCTGTTCCGGCATTAAGAGAAGAATTGCCACTGGATGCCCTGTACGCCGAGTCGCTCGCAATGATCGGTGAATTCGAAGAAGCGATTCCCTTATATGAACGTGCAGTCGCGGAACGGTCTGACTTGCATACGCTGTTTGGACTTGCGATGACCGCCCACCGCGTCGGACTACACCAAAAAGCGGTCGAAACGTTCCAACAACTGATTGCCCAAGATCCAGATTATACGTCGGCTTACGTGCCTTACGCCGAGAGTCAAGCAGAACTCGGCTTGACGAAGGAAGCGTTGAATGTCATTAAGCAAGGGATGGAGCGAGACGATTATAATGATGAGCTCCGGACGATGGAAGCTTTATTCCTCTTGAAGCTAGGAGACCGCCAAGGGAGTGTCAACGCCTTACGTGAAGCTCTTGCCCTTAACCCGGAATCCTTGCTCGCTGCGGAACGTTTACTTGCGCTCCTCGCTGAAGATGAGGACCATGAGGCGACGATTGAAACGATTTCAGCAATCGAAGAACACGTCACGGCACCAATCTTGACGTGGTACCGTGCTCGATCACTCTATGCGCTGGAAGATTATACGAATGCAATGAAGCAGTATGCTCAAGTTGAATCTGCATTCGCGGATGATGCCCTCTTCTTGAAAGAATATGGTTTCGCATTGGTTGAAGAAGGACGACGTGAAGAGGGACAAGCATTGTTGCGTCGGGCAGCGATGTTCGCTCCAGAAGATGCTGATCTCGTCGATTATGTCGAACGGATGGATAGTTGATTCGATTGGAGAAGGGAGTAGGATTGAGATGACAGAGAGAAAACAGCGTTTCTTGCGCCGCATCTTGACCTATTACACGTTGAAGCGTCGGGAATCCAAATGGATCCTTGATTATTGGCTTCGTAATGATGCGAAACTGGATCAAGTTCATTTTGTTCAAAATGCGATGTTCGCGCCAAAAGCAATCATCATGACGACATACGGGTTTGACGCTGAACCGTTTCTCTTTAAAAAAGGTGAGGTTAAAACGACTGACCCGGAAAAGGCATATCACGACATCCGATTGACGGACGAACCGATTTATATCGAGTTAAATTTTCAAGGGATGATGATGGATGATGAATACTTGTCCCTACTTGAAGAGAACCCGTTTCGTCCGGAGGTCACTGTTGAACCACGATTAGCGGACGAAGCGATGAATTTCATCGCGGCGACGGTCAATCGGCAAGAGGAAGAGCGATTGATTCGTTTGATTGATGAAGCACTTGATGCACGCGATCGGAGTCGTTTTCAATCACTCTCGGAAGAATTGCGGACGATTCGGAGCCAACTCCAATAACTAAAATACACTTTTCAATCTTCATACGCGTTCGTCTGCAGTCATCCTCTTCGGATAAAGAAGAGGATGATTTTATTTGAGTTTGAAAAAAACCTAAATATGAAGAAAAATAGAATGGAATTTCATAAAACGTTCACATTAAGCGAGCAGTAATAAAAGCGGATATGATACATTAAATGTGACGAAATGTAAGTGAACAGGAAAGGGGGAAATGATTTGCGTTTCAAACCATCCGATGTTCAAAGGACGAGAAACGAACAAGCGTATATCGATACGTTGGTCGTCCCATTGATACCGATCGGATTTGATGAATCGATGCATGCTTTTGCGGAATGTGCTGACATGACATTGACGGTTGCGTCAGAAGTCGAACGGCAACTGTCCGGTCGGGCGATGCTCCTTCCAGCAATGACGTATGTCGGTATACCGTCACTCGATCAATTGAACGGTTGGCGGGAAGCGGCATCTGCCGAGCAATTCCGTTTTGTCACGTTCATTACGGCAGATTTACGCTGGAAAGACACAGCGGTCGACGACATCGTCTATGTTCCACGATTATCGCTCGAGACGATGAGTCGCGACCAGCAAGGTCAGATGGTCGGGAATTTTGTAGGACAAGTTCTCGAACAGTTAGGAAACCGTTGGACCGCGCTATGAAGCGGTTGACGCGATGATTTTATTAAGATACTATTACCATGTGAGAAATTTGTGTGAAGTACAGTGGTCTTGGGGCACGGCGTACATCACAAGGGGGGATCGAAATGGCTCAAAACGGGTCTAACGTAACACGTCGTCAATTCTTGACGTATACACTGACTGGAGTCGGTGGCTTTATGGCAGCGACGATGGTCATGCCGATGGTCAACTTCGCAGTTGATCCGGTCCTGAAGAAATCAGGATCAGGCGATAAAGTAAAAGTAATGAAGTTGTCGGACATCACAACAGAACCAAAACGGGTCGACTTCAAGAAGCAAACACAGGATGCTTGGTATGATTTCGAAGAAACATTATCAGCATGGGTCTTCAAAAATGATAAGGGCGAAATTCTCGCACTATCACCGATCTGTAAGCATTTAGGATGCCAAGTCAGTTTCGGAGCAGATCCGACGCACCCAGAGCAATTCTATTGCCCATGTCATTTCGGACGGTACACGAAAGATGGCGTCAACGTACCAGGAACGCCTCCGACGAAGCCGCTTGATGAATATGAAATGCAAGAGAAAGATGGTTTCCTCTACTTAGGTAAACCAGTCGAAAGAGGTGCGTAAGCGATGATGCAAAAAATCTATGATTGGATTGATGAGCGGGTTGATATCACTCCGCTTTGGCGAGATATCGCCGATCATGAAGTTCCAGAACACGTAAACCCTGCCCATAACTTTTCAGCATTCGTTTATTGTTTTGGCGGGTTGACGTTCTTTACAATCGTCATCCAGATTCTTTCAGGGATGTTCTTGACGATGTATTACGTACCAGATATCATCAATGCCCATGCGTCAGTGTACTATCTTCAAAACGAAGTCGCACACGGTCAAATCGTTCGTGGTATGCACCACTGGGGCGCATCAGTCGTCATCGTAATGTTGTTCTTACATACATTACGCGTCTTCTTCACAGGATCATACAAAAAGCCACGTGAATTGAACTGGGTCGTCGGTGTCCTCTTGTTCTTCGTTGTCTTAGCACTTGGTCTAACCGGATACTTGTTGCCTTGGGACATGAAAGCATTGTTCGCGACGAAAGTTACGATTCAAATCGCGGAAAGCATACCGGTCATCGGTGGCATCGCGAAGACGCTCCTCGCGGGTGGAGAAATCGTCGGTGCAAGTACGATTGCTCGATTCTTTGCGATTCACGTCTTCTTCCTTCCTGCGGCATTGTTCGTCTTGCTCGGGGCCCACTTCATGATGATCCGTAAACAAGGGATCTCTGGACCACTTTAAACCGACAATCAACTTAGGCAACCTAAAAGGGGGAGAACACGATGCATCGTGGTAAAGGAATGAAATTCGTCACCGATTCACGGGTGTCGATCAATAACCGGATGCCGAATAAGTCGAAAGACTATTCTGAGTATCCAGGTCGGACGGAAGCGTTCTGGCCAAACTTCTTACTTCGCGAATGGATGGTAGGAGCGGTCTTCTTGATCGGCTTCATGACGCTGACAATCGTTGAAGCAGCACCACTACAAAACATAGCTGACCCGACGAATACGTCGTACATTCCACTTCCGGACTGGTACTTCCTATTCCTCTATCAGCTCTTGAAATATCAATTTGCTGCCGGTCCGTACATTTTGATGGGAACTGTCATTCTTCCAGGTCTTGCTTTTACGGCGTTACTCGTAGCACCGTGGCTCGACCAAGGGATTGAACGTCGCCCGGCAAAACGTCCAGTCGCAGTCAGCATGATGTTACTCGGAATCGTCTCAATCATTTTCTTGACTTGGGAATCTGTTCAAACAACACACTGGGATACAATCCATAAACAAGGTGAGTTGACGATGAACGAAGGTCCTGAAATCGATACAGCGGCGAAAGGGTATGAAATTTACTCGAACCAGTCATGTGTCAACTGTCATGGTAAGAACCTCGAAGGTGGAGCAGCCGCTCCTGCCCTCGTCGGGACACAAAAGACAGAAGATGAAATTTATGAAATCGCAGATAAAGGTGTCGGTGCGATGCCTGCTGGACAGTACAAAGGTTCAGATGCAGATCGTAAAGAACTCGCTAAATTCATCGCTTCTTACGGTGAAGGCGGAGAGAACAATAAATAAGAGAAGAGCCGGGGGAATAATTCCTCCGGCTTTTGTCTATCATGAGGTGAATGAATGTGCCGTTTTTGCAGATTTTAAAACATAAAGCCCTCCTTTGGCCGCTCGGATTAATCAATCTAGCGGGAACGTTATACGGCTATTATTGGTATCAACCGCAACTCGAGACGGCGAAATGGTACTATTATCCGTTCATCCCGGACAGTCCGACGGCGTCGCTATTTTTTACGATTATCGTGTTTTTATGGATCTTCAATCGTCGTTCCCGACTGTTTGAAGCGCTCGCGTTCGTCACGTTGATTAAATATGGTGTTTGGGCCGTCGTCATGAATGCCTTGATGCTTCAAGAACTCGGGACAGGTAACAGTTATTTGACGGCAATGGCACTGATGTTGATGGTCTCGCACGGCGCGATGGCATTCCAGGCACTGCTTTATGTTCCATTCATGACGTTTCGCGTCAAGGAACTTGTCCTTGTCTCGATTTGGGTCATCCATAACGATGTCGTCGACTACGTGCTCGGTCAGTGGCCACGCTATCCGGCGCTCGCGGAGTACATCCAGTGGATTGGCTATGGTTCGTTCTGGTTGACGGGATTATGTATTTTGATGGGATATTTCTTTGTCGCACGCGATTCGATTGACAATAAGGTCGCTTGAACGTAAAATAAGGATATAATCTTTTAGGAAAGGACAGATGTTACATGGCTAACTATCTGATTTACCTCGCCATCATCATCATTGTTCCCATCTGGGCACAAATGCGAGTCCGAAAAACGTATAAAAAATACCAAGAAGTTCCGATTCATAGTGGGGTGACAGGCGCTCAAGTCGCTGACTTCATCATGAAACAGAATGGGATTACGGATGTCCGTCTCGAAGCAATCGGCGGAACGATGTCCGATCATTACGATCCGACGAATAAAGTCGTTCGTCTTTCGGAAGATGTGTATCATGGTTCAACGGTTTCTGCCGTTTCGATTGCAGCGCACGAAATCGGGCACGTCATCCAAGATGCGACGGACTATAACATGATGCGTGTCCGTCACCGGATTGCACCGGTTGCGTCAATTACGTCGAATCTGTCATTCCCGTTATTACTCGTTGGTTTCTTCGCTGGGATGACTGGTCTTGCGATGCTTGGTGTCATCTTGATGCTCGGTGCCGTCGTCTTCCAGCTCGTGACGTTGCCGGTTGAGTTCGATGCGTCGAAACGGGCGATGGCTCAGTTAACGGAACACGGGATCATCGATGCGGAAGAAGAGCGTGGCTCACGCCGTGTCTTGAACGCCGCCGCCTGGACTTACGTCGCTGCGACACTCGTCGCTGTCGCCGAATTCCTCCGCCTCGCTTTGATGGTCTTTGCACCGTCTGACGAGTAATTCAAGAGTAACGCGTACAAATTAATAAAAAATAAACACCCGGCTGGTTCGATCTTCTTCTTCAGAATCGAATCAACCGGGTGTTTTTTTGTTTTTACGTTTCCTTGATCGGAACACGATTTTCATCGAACGTAAATCCTTCGCCGGTTACTTCATACACATCATGGAGTGTGATGAAAGCATGTTGGTCAACTGTTTTGACGAGCGTCTTCAACCGGGTGATTTCATTGCGGGCGACGACGACATACAAGACTTCAAGGTCGCGACCGGAGAATCCACCTTTCGCGAGTAACCGCGTCGTTCCGCGGTTCATCGTCGCGTGAATCCCGTCGGCGATCTCCGTCCGGTGATCACTGATGATCATCGCGGCTTTACCAGCATACGTTCCTTCCTGCATCCAGTCGATGACACGGGCCCCGACGTAGACGGCAAGCAACGTATACATCGCCTGTTTGTAGTCGAGATATGTCAATGAAGCGACGATGACGAAAAAATCAAAAATCATGAACGTCCGACCGATCGACCATCCGAAATACCGCTTCGTCAGTCGGGCGATGATATCGACCCCGCCCGTCGTCCCGCCGTTGTTGAAGATGATGCCGAGGCCGACACCGATGAAGACACCGGCGAACAACGAAGCGAGCACCATATCGTCTTTCAACATGATTTCAAGCGGTGAATATTTGGCGATTAGGCCGTACCAAAGAGAAAAGCTGAACGTGCCGATCAAGGTATAGATGAACGTCGTCCGCCCGAGCATTTTATAGCTGACGAAAAATAACGGGACGTTTAAGACGAGGTTCGTAATCGACGGGGATAAACCGAACAAGCCCTTTAAAATAAGGGTGATTCCCGTGAATCCACCCTCAGCTAACTCATTTTGAACATTAAAATGATAAATGCCGAACGCAAAGATAAATGATCCGATTAAAATCCAAAAAATATTTCGGAAGCGAATCGGAAATTGAAATGGGGGTGCCATAACAGGTTGCTCCTCTCTAACAAGACTCTTTCTCTAGGGTAACGGTAGACGTTGAAAAAGACTAGCTTTTCTACGGAAATCTCCTTGGAAAGTGGTCGATGTAGTTTTTAAGAGGCGTTTTGTTTACAATTGAATCGAGAAGACAAGGTTAACCTAATTAAAGAGAGAGTGATCTTATATGAAAAAATCGATTGGAATCCTTTGTTACCCGTCCGTAGGCGGAAGTGGTGTCGTCGCGACGGAACTCGGGATGAAACTTGCAGACCGTGGGCATGATGTCCACTTCATTACATCAAGCATGCCGTTTCGCTTGACGGAATATCGTCCGAATATCACGGTTCACCTCGTAGAAGTCAACCAATATTCTGTATTTAAATATCCGCCTTATGATATTACATTGGCTTCGAAAGTCGCAGAAGTCATCGATGTGTTCGATCTCGACATCATCCATGCCCACTACGCCGTCCCGCATGCCGTCTGTGCAGAGCTCGGACGCAATATGGCGAAGAAGAAAGGCGTCGCTGTCGTGACGACTTTACATGGAACGGACATCACGGTCATCGGTCAAGACTTAGAGATGCAGCCAGCCATCCGTTACGGAATCGAAAGTTCGGATGCTGTGACGGCCGTCTCGGAAAGTCTTGCTCTTGAGACGAACATGACGTTGCATGCCGAGTACGATATTGACGTCATTGCGAACTCGATTGATGAGAGTGTGTATTATCCGATGCGCGACGAACGTCTAAAACGACATTATGGGATTGAGCCGGGAGAAGTCGTCGTCATACATATTTCGAACTTCCGCCCCGTCAAACGCATCGATGATACGCTCGTCGCATTTGCAATTGCTGCAAATAATCGTGACATGCGGCTATTACTCGTCGGAGATGGTCCGGAGATGGGGCAGACGCGCCGCCGGGCAAAAGAACTCGGGGTCTATGAAAAAATCATCTTTGCCGGAAAACAAGAACATGTCGCCCAGTTGCTCGCAATCAGTGACATCCATTTATTGTTGTCGGAAAAAGAAGCGTTCGGACTCGTCGTCCTTGAAGCGATGGCGGTCGGAGTCCCAAGTGTCGTCTCGAATGCCGGTGGCTTACCAGAAGTGATCCAAGACGGACAAACCGGATTCATCGTTCCGACGTATGACGTCAAGGCAGCGGCGGAACGAATCGGCCAGTTAGCCGATACACCCGAGTTACGCGAACAGATGGCGGATGCCGGAATTCGCGATACACGGCAACGGTTCGATTCAAATGAAATCGTCCGGAAGTATGAACAGGTCTATGAACGGGTGTGTGCACGATATGAAAATGTCTGAGCTGGCGAATACGATCATTGAAACAATCGAACGTGCAGGTGGCGAAGCGTATGTCGTCGGTGGAGCTGTTCGCGACACGTTACTCGGACGCGTGCCTGGCGATTATGATTTAGCGACGTCACTCTTACCGGACGAGGTCATCCCGTTGTTTCCGGTCGTCATCCCGACCGGACTCGAGCACGGGACGGTGACGATCGTCTTAGAACACGTACCGTTCGAAGTGACGACGTTTCGTTCTGAGTCAACCTATAGCGACCGCCGTAGACCAGACCACGTGACGCTTGGCGTCTCGCTGGAAGAAGATTTGACACGACGTGATTTTACGATCAACGCGATGGCGTTAAAACCAACCGGGCTCGTCGATCTCTTTGGCGGACAAGCCGACCTTGCGAGCAAAATCATTCGAACGGTCGGCCGGCCAGAAGAGCGCTTCGAAGAAGATGCCTTACGGATGATTCGTGCCTTTCGCTTCATGAGTCAGCTCGAGTTCTCGTTAGACGGTTTGACGGAGCGGGCCATCGCGAAGCAAGCGGAGACGATTCAACACGTCGCAATCGAACGTGTCGCGATTGAGTTCGAAAAACTGCTCCTTGGACCGGGGCGTGTTGCAGCGTTACAAGCGATGTTACGCACAGGACTCGCGACCTATCTTCCACACGTCACTTCAGAAGTGATGGGACGATTAGCACAATCATCATTACAGGGTGTCTCGACAGAAAATGTGTGGACGCTGCTGCTCGACGCCGGGTTTCCGCAAGAACGGTTACGTGTCTTTAAACGTTCGAAAAAACAGGAGCAGCGGGCAAAAAGACTCGTAGCGCTTGTTCGACTGGAGCAACTAACGGACTGGCAACGGTATACATTGACGGACGAGGAACTGCTCGTCTTAAATCAAATGACAGGTCGGAGTCACGCAGACCGGACAACTTTAGCGATCCGCTCGTTAAAAGATTTACGAGTCGGCGGACGCGACATGATTGCTGCCGGGCTGAAAAAACAAGAAATCAAAGAAGCACTCCATTATTTGGAACAGCATGTCGTAAACGGACACCTTGAAAATCAACGGTCGATTCTGTTAGAGGAAGTGAGCAAATGGAAAAATCAACACGAGACGTAATCTTGCAACGATTGATGCAGACGGATTGGATTTCAGGTCAAGATTTAGCTGACCAGTTAAATATTTCACGTACCGCTATTTGGAAACAAATTGCGTCTTTAAAAGAAGCAGGGTACGCGATTGAATCGAATAAAAAAACCGGGTACCACCTCATCGATCGTGGTGATCATTTAACAGCACTTGCAATCGAACAGTACTTACAGACGAAATTTTTCGGACGCGATATTTTTCATGTCGAGGAGACGGAGACGACGCAACGGATTGCGCATGATTTAGCACAACAGCAGGTCAAAGAAGGGAAACTCGTCGTCTGTGACTACCAGACGAGTGGGCGCGGACAGCTCGGTCGTGTTTGGCACGAGACGAAAGGAAACGGAATTGCGATGAGTTTGATAGTAAGACCAGACGTCCCGCTCGATCAGGCAGGACAATTAACACTCGTGTCTGGCATTGCCCTAGCGACATCTTTACGTGAGTTCGACGTGCCAGTGACAATCAAATGGCCGAATGATTTATTGATTGATGGTCGAAAGGTCGCAGGGATTTTGACGGAAATGCAGACGGAAGCAAACCGGATCAGCTCGGTCATCATTGGAATTGGAATCAATGTTCACCATGACGTCTTTAGTACGGCAATCGCTGATCGGGCGACGTCCCTTAAACTCGCGACCAATCGAACGTTTCGGCGGGCAGAAATCGTTGCATCCTTCTTAAATCAGTTTGAGCAGATGTACGAACGGTGGTTGGTCGATGGATTCGGCTCTTTTGTCGAAGCGTGGGAACATCTTGCGGATAAGCTCAATCAACCCGTTACACTACGCTCGCGTCAACAAACCTTGTCTGGTTATTTGCGCGGAATTCGCGCCGATGGAACGCTGATGGTCGAAACGGACCAAGGAATGGAAGCATTCCATTCGGCGGAACTCGTCTACTGGACAGAAAACTAAAATCCCGACGTTTGCAGTTGCCAATTTGAATCATGTATAATAAAGCGAAGGATGATAGCCGTTAGGAGTCATACCGGTAGAAAACTTTTTTTATCGCTAGTACGACCTGCCTTGATCCTATTTCGGACAGGGACAGAAGGACGATGTTGCACTTATTCACGCCTTCTTTCCTATGGGTATTTTTAGGAAGGAAGGCGTTTCCTTTTGTCCTCTCTACACTAACGAAGGAGAGAACACACATGCACACAATGACACCTTTACTAAAAAAACAAGCAACGGGAGAAAAACTCGTTATGTTGACGGCGTATGATTATCCGTCAGCGAAATTAGCAGAAGCAGGAGCCGTCGATCTCTTACTCGTCGGTGATTCACTTGGAAACGTAATTTTAGGATATGATTCGACGATTGCCGTGACGGTTGAGGACATGATTCATCATGCACGGGCGGTCCGCCGTGGGGCACCGAAGACATTCATGGTCGTTGACATGCCATTCGCAAGTTACCACGGTTCGTTCGACCGGACGCTTGATGCTGCGGCACGTATTTTTCAAGAAAGTCAGGCCGATGCCTTAAAACTTGAAGGTGCTGGGGACATCTTGACGACGATTCGTCGCTTGACGGACGCAGGGATGCCTTGTGTCGCACATCTTGGATTGACACCCCAATCAGTTGGCGTACTCGAAGGTTTTAAAGTACAAGGAAAATCGCTTGCAGCAGCGGAACAGTTGATTGCAGACAGTTTAGCAGCGGAACAAGCCGGTGCGAAGATGCTCGTCCTGGAATGTGTCCCGCACCAACTTGCGAAACGAGTCAGCGAATTACTTCAGATTCCTGTCATCGGGATTGGTGCCGGCGTTGATGTCGATGGACAAGTCCTCGTCTACCATGACATCCTGACATATGGTGTCGGACGTCTACCGAAGTTTGTTAAAGCGTATACGGACTGGAATACGTCAGGGACAGCAGCGATTGCTAGCTACGTCGAAGAAGTAAAACAAGGTGTATTCCCATCTATTGAACATACGTTCACGATGGATGAAGAATTGATCGATTCGCTTTATGGAGGCGGTAAAGAATGAAAGTCATTCAAGACATCGACGAACTACGGCAAGAATTAGCAGCCTATGACTCGATTGGTTTTGTACCGACAATGGGGTTTTTGCATGAAGGTCATGGTTCGTTACTCGAACAAGCACGACGTGAAAATGAGATTGTCGTGTTGAGTATTTTTGTCAATCCGACGCAGTTCGGACCAAACGAAGATTTAGAACGGTATCCACGTGACGAACAACGCGATCAACAACTGGCGCGTGCGGCAGGCGTCGATTATGTATTTTATCCGACGAATGAAACGATGTATCCGCTCGATATGGCGCGCGTGACGGTCAGAACGGGCGACGACGTCCTTTGTGGTGCGTCACGACCAGGACATTTCGATGGCGTCTTGACGGTCGTCAGTAAATTGTTGAACATCGTCCACCCGACCCGTGCCTATTTCGGACTGAAAGATGCTCAGCAGTTAGCCTTGATTGAAGGATATGTTGCAGATTATTTCGTCCCGGTCGAGATTAAACGGTGTCCGATTATCCGGGAAGCGGACGGTCTCGCAAAGTCCTCACGAAATGTCTATCTGTCTGAGCAAGAACGCAGTCAAGCACCGCGTTTGCAACAAGCTCTCCAGCAAGCAAACGCGTTACTTGAAGCAGGCACAGCCGTCGAGGAAGTCGTCGAACGGACGAAAGATGCTTTGCATCTTGAAGGAACGGCGCTTGATTATGTCGAAGCGGTCGACTATCCGACGCTCGGACCGGTTACATCAGAAACGAAAACGATTTTATTAGCCGTCGCGGTTCAGTTTGAATCAGCGCGCTTGATTGATAATTTACTTTATACGAGAGGAGCATGATTTATGTTACGGACATTCATGCACGCTAAACTACACAAAGCTCGAGTGACGGAGGCGAACCTCCATTACGTCGGTTCCATCACGATTGATGAAGATTTGCTTGATGCGGTCGGAATCTTTGAAAATGAAAAAGTTCAAGTGACGAACAATCAAAACGGTGCCCGGATCGAAACATATGCGATCAAGGGTGAACGTGGCTCCGGTGTCATTTGTTTGAATGGTGCGGCAGCTCGCCATTTCCAAGTTGGAGACGAAGTCATCATCATGGCATATGCACAATTGACGAATGAAGAAATCCTCGTCCACGAGCCGAAGGTGGCTGTTCTCGATGAAACGAATAACATCAAACAGATGCTTTCTCAAGAAATCGCGCATACGATCTTATGAAATTCAGAGACCCGGAACACATTCGGGTCTCTATTTTTGTTAAGATGAAACATGAGAAGTTCGATACGTAACAGATGGATGGTTAAAGGTGGAGATAAGTCGTGGAGAAGAAGTATGTGGTGATCGACCTAGAGACGACAGGTCATTCGATTAAAGCTGGAGATGAGATGATTGAAATCGGCGTAGCGGTCGTCGAACAAGGGCACGTGACGGAACGTCTGTCGGCTTTCGTTCGACCGAAAAATCCGATTCCGCCGTTCATCTCGCAATTGACAGGAATATCCGATTTAGATGTAAGGGACGCAGACACATTTGATGTCATTGCACCGCGCGTCCTCTCGATGTTAGATGGTGGAGTGTTTGTCGCGCACAATGTCCAATTCGATTTAACATTTTTAAATGAAGCGCTTGAAGAAGAAGGTTACTTACCGTACACGGGTCCCGTCATCGATACGGTCGAACTGGCACGGATTCTATTACCAACGGCAGAGAGTCACTCCTTATCGCACCTGACGGAAAGTTTACAGTTGACGCATCAAGAAGCTCACCGGGCGGGCAGCGATGCAGAAGCGACGGCAGAATTATTACTCGAACTGTTAAGTCGACTTCGCGAGCTACCGCTTGATACATTAAAACAGTTGCGTCGCTTAGCCCCAAAATTATTCAGTGCGATGGAAGAAGAGATTGATTTTGCGATTCAAGCAGTCGGCATCGAGACAGACGATCGGTTCGATTCGTTCCGAAAGATTGCGCTGAAAAAACGTCTTGATCCGGAACTGATGCCGCACCGGTCGGAACTCCAGCCATTCGGACCGTTCGTTGATCACTTGAATCAAGAGATCTTTCCGAAGCTGTTCAGGGGTTATGAGCAACGAACCGGTCAACTTGAGATGATGCGTCATGTCTATCAATCACTTGATCAAGAAGTACCATTGCTCGTCGAAGCTGGGACGGGTACCGGAAAATCTCTTGGCTATCTTGTTCCGGCGACACATTATGCGATTGAACACGAGACGCCGATTATCGTCAGTACACATACGATTCAACTGCAAGAGCAACTGTTCGCCCGTGATTTACCGCTGTTGCGTCAACTGTTCGATGCCCCAGTCGACATTACATTGCTCAAAGGGCGGAACAATTATATTGATTTACGTAAATTCGAGTTTTTCCTGAATGAAACAGAAGAACCGTATAATTTTACGTTAGCGAAAGCAACATTGCTCGTTTGGTTGACTGAAACGACGACGGGAGACTTGGAAGAAGTCAGTCTTCCCGGTGGAGCAGCACAAGGGAACATCGCCATCAAACAGTTGATCCAGTCGGATAGCCAGTCGCAACTCGGGCGATTCGATCCATGGTTTAGCCGTGACTTTTTCCAACATGCCGTCCGTAGAGCGAAGGACGCGACGATCATCGTCACGAACCACGCCTTATTGTTTAGTGATATTCAGTATGAGGCGGGTGTCTTACCGAAAGGCTGTCCGTTGATTTTAGATGAGGCCCATCAAATCGAGGAAGTCGCGAGCCACCATTTCGGACTCGTCTTCGACGGGCATTCATTCGACCGGATTTTTAGACAACTCGGATTCTCCGCGGATAAAAAACTATTGACGCGTCTCGTCAGCCTCTCCGATCAGTTTGATTTGACGGAGATGGTCGAAGCGCATAGTGAAGTGATTGATGAGACGATGACGGAGCTAATCGAAGAGGCAGATAACCTGTTGATGATCATCCAAGCCTATGGACTTGATCTCTCTTCCCGGAAAGAGCGACGGGAAGGACGTGTCACAGTCCGCTTCAAACGACTCGATCATTCGATGCGGGCCGTTCAGGAAAGTGCGAAACGGGTCGAATTGGTCTTACGTCGATTACGACAAGCGATTCGGGCGATTCATAAATTATTCCACGATCAACGCGAACACATGAGTTACCGGGAACGGTCCGTCGTCGCGGATCTCAAATCCGTGATCGGTCAAATCGAGGATGTCGAGAATGCGATTTTTGAGACGATGCTCGCGCCTCATGATGAAACAGTATCCTGGATTGAGACGACTGCAAAAAATCGGAAGTTGACACGGATTTATACGCAACCAATCGATATTTCAGAACGCTTATACCGGGATGTCTTCTCGAAACGGACGAGCATTTTGACATCCGCGACGTTGACGGTCTCGAACAAGTTTCAATTCATTGAAAAGCGGCTTGGTTTAAGCGAACTCGAGACACGGCGGTTCATTGTCCCGTCACCATTCGGGTACGCGGAAAAAGTCCGGCTGATGGTTCCGACGGACTTGCCGTTACTGCAGGACGTCCCACCTGCGAAATATGCTGAAACGATAGCGGAAGCCATCATCGAAATCGCTGAAGTGACGGAAGGGCGGATGCTCGTTTTGTTCACATCCAATGACATGTTGCGACAAACGCATGATGCGACGAAGCAGGCACTTCCGGCACGATTTACGTTGCTGTCGCAAGGGATCACACAAGGATCCCGGCAACGCTTGATGAAACAGTTTAAGCAACTCGATGCCTGCGTTCTTTTTGGGACTGCGAGTTTTTGGGAAGGGATCGATGTTCCGGGTGACGACTTAAGTTGTCTTGTCATCGTTCGTCTACCCTTCGCACCGCCTGACCAACCCATCGTTCAGGCACGATCGGAACAAATCGAACAACAAGGTAAATCTTCGTTTTTTGAATACAGCTTACCGCAAGCGATCATTCGTTTTAAACAAGGGTTCGGTCGTTTGATTCGAACGACGAATGACCGTGGTGTCGTGTTCGTGTTTGACCGTCGAATTGAGACGACACGTTACGGAAAACGTTTTGTTTCAAGTTTGCCAAATGTGCCTGTTTTATCAAAACCACTTCAAGAATTGACGGCAGAACTCGAATTGTTCTTGAATGATACGGATTGAGTCTATTAAAATAACCATTATCGCATTATAATAGGTTAAGAAAAATGAGGGAGGATATAAGATGGATTCGAAAATCGAGACACTCGCAACGGTCAAGGTCAATCGCCATGACGATACGTACAAAATCGTAGACTTATTGAATCGCACGTTAAAAACGGAGGACTTAATGTTTGGTTTAGCTCTAGATGAGAAAGACAAGGAGCAGATGGTCTTCACCATCTACCGCACATGAAGTGGAAAATCGCCATCGGTTTGATTTCGGTCGTTCTTTTGATTACGCTAATCGGTACAGGAATCTACCAGTTAACGGTTGGTGAAGCAAAGGGGCGAGAACAAGAAGTCGTCAAGCGGGCAGAAAAACGTTTAACACAAGAAATAGCCCCGGACGCCGTGACATTCGAAAATGTCTTTAACGGAAAAGACCAGTACACCGTCTTCTCGATTAAAAAAGAGGGAGAGGCGTTACGCGCTTTTGTCCCGTCAAAAGGTAAGATTGAGACACGCCCGGTTAAAGACGGCATTAAGGTGGATGAAGTCATTCGTCAAAGTAGAGATCAAGGAAAAATCGTTTCCACGAAATATGGTTTCGAAGATCGCGCCTTAATTGAGATCGTCGCGGAAACCGAGACGGGCTATGAATATTCGTACTATACGTATCAAGAGGGATCTTTCATCAAACGACTACGGATTAACTAAAAGGAGTGTGCGACATGTTATCAAAACGCGTACAACAATTGACGCCTTCTACAACGCTTGCCATCACGGCGAAAGCGAAGGAACTGCGGGCATCCGGTCAAGATATCATCGGTCTTGGGGCTGGTGAACCGGATTTCAACACGCCGGAGTTCATCATTCAAGCGGCATTTGCGGCAGCAGAAGCAGGCGATACAAAGTATACGCCTTCAGGCGGAACGGTTGCGTTGAAAGACGCGATTATCGAGAAGACACGTCGCGATTTATGGGTATCGTATGATCGCTCGGAAGTCATGGTCGCGTCTGGTGCGAAACATGCTTTATCGACACTCTTCCAAGCCATTCTCGACCCGGAAGATGAAGTCATCGTTCCTGCTCCGTACTGGGTCAGCTACCCTGAGCAAATCAAGTTGAGTGACGGCGTACCGGTCGTTTTAGAGACGACGGAAGCGTCACGTTTCAAGGTGACACGTGAGTTGCTCGAGCAACACATCACACCGAAAACGAAAGCAATCGTCTTGAACTCACCTTCGAACCCGACAGGTATGGTCTACACGAAAGAAGAGTTAGAGATGGTAGCAGAGATGGCGATTCAACATGACATTCTCGTCATCAGCGATGAAATTTATGAGAAATTACTGTATAACGGTGTGACGCACTTATCGATTGCGACACTTCCAGGAATGCGGGAACGGACAATCATCATCAATGGTGTCTCGAAATCGCATGCGATGACGGGCTGGCGGATTGGTTATGCGATCGGACCGAAAGCAATCATCGGCGCAATGACAAACCTTGCGAGCCATTCGACGTCGAACCCGACGTCAATCGCGCAAGCTGCTTCTGTCGCGGCCTACGAAGAAGGGGATGCCCCGGTCGAAGCGATGCGTGTCGTGTTCGAAGAACGGCTCGAACAAATTTACGAACGCTTGATTCAAATTCCTGGTTTGACGTGCTTGAAGCCGGAAGGTGCCTTCTACTTGTTCCCACATGCCTTAGAGGCAGCGAAGATGTGTGGTTATGCAAACGTCGATGACTGGTGTACAGCCGTCTTGTCAGAAGCAAAAGTAGCCTTGATTCCAGGTTCAGGATTTGGTGCGCCGGAATATGTACGTCTATCGTACGCAACAGACCCGAAGCGTGTCCTAGAAGCGCTCGATCGGATTGAAGGATTTATCGCGGCTCGTACAGCCGTTTAACTTAGAGAGGATGTTGACTTTTGAAAGCAATGATTCGAGATGTAGCAAAACATGTGGGAGAGGAAATCACGATTGGCTGTTGGTTAGCGAACAAACGTTCAAGCGGTAAAATCGCCTTCCTTCAGTTACGTGACGGTTCCGGCTTTATGCAAGGTGTCGTCGTCAAAGAAACGGTCGGAGAAGACTTATTCAAAACAGCGAAAGGTCTAACGCAAGAATCATCACTTTGGGTGACGGGAGTCATCAAATCAGATGGTGAGCGAACAGCACTTGGACATGAGATGGAGATCACTTCAATTGAAATCATCCATGAAGCAATCGACTACCCGATTACACCGAAAGCACACGGAACAGATTTCTTGATGGATAACCGTCACCTTTGGTTGCGGTCAAAACGCCAGCATGCCGTCATGGTCGTTCGAAATGAATTGATCCGTGCGACATATGAGTTCTTTAACCAAGAAGGGTTCATCAAAGTCGACCCACCAATCTTGACGGGCAGTGCACCGGAAGGAACAACCGAATTGTTCCAAACGAAATACTTCGATGAAGATGCGTACTTGTCACAATCGGGTCAACTCTACATGGAAGCGGCAGCGATGGCGCTCGGGAAAGTCTTTTCATTCGGTCCGACATTCCGTGCTGAAAAATCAAAAACACGTCGCCACTTGATTGAGTTTTGGATGATGGAGCCGGAGATGGCGTTCTACGACCACGAGATGAACCTCGAAGTCCAAGAAAACTATGTCTCGCATCTCGTTCAGTCCGCCTTGAAGAACTGTAAAGCGGAACTCGAGTTGCTCGGGCGTGACTTGACGGTTCTTGAAACGATTCAAGCACCATTCCCACGCGTCCGGTATACGGAAGCAATCGATATGTTGAAAGAGCAAGGATTCGATGACATCGAATTCGGAGATGATTTTGGTGCACCACATGAAACAGCAATCGCAAATAGTTTTGCCCGCCCGGTCTTCATCACGCACTGGCCGAAAGCCATCAAACCGTTCTACATGAAAGAAGATCCGGAAAACCCGGGATTCGTTCTGTGTGACGACTTGATTGCACCGGAAGGATACGGCGAAATCGTCGGTGGTTCGCAACGTGAAGAAGATTACGACAAACTGCTTGCTGATATGAAAGAACATAACTTGGATGAGACAGGCGCCTATAAATGGTATCTTGAAACACGCAAGTATGGTTCAGTACCGCACAGTGGCTTTGGTTTAGGACTTGAACGGACTGTCGCTTGGATCACGGGCGTCGAGCACGTTCGGGAGACGATTCCATTCCCACGTCTACTCAACCGGTTGTATCCGTAATTTAGACTGAAATCGACCCATCGTTTAGACGGGTCGATTTCTTGCTTAGACTAAAGAATCGAGGAAGTGTCATGAATCATAATTTAATCCAACTTTTCGAAGAAGGGACCGTCGTGCTTCCGAAACGATTGTTCACGGAAGCGAAGCGGCTTGGGATCAGCTTCGTCGAGTTTACGTTAATCGGTCAACTGTTCGCTTGCCGTGCGGAAGGGATGGAGATGCCTTCACCGGAAGAATTGAGCAATCGTCTCGGGCTGTCCGAGACGGAAACGATTGAGACGACGCTCGGTTTGTTACAGAAGGGGTTGCTGGCGATGGAAAACGTCGCCGGATCGGAACGCTATTCGTTAGTTCCACTCTATGAAAAA
Organism: Exiguobacterium sp. s95; assembly: GCF_018618655.1. Lineage (NCBI taxonomy): Bacteria > Bacillati > Bacillota > Bacilli > Caryophanales > Exiguobacterium > Exiguobacterium sp. s95. Next base: position 636,460 of record NZ_JACSMM010000001.1, on the reverse strand, counting down.
TTAATGGCACCACCGGAACAAGAGGCGCCGAATTTCGATACGATCAATCCATCGGTCTTCCAACAATTTGAGCGGGAACTCGGAATGATGTCGCCGTTTCAAATGGAACAAATCATTCAGTGGCTGACGATTGAAAACATCGCGGAAGAGCTAGTCCTTGCTGCGCTTCGCGAAGCCGTCTACCATAACGTCCGGAAGATGACCTATATCAATCAAATTTTGCGGACGTGGGAACGCGAGGGTATTAAAACACTCGAAGATCTTGCGACGAGAGGAGGGTGAATCATGTTACGAGTAGCTGAAATCGACCGGATTGAATTGACCCTCGAAGAGATGTTTCCGGACGCTTTTTGTGAACTGATTCATAAAAATCCGTTTGAACTCGTCGTCGCCGTCGCCTTGAGTGCGCAAGCGACGGACGTGCTCGTCAATCAAGTCACGCCGGGATTGTTTGCCGCGTATCCGACGCCAAGCGACCTAGCCACTGCACCGGTCGCTGCCATCGAAGAGAAAATCAAACGACTCGGTCTCTATCGCAATAAAGCGAAAAATATCAAAGCACTCGCGGAACGCCTCATCACGTTGCATGAAGGCGAAGTACCAACGGACCGCGCCGGACTCGAAGCGTTACCCGGCGTCGGGCGAAAAACAGCGAACGTCGTGTTATCGGTTGCATTCGATGTCCCGGCATTCGCAGTCGATACGCATGTCGAACGGGTCTCGAAACGCCTCGGTATCTGTCGCTGGAAAGATAATGTCACACAAGTCGAAGCGACGTTGATGAAACGATTCAAGCGGGAACGCTGGTCGAAGCTTCATCATCAATTCATTTTTTTCGGACGGTATCACTGCAAGGCGCAACGTCCGCACTGCCTTGAATGCCCATTACTCGACATGTGTCGGGAAGGAAAAAAACGGACGAAAGGGACAATCATCCCTGTCGATTAACGAAGAATTATTTAAATGATGCTTGAAAGCAAAAAAAGGATAGCGCGTTTCCGGAAGAAACCCCGGAAGCGTGCTATCCTTTATTCGTGTGAAATAAAATGTCTCTTGTCCATCATACGCGCGTATGTTTAACCATTCCAAGGCGTATCGGACCATTCCCGACGCTTTTTCGTGATCGGAACTTTTTTGAATCCCCAGTTTCGGAAATCTTGATCGGGACTATCGCGACGAATGTAAATTTTTTCTTTGATTGCTTTAAAGATTCGGTTTTCGTCCCCGTAATGGACAAACCGTGGTTTCACCTCAATCACGCCACGACGTACGCGTGAAAGGGGAAGACAGACGAGGTCAGCAATCTCAAGACCGGATTGGTAGAGGTCGCTATCCTTTTCAGCAAAGATGAAGCCTTTAATTTTTTGACGACTTTTTTCGACGTCAAGGTGGACCGTCCCCGAGTTAAAGATATCGAAGAACGCTTTTTGAATTAATAAGTTTTGATAATCATCACGACTTTCGAGGACGACACGAGCACTCGTCGCTTCCGTCTCCTCTAAAAAAGCGTAAAAAGATTTCATCAAGTGGGCAAAGGCGACGACGTAAGGATCTTTTGGTGTCGAATAAAAATCTTGCAGCTTCTGTTTATCGACTTCGACACTGACAATCGTACAGTCGATATCGACTAGGAAGTCAGGTAATGCGACCCAAAAATGACGTAACATATCAATCGTGATCCCGTCTTCTTTGCCGTAAGGATGCTCCGCCTTTAAAATTTCTTTTAAATGGAGTGGAATGTGTGGATCTTCAAACACACTCGACTTAAATTCCATCAAGCGTTTCCGTAAAGGGCTCGGTTCACCCGTTTCGTCCGAATCGATGGCATATTTGTATTCCATCAAGACACCTGTCAAATTAAATTGCGTATTCCCTTTAGGTGTCCCCGTCTCATCGACGAACATGACGTATTTTTTCGCAGTGTTGTTCGACGCTCTAGGAATCATTTTTGATTCATGGCGCGAATTCGATTTAGGTGTTGCCAATCAGATTCCTCCTCGCGCGGTTCTACAGGACCAGTTGTAACTGTCTCCCACACTATACTGTGTACGACAAGTATACCAAGATTTCCTGCTAAAAAAAGTAAAACCTTAAGTGAGAGAAATCACTGCATCAGTTGATCGATATAGCGAACAGACTTAATTGTTTCATTGAAACGTTTTAAACTTGTTTTTGGTTGGAACGCCTGGACTGATAGTTGTTTCAGTTGATCGACGGCACTCTCGACCATCGCCGGGCGTAAATAAGGGCTGTTCTGCGCATTATGTTGCCAATCGGCGATGAGCACATCTGCTTGTTCGACGAACGGAATGACATCCTCGTTGAAGTCATATTCTGTTCCGGCGCGACCTGCTTGATAAATTTTTTCGATTTCTTGAAGTAACGGTTCAATTGTCATTTGTTTTTAACTACTCCTCTCGGCCGATACGATACAATCACATATCATGGTACAATAAACGCGATAGGAGGGGAATCGTTTTGAATTATCCGAACGGTAAAAAATTTCAAAAGCCTCTCGAACCTCATGGAACGACGATAAAAAAAGCACGCTCACAAGCATCGACGTTTTCTAATCGGGGGATGAAGCTTGAAAAATTGATTAATGAAAGCAATACGTTTTACTTGACGCATAATCGGGCAATTATTCACAAGAAGCCAACCCCCCTTCAAATCGTTCAAGTCGATTACCCGAAACGTTCTGCGGCTGTCGTGAAAGAAGCCTATTTCAAACAACCGTCGACGACCGATTATAATGGTGTCTATCGGGGGAAATATATTGATTTTGAAGCGAAGGAAACGAATCATAAAACCTCTTTTCCACTCAAGAACTTCCACCCCCACCAAATCGAACACATGCGACAATGCGTAGCACATGGAGGAATTTGTTTTGTCATCATTCGGTTCAGTATGTATAATGTGCAATATGTGCTTTCAGTCGAGCACGTGTTCCCTTGGTGGGAGCAATTAGAAACGGGTCGTAAATCAATTCCGCTCGACCAAATCGAACAACATGGTATAAAAATCAAGACAGGTGCGTTCCCTGCGATCGATTATCTCGAAGCAGTAGACGAATTATATTTCACTTGAGAAACTTACGGATTGAAGGAGAAGGATAGCATATGGAAAGAAGTCGTGTCGCACGTCGTGAAGAAACGAAGACGTCAACTAAACAATCGAATCGGACGAAACGTCCGAAAAAAAAGAAGTCCGGTGGTTCAGGTGGATCTGGAAAAGGTCCACTTTTTAAAAAGCTATTAATGATTGCAACCGGCTTATTCATCATCATGATGCTTGTCGGAGGTGGGTTTGCTGCGTATGCGATTGCCACTGCTCCGGAACTCGATGAGACGAAACTACGGGATGCGCTCCCGCTGAAAATTTATGCGAGCAACAAAGAGGAAATCAAACAGGGTGGAACGAGTCGCGAGTACGTCTCGATTAAAGAAGTTCCTGAAGTCGTCAAAGACGCCTTCATCGCGATTGAAGATCGACGTTTTTACCAACACAAAGGGATTGACTTCCGTCGTCTCGGTGGAGCGATCATCGCGAACATCACCGATGGATTCGGCTCGGAAGGGGCATCAACAATCACGCAACAGGTCATCAAACAATCGTTTTTAAGTTCTGAAAAAACAATCACACGGAAAGTACAAGAACAGTGGTTAGCGATTCGTCTAGAACAAGACTACACGAAAGATCAAATTTTAGAAATGTACTTGAATAAAAACTACTATGGTCAGAATTCGTTCGGAATTCAGACGGCTTCAAAAGCCTATTTCAATAAGACAGTCGATAAATTAGATTATGCAGAAGCAGCGATGCTTGCCGGATTGCCACAGCGTCCGACAGCATATGACCCGATTAAAGGGGATCCGAAGTTAACGAAGGGGCGTCAAACACAAGTATTAGATGCGATGTTGACGACAGGCGTCATCACGCAAAAACAACGTGACCAAGGAGTCGATCAACCGATTTCTAAATTGATTGATCCCGCTCCAAAATCGACGACAGATGCTTCGTACGATAGCGTCATCTTTGATATGGTCTCAAAAGAATTAGAAGATGTCTTTGGTCTTGAAGGAAAAGACATCTATGGCCAAGGACTCAAAATTTATACATCGATTGATAAACCGATGCATGATTATATGAATGAAGCCATTAAAGAAGACAAAGTCGTACAATTACCAGATTATGCCGAAGCTGCGGCCTCTGCCGTCAACACAAAAACGGGTGAAGTCTTAGCCGTCGTCGATGGAAAAAATCCAGGGGAAGACACGGCACGCCGTAACTACGCGAATGAACCGCACCAACCGGGTTCTTCTGCGAAACCCTTCTTCGCGTATGGTCCAGCGATTGAAAATGAAAAATGGTCGACAGCAAAACAAATCACGGACCAAGAAACGAAGATTAACGGCAAGACGATTCAAAACTATTACGACGGTTACAAAGGAACAAACACGATTCGAAACTGGTTGAAGATTTCAGCCAATACGCCGGCAATCCAAACGTTCCAAGAGATTGGTGGCGATGCGGTCGAATCGTTTGCTGCTAAATCTGGTTTGGCATTAGAAAAAGATGAATCAATTTCTCCAGCGTACGCAATCGGTGGGATGAAACACGGATTCAACACGACTGAGATGGCGGGCGCTTATGCGACACTCGGAAACGGTGGCGATTATGTGGAGCCACACATCATCAAGTCAATTGAGTACAGTGATGGATCAAAAATCAAATCACCAATCAAATCGAAAAAAGCGATGGAAGACTATACAGCCTATATGTTGACGGACATGCTTCGTGACGTCCTGAAGCCGGGCGGTACGTTCCCGACGGCTGGACTTTCATTTGATGCAGCAGGAAAAACCGGAACGACGAATGCCTATAAGGATGTTTGGTTCGTTGGTTATACTTCTGATGTCTCCATTAGTGTTTGGACAGGAACGACGACATCTGGAAATAATAACGGGATCGGCCTCGAAGGGCAAACCGAGAGTAGAATGGCACAAAACCTATGGAAAGATTTTGTGACCAAAACACGTGACCGGACACCAGCGCCGTTCGAACAACCAAGCTCGGTCCTCAGTATCGGTGACGAACTGTATGTGAAAGGAACGAAGGAGCCGGTCGTCGAAAAAAAGGCCGTACCAGCTCCGACTGGATTGCAAGCTTCTTACGATGAAGAAGCGCAGTCAGGTGAGCTGACTTGGAATTACAACGATTCAGCGTTGCGGACGAACGGATACGATAGCGTAACATTTGAAGTATCGATGAAAGATCCGGATGGCAATACATCGGTTCTTGGGACGAGTTCGACGAATCGAATTGGTATCAACAGTCTAAAACCAGGACGAACAGAGTTCACACTCGTCGCGAAAGCATCAGGAGAAGAGTCAGGTCCTGTTGCGACGTCAGTCACAGTCGCTGAACCAGAGACTGAGGAACCAGTGACGGATGAACCGGCAACAGATGAACCGGCAACAGATGAACCGGCAACGGATGAACCGACGACAGACGAACCGACGACCGATGAACCGGCAACGGACGAACCGACGACCGATGAACCGGCAACGGACGAACCGGCAACGGACGAACCAGCGACGGATGAACCGGCAACGGACGAACCGGCAACGGATGAGTCAGTCTCTACACAATCAACGGATGAAAAAGCAAAAGAAAATGATAAGAAAAAACAATCCGATAAAGAAAAGACGGACAAAAAAGAGGATTCCCAAAGCACGGAATAAGAAACAGAGGAATGAATTGAAGGTCAAGACTGAAGTGGCGAACCTGTCGCTACAGTCTTACCTCTTTTTTTTTGTATAATGAGTGAAGAAGGAAGGAAGTGAGTCGATGGAACCGAGACAATCACTCGTTACTTATTTAGAGGAATTAAAAGCTGATCGCGCCTTTATGGAGCGCGTCACATATATGAAGACGATGGAAGCTACAGCAGGACGGTACTCACCTTTTCCGGAACAGATGCCAAAACGATTACAACAAGCTATCAAAGCACGTGGCATCGATGCCTTATACCGGCATCAAGCATTAGCATTTGATCAAGTCATGGCAGGGAAATCGACGGTCATCGTCACGCCGACGGCTTCCGGGAAAACATATTGCTTTAATTTACCGATTCTCTCGCATCTACTGGAGCATCCGAACGACCGGGCACTGTATCTCTATCCGACGAAAGCTCTCGCACAAGATCAAAACAGTGAACTGCTCGAGTTGATTGATGAGCTCGAAGCACCGATTCGTTGTTTTACGTACGACGGAGATACGTCACCGACGATTCGGACGAAAGTCCGCAAAGCGGGGAACATCGTCATTACAAATCCAGATATGCTTCACTCGGGCATTTTGCCGCATCATACGAAGTGGATTGAACTGTTCGAAAACCTGAAGTATATCGTCATCGATGAGTTGCATACGTACCGTGGCGTCTTCGGGAGTCACGTCGCGAATGTCATCCGACGGTTACGCCGGATTTGTCACTATTACGGGAGTGACCCTGTCTTCATCATGACGAGCGCGACGATTGCCAACCCACAAGAACTGGCGGAACGGCTGATTGAGAAGCAGGTCAGTCTGATCGATGACAACGGTGCTCCGACCGGGCGAAAACATTTCATCGTCTATCAACCACCAATCGTCAATGCCCAACTCGGAATTCGACGTTCGGCGACACTCGAAACCAAACAACTGGCATCCCGATTCATCAAAAAGAAGTTTCAGACGATCGTCTTTGCCCGTTCACGTGTCCGCGTCGAGGTGTTGCTGACGTATCTACGCAGTTTGGTTCGCCATGAACTCGGTCCGAAATCGATTGAAGGATACCGTGGTGGTTATTTACCGACGGAGCGACGTGATATCGAACGGCGTCTAAGAAAAGGTGAAATCACCGGCATCGTCTCGACGAATGCGTTAGAACTGGGCGTCGATATCGGTCAATTGCAAGTCTGTATCATGAATGGTTATCCGGGAACGATTGCTTCGCTTTGGCAACAGGCCGGGCGTGCCGGAAGACGGCAAGATGATGCTTTAATCATCCTCGTCGCCTCGTCCGGGATGCTCGATCAATACGTGGCAGAACGACCGGAGTTATTTTTAAATCAATCACCAGAGGCGGCACGACTCGATCCCGATAATTTAATCATCGCCGTCGACCATATAAAATGTGCCGCATTCGAACTTCCGTTTCGGCAAAGTGAAAGATTCGGCACACTCGAGACGGAAGATATTCTCGAGTATTTAGTTGAAGAACGTGTCCTGCATCAGCGGGGAGAGCGTTTCTATTGGATGAATGATGCGTTTCCGGCACATGAGATCTCGTTACGCTCAAGTGATCAAGAAAACGTCGTCATCGTCGATCAGACGGAAGTCCCGAATCGGGTCATCGGTGAGATGGATACATTTAGTGCAATGACGTTACTTCACGATGAAGCGATTTACTTGCATGGGGCGGATCAATATCAAGTCGAGACACTCGATTTTGAGGAGAAAAAAGCGTTCGTCCGTGCCGTTGATGTCGATTATTATACCGATGCTAATTTTTCAGTCGATTTGTCTGTCCTTGAAGAAGATGAAAGCTATTCGAATGATCTGTTTAGTGTGGCCCGTGGTGATGTCAGTGTTCGTGGGATGGCGACGATGTTCAAAAAAATTAAGTTCGGTACCCACGAAAACATCGGGTCTGGTCCGATTCATTTACCTGAACGGGAAATCCATACGACAGGCGTCTGGTTTACGTTGCCTGCTACATCTGCTTCCAGTACGGAGCTCGAACAAGTACTGGAAGGGGTCGCGAACAGCCTACGGCGTGTGGCACCTCTTTATTTAATGTGTGACGCGAGTGATGTTTTCGTCGTGCCGCAAGTCAAGGCGACACACACGCAGAAACCGACCATCTATTTGTATGACCGGTATCCTGGAGGGGTCGGCTTAGCTTCTTCAATCTATAAACAACGGAGCATCATGTTACGGGCAGCACGCGACTCGATTGAGACATGTCCCTGCCTTGACGGTTGCCCGGCCTGTATCGGCATGGTCGGTCTCGCAGACGAAAAGGAGCGGACGATTCAGATGTTGACTGAGATGGAAAGGGAGTTAACATGAAAAATAAATTAAGACGAATGTTAAAACCGACGAATCAGGAGAGTGGACAACGGCAAACGATAGAAAAGACTTCGACGCACGCCGTCGATCCGAAGATTGCGAACGAACAAGCCGCCTGGGTGGAGAAGGGGGCGGAAATTTTAACGTTCGAAGATGAGTGGATCGTTCGAATCGATCAGCGCTATCCACTGACAGAAAGCCATGGACACCGGACGTTTGGTGCCGGGTACGAATCACTCCAACTACCGCATCCACCACTCGCGCTCGATGTCCCGCTCGAACAGATCATCTTTTTCGATACGGAAACGACCGGTTTACGTGGAACGGGGACAACGATTTTTTTGATGGGGTTCGCCCGTTTTGAACAAGGCGAGCTATTGATGCGGCAATACTTCCTGCCGCATCCGCACTATGAAGCAGCTTTTTATCATCACTTTTTGACTGATATCGGAGAAGACGTCCGATTCGTCACCTATAACGGAAAAAGCTTTGATTGGCCGCAAATCAAGACGCGACATGTCTTCGTCCGTGAACGTGTACCGCGTCTGCCGAAAGTCGGTCACCTGGATTTACTCCATGTCTGTCGGCGGATTTTTAAAGGGTTATCCGATTCGTACCGTCTGACAGCGATGGAAGAGCAAATCGGATTTGAACGAGCGGGTGATTTGCCAGGATTTTTAGCCCCGATGCATTACTTTCAATACGTCGAACATCAAAATCCGTCCATCATGGATGGCGTCCTTGAACATCACCTGCATGACTGTCTGACACTTGTCAGTCTGTACGATGAATGCAATCATCTCGTGACCCATCGAAAAGAGGTATCACCTCGAATTGGGGAAAACATTGCCGTCTGGTTAGCCGATTTAGGCATCAATGAGCAATCGGTCGAGCATTTTCATCAGGCAAACGATCTATCGGCAGAAGGTTGGTTACGGCAAGGACTTCTGCACAAAAAAATGAAACGGCATCAGGAAGCAGTCAACTGCTTTGAAAAGAGTGAGACATTCCGCGGATACATCGAGTTGGCGAAATGGGCGGAGCACATTGCAAAAGAGCCACAGCTTGCTTATGATTATACTGAGCAAGCAAAACAACTGTTAGAAGGACAGGTGTTACTAACAACACGGCGGGAACGTTTGACCGCTGAACTTACACATCGGAGCAATCGGTTACAAAGGAAGTGTCAAGAATGAAAGTCGTTGCCATCACGGGTTATAAGCCAACTGAACTAGGAATTTTTGATCAAAAACATCCTGGTATTCCGGTTATCAAAGCGGCGTACCGCGAACGCTTGATTCGACTCATTGAAGACATGGGGACGACATGGTTCGTAACAAGCGCGACTCCAGGCTGTGAACTGTGGGCCTGTGAAGTCATCTTAGAACTAAAAGCAGACTATCCGGACATTCGTCTCGGGATTTTATTGCCCTTTTTAGAGCAAGAGGCTAAATGGAAGGAACCTGTACAAGCTCAGTATTTAGCGGTACTGAACCAGGCGGACTTCGTCGATGCAATCAGCCAAAAGCCTTATGAGAATCCGAGTCAGCTTCGTAACAAAACGGAATTCATGATTGAAAAAAGCCAAGGTCTGTTATCCGTTTTTGATGAAGAACACGGTGGCTCAGCGAAGTATCTCGTCGAGCGTGCTAGAATAGAGATGGAACGGACCGATTATCAACTGTTCTTAATCACACAAGATGATTTATCGATGATGGAACAGGAACTGAACTATAATGATCAGTGGGAGTGAAGACGATGTATAAACCCTTATTGACAGCAGATGATATTTACAAAAAAGAATTTAAGACGGGCCTACGCGGTTACGTGATTGAAGAAGTGGATGGATACTTGGATCAAGTCATCAAAGATTACGAAGGATTCGAGCGCGAAATCGAGCGTTTGAAGAAAGAACTAGAAGCAGCAAAAGCGACGGCGCCGAAACCCGAAGAGCGAATCGTTGAGGCGGAAGCCCCAGTGTCTAATCCATCGAATTATGACATGCTACGCCGGATTTCAAATCTTGAAAAAGCTGTTTTTGGACGTCCTCACCAAGAAAATCAATAAACGTCAAGACATCTACTTAAAAAGAAGTGGATGTCTTTTTTTGTTACGAAATTCCCCTGATTTTGAAAGCGCACACCGCTTGTGCAAAAGGATGGTAAACTAACTAATAATACATAGACGTAAGGGGAGACAATATGTTACAGGTGATGGCAAAAAAAATGACACCTCTAGAAGAGCGGCGTTTCTTTTCCTTTAAACGTTCAGTTCCAAGTAAGGTGAACGACTTAGAACTCGTCTGTGATCAAGTGCGACATATTTGTCGGTACGATTGGATGTTATTTGAAAACGTCGAGCTCGACCGCCGCATGAAGATTGAATTTGCCTTAATCGGGCCAAAAGGATTGTTTTTAGTCCTTGTCAATCAAGAGGCTGCTGTATTGCTAAGTGATCAAACCTATCACGTCGAAGACGAGCAACGTGTTCAACGGGTTGAACAACGGCACCCAGTAATAGAGGCACAACGCCTCACGAAACATGTCAGATCACTTTTAAAGGCGGAAGGCGTGTCGATTCCTGTTCACACGATGATAGTATTCAAACAAGCGCCAAAGTTGCGTATGACGCGGGTTAAGTTTCCGATTGGCCAGTCCTTTGCCGCCATCAAGCCATGGATCGCAAGACGACAAGGAACTCCTGTGACGGAGAAAGATCGTAAACAGGTTGCTTTTATACTGGCAAACCATCAAAAATAAGCAACCTCTCAACTTACGGAGAGGCTGCTTATTTTTTAACGTCTTTTTTTAGGTTGAGTGAGAAAACGTTCGACACGGTCGATATCTTCTTTAAGTGCATAAATTGCAACACGATCGGCTAAATCTTTACTGAACCTTCGGAAAAAGATAGAGGTTTTAACACCTCGTTCGAGCCGAACTTCAAAACCGGCATCCGCTAGTAGCTCGTAATCTCGATGAAGCTGTTCGCCTTTTTCTCCAAATTCTTCACCGACGAGGACCCAACGCAAAGACTCTTTTGTGCGACGGGCGACGATGATGATGAACAGAACAACTAGAACGATGATCAAAAAGTATCGTATATTCATAAACTCCATGGATCTTATCACCTCATACCTATCATACGTGCTTACCGGGCATAAAGTAAACGTTCAAGGTAGCGAGAGAAAGGTTTAATCTTCAAGCCTTGCTGACGATAAGCGATGTAGCCGTCTGGACGAATCAAATACAGACCACATTGCTTAATCCCGAACTTCCGTGCGAGTTCTCCCCCCTGGTCGACGACCCCGTCTTCTTTTAGCTCTTGATGAATCGAGACGGTCTCAAACAGGTCCGGATAGGAGTAGGCGAGCTCTTTATAAGGGGTCAGTTCTGATTCATCGGACTGACGCGGTAAAAAGAGCAGCAATAAGAAATTTCGATCAGCGCGACGTAGCAGTAACTCATTTTTTTTCGTCCGCGGATTTACAACTTCGCTGTACGGCATCGGTTCACCCGGTTTCGGTGCAAGTAAGCCAAATCTCCCTTGCGTGACAAACGTATCGGATGGATGATAGTTACTATTCAATTGAGCAATCCGGTTCGTCACGTAATGATGAAGCGGTGTGATTTTTAAACTGTTCCGAATGACTTTTTCTTGCAGAGGTAGTAAAAATGGCACATTGATTTGCAACAATTCAGTCGCAAGGTTCGTCGAACGTAAAATTCCACGTGCCGCTTCCCGCCGTTCCGTACTATAAGAGTCGAGCAACGGGAAACTTGCTTTAAACTCATGAACACACCAAAGCTTCCAGGCTAGATTCATCGCGTCTGCGATTCCCGTATTCATCCCTTGTCCGCCGACAGGCGAGTTAATATGCGCTGCATCACCGATTAAGTAAATCCGGTGGTGACCAAACTTTTCGATGATTCGATTGTGGACACGGAACATGGAATACCAATGGACTTTTTTAAGTTTAAAGGGTACTTTCGCCCGATTTTTAAGAAAGTCTTCAATCGCCGCATGATCCGTCGGCACGACACCGTCCGTTAAATTGCCCGTAATTCGAAATAAGTTTGATTGTAATGGGAACGACTCGATTACTCCATGATCGGAAAAGAAAATATGGACTTCTTCTGACGAAAGCGGCCAGTCGACTTCAATATCAGCAAGCGCCCAAGATTCCTTGAACGACTTGCCACTGAAGGGAAGTCCTAGTTCACGCCGGACGAAGCTGTTCGCACCGTCTGCGCCGACTACGAACGAGGCATCGACTGTCTCGACGACATTGTTTTTTCGAATCGATGCCGTGACGAATGTTGGAAATTGAGCGAAGCCGGTCAACTCGGTATCCCGTTCGACACGATGTCCGTAATCAAGTAGGCGTTGTTCAAGAATCCGTTCCGTTTCACTTTGAGGTAAGAGTGTTACAAATGGGAAAGGTGTATTCAAATCCGTAAAATCAAGTTTTGCTTGCCAAGCTCCATTCACATAGAGATTTCCTTGATTAATCTTAATCGCTTCTGCCATCAGTTCCTCGGCAACACCGAGACGGGCAAACAATTCAAGTGAGCGTGCTTGAATACCGATTGCCTTTGAGACGACAGATGGTCCGCTCGCTCGCTCGATGATCCGGAATGTTAAGCCATACCGTGAGAGCGCGAGTGCAAGTGTCAATCCGGTCGGTCCGGCCCCGATAATCAATACATCTATGTTTTTCTTCACGAATAAGCCCCCCTTATTTTACTTCTTAGCCAAAAGTAGCTACCATTAAACTATACACCTAGCGGCTAACCGCAAGAGAGGATGAGTCGGTTGAACGAACAGTTATTTACAGCAGACCGTTTAGTAGCGAATTTCAAAGAGTATATTCGACAAAATGAGGCATATATGACAAAGACACAAGCATTGAATGCGTATTATAAAGTCGTTTCGGGCTCGATTCTTGCAGACCGAATCGCGAAGAACGCCGATTTGATTGTTCGGATGCGTCACTTAGAGGAAGCGTATCAGAGAGTTTCGCAGGAAGGACGATGAATAATCCCGTATTCGATCAAATCAAAGATGTATTCAAATCGACAAGGGACAGCCTTCCGCGGCAAGCAGCAGCAGTTCTTGTCCCGTTAGTCGAACGCGACGGGGAAATCTGCCTCCTCTTTCAAGTGCGGGCAAAAACGTTACGTTCGCAACCCGGAGAGATTTCTTTTCCGGGTGGACGAATCGATGTCGGAGAACAACCGAAAGAAGCGGCAATCCGGGAAACGCGAGAAGAACTCAATGTGACAGTGGAAGAAATTGAAGTCATCGGGACGTTAGAACCGCTCGTGACACCGAACCGCTCCATCATCTATCCATACGTCGGAATCATACAAGCGAATCAAATCGATCCCTCTCCGGATGAAGTCGATCATATTTTTTATGTCCCGTTAAACGCACTGTTGAACGCGCGTCCGATTGAAGGAGAGATGGAATGGCGAATTCGCCCGGGGAAAGCGGTTCCGACAAGTCGGATGGCGAATCGGGAAGCTTATCTTGATCGGACGTACAAAGTCGTCGAACATTTTTATGAGCATGAGGACTACTTGATTTGGGGATTGACGGCAAAGATTCTTCGCCAAGTGTTGAGTATGATTTCACGATACTAGCTTTTTTGTGAGTTCTTTTATATGATTAGTACTATCTGAACGTGTCAGGAGATGATTGAGATGGAAGAAACAGAAGAGTTATTTGATTATATCGTGGGCGATATGGTCAAAACGAAAGAAGGATGGGTCGCGGAAGTTACGGCTGTATTAACAAATACGGTTGTCGGTGATCTCTCGCATACAAAAAACTTTGAATCACTTGGATTCGAATTTGAAAAACAAGTTCTCCTCAAATCAGAGATTGAATTGTTAGAACGTAAAACAAAATAACACGGGACCCGACAACATATTGTCGGGTTTTTTGTTTGATTGAACCACCTCCACTTCGCTTAGAGGTGGAGGCTTCCTGAGCTATTCAATCTATCGGTCGAAAATTGATCAGGCTAACCCCGTCGTCCCGACGGTGGACCGTTTATCTTGCCCGAAGACGATTCATCTCCTATTTACACGAGGAGTTCACCCTGAACGTTTAGAAGTGGGAGATGAATCGTCTGATTTTGAATAAATATTCAAAGCGTGGATGAAAAGTTATAAACAAATCAGTCATTTGATCGCTGAATCGATTGGATGACCTCAATTTTAAGAATAAATTAACAGAATTTCATGAACAATCGTAATCATTACAAAGACGTTACAAGAATAAAAAGATGACAGAACGGTAACAATCATAGAAATGGCTTGATATCAACGATAAGAGCATATTTTGAAAGCGTGTAACCATTTCGTTACTTTTTGACAGATATATTTCAAATGACCTTTTAGGGTTTTCATCCGCAAATTCATCATGGTAAGGTGTTCGAGCCGTTAAAGGCCGGAAAGGTTGTTTTGAAAGATGAAACTAAAACAGATCGTACTTACAATCATTTTTACTTTTACAGGACTTATTCTTTTACCACATATGCATACGGAAGCCGCACAAATTGGAATCGGGACGGAAAAGAAAATCGTCCAAAATCCGCTCCAGATGAAACGAGAGGCTATTCGATTGGAAAAAGAGAAGCAAGCAGCAAAACGAGCTGAAGAACAGGCGAAACAACGTGCTGCAGAACAGGCAGCGCAACAAGAACGTGAACGCCAGGCGAAAGCCGAGCAGGAAGCAAAGCAAAAAAAGGAAACATTAGAAAAGGCAGAAGCACAGAAAAAACAACAAGCACAGAAAAAACAACAAGCACAAGACGAAGCGAAACGTAAACAACAGGAAAATCAAAAAGAAGCGGCATCGACTGTCGAACCAAAAAAAGTAGCTGCCAAAAATGAAACTGGTGGGCGCCAAGAGACATTTGAAACGACGGCTTATACGAATGATGCAGCGCTGAATGGTTCATATGATGGAAAAGTTTTAACGGCTTCAGGCTATGATGTTACACATACGATTCATTTTGAAGGCCGACGGATTGTTGCGGTTGATCCAAACGTCATCCCCCTCGGTACGAAAGTGCATGTTGAAGGATTTGGAGATGCGATTGCTCTCGATACGGGAGGCGTCATCCATGGGAAAATCATGGATTTAATGATGGAAACGGAACAAGAAGCAATCAACTGGGGCCGACGTTCGGTCCAAGTTACGATTTACGAATAAGACTAAAAGAGCCATCTCGACCGAACGTTTCGGTCGAGATGGCTCTTTTTTAATGAAACTGCTAAAAAATCAGGTTTTGGAAACACTGATTAAGGGAAATTTTACAAAGATAATAAAACAAATAGGAAACGGAGGGATCATCTGTGATTGAATTTAAAGAAGTCGGAAAAACTTATGCCGACGGAACAAAAGCGGTCCAAAATTTGAATTTTACAGTGGAAGAAGGCGAAATCTTTTGTTTGATTGGTCCATCTGGTTGTGGAAAGACGACGACGATGAAGATGGTCAACCGATTGATTGATCATACAGCAGGTCAGATATGGATTAATGGAGAGCCAATCATGTCGATTGATGAACATGAACTTCGCCGGAAAATCGGCTATGTTCTGCAACAAATTGCACTTTTTCCCCATATGACGATTGAAGAAAATGTCGCTGTCGTTCCGCAGTTGTTAAAGTGGGACAAGAAAAAAGTTGCGAAGCGCGTCGACACATTATTCGAGTTGACGGGTCTTAATGAAAATTTAAAAAAGAAATATCCAAGTGAACTATCGGGTGGACAACAACAACGCGTCGGCGTCATGCGTGCGCTCGCTGCAGAGCAAGATGTCATTCTGATGGATGAACCATTTTCAGCCCTTGATCCGATTTCTCGAGACCAACTTCAAAATGACTTGATTCGATTGAACGGTGAACTCGGTAAAACGATTTTGTTCGTCACCCATGACATGAATGAAGCGTTGAAGCTCGGCAGTCGCATCTGCTTGATGAACGAGGGCGAAATCGTATTTATCGGAACAAAAGAGGAAGTCTTAGCGAGTGACGATCCCTTCATCAAAGAGTTCATGGGACAAGTCAGGGGGACGATATGATGAACGGTTTAGTCGAAACGTTTCAAAATCGAAAAGAAGAATTACTGCAGGCATTAATCGAACATATTCAACTTTCGGTCATTTCGTTATTAATCGCATGTTTGATTGCCATTCCTTTAGGCGTTTACTTATCACGAAATAAAAAAATTAGTGAATGGTCGATTGGTGTGACATCCGTCATCCAAACGATTCCTTCGCTCGCACTACTCGGACTGATGATTCCGCTTGTTGGAATCGGCACACTCCCGTCTGTCATTGCACTTGTTCTATATGCTCTTTTACCAATCGTCCGTAACACGTTTACGGGATTAGCAGAAGTCGACCCTTCAATTAAAGAAGCGGCCCGTGCCTGCGGAATGACACCGACGCAAAGTTTGTTGAAGGTTGAGTTACCGCTCGCTTTACCGGTCATGATGGCTGGTGTTCGGACAGCGATGGTTCTTATCATCGGGACGGCGACGATTGCTGCTTTGATTGGGGCAGGGGGACTCGGATCGATCATCTTGCTCGGAATCGACCGAAATGATAACAATCTCTTATTATTAGGAGCTATCCCGGCAGCCTTACTCGCGTTATTGTTCGATTTTTTATTACGTCAGACGGAAGTCGCCACAAAAAAACGGCAAACGAGCCGGATGGTCGTCGCCCTGGCCTTGATTGCGACACTGATTATCACGCCGTTCGCACTCGGACGGACGGAACAACCTGACTTGGTCGTCGCCGGGAAATTAGGGGTCGAACCAGAAATCTTAATGAACATGTATAAAATCGTCATCGAGGATGAAACGGACTTAAACGTCCAAGTCAAACCGAACTTCGGAAAGACGACGTTCGTCTATAAAGCCTTGCAATCGGGTGATATCGATCTGTACCCGGAATTCACAGGGACGGTCCTTGCTAGCTTAACGAATGAAAAACCGGTCTCAAATGATGCACAAGCGGTTTACGAGCAAGCACGAGATGGATTGGTCAAACAGGACCTCGCGCTTTTACCGCCGATGGACTACAATAACACCTACGCCATCGCAGTTCCGAAAAAAATCGCGGAACGGTATGACTTAAAAACGATTTCCGACATCAAGCGGGTTGCGAGTCAATTAACGGCAGGCTTCACGTTAGAGTTTAAAGATCGTCAAGATGGTTACAAAGGGATTCAAGAAAAATATGGTGTCAATTTTAAAGAAGTCGTGACGATGGAACCGAAATTACGATACAAGGCAATCGAATCAGGAGACATCGAAGTCATCGATGCCTATTCGACCGATCCGGAAATCGCGAAATATGACATGGTCGTCTTGAAAGACGATCAACAACTGTTCCCTCCGTATGAAGGGGCACCTCTGTTGCGCCAAGAGACGCTTGATGAGTACCCGGAAGTCGGGCAAGCATTAAAGAAATTAGATGGAAAAATCACGGATGAAGAAATGTCTAAAATGAATGAAGAAGTCGCCTATGGTGGTAAAACTGCCAACGAAGTGGCAAATAATTATTTGAAGAAAGAAGGAATCATTCAATGAAACTATTGATGATTAGTAACCCTTCCGCCGGGACGAACCGGAGTGGTCTTCTAGAAGATGTTATTAGTCCACTTGCGGAACAATTCAATGAAATCGTCATTAAGCAAACGAGTCGGGCAGGAGATGCACAGGAGTTTGCAGAAGAAGCGGGAGACTTCGATGCCCTTGTCGTCCTCGGTGGTGATGGAACCGTATTTGAAGTCATTAATGGATTAGCCAAACTGGAGACGCGTCCGATTCTTGGCATCGTGCCAGGGGGAACGTGTAACGATTTTGCACGGACACTCGGTTTACCGATGGTGCCGCGTCTTGCTGCAGAGATGATTGCGACCCAACAAATCGTCGAAGTCGATCTTGGACAAGTCAACGATACGTACTTCCTTAATTTTTTGGGTCTCGGATTAATTGCTGAAGCATCAATTGGCATTGATACAGAAGAAAAAGTCCGACTTGGGAAAATGGGGTATTATCTCTCAACCATCCGCTCAAGCTTGGATGCAAAACCGTTTGCCTACGAACTTGAATTAAATGAAGGGCAAAAAATGACAGGAGAAGCCGTTTTGATTTTAGCAGCGAACGGCGAGTCGCTTGGGGGAATTGAAACGAATCTATCGAACGGTGCATACAATGATGGAAAACTGGATTTAGTGATTGTCGATGAAGTCAACTTAGCGACAATCCGTGACGTGATCCTTCAAAAAATCGGACTAGCAAACGACCCCTCTTTCACGCACATCTTAACGAGTGGTTTTACCTTAAAAACGGATTCTCCAAAAGTCATCGATACGGATGGTGAGAAGGCGCTGAACTCGCCTGTCGAGGTGAAGGTCTTACCGGAATTCTTAAAAATGTACGCTGGACAAAATCGTAAACTGAATCGAACTTAACAAGATTGTATCAGGAGAGACAAAAAAGATTCGAAGAAGAATCCATGTCTCTCCTTTTTTAGTGCATAAGCTTTTTGTTTTAATACAAACATGCGAATATGCGGTTATGCTTTGACGCTTTAAAGAAAATGTTTGATAAAGGATGACTTCTTGATTTAACTTTTGTACAATAAGGAAGTATTTTTGAAAAGGAGGTGGAGTACCATGAAAAGCAATGCATGGGCTTCAAAAGTTGGGTTTATCTTAGCAGCAGCAGGATCAGCGATTGGACTCGGTGCGATATGGAAGTTTCCATATACGACAGGAACGAATGGTGGAGGCGCTTTTTTACTACTATTTTTAGTGTTCACCTTGCTCCTCGGTCTCCCGGTATTGATTGCAGAATTTTTAATCGGTCGAACGAGTGGAAAAACGGCGTTGCGCGCTTTCGAAGAGTTGGGGCATAAGAAATTCACCTTTATTGGCGTGTTAGGTGTCATCACCTGTTTCTTACTCTTATCCTTTTACAGCGTCATCGGGGGATGGGTATTGATTTATACGGTTCTTGGTTTTTCCGGAAATTTGACTTCCATGAGTGGGGATCAGTTAGGAGAACTCTTCGGAACGATATCCGCCTCTCCACTCTATGCGATTTTAGGCCAAGTCGTATTCCTCATCATTACGGGATTAATCGTCTTGCGAGGTGTTCAGTCGGGAATTGAAAAAATGAGTAAAATCTTGATGCCATTATTATTCCTTTGTTTCATTATATTAGTGAGTCGGTCATTGACCCTTGAAGGTGCAAGTGAAGGGGTTCGTTTCTTCATCGAACCGGATTTCTCAGCGCTGAACCGGACATCGGTCCTGAGTGCGCTCGGACAAGCCTTCTTTTCATTATCGCTCGGCGTCTCCGCAATGTTGACGTATGCCTCGTATATGAAAGAGCGTGGTCAAATCAATCGGTCAGCAGGATGGATCGTCTCTTTAAACATCGTCGTGTCACTACTAGCCGGATTCGCGATCTTCCCAGCGGTCTTCGCTTCAGGTCTTGATCCTGCTGAAGGTCCTTCACTCTTATTCATCGTGTTACCAACAGTATTCAGCCAAGTCCAATTTGGAACAGTCTTCTTAACGTTGTTTTTCTTACTCTTTGCTTTCGCGTCGATCACTTCTTCAATCGCGATGCTAGAAGTTGTGGTTTCATCGATTACTGATCGAAAAGAAGATGCGACCGTCCAAAATAAGAAACGTAATACGATTATTACGACAATCCTTGTCGCAATAGTAGGTGTTCCATCAGCACTCTCCTTTGGAGTCGCGAGCGACATCATGTGGTTCGATAAGACAATTTTTGATTGGATGGATTTCCTCGTATCGAATATTTTGATGCCAATCGGTGCACTCTTGATTTCAATATTTGCTGGATTTAAACTTGATCGGGCGATTGTCGAACGTGAGCTAGCGACAGGTCCCCTGTTAAAACGAATGATTCCATTTTGGCGCTTTAGTGTATGCTACTTGAGTCCGCTCGCCATTTTAATCATTCTGATTTGGCCACTCGTATTCTCTTGAATGTTTGATTGAATCAGAATATGATCACGAGCACTAGCTTTCGTTTTGATTAACGGAAGCTAGTTTTTTTGATGAAAGTGATTTTTGAATAATCGAAAAATCTTATGCGTATATGTTACTCAAGAAAAGTAAAAAGTAAAAAGTAGATGCAATCCATTCAGCATCGTACATCTAGAGACGGATGCGGCCGGTGAAAGATTATGGTGAAATAAAGAGTAGAGAGGACTAACATTTATCGAAAACGGGAAACTTTTTGTTAAGACATCCGTAATGGTAAGATATAAGAAACAGTAGATTCATTCATGACACAAATAGATGGAGTCAATAGAAAGAGGGGATGACATGAAATCTTCTACATGGTGGATTTTCGGATCGATTGGTTTGATGTTCGTATTTCTTCAGATAGCAGATACGTTAAACTTTTCCGGAATCTTCGTAGCGCTCGGTTTATGGTTCATTTGGAGCGGTTACCGGGCGAAACCCGGGAAGCGGTACCGGACAGAACGAAAATCAACAGAGATAAAACGACAAAATGTCAAAAAGAAATTGTTACTCGATGATGATGATCAATTTGTCGGAAGCGTCATCTTAAAGCCTGAACAAGCGACGCGCAGATTTGATGAAACGGATGATTTGGAGTTGCAAGTCTTGCAACGGACCGTCGAAGAAGGTTTCGTAAAGTTACAGGCATTCGATGGCATTATCCCATCGATCCGAGACAGCGAAGTACGTTCAGATATGCGAATCGTCTCGCGCGAAGCACATGTGTTATTTGAAGAATTATTTAATGCACCACGTGAAGTAAAAAAAGTACGCGACTTCTTCACGTTTTATCTCGATTCCTTATTATCGATTTCAGAAAAATTCGCAGATTTAGAACGACGTGGGGCTCAAGTGCAATTTGATACACGCGAACAACTGCAAGCGAACTTGAAGATGATTGCTCAAAAATTAAAACAACACCAATCCTTGCTGTTAGAAGGGGATACGGTCGACTTAGAGCGTGAACTTTTAACGATTGAAAAAGTTTTGGCACAAGAATCGGAACAAAGAAAACAGGAGGAGAGTTATAAACATGACCCATTCTGATAACAATTCATGGCAAGAGTGGCCGGACGAATCCAAAACAGAGGAACAGGCACAACCAACGATTTCTGATCCATCAGTTGACCTGAATCTTGCGGAAACACCAAAACACCGGACGCCAGTTCGTCCGGTTGAAGAAATGATTCCAAGTGACGTTCCAGCTGAACAGCGTCAAAAAATCGAACGTTTACTTCAAGTGATTGATTTGAATAAATCCGATGCCGTCATGCAATTCGGAGCACCGGTTCAACGGGAACTCTCGCAATTTTCAGATCAAGTGTTAAGCGAAGTCAAAATGAAAGATGGTGGCGACGCCGGAAAACTGTTGTCGGATTTAATGCAACGTGTCCGTCAAATGGATCCGGATTCGTTACAAGAAAAGAAAAGCTTTTGGTCAAACGTTCCCGTCATCGGACGGGCGAAGAAAAAAGCGGAGACCTACTTCTTACAATATGAAAAGATGAGTGCTTATTTAGAAGAGGTCGTTCATAATTTAGATCGTTCGAAGTTCGGCTTAATGAAAGATATTACGTTACTTGATCAAATGTATCAAAAAAATCGACGTTACTTCGAGGAACTAAATCTTTACATCGCAGCGGGTGAGACGAAGATTGCACACGTCAGAGAAAATGAGATCGAACCGCTTCGGACAGAAGTCGAGGTTTCACGTGACCAGACGAAACTACAAGAATTAAATGATTTGATTCAATTGACGGACCGGTTCGAGAAAAAAATTCACGACTTAAAGTTATCACGTACGATCAGTCTTCAAATGGCACCGCAAATCCGTGTCATTCAGCAGAATAACCAGATTCTTGCTGAAAAAATTGAATCTGCAGTCGTCAATACGATTCCACTTTGGAAAAACCAAGTCGTCCTCTCACTCAGTCTGTCTAGGCAAAAGAGTGCTTTGCAGATGCAAAAGGATGTTACAAATACGACGAATCAATTGCTCGAACAAAATTCACGTCTCTTAAAAGATTCATCGATCGAAATCGCAGAAGAGAATGAAAAAGGAATCGTATCGGTCGAATCGTTAAAAGTCGCGCATCAAAATTTAATCGAGACGCTTGATGAGACACTGCGGATTCAACAAGATGGGAAGCAGAAACGTCGCGATGCAGAGCATGAGTTAGAGCGGATGGAAAATGAATTAAAACAAAAAGTCATTGAAGTCGCTTCGAAAAGTCGCGAATTACCAAATCAACGATACTAAGGGACACGTTTACGTGTTCCTTCGTATTGTTTAAGGAGTGAACGTTATGGATCCGAAACAAGAGAAATGGGATACGACCTGGTTACTGTTTGCCCAGATGATGGCAGAACGTCATTCGAAATGTGCGTCGAAGTCTGTCGCATGCGTCATCGTCAAGGATGAAAAGCCAATTTCGATTGGAATCAATGGAACACCGAGTCAGCATGTGAACTGCAACGAAATTTTTTTAAAGCAACACGGGGTTTTCTATAAATCAATCAATGAAAATGTGTTGGAATCTGATACTACTATACATAATGGCGAAGTTTTTTATCGTTGTAATAACCAACAAGAACATCATGAATGGTCAAAGCAACATGAAATTCATGCGGAGATTAATGCGTTAGGAAAACTTGCTGCGGATTCGACGAGTGCGCGTCATGCGACGGCTTATGTCACGCATAGTCCGTGTCACGCATGTAGTTTAGCTTTAATCGCTTCAAAAATTGATCGCGTCGTCTATACGACGGGTTATGAATACGGCGATGGATTAAACTTGATGCGCCAAAGCGGGATTGAAGTCGTACATTTGCCATTAACAGAACAATATTTTCTTGAGAAAATTTTAGATAAAGGCTTGTAAACGCTTCCATTGCATTGTATGATGAAATCAAGCATTGCCATGGTAATTATTCACTCTTCCATTCGGGTTGATTTCTAACGAGATCAACCCACTTTTTTTGAAAATCAATTGACAGAACCTCCAATATCTGTGATGATGATTATAGAATATGACGAAGCGGAATGCCGCATTTTCATAATATACACCTTTCAAGGAGCTGGAATGCCAGGTCGTTGAAAAAAAGTCCTGACTCACTCGAGTCAGGACTTTTTTAATGAGAGTAGGTGACGCGGGTTGACTCTTGTAGTCGACGTGCCCGAATCGAACACTTTTGTGCTGCTGCACCACACAGAACACGTTGTAGCCGTTGGCAAATGATATCGACTTGTGTCTGATGGAGAAAAAGTTTTTGGATGAGACGCGCGAAGATGGCATCGTATGAAGACAATTGTCTTTTGATTGCATTTGGTGTCATACTGTTCAGTTCTGCGGTGCTAAATCCCGCATCACTACTGAAAGCGGACAAGACGAGTAACTTGACGAGGTCGGATTGAACGTCGAGTCCGGCATGCTGTACTTGAATACAACATAAGTGGAGCTCCTGTTCGATTAAAGCCTGTAAAGGTGATTCATCTTTAGCCGTTATGCCATAGGCGACGACGGCCTGCCTCAGTTGAGCACGTGTTGCTGGATCGACTGTATCTCGCGCTGTGCGCATCACGACATCATAACTTGAAGAGAGTGAGCGAAGCATCATGAAAGTCCTCCTTAATTGGAAGTATTGTACATATGCATTCATCATAGCTGATTAAGTAAACGCTTACAATCATTCTTTTGTTTTGTACAGGTGGTGAGCGACTTTGATATGATGGACAATAGAGATGAGAGGAGTGATTCGGAAATGATTCGCTTATTTAAAGCAATTCCAGAGCAACAGATGCCACCTTACCTTGGGGATGAATTTGTGGTTGACGTATCAAATGCGTCAGGCGGCTTTTTGATTGAACGTCACGTTCCGGGAGAACAAATCGAAGAGACACTTTTAGTCGCTTCTGCGGAAATCAGAACGAGTCAGACAGGGCGTGAATGGTTACAGTTTACATTCAATTCATCGAGTGGTTCTTGTAAAGGAAAACAATGGTTGAATCAAGGAACGGCGGAAGAGGCGATGCGTCCTTATCTAGAGACGCGGATCGTCCACGTTACTGCCAAGGTCGAGGAATATCCCGTCGACTCAGGCAATAAGTCGTTGACTGTTCAACGCGTCAAGGCCGTCCATGATGTCGCTGGAACGACATTGTTACCTCAGATGCCGATGGAAGAGTCTGCGAGCGATTACCGGGATCAATTGATTGGCCTAGTCGAGCAAATGCAACAACCTTACCGCCAGCTTGCCCTGCGTTGTCTAAACTTGTATTGGGATGATTTTTCGACGAGACCAGCGGCATTGTTCCATCACCATGCCTATATTGGTGGGTTGATGAAGCACACTGCTTGTATGATGACGATCGCGGCAGGAATCTGTCAATCGGAGCGACCTTATTTGACGTTACTCAAGTGTATTCAAGAAGCAGAAGCTGATCATAAAAACGATTTATTTCAAGCTCCTGAGCGAGCGACACGTCAATTTGCCTGGGACGACAGCTTCGATTCTCTTTATCAGGCGGCACGGTCGATTACGCTTCTCGATCAAGAACCGAATCAGGATGAACTCTTGTTAGGTGTCTTGTTGCATGACATCGGAAAGATTTGGGAGTATAATCATCTCGGCGCAACACCAAGTCGCTTCACGGACTTACTGCAAGTCGATGCGGCAGAGGAAACGTTATCCGGTATTGCGATTGATCCGCTTGGAAGTCTAGTCGGACATATGCCATACGGCTGTTTTGTGTTCGAACGCGCGTTGCGTGACGAGGCACTCCGGATTCCGTTAGACATGCATCATCGGATGATGCATCTCATCTTATCGCATCATGGAAAAAAAGAATGGGGTTCAAGTGTCACGCCACAAACAACGGAATCCTGGTATTTGCATGCGATTGATTTACTCGACGCACGAAAAGAGAAATGGCGAACGGCACAACTGCTGTAAGGAGTGAAAGTTATGCAAGAACGAATTAAAACGACATTGATTACGGGTTTTTTAGGAGCGGGAAAAACGACACTGTTGAATCATATTGTCTCCCATCCGACCGAAAAGGTGGCGCTGCTCGTCAATGAGGTAGGATCAGTCCATATCGATGAAGCTTTGATTGAACGAAGTGACGAAGAGATGATTGAATTGACGAATGGATGCATCTGCTGTTCGATTCGTGGCGATTTACGAGAGGCGTTATTACGGATTGCTAAAAAACGACGCGCAGGTGAGATGGTATTCAATCGTTTATTGATTGAAACGACAGGAATTGCTGATCCGGGCCCAATCCTCCAAACATTCTACTTTGAACCGGCAATTGAACAACAATATCAACTCTCGAGCGTCATCACGGTCGTCGACGCGTACCATCTCGAACGAGAATTGACGTTTGAAGAGAATGTCAGACAAATTGGCTTTGCCGATGTTTTGTTACTGAATAAAGTGGATTTGGTACCGGATGCTGCACGAACCGACATCATCGCCCGGCTCGAAGTCTTGAATCCGACGGCACATATCATTCCGACAGTCGAGTCACGTGTCGAGGTAGCAAATTTATTTGAAACGTTCCATTTTCCAAAAGCGGAAGAAGAACGTTTATTACAACAAGATGATCGCTTCGAACGAGCGGCAGATTCGTTCACGGCATTGACGATTACGGAAGTGCAGCCGTTGAATCGGAATCGTTTCGGTGCCGTTTTGCGTGAAGTACTCGAAGCCTATGCGGAAGATTTATACCGCTATAAAGGAATCATTCATTTCGCGGATACGGATCAAAAGACGATTCTTCAAGGCACCGGAATGATTTACGGAACAGCAGTACGTGGAATGTTCGAGCAAGAGAAACAAACGACGCTAGTTTTCATCGGAAAAAATTTAGATGAACAAGCAATCCGAAAAGGTGTAAAGGCGGCGATTGAACATGGTTGAAATGTATTTTGATGGGGCTGTTCGGCCATCGAATGATGACGCGACGGTAGGAATCTTCTGTAAGAATTCCGCAGGAGAAGTCATCGAACGAACGTTTCGGATTACCGCGGTCAACAATCATGAAGCGGAATTCCAGGCGTTTGCACGAGCGGTCGAATTAGCGGAAGAGTTATTGAACGCAGGAGAAAGTGTCTTTTCGTTCCGGACGGACTCGGAAGCAGTTTCGTTAGCGGTCGAACGCGAGTTTGCCAAGAACAAGCGCATTCAAGTTTATTTTGATCCGGCATTCGAACGGTATTCACAATTACCACTGGCATTCGTCAAGTGGATTCCGCGGTCTGAAAATAAAGCGGACCGTGTGGCACGTGAAGCATTAAATGAGTTTTAATTTAAAAACGACCTGTTTGTCCGAGTAACTCGGTGCAATCAGGTCGTTTTTCTGATATTACAAATCAGGAGCGGCTTTTTCGATTAAGACTTGATCGATGCGACGTCCATCCAAATCAACGACTTCAAAACGATAATCGGCGATCATGACGTGACTGCCACGCTGTGGAAATTCGCCGAGTGTATATAAAATCAGTCCAGCTACCGTATGATACGCATTCTGGACTTCACCCGGGAGTGGTGTCGTCAAACCGAGCGTTCGTTTCAAATCATCGATATGCAACAATCCGTCTGCTAAATAGGAGCCATCACTTCGCATGATCAGCTCTGGTTCTTCCTCGATCGTTGAAATTTCTCCGACGAAGGCTTCCAATATATCAAATAATGTTATCATTCCTAAAAAACCACCGTATTCATCGAGGACAAAGGCAATCGAGACGGTTTCTTTCCGCATCCGCTCGAGTAAGTCTGTTGCTTTAAGCTGTCGAGGGACAATAAGCGGTGTCTGGATGTAGCGTTCAATCGTCAAGGCGGGAGTATCGGATGCTAAGACTTCTTTCGCATCGATATAGCCCACAAAATGATCCAAATCATCGTGTCCGACGGGCAAATTCCGGTGCTTCGCCCGACGTAAATCATTTAAGATTTGTTCAGGTGAATCGTTTAAATCAATCCACTCCGTGACGGTCCGGGGTTCCATTAATTCATAGGCGTATTGATCGTGGAACGCAAAGACACGAGAGACTTGTTCGGCTTCCGAATCTGCAAAGATTCCTTCCTGAGCACCACGAATCAACAACTGTTTCACTTCATCTTCTGTCTCATCTTCGCTTTCGAGACGATCGAGGCCAATCAATCGGAAAATGCCACTCGTCGACTTACTCAAAATGTAGATGAACGGACGAAGGAGTGTTGAAAAAAAACGCATCGGTTGGGCGAGCCACATCGTGACACGTTCCGGACTGACGAGAGCAATCCGTTTCGGGACTAATTCACCGATGACAAGTGAAATATACGTGATGATTGTGACGACGAAAATATATCCGAGCGTACTGGCATAGGCTTCAAGCCAAGAAAATTGACCGAGCCAGCGGATGACAGGTTGCGATAAAGCAGCGCCGCCGAACGCGCCGTTGACGATTCCAATCAAAGTGATGCCGACTTGGACCGTCGATAGTAAATCCGTCGGACGATCTAAAAAATCAAGTGCAATTTGGGCTGATTTTTTTCCTTCATCCGCATACTGTTGCAGTTTCTGGCGTTTTGAAGACAACAGCGCAAGTTCGGTCATTGCAAAAATCCCGTTTGCGACGATTAAAAGTAAGACAATCGTCAGATTGATAAACCACATACTGCATTCACTCCTTTTCGATTAACAAACTATTCCCCAAACAACGCTCTATCATTCCCATTCAACGTTTTTTCCGTTAAACTGATAAGGTGTAAGATGAAAAAAAGGGGGAAACAACAATGGAATATCGTTTAGAGCGAGACACGATGGGGGAAATTCGTGTTTTGGATTCAAAGGAATGGGGCGCACAAACACAACGGAGTTTAGAGAACTTTAAAATCGGTACAGAAAAGATGCCAATCGAAATTATTCGTGCCTTTGCCGTCTTAAAAAAAGGCGCAGCGTTAGCCAATCGAGACCTCGGTGTACTCGACCGGGAAAAGGCAGACGTGATTGCAGAAGTTTGTGACGAGATCATCGCGGGGCAATTCGATGAGGAGTTTCCACTGGTCGTGTGGCAGACGGGGTCCGGCACACAATCGAACATGAACGTCAACGAAGTGATTGCACGCGTTGGGACACGTAAGTTACAAGAACGTGGCAGCGACTTGACGATTCATCCGAATGATGACGTCAATAAATCACAAAGTTCAAATGATACATATCCGACGGCCATGCACATCGCAGCCAAAACGGTCGTCATTGATGACTTGTTCCCGGCGATTGAAGCCATTCATGCGACGCTTGACGAAAAAGCGAAGGCATTTTCTGACATCGTCAAGATTGGACGGACACATTTACAAGACGCGACACCGATTACACTCGGTCAGGAAATCAGCGGCTGGGTCCGAATGCTCGATTTATCGAAAAAAATGATTACGTTGACGCTTGATCCATTGACGGAACTCGCGATTGGAGGAACGGCTGTCGGGACAGGGATCAATGCGCACCCAGAGTTCGGGGACCGGGCTGCTGAAAAAATGAGTCAAGAGACAGGAAAAGCATTCGTCAGCGCTGAGAACAAATTTCATGCCTTGACGAGCCATGATCAGCTTGTCTTCGCGCATGGTGCCATTAAAGCGCTTGCGATGGACGCGATGAAAATCGCCAATGATGTCCGCTGGCTCGCGTCAGGTCCACGAGCAGGAATTGGTGAAATCACGATTCCTGAAAATGAGCCGGGTAGTTCAATCATGCCAGGGAAAGTCAATCCGACACAGAGTGAAGCATTGACGATGGTCGCGGCACAAGTGCTTGGAAATGATGCGACGATTGGATTTGCTGCGAGCCAGGGAAACTTTGAGCTGAATGTCTTCAAACCGGTCATTATGTATAATTTCATTCAGTCCGTTCGTCTGTTGACGGACGCGCTCCATTCATTCAACGACCACTGCGCAGTTGGTATCGAGCCGGAGCGAGCAGTCATCGATGAAAATGTAGAGCGCTCGCTCATGCTCGTCACAGCCTTAAATCCACACATCGGGTATGAAAATGCAGCGAAGATTGCAAAAGCTGCACATAAGAATGGAACGACGTTAAAAGAAGCGGCATTGGCGACAGGATTATTGACAGAAGAACAATATGACTCCTGGATTGTTCCAGCCGATATGATTAGTCCGAATTTAAAGGCTTAATTTGAAAGTGAGGGTGCCTCCCTCGCTTTCTCTTCACTCGAAGCAACACTGCTTCGGTTGTAGAGAAAGAGGGGGAGGATGTTTTGAGAAATAAACAAATGCAGTTGGAGAAACAAATCAATCAGACGATTCTGATGGTAGAACGTTTATTGCGGATGGAATCCGTCCCGACAGCGGAATTACTAGTGTTCGCCAGTTGGCTTGAGCGGCTCGGTCAACAAGAAAGCATGGAGTTCTTTGCGCGACAAGCGACGCGGCTTGAACAAGAACTTCCTTCAGAAGAAAAGACGATTGGTCATGAGGTGGTAAAACTTCAATTACGACCTGTCATCGACTATTTATCTGCATATGGTCGTAAAAAAATGGTCCGAAAAGAATTAATCGTCTCAATCACGAAACGGTTTCTTGATAATGTCCAGTGGAAAAAGGCGTTAGAAAACGAACGTTACATGACCCGTTTTTTTGGATCAGTCGAAGATATGCTTGAGGTCGGTTACGATTTACCGACGGATGCATTGTTGATTGACTATGAACTTGTCCGGGCTTCAAAAAAGGTACAGCTAGATAAGTTAATCAAAAAATTAGAGGCGACGTTCACCCCTTTGATTATTATCGGAGAGGAAAATCAACAGACGCGTCAATATTGTTACCAGCTCGGAGCAGATGATTACTGGGATGAAACGGTGACGCTCATCGAACGACAAATCCGGTTGAAACGGCTACTACATAAGCTGCGAATTGTCTCATCTACGATTCTTGTTGATGAACTGACCGGGGCGTTCAATCGTAAATACTTACAGAATGCTTTTCAACGGCGTGTGTCACGCCTTGCGCGTGACGGTCAATTATTTGCACTGGCAATCTTTGATCTCGATCATTTTAAGCGGATTAACGATTTACACGGACATCCGACAGGGGATCTCGTGCTATCTGAGCTTGCATCTTTAACGAAACAAGCAATTCGCCAAGAGGATGAAATGATTCGATTTGGTGGAGAGGAATTCATGTTGCTCTTTAGTACAGAGCATGTGGAAGCTGCCTGTGTAACGATGGGGAAAGTTCGGGAACGAATCGAACGGCATACATTTCCTAACGGTCTAAAGGTCACCGTTTCAATCGGTGTAACGCTTGTCTCTCAACCATCGTTCGACCTTGAAGAGATGACATCCGAAGCAGATGAAGCACTTTATCAAGCTAAACGAAAAGGACGGAACCGTGTCGTGGCGTACTCGGTCGCAACGGAAAAAGAAAAGATTGAAGGCTTGATAAAAATTGACGGAATGCCTTTGCAGAACTTGAGTCAGCTTGACGTACCGGAGCATCCAAAATATCATTTCCGTGTGTTACCATACGAGGATCCGGCAGAGGCTGTAATGCAACTTAACTTTGTTCCGTTATCTATGATTGCGGAAGCGGATTTCCGTCTGCTCGATCAATGGAAACACGAACGCGAACATACGATTGAAACGATTGTTACTGTCATGGAGGAAAGTACGCTGCTTGGAGAAGCATTACAACGGGGGGTCGTCGATTACTGTCTACTTCCCCTCGAATCGAATCAAATCGAAGAACAGATTCGGCAATGGGTGCTTCGGTTATCATGATTCTTTCGATGTGATGGTTTGCGCACTATAAGTTGATGATTACGATATTTCCCGGAAGTCTTGCATATCCTCGAATGCTTCATAGCACTTGATTGGAGAAGATATCTATTTCAGTACGGACTAAGTAAATTATAATAAATCAATGTTATCCTATTCGTTATTTTCCGATTCAATTAAGCATAGATATGATATGTTAAATTTAGCTGGTCAGGGTGAAATTTTAAGGCCGACTCAAGTCATCGACTTATCATAGCACCATCACTGTTGCGACAGGCAGACGGTTTAGGGAGGTTCATAATGACACAATTTAAAGCAGTTGCTGAAGATATGTATCAAACGCTTCTTACGAAGGAACATCAATTGATAGAATTGATTAAAGCTCAGAATAAACCGGACGATGAATTGGAACGGACTTTATTTGCGATTCGCGTTGCAAAGGATATTCTTGAAAATCGAGTTGTTTTTGGAAAAACAGTAACCATTACATATCCGCAAGGACAGTTAATCTTACGGTAAATGTATTAAAAAATAAGGAAATTCCTTTTAGAGTACGTCTAAAAGGAATTTCCTTATTTGCAGTGTGGCTAAAAAGATAATTGTGCTTTCTTTTTACGAAATTCACTTGGTGAATAACTACTTTCTTTTCGGAATACTTTATTGAAGTAATTTGAATTTGGATAACCTATTTCTTTAGCGATTTGATCAATTGTTTTAGACGTCTCTGTTAAGAGGGCAGCAGCTCGTTCGACACGAAGCCGAGTAATGTAATGGTTTGGCGTCATACCGACAGTCTTTTTGAACAAGCGCGAGAAATGGTGACGTGATAACCGAGCGACCGTCGCTAAGTCCTCAATACCCAACGAATCTGCATAATGTTCATGGGCGTAAACTAAAGAACGAGCGATAGAGGGCGGTGTGTCGGTTAGCATGTCGGTTGGATTAGCAAGAAATGTTTCGAGTGCCATCAAAAAAGTATAACCAAGAGCCGAAGCTTGAAATCCATCTGAAATCGTATCACTTGCTGCTGCATCATAAATAGTGGTTAATCGTTTAATCGGTTCAGATTCCGGATGAAAGCGGACGACAGGACCGAATCGTTTTCGTAGCTTAGTGAAGCAAAGGTTAGCAATTTCACCTTGTAATGTAATATAGATGAACGTCCAATCAGGCTCTCCCTCAATGACACCATATTCAAAATCACTTGGAACAGAAACAATGAAGCCATGTCCGGGGTCAAGTCTATAATTTTTTCCATCTATACGTAATTGACCTGTGCCGGAAAGTGTATATTGAAAAATCAGACTTCCTTTATCGCGACGCTCTAATCCATTCCACTGATAGAGAGAGGATGTTTGATGATCTTTTCCAACCGACCAGATTTGAACAATATCATTTACGAATTCCGGAAAACGAAAAGCATAAGAACCATATTCAATCTCATTTGTCATATCATTTCTCCTGATAGCATAAATTAGCTAATTAAAAAGCATAAAATGATTAAATAAAACTAAAAATATTTAAAAATAATCATTTCAAATATTTATTTCGTAAATATAGCATAAAATAACATAGAAAACGCTCTAAATTTAAAAAAAGAGCACAATAAGACGTAAAATGAAGAAGAAATAGCTTCTTGTGATAACGCTTACAAAAAAATAAACTAATTATAACGAATTCAGTACTTCATACATCATTTAAAGGAAACGGGGTCTATTGTAATGGAATGGAAACAACACTTTGACACACCTAAAAAGGTAGCTGCGCTGATCATTATGTTCTTTGTTATGTTTACGCTTGGAGCAATTAATTATTCAAAAGGAGTAATACTCCCGCGTGCCCAAGAGGATTTAGGGTTTGGTTATAACGACATTGGCATAATGATGGGAATTTACTATACGGGATTTTTCTTATCAAGTTTATTTGGAGGATACATATCAGATAAACGCGGTATCCGGTTCATGATGGCAGGTGGAACGATCATTATGATAATCGGTTTGACTGGTACAGGATTTTCAAACAATTTTGCAATATTTGCTTTGTTTTATGCGATCGTCGGGATAGGGCTTGGAACGATGACGATTGGTTCAAATGCAATTGTTCCACCCATTTTTCCACAAAAACAAGGCTTAATGTTTAACGTCATGATGGGAGTATACGGAATTGGTGCATTCATTGCTCCGCTCCTTTTGAACTATCTATTTGGCGTTGCTGTATCTTGGCGTACAATCTATATCGTACTCGGGGTTACTTTAATCCTCTTTGCATTCTATACACTGAAGGCGCCAATGCCTAAGCAAACTGTTGAAAAGGAAGCCCTTGATTTAAAACAATTTTTTGGGATGTTAAAAAATCGTCAGTTCGTTTTATTGATGTTGTTACTAACACTATACGTTGGGGCGGAAGCGGGATTTGCCAGTTGGCTTCCAGCCTATCTTGAAGGAATTCAACTGGAAGAAGCCCGTTCAAAAGGTGCGTTGTATCTTTCAATTTTCTTCGCTGTTTTTACAATAGGACGTTTACTGGGGGGAATCATCGTCGATCGATACGGTGAAAAACGAGTGATTTTCGTTTTTGCATCTCTTGCTATTTTGACATTTAGCTTCGCTAAATTCGGTCCAGATTCGATTGCCATATTATATGGTGTGTCAGGTGCATTTTTTTCAGTCATTTTCCCGACGGCAATTGCGCTCGCTACATCGCTATTTAAAAATGCGGGGTCAGCACTTGGGTTTTTATATACGGCAGCAGGTCTAGGTGCGATGTTTTCAACTTGGCTCGTTGGATATATGATGGAATTTGTCGGTGTTCGTGCTGGTTTTAACTTACCGCTGTTCTTCTTGATAGGGGTTGTACTCTGTACATTCTTCATCAAGGATCAAGTCAAAGAAGTGAAACGTAATCAGGAAGAAGCTTCTTAAAAGAGAAAGGAGGAATTTTCTATGGCGATTTATTACAATAGTTCACCTACACCACAATTTCATATTCAAGGTAAGGATTTTAGCTATATTCTTCACGTTTTACCGAATGGTCAGCTTGGTCATTTATATTATGGAAGAAAAATCAGGCATCAAAAGAATTTTTCACATCTTATGCGCCAAGTACCACGAGCAACCCTTTCATGTGTCACAGAGGGTGACCTTGCTTTTTCGTTAGAAACGACACAACAGGAATTTCCGAGTTACGGTACGACGGATTATCGCGAACCTGCATTCCAAGTCGTACATGAAACAGGGCATCGAATAAGTGAGTTAATATACGTATCACATGATCTTTTTAAAGGGAAATCGAAACTTGATGGTCTTCCTGCTACTTATGTAGAAGATGAAACAGAGGCAACAACCTTAAAAATAACGTTACGTGATGAACAATCCGGTCTTGAGACTATTTTGTCATACAGTGTTTTTGAACAGACAAATGCATTATCCCGTCAAGTTAAGTATTGTAATACGGGACAGGGACGACTTGAATTAACACGTGCACTCAGCATGTCAGTTGATTTAGACGATGCCGATTATGAACTGCTACAGCTATCAGGTGCGTGGGCGCGTGAACGACATTTAGAGCAACATCATTTACGTCCTGGGATACAGAGTATCTCAAGTACGCGAGGAACAAGTAGCAGTCAACACAATCCATTTTTGGCCTTGAAACGTCCCGGTACGACAGAGCATTCTGGTGAAGTATTCGGATTCAGCCTAATCTATAGTGGAAATTTCTTAGGGCAAATCGAAGTTGATCATTTTAATACGACCCGTGTCCAGCTTGGGATTCATCCATTTGATTTTAAATGGATACTTGATGCCACGGAACAATTCGAAACGCCGGAAGTCATTTTAGTATACTCGAATCAAGGTATCAACGAGATGAGTGAAACTTACCATCGTTTATACCGGACACGATTAGCGAGAGGTGTTTGGCGTGATCGTGAACGACCAACCTTGATTAATAATTGGGAAGCAACTTATTTTGACTTTGATGAAGATAAAATTGTTACGATTGCACAAACTGCACAGAAACTAGGTGTTGAATTGTTTGTTCTCGATGACGGATGGTTCGGTCAAAGAGAAGATGACACAACATCTCTTGGTGATTGGTATATCAATGAAAAGAAACTTCCAAATGGAATGCCACACCTTGTCAACCGGATCAGACAGACTGGACTGTCATTTGGTTTATGGTTTGAACCGGAAATGGTGTCAAAAAAAAGCCGACTATTCCAGGAACATCCGGACTGGATTATCGAAGTACCTGGCTATCATCATTCACATGGGCGTCATCAATATGTACTTGATTTTTCCCGCGAAGAGGTTGTAGATCATCTCTTTGAACAAATGACTACTATATTAGGAAGTGCCGACATATCTTACGTCAAATGGGATATGAACCGGTATATGACTGAAATTGGTTCTGCTACGTTACCGTATGAGCGACAGCAGGAAGTCGCACACCGATATATTTTAGGGGTTTATGCACTTTACGAACGATTAATCGAAGCGTTTCCAGCTATTTTATTTGAATCGTGTGCAAGCGGGGGGGCCAGATTTGATCCTGGTATGTTGTATTATGCACCACAAGCTTGGGCCAGTGATGATACGGATGCAGTCGAACGATTAAAAATTCAATATGGAACGTCAATTGTTTATCCGCTCAGTTCTATAGGAGCACATGTATCGGCTGTACCGAATCATCAAGTCCACCGTCATACGAGTCTTGCCACTCGTGCAAACGTAGCGTTCTTTGGTACATTCGGATATGAATTGGACATCACTAGACTGTCCTTCGAAGAGCAGGAAGAAATCAAGCAACAAATTCATTTTTTTAAGAAGCATCGTAAGTTATTGCACACGGGCATCTTTAAAAGATTAGTCAGTCCTTTTGACGGAGATGGCAACGAGACAGCATGGTCCGTCATCTCTGGAAATAAAGAAGAGGCCCTTATTGCTCACTATCAGGTATTAGCGCGTCCTAATCCACGTTTGAAACGGTTAAAGTTGAGCGGGCTTGATCCAGAGAAAAATTACAGGGTGAATGGAAACGTATATTCTGGTGATGAGCTTATGTACATCGGTCTGAGCTTACCAGAACCTTACACGGGAGCTGACTTGCAGCAAAAAAGCCAGCAAGGAGACTTTAGTTCAATTCTGTATCACTTGGTTGCTGTGCGAATCGAACAAAACTATCTGGAAAAGACGAGTTTTACAAAAGTGGTAAATTAATAAATAAAGTAAAGGAAGACTCTCAGTCGACATCGAAGGATTAATCAAAAATCTCTTGAACGAGGGACCTTTGATTTCGTGCTTCCCTTCCAATTTCATATGTGGAAGCGTTCTTAAACGATACAAAAAGATGACCCTGCTATGTAGTAAAAGGGGTCATCTTTTAATGTTATTGTTCAAAGCATTTTATCGAGAATGCAAATGTATTTTCTTTGTTAGCCGGATAAAATGCTTCTTCTAATAAAGTGAAGTGCGAAGGGATGGAGGGATAAAAAACATCCCCGTCGATCTCGGCTTCAATTTCGGTCACGTAGAGACGTTTTGCAACTGGCAAGGTTTGGCGGAACAGTTCGCCGCCCCCGATCAAAAAGACTTCTTCTTCTGAATTAATTATGGCAGAGAGTGAATCGAGATTGTACCAAATCGTGACACCGTCTGCTTGAAACTGTTCATCCCGCGTAACGACGATATTTTGTCGCCCGGGTAACGGACGTCCGATTGATTCAAAAGTCTTTCGCCCCATGATGATCGGTTTGCCAAGTGTCACGCGTTTAAAATGAGCGAGGTCAGCTGGAAGATGCCAAGGCATCTCATTATCACGACCGATGACACGATTTTTCGTATAGGCGACGATATGTGAAATCATACGGCGACGACTCCTTTAATGTGTGGATCAGGATCATACCCTTCGATGATGATATCTTCGAAACGGAAGTCCTCTATACGAGTCACTTCGCGGGCGAAACGGAGCCGTGGGAGTGGTTTGGGCGTCCGACTCAATTGAAGATTAACTTGATCCATGTGATTGGAGTAGATATGTGCATCTCCTAACGTATGGACAAAATCCCCGACTTCGAGTTTACAGACATGTGCGACCATATGTGTCAATAAGGCGTATGAGGCGATATTAAACGGTACTCCTAAAAAGACGTCTGCCGAACGCTGGTAGAGCTGACAAGAAAGTTTGCCGTCGGCGACGTAGAATTGAAACAAGAGGTGGCACGGCGGTAATGCCATCTCGTCTACTTGTCCCGGATTCCAGGCACTGACGATGAGGCGGCGAGAATCTGGATTTGTTTTGATTTGCTCGATGACATTTGCGAGTTGATCAACTGTCGTTCCGTCTGGCTTAGGAAAGGAACGCCATTGTGCTCCGTAAACCGGACCTAGATTCCCGTCTTCGTCTGCCCACTCATTCCAAATTCGAACTCCGTTTTCTTGTAGGTAAGCAATGTTCGTGTTCCCAGAAATGAACCAAATCAATTCATGGATGATTGATTTCATATGTAATTTCTTCGTCGTGACCATCGGAAATCCGTCCTTAAGCGGGAACCGCATTTGATGACCGAAGATGCTCGTCGTCCCGGTTCCCGTCCGATCTTCTTTTTTTGTCCCGTTCGTCAGAATTTCATGGCATAGGTCGTGATATTGTTTCATTTGCAAAACTCCCCCTCTAACTCTCTGTTCCCTTATTGTATCTGAAATCAGGAAGATGAGCTAGAGACATGACGGCGAAAGAGATAGCTGAATAGTCCGAATAGCGGGAGGAAATCGCGCCACATCAACTTTTTTTCATCGCGTGAGCGAATGCGGTATAACATAAAAATTTGTAAAATATAAAACATCACGAGGTCGACGGCCATCGTTCGGACGAACTGATTCGTCATGAAGTAAAGCAAGAAAATCGACCAATCGGAACGGGCTAACGCAATCCAGATGATGCACGCTGAAAGGACAGCTAACAGAGGAACGGCAATCAATATCCAAGTGCGCCGACGAAACGGAAGAAATGTCTGTCGCGGAATGGCGAGTGCGAGGTAAGGCATCAAAACGAACGATCCGAGGACGAAGGCGCCGATACTTGCTAACATCGGTGAAGGTTTTAAAAATCGTTTTTCGTCTAAGAACATCATAAAGAATGCAAGCGGATAAATGCCTAGCAGTGTAAACAGGCTCAGGGCTGACGTGTCAAATTGACTTTGATCAAACCGAAGAAAAGAAAATAAAAAACCGTCCGGAAAAACACGATTGTTTCCGAAGGATAAAATAAAGACGATGGCAACAATCCAAATTAAAAATAAAAAATAGCGACGATACACGATGAAACGCCTCCCTTCTCAAATTATTTTCCTCAATCAGTATACTTTAAACATCAAAAGTCTGTGGAAACGGATGTAAAGGTACTGTTTAAAATATTGGAATTCACTTGTTTTAAGTCAAAATGACATGGTACGATGGCGATGAAGTCGTTGGAAGCGCTTAACCGAAATGTGCAAGCGTTTGCCTAAAGCAATCATGGAGGAGTGATGACAAAGTATGGAACAAAAATGGTGGCATGATAGTGTTGTCTATCAAATTTATCCGCGTAGCTTTAATGATTCGAATGGGGATGGAATCGGGGACCTCGTCGGAATCATTGAAAAACTGGATTACTTAAAATTACTCGGGATTGACGTCATCTGGTTGAGCCCGGTCTATGATTCGCCGAATGATGACAATGGATATGATATTCGGGATTATGAAGCGATCATGAATGAGTTCGGGACGATGAATGATTTTGATCAATTGCTTGATCAAGCGCACGCACGGGGAATTAAAATCGTCATGGATTTAGTCGTCAATCATTCTTCAGATGAGCACGCTTGGTTCGCAGAATCACGAAAAAGTAAAGACAATCCGTATCGGGACTATTATATTTGGCGGGCAGCGAATGACGATGGTACATTGCCGAACAATTGGGGCTCAATCTTCTCCGGCCCAGCGTGGGAGTTAGATGAAGCGACGAATGAATATTACTTACACCTCTTCTCGAAGAAACAACCGGATCTGAACTGGGAAAATGAACAATTGCGTCATGAAATTTATGCGATGATTACGCGCTGGTTAGACCGTGGAATCGATGGGTTCCGAATGGATGTCATCAACTTGATTTCGAAAACTCCAGGCCTGCCGGATGCGGATGTTGCACCGGGGGCATTATATGGCGACGGGGGACAACACTACATCAATGGTCCGCGGATTCATGAATACTTAAAAGAGATGAACGATGCGTCGTTCGGGAACTATGATGTCCTGAC
Organism: Exiguobacterium sp. s95; assembly: GCF_018618655.1. NCBI lineage: Bacteria > Bacillati > Bacillota > Bacilli > Caryophanales > Exiguobacterium > Exiguobacterium sp. s95. Next base: position 597,181 of record NZ_JACSMM010000001.1, on the reverse strand, counting down.
CGTCGGGGAAATGCCAGGGGCGACGACGGAAGATGCGATTTTATATACGGATCCAGCGCGTGACGAGGTCAACATGGTCTTTACGTTTGAACACATGGATTTAGATTCAGGTCCAGGTGGAAAGTGGGACGTCTTACCGTTCGACTTACAAAAATTAAAGGACAATTTCACGAAATGGCAAGTCGCGTTACACGACAAAGGCTGGAACTCACTCTATTGGAACAATCATGATCAACCGCGTGTCGTCAGTCGCTTCGGAAATGATACGACGTACCGGGTCGAGTCGGCGAAGATGCTCGCGACGTTGTTACACTTGTTAAAAGGAACACCGTACATCTATCAAGGAGAAGAAATCGGGATGACCAATGTCGCCTTCGAGACCATTGAAGAGTATGAAGACATCGAGATTCGGAACATGTGGAAGGAACGGATGGTCCAAGGAGCAAATCCTGAAGCATTACTGCAGGCTGTCCATCGAAAAGGACGCGATAATGCACGGACACCAATCCAGTGGAATGCAGAGCAGCATGGCGGCTTTACGACAGGAACGCCGTGGTTGAAAGTCAATCCAAATTATCGTGAAATTAATGTCGAACGGGCGTTAGAAGATCCGAATTCGATTTTTTATTACTATAAGAAGCTGATTCAGTTGCGTCATGAACACGATTTGGTCGTCTACGGGAAGTATGCGTTGCTCGAAACGGCTAATGATATCTATGCGTATTCGCGGACTTATGAAGGAGAAACGTGGTACGTGTACTGTTCGTTTGCAGAAGAGGAGACAACAGTCGAGGTCGAACACGATACCACGGATATCATAATTGGAAACTATGCCACTGCCCCGACGAATACAGATCAAGAAGTCGTTTTGCGTCCATATGAAGCGGTTGTCTATCGAACGGAATAAAAAAACAGCCCTTTTCTCATTGAGAAAGGGGCTGTTTCATCACACTTAACGTTCATTTTTAGCGATATGTTTGACGGCTTGAACAATCGATTCACGGTCTTGTTTAGTCGTGTGTAGATGTAGTCCGTATAACCGCTCCGTTCCAATCCACTTTTCGTGTAACAGTTGCCCTTCAATTTTTAAAGGTTCCGTGTTGGCAAGCAACGAAAACTCGACGATGATTGTTGTCGTTTTCTGTAAAGGTAACTTGAGTGGGGTCGTGATGGCGATACCACTTGGAGAAATATTATGGATGTGCATCAATCCAGCTGGTGTGCGGCGTCCGTCTTTAACGAGGTAAAACTCACCTGTGATCGGTTCTTTAAAGGTATAGCGAAAAGGTTCATTCCGTTTGATTTTCAATCATCCCACCTCCCACTTCCCATTATCCGTTAATTCAATGAAATCTTCCATCCTCGATTTGATGAATGAAGTCATTGGATTTTTTGATGTCAGGCTGCGAGATCCGTCGAATCAGCAGGCGGGTTCATCCGTTTCGCGATATACATAAATGGTGTCGCGAGCCATGCGATGACGAACTTCGCAACATACGTCGTCAAAAAGATTTGCCACCAAATATCAAACGGGAGACTGTGAAAAGCAATCGCGCAAAACGTTAACGTATCGAGCAATTGGCTGATGACTGTTGAACCAGTTGTTCGGAGCCATAAATTTTTTTCACCCGTCTTTTGACGAATCTTCGAATACATGAAGACATCAAATAGTTGTGAGACCAAATAAGCAGAAAGACTACCGAGTGCAATCCAAGGTAATAAACCGAATAATAAGTTCATCGATGAAGACATGTCCTTCGCGAAAGCATCATTTAGAGGTGAGTAAAGGAGACTGTATTGCATGAGGATGGTCGTAGCAATCAAAGAGAAGAATCCTAAGAAAACACCTTGACGCGCAACTTTTTTTCCGTATTTTTCATTCAAGATGTCCGTGGCAAGATAACAACTTCCATACACGACATTTCCTAATGTGAAAATGTACGAGTAGATATCGACTTGTTGTGTTACTTGGATATTGGCGATGATTGTCGCGATCGCAATCCAGACCATCAATCCCGTTCTACCAAAAAAACGATAACTAAGTAATAACAATCCCATCGTTAAGATAATCGAGGGGAACCATAACCATTCATTCATAAATAATGTGCTCCTTTCTAGGTCATACAGAGCAAAATTTTACGCGTAATTTTAAAATATGTCAAAAAAAAGACGCTCGAGAGCGTCGGTGGTCAATCGGGACGTTGAAGCGAATAACGTTTTCGACGGCCTTTGACGAAGTACCCGTCTGATTCCTGAAAGTCATTGGAAAGGAAAATTTTCCGTGCAATCTGTTCATGAGGTGATGTCGGTAAGACGCGAGCACGTACTTCGTATACTTCAAGGACGTTCGATGTATGCAAAGCGGACTGAACAGCCTTTGTTCCATAACCTTTCCCGCTGTATGAATCAAAAATCATCAAATCGAGCTGGAAGTAATGACCCATTTTTAATAACAAGACACGACCGACGACTTGGTCTTCGACGATAATGTCAAAATAGAAATCCTCTGGGTAACTGTGTTCGAGTGAATCAAAGGCACGAGTGGTCCCGAGTTCCTGATCGTAGCCTCGAATCTCTTGTTTCGTCAGTCCGTAGGCCGGCTCGCCATATTTTACGAAATGTTCGAATTCCACTTGGTCTACATGTCGTAGTGTTCGACGTTTTAAATCCATGACGTTATCCTCCTCTGATAGCAATTACCTGTGCATGTTCATTATAGCGAGTAAAAGAACGAAAAAGCAAAAGATAGCCGATGGGAAGGGAGGAGGGACATCTTTAAAAAAGTATTCGGAAGCACCTGTAAACGGAATGTCGTTGTATCATTTGACGTCGAATATGGTAAAGTAATGATGTAGACATATATGTATTGGAAGGAGATGGAAAAATGTTCACTGAACGAGATGGTATTAAATTACGCCTCGAGCAAATCGAACGATTGTATGCTGATTTGAATCGTGAGGCAAAACAATTGACAGAACGCTTACGTCAGTTGGATGAGCAAGGTGATGATGTACGACATGATGTTGCGTTAAATAAAGAAGATCGGGATCATTTGAAATCAAGTATCGATGAGACGTTGCAGGCATTATTGCAACGGACGACAGTCGACGCAAAAGTCGAGCAAGAAAAACAGGAAGATTTGATTTCTAAAAAAGCACTCATCGAAGATATCGAAGGGTTATTGAAGAAAAAAAAATAAGCTGGCCTGGGCTAGCTTATTTTTTTTCTAAATTAGGCGAGAATACGCCCACTTCTAAACGATCAGGGTGAAGATCGAGTGAAGGTGGGAGATGAATCGCCACCCTCTCTTTCAGGTATATCCGTTGTAGGGAGGTGAACGTCATGTTGACTCACAAGGCCTACACATTCAGAATCTACCCGACAAAAGAACAGGAAATCCTGATTGCGAAGACGATCGGTTGTTCGCGCTTCGTCTTCAACCACTTTTTAGCGAAGTGGGATGAGACGTATAAAGCGACAGGTAAAGGACTGTCTTACGGGTCTTGTTCGAAAGAACTTCCGTTGTTGAAGCAGGCGTTCGACTGGCTGAAGGAAGTCGATAGCACGTCTGTCCAGACGAGCGTCAAACATCTTGCTGATGCCTTTGACCGCTTCTTCAAGAAGCAGAACGAACGGCCTCGCTTCAAGTCAAAGTGCAACCCTGTTCAATCGTATAAGACGAACATTCAAGGCAAGTCTCAACTTCCAGAAGTCTCGATCGTCGGCGCCAAGATCAAAATTCCAAAGCTGAAGTGGGTGCGCTTCGCTAATTCGAGGCAGGTCGTCGGACGCATCTTGAACGCCACGATCCGACGTAACGCTTCAGGAAAATACTTCGTCTCCCTGCTCGTCGAGCAGGAGAGCAACGAAATGCCGAAGACGGGCTCATCCGTCGGCGTCGATGTCGGATTGAAGCACTTCGCCATCCTGTCAGACGGCACGGTATACAAGAACGACCGTTACTTCCGTTCGCTTGAGAAGAAGCTGGCGCGTGAACAACGTAAACTCTCTCGTCGTCAACGGTTGACCTTGGACAAGAAAGGAACACTTTCCGAGGCGAAGAACTATCAGAAGCAGAAGCGGAAGGTCGCCCGCATCCACGAGAAGATCGCGAACAAGCGAACCGATTTCCTGCACAAGGTATCGACCGAGATCGTCAAAAACCACGACGTCATCGGCATCGAGACCTTGCAGGTGAAGAACATGCAGAAGAATCGCAAGTTGAGCAAGTCCATCTCCGAAGTCAGTTGGTCGGAGTTCTTCCGCATGCTCGGATACAAGGCAGAATGGTACGGGAAGACTGTCGTCAAGGTCGGCAAGACCTTTGCTTCTAGTCAACTGTGTTCCAGTTGCGGACATCAACACAAAGACGTGAAACATCTTGGCTTACGTGAATGGACATGCCCGAGTTGCGGCATCCACCACGACCGCGATGTGAACGCAGGATTGAACCTCAAACAAGAAGCTGAACGCCTTTTAGCTTCTTCAATCGTCGGGACGACGGGGTTAGCCTGATCAGGTTTCGACCGTTAGGTCGGGTAACTCAGGAATCCTACACCTCTAAGCGAAGCGTAGGTGGAGGTAGTTCAAGGGAGTGAATCAAGTGAAGAAAGAACAGGTGTTGTTGACAACATGTTTAAGACCGACCGCTGCCGTCGAAACACGCTTACATCAGTTGATGCAAGAGGGAGCGCTAGACTTTCAGGTTGTCGAACGTAAAAAACACAGCATTCAGTCGTTACAACAAACCCACCGCTTACCCCTTTTAGTCGTTGACAAGCAACGGTTGGAATATTATCCGTTAGATGAAGAAGCCTCGTTTTTCTTTCATCCGTCTAGTGCGGTCTTTCGGATAAAACAATTTGATGCATCGGGTCATGATCCATTAATTGCAATCGCCAAGCTTAAGCCGGGAATGACCGTTCTTGATTGCACACTAGGATTAGGAGCGGATGCAATCGTCATGAGCCATGCTGTCGGCTCAAGTGGTCAAGTCGTAGCGTTAGAGAGTAAAGCAGAAACGGCACTCATCGTTCGTGAAGGACTGATTGCTTGGCAAGAAGGCTATGAGCCGATCAATGATGCCATGCGCCGGATCGAGGTGCTGAACGAACAACACATCCGTTATTTAAAGACCTTGCCCTCGGATTCATTTGATGTCATCTATTTTGATCCAATGTTTGAAAAGACAGTGACGGAGTCGACGCATTTGAACGGCCTGCGCACCCTTGCTGACTATGAAGTATTATCGATTGAGGCAATCGAGGAAGCAAAACGAGTCGCAAAGAGACGAATCGTCTTAAAAGCCCATTTTGAGAGTGAGTTGTTTAATCAATTTGCTTTTGAGCGTATTAAACGGAAATCATCGAAACTTCATTACGGTGTGATTGAATTGACGTAATCTAGTACGACGAAAAAATCTCCACCCTCATCAGTCGACGACTGAACAGGATGGAGATTTTTTTAGTGTTTATTGTGTGACTTCTTTTAATTCTTCTTCCATATCATCAAACTTGTCTTGTACAGAGTCAACAGGTTGTTTCGTAAGAAGGCTGACGACGACTGTAAAGAGAAGACTTGTAAAGAATCCTGGAACCATCTCATAAAGCGTATCGCTAAAGTTGAGTTGGACCCATAGAATAACTGTGACGGCACCAGAGATAATTCCGGCAAGTGCCCCTTGTTTCGTCATCCGTTTCCAGTAAAGTGAAAGCAAGATGATTGGTCCGAATGCAGAACCGAAACCAGCCCATGCGTAACCGACAAGTGAAAGAATCGTCGCTGAAGGGTTCCAGGCAAGGAATGTTCCGATCACTGCGATGGCTAAAACTGCACCACGACCGATTAAAACAAGTTGTTTGTCTGACGCTTCTTTATGCAAGAACGTCTTATAGAAGTCTTCCGTCAGCGCACTTGATGTAACGAGCAGCTGAGAAGAAATTGTCGACATGATTGCTGCCAAGATGGCTGCCATCAAGAAGCCAGTGATATACGGGTGGAACAAGACATCAGCGAAACGAATAAAGACCGTTTCTGGGTCACCGAGTGCATTACCTTGTCCTTCAAAGTAGGCAATCCCGACAAGACCTGTCAACATCGCACCTAAAATTGAGAAGAACATCCAACCAATCCCGATACGACGGGCTTTTTTCAAGTCCTTAACAGAACGAATTGCCATAAAGCGGACGATGATGTGGGGTTGACCGAAGTAACCAAGTCCCCAAGCGAGGAATCCGATGATTCCGAGGACAGTCGTTCCTTTGAACGGATCAAATAGTGTAGGATCTAAGTTGTCCGCATAGTTGAATGCGCCGTCGACACCACCAACATCCGTCAATGCGACGATTGGTACGAGGATGAGAGCGACGAACATGATACAACCCTGGACGAAGTCGGTCCAACTGACTGCGAGAAAACCGCCAAAGAGTGTATAGGCGACAACGACCGCGATCGTCAAGAGCATACCATAATGATAATCAAAGCCAAATGAACTTTCGAACAATTTACCACCCGATACAATACCGGCTGAAGTATAGAACGTAAAGAAGACGATGATGACGATCGCAGAGACCGTCCGTAAGATACGTGATGTATCTTTAAAACGATTCTCCAAGAAGTCTGGAATCGTAATTGAATCGTTTGCCATTTCCGTATAGAGACGAAAGCGTGGAGCGAGGACGATATAGTTGATGTAACAACCAATCAGTAATCCTAATGCAAGCCAAAGTGCTGAAACGCCGGTAGCATACATGGCACCAGGAAGTCCCATCAACATCCAACCACTCATGTCAGAAGCACCAGCAGATAGTGCTGTTACGCCCGGTCCTAAGTTACGACCGCCTAACATGTAGTCTTCCGTGTTTGTCGTTCGTTTATACGCGATGTAACCGATGGCAAGCATCATAAATAGATACAGGCCAATTGAAATCCATTCTTGCGACATAAAAATAAATCCTCCCATGCATGTAGTTGTCGTCGTCTGTTCGGGATAAAAAAGTTAAAAAGTGAACATCGATGACTTATTTGTTCCCAACCTTACAGGTGCCAAAACTACATTGCAAGTCCTTGCAAACAGGCGGAAAATGGCTTCAAGCCTAGTCTATCAAGGGGTTGGGACACTTTTCGTCCCTGCTAAAGTTCTAATTTTCTGATTTTCGTCACTTTATTGTAATGATTAAATCAGATGAACGTATTTCAGTATTTGTGAAATTAGTGTAAAATGTGAAAAATTAAAAAACAGACTAGCATGTGCTAATCTGTTTAGAGAAAAATCATTTACATCAAGCTGAGGTATGCGTCATGCAGCCGGTCGAGTGCTTCGTCTAGTTGGCGCCGCGGGCATCCGAAGTTTAAACGTTCGAATGTCACGCCGTTCGTTCCGAATGCTTTTCCATGGGTTAAGGCGAGGGATGCTCGTTCAACGAGCCAAGTCGCACGATCGTCTTCGGTCAATCCGAGGCGCTCAAAATCAATCCAAAGTAAAAAGGTTGCATCAGGTTTGACGACAGATAGTAACGGCATCTCCGTTTCGATTCGTCTGAGAGCATGGTCACGATTTTGCTCTAAATATAAGAGAAGTTGGTCAAGCCATTGTTCGCTCGCTTTATCCTCATAGGCAGCGATGATTGCCGTTGAGGCAAGCGCGTTCGGATGAACAAAGTTTGCTTGCTGGACACGTTCGATTTCCAAACGAATGGTTTCGTTCGGAACAACTAGATAAGAAGCATAAAGTCCTGGAATGTTGAATGTTTTTGAAGGTGCACTGACGAGAATTGCCTTCTCATATGAAAATGCTGAAATCGGATGGTGTTTGTTACCGGAAAAAATCAAATCAGCATGGATTTCATCGGACAGAAGATAAACGTCATATTTCTTGGCCAAATCAACAATCGTTTCAAGTTCACTCCGATTAAACACCCGACCAGTTGGATTATGGGGACTGCATAAAATCATCATTTTCGCAGTTTTCATCTGTGCTTCAAGACTCAAGAAATCAATTTCATAACGTCCTGCAATCAAGCGGAGCGGATTTTCAATGAGCGTTCGATTGTTCGATTGAATGATTTGGTGAAACGGGGGATAAACAGGAGTTTGAATGATGACCTCATCATGCTCATCGGTCAGTGCCAAGAGACTGTGTGCTAGAGCAGGGACGACGCCACTCGAATAAAGGAGCGATGATTGTTCAATCTGTTGATCATAACGTTTCAAAAACCAGTTTTGAATGGCTTGTTTGGCTCGATCTTCGAATAGGGAATAGCCGAAATGACCGTGTGCAATCCGTTTTGTTAATGCCCCGACGATTGAATCCGCTGGTCGGATATCCATATCGGCGACCCACATCGGAATTAATTCTTCTGCTCCATATAAATCTTTTAAGCCGTCCCATTTGACCGAACCCGTCATTTTTTTATCAATGATTTCATCAAACATGTAATCTTTCATATGCCTCGACTCCTTCGTAAAATATGATTCATGTCTTCACCTTATCGAACGGATTGAAATTCAGCAAGTTGAAAAATTGTAGGTTTTAGAGTGTACGCTTTTGGGAAAAACCATAATCGTACACAAAAAATAGACGGGGTGAATAAGATGTTGCATTCAAAAGTATTGGTAGGACGTACGCCTGAGGAGTTAGAAGAACGAATGAATCATTTCTTCGAAGAAAACGGAGTCGGTTCAAATTCAATCATTACACTTAAGTTTTCTACATTCGTTGCATCAAAAGCAGACGAACATTACTCAGTTCTTATCGTGTTCGATAATTCGCTAACAAAAACCGTATTATAAGTAAATAACTCTTCTAAATTGGCAGACTTGGCAACGTCTGTCAGTTTTTTTATTGAAGAAATGTTTCATCTAAGCTATACTGATATCAGAAATATGTACGCTTCCGTAGGTTAATGGCAGACCTCAGCAATGGTAATGCTGCAGTGCGAGTTCGATTCTCGCCGGAAGCATCGAATAAATAAGTCTTCCGTAACAAGTAAAATTAACTTGGACGGGGGACTTTTTTTACTCTATTTGCTCGTTTTATATTAAAGGAGAAAAAGAATGACTTCTGTACAACGAACAATTGGTACGCGCTTAAAGAAATTACGTCAAAAGAAAAAAATTACTCAACAAGAATTGAGCCGAAATATTTGTAGTCAAGCTGAAATTAGCAAAATAGAAAATGGGAAAAATTCACCGACGATTGAACTACTTCAAGATGTAGCGAAAAAGCTACGTGTTCCGGTCTCTTTCTTTTTTATGGAGGAAGAAGAGATAGAAGAATTTCACCGAATTGATCATCAAATAACACAATTGATGCGTGCTCAAAAACATGCAGAGATTCTTAAAATCATCCCACAGAAACTAAAAAATACGACTGCAGAAGGCACGAGAATTTTATTGAGATATTATCAATTGATTAATGAAGTGGAAATGAAAAAAATTGATTATCGTACGTGTATTTCTCAGTTATTGAAGTTGGTAAATGATAAATTAATCCTTGAAGAGTACTTTTTAATTTATGTCAGGATTCAGATGGCTGTTGCCGTCCTGTATACTAATAATAAAGAATACATGCATGCGCACAATATTTACAAAGAGACTTTGAAATTAGATTATGTGACCGATGATTATAAAAAATTAATGCTAAAAGTAAAATACAATTATATTAGAAATTTGATTAAACTGAAAAAATTTTCACTTGTGATTGCAGAGTCCACCGAGGGCATTAATGAAAGCAACAAAATGCAAGACATGAGTTATCTGGGGCACTTTTTTTATCAGCAAGGATATGCGCTTGAACAAGTGTGTGCGTCGTCAGAAAAAATTAAAGAAGCATATACGCAGGCTTACGTAGTATTTATTGCTACTGAAAATAAGGCGTATAAAGAAATACTAGATGAATACCTATTCGAGTTAATGTATTTTACGATCGATTAGCGTTCTGCTTATATTGATCGTATTCTAATTGAATTGGTCCTAAAAAAAGTTATCAGCTTACTTTCAGTATGAAGGAAGGAAAGAAGAATGAATTCATTACCACTTTCCATTGGAAACGAAATCAAACGAATTCGAAAAGAAAAAAAATTGACACAAAAACAATTGTGTGATGGGATTTGCAGTCAAGCAGAAATCAGTAAAATTGAGAATGGACGAAATTCTCCAACAATTGATTTATTACAACAAATTGCGAAGCGGCTCCGTGTACCCATATCATTATTGTTTCAGGATCGATTAGAAAGTGAACAATATCGTAAATATGATATGCATTTTTCTCAATTACTTCGAGAAAAAAAGTTCGGGCAATTAGAAGAGGAAATATCTAAAAAAATTGTGAATCAAACGAAAGAACTGACGTTATTAAAGTCTTATTTTGAGATTTTATTAAAATTTAAAATAGCTCATATTGATTATCGAACGGCCTCTTCATTGTTATCTCATCTGACAGAGAAAGAAGACATTTGGTATGAGTCTCCTCAAGTGTTCATTCGAATCAAAATGGCAATTTCTAATTTGTATGCTGAAAATGACCAATTTCATTTATCAGAAAAAGTATATTTAGAATTAGAATCTTTATCATATGATACGTTGGAATTAAAGAAACAGTTATTAAAAATTTATTATAACCATTCGCAACTGCTGACATTTCAAAAAAAATATGATGAAGGAATGGCGTTAACGGAGAAAGCATTAGTAGAAAGTCTCGCTTTGAATGATTCTTCCTTTATCGCTCATTTTTATTATCAACGTGGATACTATAACGAAGTATTAGGAAACATTGAATCGACGAAGCGAGACTATACAGTTGCCTACACGTTATTTCGTACTTTTCATTTAAAGACTTATGAAAAAATTGTACTTAACGGAAAAAAGGACTTTTTATTATTCACATTCTAAAAATCCATCCCAGCCTTCTCACATGCAAAGAGGGCTTTTTGAATCCGTTCTTCGGCTTGATTCGGATACTGTTGGTGCCCTTCGAGAATGATGGATTTGACATCCGTGATTCCGAAAAATTGCAGAATGTCCTGCATATACCGTACGGCATGGTCGGATTCGATTTTATCAGGCGTTGAATAGTCACCTCCACGAGAATGTAAGAGTAGTACACGTTTACCAGTCACAAGTCCGACGGATCCTTCAGCAGTGTAATGAAACGTTTGCCCGGATTGCGCGAGATAATCCATATAGTTATGCAAGGGAGCAGGAACACTTAAATTCCACATCGGAAAAGAAAAAACGATTTTTTCTGATTCTAAGAAACGATTTAAATATTCTTGTAACCGTTCCGCCTGTTCGGCTTCCTCTTGATCGAGCGTTTCCCCTCGAAATAGTTTCGCGGCAGATTTAGCGAGACGTAAATCAAAAAAAGGAAGGCGTTCTTCAAATAAGTTTAGGATGGTAATCTCATCTTCTGGATGTTCCTTGCGATAGGAAGCAAGGAATGCGTTATTCATCTGTGAACTAAGACTTTTCGATTGATGTGTACTATCATTGGCTTCGATAAACAGCAGATGGCTCATCGTTAAGCTCCTTTCTTAGCATATAATTAACACTTCTTTTAATGAATACCCGTTTCTCTTTTCATTTAGACGTTTCCAACTAAATCATTATTTTAGGAAAAATTAGGTTTTATAAGTATGATCTAAAGGAAAAAGACAATTGGATAGAACAGAAAAGAGGGATTTCTATGAAAAATCAGCAGCGACCTTCTTCCGCCAGTCTTCAGTATAATCGAGAAGCAAAAGCGAACTATCAATTGTTTGGCTCCATCATTTTAGTTCTGACGAGCTTGGGTGCGATTTTGTATGTGCTTACTAGTTTACTCAGTACATCCGGCTCGAACAGGTATGACCTTTTACGTGCTGGACTTATTTTTCTCGTAGGCATTTGTCAATTTCTGCTTGGGAAAAGTAATATGCCGGATCGTCTTAAACCCCACGTGATGTCGAGTGTTTTTTTACTAATTCCTTTCATCTATTATCCCTTCCTAGAAAGTGGTGCTCAGACCGTTTGGGCAGCTGCGATTCTTTTTTTACTGAGTTCTCTTGTCGTCATTAATCGAACGATGCTCGTCTATGCGACGGGGACGACGATCATTTCTCTCTTATACATTTGGTTTAATGCACCGAACGTCACGTCCGTTACTAATACAGCAGATTATATCGCACGAATCGGCTTAGTCATCATTGCTGCGCTGATCAGTTTATTGATTCATCGTCAGTACGTGACACGATTAGAACGTAATATCGAGTATCTTTCACGCTTACAAGAGCAAGCCTTTCTTGATCCGGTAACAAAACTCGCTAATCGGTCTTATTTCGTTCTTGAAGTCGAAAAAATTTCAAGCGAAGGAGATGCAATTTGTTTAATTGATTTAGATGACTTCAAAACGGTCAATGATGCCTTCGGTTACCGGACGGGAGATCGCACGTTGCATATGATTGGGAGTAGACTCATGAATCGTTTTCCCGATTGTTTAGTTGCCAAAGCTAGCGGAAGTGCGTTTTTACTTCATGCGAAAGGTCATGCTGGTATTGAACTGTTATGCGAGGAGGTTTTAACATGTGTCGCTGAACGCGTACAAATTGATTTCAAACAAATCAATGTCACAGCGAGCATCGGTGTTTCTTTTATTTATGACGAATCCATTGATCATGTCATCAATGATGCAGAAATTGCATTGTTCACAGCTAAATCGAACCGAAAAAACACGTATGCGATTACGGATGCAGAGACTCAAAATCAGCGTAAGCGAGCGCTTCAGCTGACACGCGATTTGTACGATGCAGAACTCGATCGAGATTTTTTCGTACTGTTTCAACCGCAAGTAGAAGCAGACAGTCACAAAATTACTGGAGCGGAAGCGCTTGTGCGTTGGAATCATCCCAAGTATGGAATGATTTCCCCTTTAGAGTTCATTCCGATTGCGGAGCGGACGCGTTTTATTGAAACGCTAGGAGGATGGGTGATGCGCCGCGCTTGCGCGCAAGGAAAGACGTGGTTGGATCAAGGACATGGAGCGATTACGATTGCAGTCAATGTCTCCCCGTGGCAATTAAGGCAACCCGATTTTACAGAAAGAGTACTGACGATTCTTGAAGAGACACATTTTCCGGCATACTTGCTTGAAATCGAAATGACAGAACATATTTTTATCGAAGGAACGAATCAGATTATCGAGACCTTAAACGAACTTCACCTTCATGGGATTCGAATTGCACTCGATGATTTCGGGACAGGTTTTTCTTCAATGCAAACACTCGTAGAATTACCGTTCGACCAGTTAAAGATTCCTAAAGAAATCGTTCAAGAAGCAATCCGTTCAGATGAGAAGCGTGCAATCGTCGAGATGATTATTCAGTTAGGAAGACGGTTAAACATGACGATTGTTGCTGAAGGGGTCGAGTTAGTCGAAGAAGCAAGGTTATTAAATCAGTTAGGGTGCCATACGTTGCAAGGTTATTTGTTCCATAAACCTCTTCAAGCTATACAAATTGAACTCTTTTTAGCTAAGAACTATAGACAAGGCTAAAGCACCGCCCGCTTGACGAGTCGACTTTCCTCGTCAAGCGGGCGGTGCTTTTTATGTCGGTTAAAGATAACGAGCAAAATGACGCTCTAGAACTTCTTGTACAGCTGCAATCAATGCGCAAATTCCCCAGTAGATGAAGGCGATTACGAAATAAACCGTCATGTAATCGAATTCGCGTCCACCGACGATTTTTGCACGTTGAAAGATTTCTGGGACGGTAATCATCGCAGCTAAAGAAGACGCTTTGACTAAATCGAGTAAAACGTTCGATAAAGGTGGGATTGCCAAACGAATCGCTTGCGGGAGAATGATTCCGACTAGGACGCGATAAGGAGAGAGGCCGAGAGACTGGGCAGCCTCTCTTTGTCCTTTGTCGACAGACACAATGGCGGAGCGAATGATTTCTGCCATGTACGCAGCACTGTTGAGACTGAAGCCCGTTATCGCTGCTGTTAGCGCATCGAGTTCGATATTGATCACAGGTAAGCCGAAGTACAGCATGAAAAGAATCACGAGGATCGGTACACCGCGCATGAATGAAATATAGAGCGTCGCAGTCAGGCGTAAAAAACGAGACGCTGATAAACGAGCAAGTGCAAGCAACAAGCCGAATATCAGACCTAATCCCATGCTTGCGAATGCAATCCATAATGTATGTCCAAGTCCTCCTAAGATATAGGGAAACGCATCAACCGCTAACTCAGGATTAAACACGGAGCGCCAGTCGACATTGCTCAATTCACATCCACAATCGTCGTTTTGACGTCAGGCATTTTTGAAACATCTTTGTTGGCGTAATATTGCTTTGATAATTTTGCGAGCGTACCGTCTTTTTTCATCGCCTCGATTTGAGCGTTAATGTTTGATTGGAGCTCTTTATTATCAAGATCCATGATGAGACCGACTTGACTCGGATTATAGGCGATGTCCGGGTGGATCGTGATGTCGAAGTCTTTGAAGAAATCGACAGCAAGGCTTTGAAGATAATAGTCGTTCAAGATGACATCCGTTCGACCATTCGAGACGTCGCGGAGATATTGATCGTTCGTTGCATTATCATATGTGACTTCTTTTGCACCATATTTTTTAGCGATTTGCATGTAAGTCGTCGTTGCCTCGCCAGCTGCTTTTTTACCTTTTAAATCCTCAAGAGATTGTATGTCAGATAAATCACTTTTACGAACGATGGCCGTTCCGTACGTATACTTGTAAGGTTTTGAAAATGCGAATTTTGCTTTCCGTTCTTCTGTGATTGTAATATCGTTTGCGGCAAGATCGACTTGTCCAGTATTGACGCTCGTCAACATACCATCGAATGACATCTCTTTGAAGTTTACTTTTAGATCGAGTCGTTTTGCGACTTCTTTAACGACTTCGACGTCAAAGCCAGTCAACTTGTTGCTCTCTTCATCATGAAACGACGTTGGATAAAGTGTTCCGGCAGTAGCTACTGTCAACGTCCCCTCCTTAACGATTTTGTCATATGCTGTCGTCTTCTCTTCTTCCTGACCACAAGCGCTAAGGAAAAGGGTAGTTCCTGCAATCAAGAGCCCTGTCCACTTTACTGAATTTTTCATAACGTACTTCCTCTCTAATCAAAATAATAGATTTCTCTTTATTAAAAATACCACGCTTGAAACACTCGTTGCAAAAAATAAAATTTAAACGAGAATAATTCTTCTGAAAAAATAATTAGAATGATTATTCATCTTTATGGAAGCGTTAACATTGTCTAGCCTCAGGGAATCATAAGTGATTTGGATATAATAGTTTCATTTATACATGGTGGCGAATAATCATAAAAGAGTGTAAAGTATATTTTAACTGAATATACAGAAAATTTAGAACGTGTTAAGGAGAGTGAAATTATGTCATTTCATCAATTGCCTGAACGGCAAGGTTTATATGATCCGAAGCAAGAACATGATGCGTGTGGAATCGGAGTCTATGCGCACCGAACCGGGAGACCGAGCCATGAAATCGTCGAAAATGCACTCGCGATGCTCTGTCAGATGGAGCATCGAGGCGGACAGGGGAGCGATGCGAAAACAGGGGATGGTGCCGGTGTCTTAACTCAAATTCCCGACCGTTTCTTTCGGGAGACATTTCGGAATGTAACCTTACCGAAAAAAGGAGATTATGGTGTCATGATGATGTTCCTGCCTCGGGAGGAACGGTCGAGACAGCGACTCGAACGCGCTTTAGAATCAATTATTTTATCAGAAGGACAACGGGTGATCGAGTGGAGAACGGTACCAGTCTCGAATACAGTGATTGGTGAAAAAGCACGTCAAACAGAACCGGTCATTCGCCAATGCTTCATTGAAGCGAAGGACATTGAAGGGTTGGCCTTCGAACGAACGTTATTCATGATTCGTCGTTCTTTTGAACGAGAAGCAAATCGTCTTGGAATCGAACAGTACGTGCTCAGTAGTTCGAGTGAGACTATCGTCTATAAAGGACTTGTCACTACAGATCAGCTCGGTCAGTATTTTGATGATTTACGTGATGAACGGTACCAATCAGGGTTTGCGATTGTTCACTCACGTTTTAGCACGAACACCTTCCCGAGTTGGAAACGAGCTCACCCGAACCGCTATTTGATTCATAATGGAGAAATCAATACGTTACAAGGCAATATTCAAGCGATGCGTGGACGCGAAAAAAGTCTTGCGAAAACGACCTATGGTCGCCGTGCAGATGATGTGCTCCCAATCCTCGATGAATCAGGAAGTGACTCGTCGATGCTCGATAATGCGTTTGAATTTTTATACTTGTCTGGTTTGACGTTAGCGGAAACAGCTTTAATGCTGGTTCCAGAGCCATTCGAACATGCGGAAGTACGGCCGGCGAAACGTGCTTATTTCGAGTATCACAGCAGTATGATGGAGCCATGGGACGGTCCGTCTGCCATCGTATTTACGAATGGGAAACAAATTGGCGCGACACTTGACCGAAATGGACTCAGACCTGCCCGTTATATCATGATGCGCGATGGTCACTTTATGTTGTCCTCGGAATCAGGTGTCCTCCCGATTCCGGAAAAAGAGATTTTGTATAAGAAACGTTTGATTCCTGGTGAGCTTTTATTGCTTGATTTTGCTTCCGGTCAGCTGATTTCTGACGAAGAAGTGAAACGGGATCTTGCGATGCGTCATCCTTATGCCGAATGGTTATCAGAAGAACAGATTCAATTACCGACGTTAATGCACTCAGAAACGATTGAGGAATTAGGTACGACGCAACGTCTGTTTGGATACACGCGAGAAGATATCGAGCAATACTTGATTCCTCTCGTCGAGGAAAAAAAAGATCCGCTTGGTGCGATGGGAACGGACATCCCACTCGCTGTATTAAGTGAGCGACCACAATCGTTGTTCCGTTACTTCAAACAATTGTTTGCCCAAGTCACCAATCCACCAATCGATGCGTTACGTGAACAAATCGTCACGTCAACGATGACCTGGCTCGGGCGTCAAGGTGAACTATTGACCCCGAACCGGAAAAACTGTCGTCGGGTCCGCTTGAACTCACCGGTGCTAGTTCCGGCTGAAGCGCATGCGCTCAGTCAAACAAAGTTGAAACAAAAAACGTTATCAACATTGTTTACGAATCAAATGGAAGAAACACTTGAAACGCTCCTCGAAGAAGCGGTTCATGCCGTCGAATCGGGTTGTGAGTTGTTGATTCTTTCTGACCGGAACATTCGACCTGGAGCCATACCGATGCCAATCCTGCTCGTGACGAGTGCCGTGCATCACCATTTAATCCGTAAAGGGCTTCGGACAAACGTCAGTTTAATCATCGAAGGGGGAGAAGTCCGGGAAGTGCATCACTTCGCGGCGCTGCTCGGTTACGGAGCTGACGCAATCTACCCGTACCTTGTATATGCGACACTCGATGAAGCGATTGGTGAAAAACACGCGGACAATGCTGTTCGTTATCGTAACGCCGTGACGGAGGGGGTCGTCAAAGTCATGTCGAAGATGGGGATTTCGACCGTCTTCAGTTATCGGGGGGCGCAGATTTTCGAAGTCGTCGGGATTTCGACGGACGTCATCGATCGCTACTTTACGGGAACAGTCTCTCAACTCAGTGGTCTGTCGCTCGCTTTGATTGAAAAGGAAGCGAAACGTCAACATGAGGAAGGGACGAAACGGACGTTCTTGGAATCAGGTAGTGTCTTCCGGTACCGTAATGACGGAGAACATCATGCGTTCAATCCGGCGACGATCCATTTGTTACAACATGCTTGCCGAACTGGGGACTATCAGTTATTTAAACGGTACTCAAATCAAATTGCAGAAGAACCCGCAACCTTCCTGCGCCATTTGTTGACGTTCAAGGAAACGACACCGATTCCGCTCGAGGAAGTCGAACCCGCGAGTGAAATCGTCAAATTCTTTAAGACCGGTGCGATGTCGTACGGTTCACTATCGAAGGAAGCTCATGAAACACTAGCGATTGCGATGAACCGTCTAGGTGGTAAGAGTAACAGTGGTGAAGGTGGCGAAGAAGAGGAACGGTATCAACTCGACGAAAATGGTGACTCACGGATGAGTCGGATTAAACAGATTGCATCAGGTCGGTTCGGCGTGACGAGTCATTATTTGATCCATGCGGATGAACTCCAGATTAAAGTCGCACAAGGCGCGAAGCCAGGCGAAGGGGGACAACTCCCAGGCGAAAAAGTGTATCCGTGGATTGCGCGGGTCCGTGCTTCGACACCGGGTGTCGGTCTGATTTCACCACCACCACATCATGACATTTATTCAATCGAAGACTTGGCTCAATTGATTCACGATCTAAAGCGGGCAAATGACGAGGCGCGGATCAGTGTTAAGCTTGTCGCAAAAGGAGGCGTCGGAACGATTGCTGCCGGTGTCGCCAAAGGACTTGCCGATGTCATCGTCATCAGTGGGCATGATGGAGGAACGGGGGCTTCCCCGAAGACGAGTATCCAACATACGGGCTTACCGTGGGAACTGGGACTCGCTGAGACGCATCAAACGCTAGCCTTGAATGGTCTGCGGGAACGGGTCAGCTTAGAAACGGACGGTAAGTTACTAACTGGACGCGATGTCGTCATCGCAGCGATGCTCGGGGCGAATGAATATGGATTTGCGACAGCACCATTGATTGCCGTCGGTTGCATCATGATGCGTGCCTGTCATCTAGATACGTGCCCGGTCGGTGTCGCGACACAGGATCCGAAGTTGCGTGAAAAATTCACCGGATCTGCCGATCACGTCGTCCATTTCATGACGTTCGTTGCGGAAGAAGTTCGTGAATATTTAGCTCAACTCGGCGTCCGTAGTCTAGCGGAACTCGTCGGACGGACGGATCTTTTAATGACATCGGATCGTTTGACGAATCACTGGAAAGCAGCCAGTCTCGACTTTTCTCGACTACTTGTTCAACCAACATATGATTCGACGTCGACACAAGCGCAAGATCATGCTGTCGCGAAGTCGTTTGACCACCGTGAAATCGCTCCGTTGCTTGATCATGATGCATTTACGGAAAAACAAACATTTGCGCTTGCGATTACGAATACAGACCGGGCAATCGGTACGAATACCGGATCACGTCTGACACGGATGTTCGGAGAAATGGGCTTACCTTCCGATCGCTTAACATTGAACCTGACAGGATCAGCCGGACAAAGCTTAGGTGCATACGTGCCTCGCGGAATGACGTTGAACGTCGTCGGGGATGCTAATGATTACGTTGGAAAGGGATTATCTGGAGGAATTCTTTCGGTTCGTCCTGATATGAAGACGAGTTTTGTTTCTTCAGAGCAAGTCATCATCGGTAACGTCGCGCTTTATGGTGCGACGAGTGGGGAACTGTACGTCAATGGACAGGCAGGCGAACGGTTCGCCGTTCGAAACAGTGGTGCGACGGCAGTCGTCGAAGGAATCGGGAATCATGGCTTGGAATATATGACGGGCGGGAGTGTCGTCATTCTCGGTGACGTCGGAAAGAACTTCGCTGCCGGTATGTCAGGTGGTGTCGCCTACGTCTTACCGAAAGACATCGCGTTGTTCCGCTCGCGCGTCAATCTCGAGCTCGTCACGATGGGCGCAGTAACAGACACGGAAGAAGCGGCACGCTTAAAAACATTTATCGAACGTCATGTCGTACGGACGAACAGTGAACAAGGACATGCGATTCTTTCAAACTGGGATCATGTTTTGAGTTCGTTTATTCGTGTCATTCCGACGACCTATCAAGTCGTCACGACATTGATGGCCGATTATGCGAAAAAAGGACATAATACGGAAGAAGCGATGTTGTTAGCGTTTGAGACACACCTCGGACGCGGAACGGGAGGTCAATAATGAAAAGACGCGATAAATTCATGAGTGTTCCTCGCCAGTCCGGACGAGAGCGCGCCAGTACAGAACGGATTCAAGACTTTAATGAATATAAAGAAGCATTTTCTGAAAGTGAGGCGTCGGAACAAGCCAGCCGATGTATGGATTGCGGAACCCCGTTTTGTCATGTCGGCGAGACCTATGGACATGTCAAAATTGGTTGTCCGGTCTACAATTTGATTCCCGAGTGGAATCTCCTCGTCGAAGAAGGAGACTTTAAAGGAGCGCTCGAGCGCCTGCATCAAACGAACAACTTCCCGGAGTTCACGGGACGTGTTTGTCCCGCACCGTGCGAAGGTTCATGTACGTTATCGATTAATGAACCGGCCGTCGCGATTAAACAGATTGAGCGTACAATCATCGATATCGGCTTTGAAAAAGGATGGGTCGTTCCGCGGGTGCCATTGAACCGGACGTCCCATCATGTGGCAGTCGTCGGTTCTGGTCCGGCAGGGCTTGCCGCGGCCGATCAATTGAATCAAGCAGGGCACCAAGTCACCGTTTTTGAACGGGAAGATCGTATCGGAGGTCTGTTGACGTACGGGATTCCGGCGATGAAGTTATCAAAAGATATCGTCGAGCGTCGTGTCGATCTGCTCAAAGCAGAAGGCATTCTCTTTAAGACCGGCGTAACGATCGGTCTTGATGTGACGCTGGACGAGCTTGAACAAGCGTTTGATGCCGTCATTCTTTGTGTCGGTGCAACGGAACCAAGAACGTTACCAAATCTTCCGACGAGCGGTGTCGGTTACGCGATGGACTATTTAACAAGCGTGACGCGCCATCTGTTGTCGAATCAATCCCTGCTTGAGCAACACGATACGCGAGGTAAAGATGTTCTCGTCATCGGTGGCGGAGATACGGGAGCGGACTGTGTCGCGACGGCACTCAGACAGGGTTGCCGTTCTGTCGTCCAGTTCGGGAAGCATGAAATGCCAGGTCAGGTCCGGGCGAACGACAACATGTGGCCGGATACACCGAACCTCTTTACACTTGACTACGGTTATGCAGAAGCATTCGATCAATTCGGACGTGATCCTCGCGAATATTTGATCGCGATCACACGTTACACGACAAGTGATTCCGGTCGCTTGACAGGGGTTTGGACGATTCATAATGAAAAAGTAAAGCAAGCAGATGGGTCAATTGAATTCCGAGCAATTGAAGGAACAGAAAAATACTATACGGTCGACTTGATGCTGATTGCAATCGGCTTCAGCGGAGTCGAGCAGACGGTCTTGAATCAACTCATCGTTGAATCAGAGCGAGGGAAAATCAAGACGAAGGGATATGCAACAAATCGGAAGGGTGTCTTCGCTGCAGGGGACGCACGGCGCGGACAGTCCTTGATTGTCTGGGCGATCCGCGAAGGGCGGGAAGTGGCAGAAGCAGTCGAACGACATCTGTCACTGATGACTCAAACGGGCTAATTCATTTAACGTCATGTATGGGAACAGTTAAGTTTCCACACATGACGTTTTTGTTGTTCCTTAAAAAAAGTCTGAAAAATGTCTGTAGAAATTAACATTTTTAATGACACATCCGCTAGGATTAAAGAAAAGAGGTGGGTGATGACGTGAAACGTCTTAAAATCGGATTCGTCTGTGATTCTGGGTTAGCAGGGAGCGTCCTAGGAGCGAACGTGCTACGAAAGCGCCTGCGACAGGAGCAGTTGCAAGTCGATGTTCAGAGTTATCGTCTGAAGGAGGTCCCTACTGAAATACATCTGATTGTCGGACCTGAGAAGATTGTCCGCCAAGTGACGGGGGTGACGGATTATCGCGTATGCATCGTCAATCATCTGTTGTCTGAAGCGGCTTACGATGAAGTGATCACTGTATTAAGAAAAGAGTTGATTAAGGTTGATTGAGTTTTCTACACGAGAACGTGAAGTCTTATTTTATTTGTTGACAAAAACAGAGCCTGTTCAAGTCCAAGAAATTGCAGAAACGCTTGGAACGTCCGAACGGACCATTCAGCGTGAACGAGAACCGATTGCTCAAACAATTGCTTCTTTTCAGTTAGAACTGGATTATATTCGAGGAAGAGGATTAGTGCTCGTTGGGGATGAAAGTGACAAACGGAAGCTCCGAGAGGCATTGTTATTATCACATAAAGCATTACCTTCGACGGATGACCGGCAAGTTGAGCTCACTTATCGTCTCTTACAAGAACCGGGCATGATTAAATTACAGGCACTTGCGCATGCGATGTACATCGCACCGAGTACGATCAGTCAAGATTTAGAGCGGATTGATGAATGGTTTCAACAATATGATTTAGAGTTGCGGCGGAAGAAGGGGATCGGAGCTGAAGTCATCGGCGAAGAAATCAATAAGCGTCGTTTATTGCTTTCGCTTATTTTCACGCAATGGGATGTATTGTCCTTTTACCGGTTGCTCCAAGGGGATCTTAATCAATTACCCGATCTTTTGCATCCGGCGCGTAATCAGTGGGTCGAAGCAATCAATCAATCCTATGCAGTAATCGCTCCCGTAATAAAGCAACAGGAACTGAGCGACCGGTCAATTATGCGAGCCACACTTAGTTTGGCGCTCCAAGCGATTCGGATGGAAATATTTCCAATGCGCTATGAATTGAAAACGTACCCGGTCGAAGTGCTTCAACGGGTAGACATCATCGGACGACGTCTACCCTATGCGTTGACAGTTGCGGAGCGTCAATGGATTTCAGAAGAACTACGCAATTTTCAACAAGATCAACTAGACAGTTCTGAAGAATTGGTCATTCGATTGCGCGTCAAGCGATTGATTGAGGAAGTCTCTCTTTTGTATGGAGAGCAGTTTACAGAAGACAGTGCCCTTGAGCGGGGACTCGTTTCCCATATCATGTCCTATACGCGACAAAACGTCATCAATCCGTCTTATGTCATCAAGCAGATTGAAAGGGAGTATCCACGGCTGTTCGATTCGGTTAAACAGGTGGCGCAAACCGTCTTTTCGGATCAAGCGTTTGCTGATCATGATTTAGCATTTTGGGTGATGCATTTTGGAGCGGTATTAAGTAGACCTGTCGTAAAAGTTCCGTATCGCGTTCTGGTCGTTTGTTCAGCAGGACTTGGCTCTTCCAAATTATTAATGAACCGGTTGCGACAAGAGTTTTTAGAACTTGATCAAATCGAAAATTCTTCCTTGTTCGGGATTGATCGTTTGAATTTAACTGATTACGACTTTGTATTATCGACGGTTCCGTTGCCGGATATCAGTCAACCACATTTACTCGTCAACCCCTTACTTCCGCAAGATGAAGTCGATCGCGTCAGAAAACTGCTTGTCTCGCTTCCGAAATCATTTAAACAACCCGCCCGAAAAGAGGTAAAGGGGTGGTTAGATTTAAAACGATTAGAACAACTTGTGAAAACGGCACGTGAATTGACAGAATTTTTTTCGATTGAGTCGATTGCTTCACAGTCAGAAGGCCTAGAAGAGCTGCTTCTTGAAGTAAGTAATGTGATGGTTATGAAAGATATCGCGCATTCAGCGGTCCAGCTGTCGACACAATTGTTGCGGCGGCATGAAATGTCAGGTCTTGGAATTCCAGGAACACGGCTCGCATTATTCCATGGACGTGACAGTTCAATCAAACAGGGTGCCTTTTTAATTTTCGAGCTGAATCAAGCTATCGATTTGCTCGGAATGGATCAAGTCATCCATCCAGTTGAGCGGATTTTAGTACTTGTCGCGCCCGAACAAGCACCGGATGAACTTCTTCAATTGCTGAGTTCAATCAGTGGTGCAATCATTGAAAGTGAAGAACGGACGACTCAGTTTGAATATGGCGATGAACAACAATTGGACACCGTCCTCAATGAAACGTTCCGCAAAGTCATTGAACGGGAGTTGAATGTTACGGAAGTTTGATGTGATGAATGAATCGAATAGACAATGAAAAATGGAATTCGTCTCGTGACGAATTCCATTTTTCATTGTCCGCTGTACTATCTTTTTCACTTGTCCAACTACCTTGCCAAAACGCGAACTAGGAAAGATTGAGTAAGCGTTTGCAAGCAGTATACAATAAACATGTAGCAAAGAACGACTAACTGAATTTAATGAAATGGAGGCTATAGAGATGGCAACTGCAACTAAAGGAATCCGTGGATTACGGGTACAAGTACAACGATTTGGGAGTTTTTTAAGTGGGATGGTCATGCCGAATATCGGTGCATTCATTGCTTGGGGAATCATTACAGCACTATTCATTCCAACCGGTTGGGCACCAAACGCAAGTTTAGCGGAGTTGGTAGGTCCGACAATCACGTATCTCTTACCGCTCTTAATTGGTTTTACTGGTGGTAAATTAATGCATGACGTTCGAGGGGGTGTCGTCGGGGCGCTCGCAACGATGGGTGTCATCGTCGGGACGGAAATTCCGATGTTCCTTGGAGCAATGATCATGGGGCCTCTCGGTGGATTCGTCATCAAGAAATTTGATCATTTCATCGAAGGAAAAGTGAAACCAGGTTTAGAAATGCTCGTTAACAACTTCTCTGTCGGCATCATCGGTGGTTTGTTGATGATTGGAGGATTTGAAATCTTCGGTCCGATCATGACTGGGTTGGATGATGTCATGGCGGCGGCAGTTGGTGCAATCGTCAGCGCACAATTATTACCACTTGCGAGTCTCTTCATCGAACCCGCAAAAATCTTATTTTTAAATAACGCCATTAACCACGGAATTTTAAGTCCACTTGGTCTCGATCAAGTCAGTGAAGCAGGAAAATCCGTTTTGTTCTTACTTGAAGCGAATCCGGGTCCAGGGCTTGGATTATTACTCGCATACTCAGTCTTTGGTTCAGGTGCAGCGAAAAAAACAGCGCCAGGTGCTGCATTCATCCAGTTCATCGGTGGGATTCATGAAATTTACTTCCCGTACGTACTAATGAAGCCAGTTCTTCTTCTCGGTATGATCGCGGGTGGAATGAGTGGGATTTTGACATTTGTTATATTTGATGTCGGTCTTGTCGCTCCAGCTTCACCAGGTAGTATCATCGCTGTTCTTGCGATGGCAGCACGTGGATCATATGTCGGCTTGATTGCGGGTGTTCTCATCTCTGCAACGGTAACGTTCGTAATTTCTGCTGTCTTACTCAAAACGAGCAAAGCGAAGGAAACGTCACTTGAAGAAGCAACGGCGAATGTCGGTGCAATGAAAGGTAAGAGTTCAATCACGTCATCACTTGTCGCAGCAGATTCTAAAAAATCACTCGCTGAAGTCGAACACATTATCTTTGCGTGTGATGCTGGAATGGGTTCGAGTGCGATGGGAGCTTCCGTTCTCCGGAATAAGATCAACAAGGCTGGCTTGCCGATTAAGGTGACGAACACGTCAATCAGTAACCTGCCAGCAGACGCAGAGTTCGTCATTACGCACCAAGATTTGACGGAACGTGCAGTCGAACAAGTTCCAGATGCAGAACATCGCTCGGTCGAAAACTTCTTGAATGCTGCATATTACGATCAGCTCGTTCAAGAAATTGAAAAGGCACGCAATAAAATTTCTTAAAAATTAGAGGGGGATTTACAATGGCAACAGCAATGAAACTAACAGAAGATATGATTTTACTCGATCAGCAATTCGATTCAGAAGAAGCGGCAATTCGTGCGGCGGGGAAACTCCTCGTCGATCACGGTTTTGTCCGCCCGGCCTATGTGGACTCGATGTTAGCTCGAAACGAAATGTCGAGTGTATATATTGGAAATCATGTTGCGATTCCACACGGTACGGAAGAAGCAAAAAGTGAAGTCGAAAAATCAGGATTATCGATTCTTCAAGTCCCGGGCGGTGTAACGTTTGGTACTGAACCAGCAAAATTAATCATTGGGATTGCTGGTGTTGGTGATGAGCATTTGGAGATTTTATCAAATATCGCAGTGATTTGCTCAGATGAAGACAATGTCGAGCAGTTGATTCAAGCGAAAACGAAGCAAGAAATCATCGAACTGTTATCGATGGAGGTGTAAAAATGAAAGCCGTTCATTTTGGAGCAGGTAATATTGGACGTGGCTTCATCGGATTACAACTTGTGAAGTCAAACTACGAAGTTTGTTTTGTTGACGTCAACACGACCGTAGTAGACGAATTAAAGTCTCGAGGCACATATGAAGTCGGCTATGCAGCTGAAGGAATGGCAAATGAGACCGTAACTGGTGTTACGGGACTCAATAGTATGACGGAAGCAAACGATGTCATCGCAGCAATTGCAGACGCAGAAATTGTTACGACGGCTGTCGGACCAGCACTGCTTTCGAAAATTGCACCCCTGATTGCTAAAGGGTTGGAAAAACGAACAAAAAATCAACCCATTTATGTCGTCGCTTGTGAAAACATGATTGGTGGATCGACACACTTACAAACAGAAGTGGCACGTCATACGACGTTAACTGAAGCTGCAAGTTATTTTCCAAATGCAGCGGTCGATCGTATCGTACCGCTTCAGCGTCATGAAGATCCGTTGTACGTTGAAGTCGAACCATTTTTTGAATGGGTGATTGAAACGAAACGATTGCCGGCAGATTATCCAGTTTTAGAAGGCGTAACATATGTCGAGGAAATTACACCATTCATCGAACGAAAGCTGTTCACTGTCAATACAGGTCATGCACTCACATCGTATCTAGGTGCATTATTCGAAAATGAAACGATTGCCCAAAGCCTGCAAGATCATCGTGTCCGACGCGGGGTCCAGACGGCTCTTTACGAAACAGGATGGTTGTTACTAGAAAAATACGGGTTTGACGCGAAAGAGCATAGTGCTTATATCCAAAAGAATATTCAACGGTTCGAAAATCCGCGGATTCATGACGAAATCGTTCGTGTTGCCCGTTCGCCAATCCGTAAACTCAGTCCGAATGATCGCCTTGTCAAACCAGCGCGTGAATTGATGGAGCGTGGCATCGAAGCGAATGGACTAGCACTCGGAATCGCAGCGGCGTTAACGTATTCTGACCCGAATGATTCGGAATCTGTTGAATTGAAAACATTTATCGAAACAAAGGGGATCGAAGAGACTTTAGTGACGTATCTTGGCCTTCAGCCGAATGAGCGTCTCGGTCAATTAATCATCAGCCAATATAATCAAATCAATGATTCAATCAATTCGCTTGCTTAAGTAGTTAGGGAAGGGTAAAGAAATCGGGCGTGCGTCCTCAGTGATGCACGCCCGATTTCTTTTTAACGATGTCTATTCTTAACATAAATGAACAAGAATTTGTATACGAGATTTGGAATATTCGAAAACGAATATTATTTCCGTCAAATAGATTGTACGCTATAGAAACGGAACCTGTCTGTTTCGATTTTTTCTATAAGAAGGTGGAAACATGCTGAATTATAAAGTGAACGTCTATATGATCAATGGTTCTCGACCAAAGAATGGGAAATCGGGTAGTTTCAAAAATTTGATTTATACGAGTCAGTTTCTTTCCTACACACCTGTCGACTTAGTGCATCAATTGATTTTAAATCGATTGATGATTGAACAAGATAAAAATACAGGATTGATGTATACACTTGAAGTCAATACCGTGATTGATCAATATGTCGTCGATGTCCGTGTTTATGCAGAAAAGACGGTTGATCCGCAAATCGAGCGTGATTTGATTGAAATCATTGAACGTGAAGAAGTCAGACACATCCCATCCCTTGAAATCGGAAAACCAGACTTTGCGGAATTCGCGCATCTCGTTCTTCATGTTAAAGAGTCAAGTTTACGGTTTACCCAAGACCGTGTACAAAGCATCTTCGACGAGTCTGGCGTTCGTGGAAGAATCATTCTTCAAAAGGAACGGATCGATAGCCATGAACCTTCGCATTCAATCCAATTGTTGATCGGTGGTTCGGAAAAAAGTTTATATAGTTTATCGCAGTACCAACTCGATCCGTTGTTCCGGAAATATGGTCTCGTGATTCAATCATTGAATTTATTGCCATTTGACTTATTTTCGATTCGGGAAAAAGTAGCGATGTTATCTTCAGCAGACGAATCACGACTATGGATTGATGATATCACGACTTCTAAGAATGGCAGAAGCCATCAAATTTGTTTTCATGATGGGCAGGAATGCATGACCGTCATCTGTGATTATCGTGGGTCGATTCGTTCGTACAAATGTTCTTGAACTACCTCCACCTACGCTACGCTAAGAGGTGGAAGGTTCCTGAGTGATCCGACCTATCGGTCGAAACTTTATCAGGCTAACCCCGTCGTTCCGACGGTTGAGAGTTAATCTTGTCAGTTTCTTTTGCACGGATGCCTACTTTGCTTGGTTTTCGCTACTTCGGTCATTCGCAAGGTGAACGTTGAAGATTTTACGTGACAGACGAACTCCCTGTCACAACCCTATATCTTCAGTTTTTAAAGAACATGACATTGATTTTATTCCTGATTTTGAGTGTTTTTGAACCAAGAATGTCGTGCAATTGACGTGTCTCAAGACACGTCTTGCTCGAAGGCGATTCATCTCCTACCTGCGCTGGGCTTCGCCCTGAGACGCTTAGAGGTGGGAGTATTCTCGCCTGATTTTGATAAACGGCAACTAAACGTTTAAGATACCTCTGATTCGGCTAAAACATAATTAGAGCAGAATAGAGAATTGGAGATGATGAACATGTTGTCAGCGAAACAAATCGAGGAATTCAAAGAACGTCTACTTAAGGAAAAAGATAAAACGGAATCGAACATCGAGAACCGTGAAACAGATTACGACGAAGGCGCACTTTCAAGTTATGATAATCATCCTGGAGATTCAGGTGACGAATTATTTTTACGGGAACGGGATCAAGCGATCACGGATTTAGAAACAGACATGTTATCTGACGTCGATCTTGCCCTAAAAGCAATCGAAGAAGGCACGTACGGAATCTGTAAGGTATGTGGAAAAGAAATCGAGCTAGAGCGTCTCGATATCATTCCTGAAACACTCTTATGCATTGATGATGCGAAAGAAGAAGCTGAAAAAAATAGCTTGAATGAGCAACAACGACCGGTCGAAGAGGATGTACTCGATCCATCTGTTACAGCGACGGGAAAAGATATTGATGGAGATACGGATGGCTTTAGTAAAGTCAGTGACTTCGGAAACTCAGACTCGCCGTCAGATAATGAAGATGGCATCGACACGACGCGTTCATAAGAGGTTGATTAAGAGATGCAAGACAGGGGCGATAATCGTTTCCTGTCTTGCATTTTTCAATCAAAAAAGTTAACGGAAAATTTTGACTTTTCATACTTATTTGTTAGTATGTACATGAGGGGTTTTTTTACGGGGGACCAAAATGAAAGCGCATACAAAAACTTCTCGGGTTGACCATTTTATTTGAGGGAGGAAAACAGTCATGATTTACGAGATTCCAAACACACAAGGGTCAAAAGTACAGTACAGAGATCGTTATGAAAATTTCATCAACGGGAAATGGACGGCACCCGTCAATGGAGAATATTTTGATGACATCACACCGATCACCGGGAAGGTATTATGCCAAGTCGCGCGTTCGACAAAAGAAGATATCGAATTAGCACTCGATGCCGCACACGCAGCCAAAGAGGAGTGGGGAAAAACATCGGTCACGGAACGGTCGAACATCTTAAATAAAATCGCCAATCGGATGGAAGAAAATTTAGAACTTTTAGCCTACGCCGAGACGCTAGAAAACGGGAAAGCCGTCCGCGAGACGTTAAACGCAGATTTACCACTGGCGATTGATCATTTCCGTTATTTCGCCGGTGTCATCCGGGCGCAAGAAGGATCTGTCGGGGAACTTGATAACGATACCGTCGCCTATCATTTTCATGAGCCGCTCGGCGTCGTCGGTCAAATCATTCCGTGGAACTTCCCGATTCTGATGGCCGTCTGGAAACTAGCACCGGCATTAGCTGCCGGAAACTGTGTCGTCTTAAAACCGGCAGAACAGACACCGGCAAGTATTTTACTCTTGACTGAAATGATTGAAGACTTGCTCCCGGCAGGCGTCTTGAATATCGTCAACGGGTTTGGTTTAGAGGCAGGGAAACCACTTGCGTCGAGCAAACGGATTGCGAAAATCGCCTTCACGGGTGAAACGACGACAGGTCGCTTAATCATGCAGTATGCGTCACAAAACATTATTCCCGTTACACTTGAATTAGGTGGAAAATCTCCGAACATCTTCTTTGAAGATATTATGGACGCCGATGACGCCTTTTTCGATAAAGCAATCGAAGGGTTACTAATGTTTGCCTTGAATCAAGGGGAAGTCTGTACCTGTCCATCGCGGGCGTTGATTCAGGAGTCGATTTATGAACCGTTCATGGAGCGGGTACTTGAACGCGTCAAAGCAATCAAACTCGGCAATCCACTTGACGGCGACGTCATGATGGGTGCACAGGCATCGAATGAACAAATGGAAAAAATTCTATCTTATCTAGAAATCGGTAAATCAGAAGGCGCAGAATGCCTGATTGGTGGAGAACGCAATCAGATGGACGGCAATCTTGCGGACGGTTTCTACATCCAGCCGACGATCTTTAAAGGGCACAACAAGATGCGGATTTTCCAAGAAGAAATTTTTGGACCGGTTCTGTCCGTCACGACGTTCAAAACGGATGACGAAGCGCTTGAGATTGCGAACGATACGTTATATGGTCTCGGTGCCGGTGTATGGACGCGCGACATGAACCGTGCCTATCGCTTCGGACGGGCGATTGAAGCAGGACGTGTCTGGACGAATTGTTACCATCAGTACCCTGCCCATGCGGCATTCGGCGGTTACAAGATGTCCGGGATTGGTCGAGAAAATCATAAAATGATGCTCAATCATTACCAGCGGACGAAAAACCTTCTCGTCAGCTATAGCCCGAACAAACTCGGTTTCTTCTAAGCGAAGAAAGGAAGTGTCCGTATGGTCGAACGTGTCCTTGCTACAGCGGCGACGCTCGAGTTGATTGACAAGTTACGAGCAAAGCATGGACCCCTCATCTTTCATCAATCCGGGGGGTGTTGTGATGGCAGTTCACCGATGTGCTTTGCGGAAGGGGATTTATTTCTTGCAGATCACGATTTATTGATTGGGATAATTGGCGGCTGTCCATTTTATATTCATGAAGATCAGTATACGTATTGGAAACACACGCAACTCCTCATCGATGTTGTCGATGGGCGCGGTGGCATGTTTTCGCTTGAAGGGGTCGAAGGGAAACGTTTTCTGACCCGATCCCGTGCCTTTACGGATGAAGAGTACGCTACACTTCAGACTGACACTAGATGACCCCCTTTAAAACATCTGAAACTGCTTCGCGTGAGAGATGTCACCGAGGCAGTTTTAGGTGTTTTTTCATTTGCTATGTGAGGGGAACGCTAGCACGAAATTTGGTTTCTCTATGCGAAGAGCGGTATAATAAAAGCAACATTTTTTAAAAGGAGGTCTTGTTGATGGTTGAGTTTACACGATTGACGTCCATTGATTCCGTGCAGTCCTGGTATTCGGGTCCGAACGCTAGTTTTTTATACGTCTCAAGCCCGAATTGTTCCGTTTGTGAATCCTTGTTCCCACAAATCGAACCCATCATGTTGGAACACCCGGAAATTCGATCGGCGCGTGTCGATGTATCGGACGTTCCCGAAATTGCAGGAGCGTTATCCATTTTCACCGCCCCTGTCTTACTTTTGTTTTTAGACGGAAAAGAGATGCACCGCGAGGCACGAATCGTCCCAATCGAACGATTCCGTCAACGCGTGGAGCAGATTAGTGAATTTGTAAAAACAGAAATCATCGATTTGGAAAATTAATCGTTAATCTTTAACTGAAGGAGGAAGAAGATGAGGTATCCATTTTTCGGCTGGACAGGGCAAACGATTGGTATAACAGCATTATCTTCCGGCTTACCTGATGCGCTCCATCCTTTACTCGAAGAATCCAAGTTACGTTTAGAGGACCGGCAGATGGAGACGATGATTGGTGATACGGTTTGGACACAAAAGAAAGCACAGAGTACAACAGCAGCGGTTCGGGCATCTGAATTGATGCAGATGTTCCAAAACCCAGATATCGATGCGATCCTGCCGCCGTTTGGTGGCGAACGCGCCTTGGATGTATTACCGCATCTAGACTTTTATGAACTGCCGGTGAAATGGTTACTCGGATATTCAGATACGAGTACGGTCTTGTTCGCAATTACCGTAAAAACGGGGATTGCGACAGCACATGGTCCGAACGTGCTTGAGTTGAGAAGTGAAGAATGGGACGAGACGACAGCTGCTTGGCGTCGCGTGCTTGCAACACCGCGTGATGGTTCCGTGACCCAGTGGATGTCGACAAGGTTTCAAACAGCCTGGAATCACGACGTCCGCCCTGAGCGCTTTATGTTCCATTTCGATCAACCGACGGAATGGAAAACCCTGAATCCATCCATCACTCAGGTGACGGGTCGACTTCTCGGAGGATGCCTCGAAACCGTCCGTCATTTAATCGGTACGCCTTATGGCGATGTCCGTGCATTTCAAGAACAACAACTCGAGGGTGAACCGATTCTTTGGTACTTCGAAGCCTGTGAAGCCAGCGCGACTGATCTTCACCGTTCCTTGATGCAGATGCATCTTGCCGGTTGGTTTGGTAACGCAACTGGTATTTTGTTTGGTCGAACAAGCGCAGGGCAGGCAATCGAAGACTATACATTACTGGATGTCTACCAAATGATTGCAACAGAGACAGGACTGCCGATTTTTTATGATTTAGACATCGGTCATCAGCCGCCCCAATTGACACTCGTCAACGGTGCGACGGCAACAGTGACGCTTCAAGGAAAAGATTCACGGCTTGATATGACATTCAACTAAGGAGATTTCATATGGCGACACGACATTTTCAATCGCTTGGTGCATATAAGCGAATCTACATCAATCCGGAAACACGCCGGATGACGTTACCTGAACCTTTTTATGATGCACTCGGGCTGACGGATGAAGTAATGGTTGCGCAAGTCGGACAAGTCCTCGTCATGCGCAATCCAGACGAGATGGTCGAGATGGAGACCGAATTATTAGCGCAAATCGTTGAAGAAGGATTTGCGGGGCAAGAGCTCATTCGCGAATTCGCTTACCGGAAGGCGCAGCATGAACAACGGTTGCGCCAGCACATATTACAAGATGATCATCCAGAGTCGTCAGCTCAACTAGAAATCGAACTATAACAACAAGGAGTGAGGACCGGATGCGAACAGGTACAAAAATTGGTTTAGGCGTGATTGGTTCAGGGATGCTTGCAGCAAGCTATTACTTTTACGAAATGGCAATCGCAACGAATCCGAAACCCTTCTTGACGAACAACCGTGATTTAAGTGACGAGATGGTCCGATTGATGCAACCGGGTCAGACATGGATTAAGGAACAACCGTTAGAACTCGTCGCGACGCAAGCACATGATGGATTGACGCTTCGCGCACATTACTTACCGCCACTCGTTCCGTCCGATCGAGTCGTCATTCTCGTACATGGTTACGGTGGTGTCGGAACAGACTTAGCAGGATTCGCCTATCTGTATCATCAAGCGGGTTTTCATGTGTTGATGCCGGACAATCGTGGTCACGGAAAAAGTGATGGAAATTACATCGGTTTCGGGTGGCATGACCGGCAAGACTGTCTGCGCTGGATCGACTATTTAATCGGATGTGTTGGTACGGATTCTTCCATCTTTTTACATGGTGTATCGATGGGGGGCGCGACGGTTTTGATGACGAGTGGAGAAACATTACCTGCTCAAGTCAAAGGCATTATCTCCGACTGTGCTTATACATCAGTCAACGCAGTCCTCGCCTATCAGATGAAACGGATGTATCGTTTGCCGCACTTTCCGTTCCTTGCGATGACGAGTTTATTGACGAAATTAAAGGCTGGTTACTTCT
Source organism: Exiguobacterium sp. s95 (assembly GCF_018618655.1). NCBI lineage: Bacteria > Bacillati > Bacillota > Bacilli > Caryophanales > Exiguobacterium > Exiguobacterium sp. s95. The sequence continues at coordinate 563,376 of NZ_JACSMM010000001.1, read as the reverse complement.
TCAGTGAAGCTTCCGCATTAAAACAAGTCAAAAAGGCGGCGGTACCGATCTTATTCATTCATGGGGATGCAGATACGTTCGTTCCGACATCGATGGTCTATGAACTGTATGATGCTTGCCAAACGAAGAAGGAACTCGTCGTCATTCCGAATGCGGCACATGCAATGGCTTATTTTGAGGCACCCGATCGATACGATGAAGTCGTCGAGGCGTTCGTTCGGCGCGTAATGTCAGCATGACAAATGAAAGTGTATGAAGCGGAAGGAATGGATTGACAAAAATCAGTCCATTTCGTATTCTACAATCATATAAGTCATGTCGTCGTGGCGGAATCGGTAGACGCGCTAGACTCAGAATCTAGTGGTGGCAACACTGTGGAGGTTCAAGTCCTCTCGGCGGCATTTCCATAAGTTGAAGACCTGTTAGTAGGTCACAGACTGTAGACAAACTAGATGGAAGGTCACTTGCATGTGATTTTCTATCTTTTTTTGTTCTCTCTTTCCTTCCTAAGCGTCTTCCTGTGGCAAACATCGCGCCGCTACAGCGAAGCTGCAGGGTCGCTCCTGTTTGCTTTCCACTAGAAAGCGATTAGATCGAAAATCGCGACTTTTTTAGTTTTCTTTCAGATAATTCAGTTTTTTTACCAAAACATGTTTCAAAGGGACCATTATTAAGGAAAATATCCTAATAGAGGGCCGTGCCTTCAAAAGAAGGGGGTAAAAAGTATGAATAAACGTTTTTCTATCTTATTTTTATTGATGGGATGTCTGTTCGTATTAAGTGCGTGTAGCATCGGTTCAAATGATGATTCATCGTCAGAGGACAAAACGTACAAAGTCGGGATCGACGTCACCTATCCACCATTCGAGTACAAGGACGGGGATACGTACAAAGGAATCGATATCGATTTGATTCAAGCGATTGCAGACGACCAAAACTTCAAGATTGAATTTGAAGCGATGGACTTTAGCGGAATCATTCCTGCTCTGCAGGCGGATCAACTCGACATCGCGATTGCCGGGATGAGTATCACACCGGAACGTGAAAAAGTCGTTACCTTCTCTGACCCGTACTTTGAAGCCGGACTGATTCTTGTCGTCAAAGACAACAATGATGACATCAAGTCGGTTGATGATTTAAAAGGGGAACGCGTGGCAGTTAAAAAAGGGACGACGGGGGCAAAGTATGCAACGGATAACGCGGATAAGCTAGGCATTAAAGTTACACAATTCAATGATAGTCCAGCGATGTTCCAGGAAGTCAAAAATGGGAATGCAGCAGCCTTGATTGAAGACTATCCAGTCATCTCGTATGCCAACAAACAACAAAACCTTGGTCTGAAACTCGTGGGAGATCGTTTAAATGGTGATAATTACGGGATTGCCGTCCTTAAAGGGGAAAACGAAGACTTGATGAAAAAAATCAATACAGGTTTAGCGAATTTAAAAGACAGTGGCGAGTACGACGAAATCGTTGATCGTTATTTAAAATAATCACCCGATTGAGTGAATGATGAGGGAGTTGAGCTGCTGATGGAAGTAGCAAAAGCTGCATTTCCGTTTTTCTTAGATGGGTTACAAGTTACCTTATATATCTTTATCATCGCCGTCATCGCAGGATTCTTGATTGGTCTCATCGTTGCCTTGATGCGCTTGTCTCCATTAAAACTTTTAAATGGGATCGCAATCGTTTATATCGATGTGATCCGTGGGACACCGTTCATCGTTCAACTGTTCTTCATTTATTTTGGTTTGAACTCACTCGAATGGTTATCGATGGACCGGATGTACGCGGGGATTTTGACGGTCGCGATCAATGCAGGGGCCTATTTTGCAGAAATCATCCGGGCCGGCATCCAGTCGATTGACAAAGGTCAAACCGAAGCCGCACGATCGCTCGGGATGACGGGCCGTCAAACGATGGTCCAAATCATTTTACCGCAAGCTTTTCGGAGAATGTTGCCGACCATTACGAACCAATCGATCATTAGTTTAAAGGATACTTCGTTGCTCTCGATTATCGGCATCGCCGATTTGACGCAACAAGGACAAGTCCAGCAAGCGACGACGTTTGAACCGTTCATCGTCTGGTCCGTCGTCGGCTTAATGTATTTCGTCATCATCTATCTGCTGTCGATGTTAGCGAAATTCTTGGAACGGAGGTTTACGCTACGATGAGTATCATTCAAGTAGATAACTTAAAAAAGTCATTCGGAAAAAATGAAGTCCTAAAGGATATCTCCGTTGAAGTAGAAGAGAAAGAAGTAGTTTGCGTCATTGGTCCATCTGGTTCTGGGAAAAGTACGTTTCTTCGTTGTCTGAATCGTCTGGAAGACATTACAGGTGGGACAGTCATCATCGATAAGCACAATATTACGGACCCGAAAGTCGACATCAATAAAGTCCGAGAAGAAGTTGGGATGGTCTTTCAGCACTTTAATCTCTTTCCGCATAAGACGGTTTTAGATAATGTTATGCTCGCACCGATTAAAGTCCGTAAAACGGAAAAGGGACAAGCAAAGGAACGTGCGCTTGCATTACTTGATAAGGTAGGGCTCCGCGAAAAAGCGGACAACTATCCTGGAGAACTTTCAGGCGGACAGAAACAACGGGTCGCGATTGCCCGTGCACTCGCGATGAATCCGAAAATCATGTTGTTCGACGAACCGACATCGGCACTTGATCCGGAGATGGTCGGGGATGTCCTTGAAGTCATGAAACAATTGGCAATCGAAGGGATGACAATGATTGTCGTGACACATGAAATGGGCTTCGCCCGTGAGGTCGGAGATCGCGTACTCTTTATGGACGGCGGCTATATCGTCGAAGAGAATGTTCCGAGTGAACTGTTTGATTCTCCGCAACATGAACGGACCCAATCGTTTTTAAGTAAAGTGTTGTAAACGAGGACGCCGGTGCCTGAAAGATAGGCATGGGCGTTTCTTTTCGTGTGCAGAAATGATACTACCGAGAAAGAAATGTTTGTATCATAAATCACTGATGCTGACATCATAAGAAAAACTTATACATTTAGCACAGAGAAATTGGGAATTCGAAACGCACTGAGGCTTAAGAAGTAGTAAGATAATAACTAAGGCAAACACTTTGGTATAAACGCCTTCAGTCGTGGTCATCCATCTTAATTCATAGAGGAAGTGCCACTGTCGATTTTTTATGCCACTATATTTGAAAGCGCTAACAGGTAGAGAGTTGGGAACGGGCTGTGTTGAGCAGCTCAAAGGGTGAAATGAATGAAACGGGGGGAACCGTACATGGCAAGCCGGGAACAGGAGAAACAAGCATTTTATGGACCGAACCTTGGGTACATCATCGAGATGTACGAACGATTTTTAGAAGATGCTTCTTCGATTGACGAAGAGACGCGTGCTTATTTTGAAACACACGGTGCTCCGGTCACAGAAACTGTCACACCAGTGCACGTAGAAACAGGGGATTTCGAAAAATATTTAGCCGCGCATCGTCTCGCAGAACGTATTCGGGCGAAGGGTCACCTTGCGGCAGATATTTATCCGTTGAAAGATCATCCGCGTGAGAACGAATTGCTTGAATTAGAGCAGTTCGGATTAACGGAGGCAGATTTACGGACGATGCCGGTCTCACTCGTTTGTCCAGATCCACCTGCAGGTCTTTCGGACGCATTCGAAGCAATCGAGCACTTAAAAGCGCAATACACGGGAGCGGCGGCAGTCGAACTCCAACACGTTGATGATTTAGACGAAAAGAAATGGTTACGTCAAAAAGTCGAACAAGGCGCATTGACGGCGAAACTGACGAATGACCAAAAGAAACAACTTTTCAAACGACTAGCTGAAACGGAGTTGTTCGAGAAGTTTCTTCATAAAACATATGTCGGACAAAAACGTTTTTCAATCGAAGGACTCGACGCGATGGTTCCATTGCTTGATACGATTATCGGTCACTTGATTGCGAACGGTTCAGAAACGATCAATATCGGGATGGCTCACCGTGGACGCTTGAACGTGCTCGCTCACGTGCTCGGGAAACCGTACGAAATGATTTTCGCAGAGTTCCAGCACGCGCCAAATCATGACCTTGTCCCGTCAGAAGGATCAATCGGAATTACGTATGGTTGGACAGGCGATGTTAAGTATCACCTCGGGCTCAATCGCAAAATGGAACAACAATCGACGAACGTCCGCGTGACACTTGCGAACAACCCGTCACACCTCGAGTTCGTCGATCCTGTCGTCGAAGGGTTCACGCGGGCGGCGCAAGACGATCGCTCCAGCAAGGGGATGCCGACGCAAAGTCAAAATAAAGCAGCCGCGATTTTAATTCATGGTGATGCTGCCTTTCCTGGTCAAGGAATTGTCGCAGAGACCTTGAACATGACGAACTTGAAGGGGTACAACACGGGCGGTACAATTCATATCATCGCCAACAATACGATTGGCTTCACGACAGAGCCAACCGATTCACGGTCGACACGTTATTCGAGTGACTTAGCGAAAGGTTATGAGATTCCGATCTTCCACGTCAATGCGGATCAGCCGGAAAGCTGTTTAGCAGTCGCGCTCTTAGCAAGCGAATACCGTGCGAAGTTCAACAAGGATGTCTTGATTGATTTGATCGGATATCGCCGGTTTGGTCACAATGAGATGGATGAGCCGATGAATACGAACCCGGTCCTGTATGAGTTGATCCATAAACATGACACAGCGCGTGTCCTTTATGCAAAAGATCTTGTCGAACGCGGGGAAGTATCGCAAGAGGAAGTCAAAACGATCGAAGCTGAGATTAGTGATGTGATGAAAGCGGCGCGCGAAAAAGTACCAAACGTCGAAAAAGAATACGGGGGCATCATGCCGGATGTCGTATTCAAAGGGGTTCCGTCGATTGAGACGGGGGTCGAGAAGGACAAATTGATTCATTACAATGACCAGCTACTCGCATGGCCGAGTGGGTTCACGGTCTTCCATAAGCTTGAAAAAGTTTTAAAACGGCGAACGGATGCTTTAACGACGCACAAGGGAATTGACTGGGGACATGCAGAAACGCTTGCCTTTGCTTCAATCCTGTCAGATGGCACACCAATCCGTCTCAGCGGTCAAGATTCTGAACGGGGAACGTTTGCACAACGTAACATTAACTTGAATGACGTGAAAACAGGGAAATCGTTCTCACCGATGCACGAGTTAGAATCAGCGCAAGCATCATTCGCCGTCTATAACAGTCCGTTATCGGAAGCTGGCGTACTCGGGTTTGAATATGGATATAACGTCTTTGCGCCAGAGACACTTGTCTTGTGGGAAGCGCAATACGGTGACTTTGCAAACTCAGGGCAAGTCATCTTTGACCAATTCATCGCCGCAAGTCGCGCGAAGTGGGGTCAAACATCAGGTCTTGTCATGCTCTTGCCACACGGGTACGAAGGGCAAGGTCCAGAACACTCAAGTGGTCGCTTGGAACGTTTCCTGACATTGTCCGGTGAAAAGAACTGGACCGTCGCAAACGTCACGAGTGCAGCGCAGTACTTCCACTTGTTGCGTCGTCAAGCCGCTATTCTCGGCAAAGACGAAGTTCGTCCGCTCGTCGTGATGACGCCGAAAAGTTTACTTCGTCATCCGCTTGCGACATCTGACTTGTCGGAATTGACGTCGGGTTCGTTCAAGCGAATCGTCGAACAAGAGGGGTTAGGTCAATCACCGGAACGCGTCGAACGTCTTGTGTTCGCAACGGGTAAAGTTGCGATTGATTTAGCGGATGCACTCGCGAAGTCGGACGAGTCATATGACTGGCTGCATATCGTCCGCGTCGAGGAAATCTATCCGTTCCCGGCGAAACAGTTGAAAGAGTTAGTCGCGCGTTATCCGAATGTGACAGAAGTCGTATGGGTCCAAGAAGAACCGAAAAACATGGGCGCGTGGTCTTATATCGAACCACGTCTTGAGTCCGTCGCACCAAACGGGATCACCCAAGTGCGTTACATCGGTCGCAGACGCCGGTCGAGTACAGCTGAAGGAGATCCGACCGGTCACAAAGTCGAACAAGCGCGTACCATTCATGATGCGTTGACTCGGACAGCAGCACGGACGGAGAACGAACAACAAACATCGAATACGAACGCGTAACGAAAGCGATTTAGCAGAGATTGAACCATAGTCATAGGGGGACAAAAACGATGGAAATCAAAGTACCAGAACTTGCCGAATCAATTACAGAGGGGACGGTCGCTTCATGGTTGAAACAACCGGGCGATCACGTAGAAAAAGGGGAAGCAATCGTTGAGCTGGAAACGGACAAAGTAAACATCGAAGTACCGTCAGACGAAGCGGGAACATTATCAGAAGTGATGGCAGCAGAAGGGGATACAGTGCGTGTCGGGGAAACAATCGCCGTCATCACGGTTGGTGGAGAAGCGGAAGCGCCGAAACAAGCAGAAGCGCCAAAAGCAGAACCGAAACAAGAAGAAGCCAAGCAACCTGAAAAAGAACAACCGGTCGCAGTCGCAGCAACTGAAAAAACGTCAGCGGCTGATCGTCCGATCGCTTCTCCGGCGGCTCGGAAATTGGCACGGGAAAAAGGAATTGATCTCGCACAAGTGGCGACGCAAGACCCACTCGGTCGGATTCGTGTTCAAGATGTCGCGACGTTCGAAGTTTCACCACGTGAGCAAGCATCTGTGAAGGAAAAACAAGCAACACCGGCACCGAAAGCACCAGCACAAGCAGCTCCAGGTAAACCGGAAGAACGGATTAAAATGTCACGTCGTCGTAAGACGATTGCCAACCGTCTCGTCGAAGTGCAACAGACGGCAGCGATGTTGACGACATTCAACGAAATCGATATGTCGGCCGTGATGGCATTACGGAAACGACGCCAAGAAAAATTCGTTAAAGATAACGACGTCAAACTTGGTTTCATGTCCTTCTTTACGAAAGCAGCCGTCGCAGCACTGAAAAAAATGCCGTACTTGAATGCTGAAATCCAAGGCGACGAAATCGTCCTTAAGAAATTCTATGATATCGGCATTGCCGTGTCTGCTCCAGACGGACTCGTCGTGCCGGTCGTTCGTGACGCGGATAAAAAGAATTTTGGTGAGATTGAAAAAGATATCATCAGTCTGGCTGTTAAGGCACGCGATAACAAATTAGGGCTGTCTGACTTAACGGGTGGGACGTTTACGATCACGAATGGTGGGACATTCGGTTCATTGATGTCGACACCAATTTTGAATGGTCCTCAAGTTGCGATTCTCGGAATGCATGCGATTAACTTGCGCCCTGTCGCAATCGATGCAGAACGGATGGCCAACCGCCCGATGATGTATGTCGCACTTTCATACGATCACCGGATCGTGGACGGAAAAGAAGCCGTGACGTTCTTGAAACACATCAAAGATTTACTTGAAGATCCAGAATCATTGATTTTTGAAGCGTAATCAACGTTACATGTGCGGCGTTCTCCTTTAAATAGGGAGGACGCCTTTTTGTTTGCTTGGGAAAAGGATGACATCAGTAGTTGCGTATTTGTCATCGTTTCTAAAAGCTTCTTCATCCGAACTACATGTTTCCTTCACAGTCATAGCGTAAGATTCAGTCTGTAAGTTACTTTTAAGGGGGAAATCCAACATGATGAAACAGATTGGCGTTACCGTACTTACAGGAGCAATCGTTGCAACAAATTTCGGGAGCATCGATGCTTCGGCACATCAACAGAAACATGGGTTACTCGATCAGAATCGAGTCGTCAACATCGCCCACCGCGGTGCTTCTGGATACGCACCTGAACATACGATGACGGCGTACCAACTGAGTCATAAAAAGTTGAAAGCCGACTACATCGAAATCGATTTACAGATGACGAAGGATGGTAAGCTGATTGCGATGCACGATGAGACGGTCGACCGGACGACAAACGGAACAGGTGCCGTCAAAGATAAGACGTTAGCAGAAATCAAGCGACTTGATGCAGGAAGCTGGTTCAATACAGCGAACCCTGAATATGCGAAGGACGAATATAAGGGACTTCAAGTTCCGACTCTCGATGAGATTTTTGATACGTATGGCAAACATGCGAACTATTATATTGAAACAAAATCTCCTGAAGTCTACCCGGGAATGGAAGAAAAATTATTGAAAACGTTACAACGTCATGGTCTATCAAGTGATCACGTCAAACCGGGGCAAGTTATGATTCAATCATTCAGTCAAGAAAGTTTGTTGAAAGTCAAGCAGCTGGATGCACGTCTTCCGCTCGTTCAATTGATGGACGCGGCGACGGTCAAAGCGATGACGCCTGAGGCACTCGACGAGCTACAGACGTACGCAGTCGGACTCGGACCGTCCTTTAAAGGATTGACGCGGGAAAATACAGCGATGATCCGCGAGCGTGGGTTATTGCTCCACCCCTATACAGTCAACGAAAAAGTCGACATGGAGCGGATGCTTGACTTCGGTGTAACCGGAGTCTTCACAAACTATGCCGATCGATTTAATGAAGTGTTGCACGCCCTGAATAAAAGAAATAAATGAATACCAGAAAAATCAGTTGTCTCCCGTTATGGAAGGAGATAGCTGATTTTTTTATTGTTCATAAAAAACGATCCAAGAGCGATGTGCTTACGTATGCTTGTATGAAAAACTGTTAATTCGCCGAAACGCGTGAGGATGAAAAAAATTTAAATCGGACATTTGATTTTCAGATTCTATCTAAAAAATGGTACGCTAGGCATAGAGAATTCGGATGAATTAAAACTTTTTAAGACGCTTGAGCGAAAGGACGGGTTGGATGCGCATCACACAATATACGGATTATGGATTACGGGTCCTGATTTATCTCGGTGTTCATCGAGATAAAGTTACGCCGATGCCGATGATCGCGAGCCATTATGGAATTTCAGCGAATCATTTGATGAAAGTCACGCAACAGTTGACGAAACTCGGGTACGTTGAATCGACGCGTGGACGGACAGGTGGATTACGATTGATAAAGGATCCGGCAAATATCAATATCGGACAAGTCGTACGTGAGATGGAACCGATGGAAATCGTTGAATGTTTTTCTAAAGAAGGCCGATGCATCATTGAGCCGAATTGTCATTTAAAAGGGATTCTTGGACGCGCTTTACGTGCGTTTCTTAAAGAACTCGAACAACACTCACTAGCAGAACTCGTTGAAAATAAAGAGGAGTTAACCTTTTTATTTGCATCAGAAACGACATCCGTTCAATCGTAAACACGTGACGACGTTCACGAAAAAGGACATCATCTCCCGTAAAAAATCGGAGGATGATGTCCTTTTTGCGTTGAATTAACAAGAATTAGTTATCTCGGTTGATGCGTTTTTTCGGCATGACATGTTCTTTGTTTTTCGAGAGGTCGTCTTGAACGGATCCTTTCCATAAGGGAACATCACTGTAGTAGGCAGCACGGGCGATTAAATGACTTCCGATTGGTGCTGTCGTCAGAACGAACAGGATACCTAAAAATGTTCGTGATGAAAAGAGTCCTTCTTCTGTCACGAAGAAAATGATGACGCTGATCAAAATACTCATGACGCCGAGTGTGGCGCTCTTAGAGGCTGCGTGTGCGCGTGTATAGATATCGGGTAGACGAATCAGCCCGAGAGCCGCGACGATGCTGAAAAAGGCTCCAATTAAAGCAAAGGCGACTACGAAGATTTCATTTATTGCGATCACGTTCGATGATCTCTCCTTTCTCAATGAATTTCGAGAAGGCGACAGTCCCGATGAAAGCTAAAATACCGATTAACAAGATGACTTCTAAATAGTCACTTGTCCGTAAGAGAACGGATACTAAACCGACGATGGAGATTAAACTGATGCCGATTGAATCAAGTGCGATGACGCGATCAGCAATCGAGGGTCCTTTGATGACGCGGTAAAACAAACCGAGCATGGAAATGAAAACGCCTCCGAGTGCGATATAGATCAGCATTTCAAACATTATCGACTCACCTCCAGAATCGCTTTTTCAAAACTATTCCGGATGGCAGCGACAGCTTCATCCGCTTCTGGCATATGAAGCGCGTGGATATACAGTGTTTTATTATCATCTGAGATATCGACGACGAGTGTTCCGGGTGTCAACGTAATCAACATAGAAAGTAACGTAATCTCCCAGTTTTTCTTTAACGTCGTCTCGTACGCAAAGATACCGGGCTGAATATCGAGTCGCGGTTTTAAGATGACGGCCAGAACTTCGATATTCGCAACGACCAATTCGTAAAGAAACCGAATCGAGAGGCGAACTAGAGCGATGACCGGACCGAGATAAAACCGGCTACTGAAACCACGACGCATCGCGAACATCGCAATCAACCCGAGTAGATAACCGACGATGAATGACGAAGTCGTGAAGGAGTTCGATAGAAACATCCATAAGATGGCTAAAAAAGCATTGAGCATTAATTGAAATGGCATCGATTAGCCCTCCTTCAGTACAGCTTGAATATAAAGTGATGGATCGACGAGCGGATCAACGGCTTGGGTGATGAATGGACGAACGGCTTCTGCCCCGACCCCATACGCGACGGTAATCATTACTAAAAGAATTGATGGAGCGAGCAATTGTTTGACGAGATGACGTCGTGAACCCGTATACGTCTTCGGTGTACCCCAAAATCCGCGAATGAAGATTTGCATGACGGAATAGAGGACAAGCAAACTTGACGCAAGGACGATGAACGGTCCGACGAGGTCACCGGCTTCAATCCCGCCACGGACGATCAGTAGTTTACCGATGAACCCGCTGAACGGCGGGATACCAGCCAAGGACAAGGCAGCGATGAAATACGTCCAGCCAAGCAACGGATAAGCCTTAATCATTCCACCCATGCTTTTAAGACGGCTCGAGCCCGCAATTCCGACCATGATACCGACGAGCAAGAAGAGAGCTGCTTTGATTAACATATCATGTAACAGGTAGAAGACGGCTCCTTCGAGCGACTGACGAGTCATGACGGAAACGCCGTAAAGAATGACGCCGACGGCAACGATGATGTTGTAGATTAAGATTTGTTTCGCATCTTTTGTCGCGAGGGCGCCGATGACACCGATGATGATTGTCGCCAGTGCCAATCCCCCAAGAAGCGAGTGGATGATCCCGATTTCGTTCGAAAAGAACAAACTATACGTCCGCAAGATGCCATAGACACCGACTTTCGTCAAGAGAGCACCGAACAAGGCGAGGACGGGTGTCGGTGGCACTTGATACGAGCCAGGTAACCAAAAATAAAGCGGGAAAATCGCTCCTTTTAAGCCGAAGACGACTAAAAATAAAATCGCGATGACACTCAAGATTCCGGGCTGATTGATTTCAGAAATCTTTTGCGAGATATCTGCCATATTGAGCGTGCCGATGATGCCGTATAAAAAAGCGACCGTCATGACGAACAAAGCAGATGAAATGACATTGACCAACAGATACTTCAACGACTCGCGTAACTGCGCCGGTTTACCACCGAGCACAATCAAGACATACGATGAAATCAAGAAGACTTCAAAGAAGACGAACATGTTAAAAATATCACCGGTCGTAAAGGCGCCATTGACACCGACGAGCAAAAACTGAACGGCGATGTAGTAATAAAAACGTTGATGTTGCTCCGACAGATACGTCATCGAATACCAAATGACGAAGAAAACGAGCACGCTCGTCGTCAAAACGAGTAATGCGGATAACATATCTGAAACAAGTGTGATGCCGAACGGTGCCGGCCAACTGCCGAGTGTGACCGTCAAAATCCCGTTTGCCTTGACTTGAGAGACGAGGTAAAGCGAGACACCAATCGTCAACAGCGTCGACAAGAAGGACACGATACGTTGCATCCACAGACGTTTCGTGAAAAACATCAACAAGACACCAGTCAGCAGTGGAATTAAAATCGGTAATAGCGGTAAATTAATCATTCGTATCGGTTCCTTTCATTTCCTCGATATTATCGGTCCCAAGCTCTTGATACGCTCGGTAGGCAAGAACGAGGAAAAATGCTGTTACCCCGAAACTAATGACGATTGCGGTCAAGACAAGCGCTTGCGGGAGTGGGTCGGTATATTTCGTCACTCCGTCTTCAAGGACGGGCGCAGCACCAGTCTTCAGTCCACCCATCGTCATGACGATTAAGTGGGCAGCGTGACTGAGCAAGCCGGTTCCGATGATGATGCGTAAAATACTTTTTGAAAGAATGAGATAGACGGCACACATCGTCAAGATGCCTGCAGCTATCGCCATGATAATCTCCATCTGTTAATCACTCTCCCCAATCGTTTGAATGATCGTCATCGTGACGCCGACGACGACGAAGTAGACACCTAGGTCAAATAACATGGCCGTATGCAAAGACGTTTTTCCGAACAATGGTAAATCAAAGTACCCATGGGCGTGGGTGAAGAACGGTACATTAAACAGTAAGGCACCGGACGCCGTCAAAACAGCGATCAACATCCCGACGGCTGTCACCATCTTGTAGTCGAACGGCAGGATTTGCCGAAGCGTCTTGATGTCGAAGGCAAGCAAAATCAACACGAGAGCAGACGCAGTGACTAGTCCACCGATGAATCCGCCACCTGGCGTATAATGTCCAGCGAAGAACAAGTAGACGGCAAACAAGAAAATAATGAAGGTGATGAACGTCGTCGCCGACTCTAGAATGACGTCATTCGTATTCTTTTTCATTGGTTTTTTCATTTGTCGATGCCTCCTGTCTTTCTGAAGTGAATCATCGCGTAGATGCCAAGACCAGCAATGGCAAGCACGCTGATTTCGAACAGTGTATCAAAACCACGGAAATCAACGAGGATGACGTTGACCATGTTTCCGCCAGCCGCCAATTCATACACGTTATCAATATAGTACTTAGCAATTGAGGCAAACGAGCGTTGGCTGAGTGATGACAAGGCAACGAGTGTCACGCTGAGACCGACCAATACTGAAATCGCAGCATTTCCAAGTTTAAATTTAATTCGTTCTTCTTTACGACTGATTTCCGGCATGTGATAGAACACTAGCAGGAACAGTGCGACAGAAACTGTCTCGATGACGAGTTGCGTCAAAGCGAGATCCGGTGCCCGGAACAAGACGAAGAACAAAGCGACCGAATAACCGGCGACTCCGAGCAAAATGATTGATGTCAAACGCGACCGAGCGAACGTGATCGAAAGCGCACTGCTGACGAGGACGAGCACTAAGATGATTTCGTAAGCGGAAATCGAGCTTAAGGGATCGACGTCGAAGGCGAAGGCATCGAAGAAAAACAGGCTCGATAACACAAGGAGGACAATGAATCCGAAAATATAAACGAGATAAGACCGCATGTATCCGGTCATGACCGCATCGTGAATCGCCGTCGAAACTTTTTCACCGCGGCGTAACAAGCCATCATATTGATGGTTCAGCGAGAAACTTTTCGGCATCCGGTTATAGAGTGACTGCCATTTCGGGAAGGTCTTGAACAAGATGAACCCGACCGTAATGATGATGACGGTGAAGAGAAGTTCAAGATTCAATCCGTGCCAAAGCTTAATGTGGACATCAATTTCACCACCAGCAGCTAGGACCTGCGGTAAGATCGCTTCGGCCGCCGGACGGATGATCGTTTCCGACAACATATTCGGGAAAAGACCGATCAAGATGACGAGTGAAGCCAAAATGATAGGTGAGATCAACATCCCGATTGGTGCTTCGTGTGGTTTTTTTGGTAACTGATCGTGCTGTTTTGGTCCAAGGAACGTCCGGTAGACGATCAGTAAACTATAAACAAACGTAAAGATACTTCCGACGACGGCGAAAAGTGGGAATAAGAAGCCGAACGTTTCCAAGTGGAATAAGCCGGATTCAGATACTTCGTTGACTCCAGTCAAGAACATCTCTTTACTTAGGAAACCGTTGAATGGTGGGACACCTGCCATCGACAATGTTCCAATCATCGCAATTGTAAACGTGACCGGCATCAATTGTGATAGACCACCGAGCTTACGTAAATCGCGTGTTCCGGTTTCGTGGTCAACGATTCCTGCCATCATGAACAAGCTTCCTTTAAAGGTTGCGTGATTAATCAAGTGGAAGACGGCCGCGACGGTCGCGATCGTATATAAACTGTCAGGCAATGCCTCGACCTGCAAGGCGGCGGCTCCTAAACCGAGGAGCGACATGATGAGACCGAGTTGAGAAATCGTCGAGTACGCTAATATTGCTTTTAAATCGACTTGTTTGACAGCGTTGAGAGATCCCCAGAATAGCGTGAACATTCCGACGCCAGAGACAAGATAGAACCAAAGTGGCGTCTCGGCAAAGATCGGACTCATCCGAGCGACGAGATAAAGACCGGCTTTGACCATCGTTGCCGAGTGGAGGTAAGCACTGACCGGTGTCGGCGCTTCCATCGCATCCGGTAACCAAATATGAAACGGGAATTGAGCCGATTTCGTAAAGGCTGCCAATAAAAAGAGGACGAGTGCAACAAGAAACATCGGATCATTACTGTACGTACCGAGTGTACTGAATGACTCGCGGATACTAAAGGAGCCGGATAGTAACGAAAGAATCGAGATTCCACCGAGCATTGAAAGTCCACCAAAGACGGTGATCAACATTGATTTTTGAGCACCATAGCGGGAACGTTCCCGTTCATACCAATACCCGATCAACAGGAATGAAGAAATCGAAGTCATCTCCCAAAACATGTACATGACGATCATGTTGTCGGAGAGGACGATTCCGAGCATCGCCGTCATGAAAAGAAGCAAGTAGACATAAAAATTATGCAGCGCCTCTTTTTTTGCATCAAGATAATAGACGGAATAGAGAACGACGAGCGTCCCGATTCCTGTGATCAACAGGGCGAACAATAGTCCGAGACCATCGATGTAAGCGACGAAGTTGATTCCGAGTGACGGGATCCACTGCATCGATTGCGTGACAGTCTCCCCAGCCATCGTCTGACTGATGTATTGACTAAAGTAAAGAACGAGCGAAAGAGGGACGAGCAAGACGAACCATCCCGTATGCACGGAGCGAAACTGTTTGTACAAGAATGGGATGAAGATACTAGCAAGTAATGGCAACAAGATGGCCAAATGAAGCAATGACACAAGATTCCCTCCTTTGAAATGAACCGAGTAAATGAAAGAAGGACTTCGTACGCAAGCGTTTGTTCTGCTTGGGACTTGTCCTCTCAGCCATATTCATTCGATTTTATGATTGAGCACCTGTTAAAAGTATAGCGTACATTTGCCGTCTCTGCATGACTAGAACCCTCATGAAGCAAAGGAGACCAGTGTTTTTAGATTGAAATATTAAATATGTAGAAACACGGGTGAAAAGGATTGAAAAAAATTTTTAGCCTTGGTTAGAAAGTGATTAATCTGCAATCATTGAGGGAACATTATTCAAGTAAGATCATCTACTATGGAAAGCAGGGGGAACAAAATCATGAATACTACATTAAAGCGCAGTCTGTTTGTAGGTAGCTTAGCCGCAGTGTCTGTTTTCGGAATCAAGCAATATAAACGTTCATGCGCGAAACAAAATCAAAGCATCAGTGATTCAGCTGAGCTCGATCGTCGTCCGAGTGTCGATCAAGGTCAAGATGAATCGGAAGTTGGCTTAACACAACTCGATTCTATCCAAAAAGCAGAGTGGCAAGCGAATGGTTTCCCGCAAACACATGCGGAACGTGAACGTCTAGAAAACGAAGAAGTGTAAAAAAACAGCGCGTCCTGTAATGGGAGGCGCTGTTGACATGTATTAGAAAACCACTTAAGCACTCGTACTTTCGAGGGCTTGAATTCGTTCGCTATGGGCAGTATAGGATGAAAGATGTTCGAACTGATGTAACGTCAGTGTCGTCATCCGGCGTTGACCGGTGCTTGATTCGAGGAGTAAATACGCCTCGTTTTGATCTTCACCACCACCGTCGAAACGGATGTGAGCAGTAATTAGGCGACCATCGTTCGTCTGCATATAAATATCGTAACCACCAAAGTCGACCCGATTAAAGCGAGTAGCCTCGTTGACGATGTGTTTAAAAGTTTCAATGACTGCATATGACATGATTATTCCTCCTTCTTCTCTTACAAAACAAACGGGCTATTCCAAAGATTAACCGTTCCGATTAATAATTTTCCCATTAAATTGAAGAACTAAACATAAAAAAAGAATCTTTTTTTTGCTTGTCATGAAACGCGTTTCATAATGTATTTTGTAAATAAGGTAGCGCGTAATTGGAAGGATAGTTAAACCAAGCGTCAGCTAAAAAAGGAAAAAGCAGCCAAAAGGCTGCTTTTTTATCGTTTAAAGTTCAACGTTATGATAGACCTGTTGCACATCTTCTAAATCTTCGAGTGCATCGACCATTTTTTCGAATTGCTGAACATCTTCTTCAGATAAAGCGACTTCGTTTTGAGCGAGCATAACGAGCTCGGCAACTGAAAATTCCGTCACACCGGCATTTTTTAATGTTTCCTGGACCGTGTGGAACTGATCGGGTTCCGCGTAGATGATAACGGCTTCCTCTTCTTCTAGGATGTCACGGACGTCGATATCCGCTTCCATCATCAATTCAAGAACATCATCCGCCGATTTTCCTTCAAAAGCAAAAATGGCAGTCGCGTCAAACATATAGGCAACGGAACCACTGACACCCATGTTGCCTCCATTTTTCCCAAAGGCAGCCCGCACGTCTGAGGCCGTCCGGTTGACGTTGTTCGTTAATGTCTCGACGATGACCATCGAGCCGCTTGGTCCGAATCCTTCATAACGGAGAACATCGAAGTTCTCTTCCGCGCCGCCTTTTGCTTTTTCAATCGCCCGATCGACGATTGCCCGTGGCACGTTATACGTCTTCGCACGCTCGAGAACAACTTTAAGTGCTTGGTTTGATTCAGGATCCGGTTCACCTTGTTTCGCAGCGACATAAATTTCACGACCGAATTTCGCATAAATCCGGCTGGTGTTTTTGTCTTTCGATGCCTTTTTTTCTTTAATGTTATTCCATTTACGACCCATCAGAATCCACTCTCTCTTTCACATGACTTCGATTTTAGTTGGAAACCAGACGGCTTCCTCTGCGTTATCAGTATACATCAAAAACAGGCACATACTGAATCAAAATGGTGAGGGAATAGCTGACTTTTTGCGGAAAACGTTTATAAGAGGTACGAAGTCGGGAACAGGAATTAAATCTATAGCTATTCTGAAGGGGTGACGGATCATTAATAAGCAGGCAGTTTTTCACCGGGCGATGTCGCCATATGTCTACAAGTACGATCAAGAAACAGTCCATATCAGGTTGACGACAGCAAAAGGGGATGTCGACCGTATCCGACTGATTCATGGCGATCCATACGAATGGGATGCAGAACGAGAAGAAGATCGGGACTGGAACTTTGATCCGGATAAAGAAAAGTTTTGGAAAACGCAACAAACACCGATGATTCGGACAGGTGCTGACGCGACGCACGACTATTGGTTCGTCGCCATAAAACCGAGTCGAAGACGCGTCCGTTATGGATTCGAGTTGTCGACTGCTGAGGAAACGGCAATCTACACGGAACGGGGATGGTACGACGAGATTCCGCTTGACCATCCCGGTTATTATTTTGCCGTTCCGTACATCAATGCAGTCGACGTATTCGATGCACCGGCATGGGTCAAAGAGACGGTCTGGTATCAAATTTTCCCT
The DNA here is from genome assembly GCF_018618655.1 of Exiguobacterium sp. s95. Classification (NCBI taxonomy): domain Bacteria; kingdom Bacillati; phylum Bacillota; class Bacilli; order Caryophanales; genus Exiguobacterium; species Exiguobacterium sp. s95. Next base: position 545,692 of record NZ_JACSMM010000001.1, on the reverse strand, counting down.
GATCGGTTTGCGAATGGAGACGTTACGAACGACCGACAAGGAACGGTCCCGTGGGCGTCGGAAGCACCGGCTTACGAGAATCACTTTGGTGGCGATTTTCAAGGTGTGATTGACAACATCGGTTATTTGAAAAACTTGGGGATCAACGGGATTTATTTCTGTCCGGTTTTCGCTGCACCCTCCAATCATAAGTACGACACGCTTGACTACTTGAAACTCGATCCTGCATTCGGGACGGAAGAGAAGTTTCGTGAGATGGTCGAATTGTTACATGCGAACGGGATTCGCGTATTACTCGACGCCGTCTTTAATCATGTCAGTGTCGACCACCCGACGTTCCAAGATGTCATCAAGCGGGGGGCTGATTCAGAATATGCCGATTGGTTCATGATTGATTCGTTTCCGATCGAGATGGACCCGCCGAACTATGAAGTATTTGCTTTTGAAGCCAACATGCCGAAGTTGAACACGGCGAATGCAGATGTCAAAGCCTATCTGTTGAAAGTCGGACGATACTGGGTCGAAGAGTTTGGAATTGACGGCTGGCGGCTCGATGTCGCGAGTGAAGTCGATCATGCCTTTTGGCGTGACTTCAGAAAAGAAGTACGTATGGCAAGTCCGGAAGCCTATATCGTTGGAGAATGCTGGACGGATTCGCAAGAGTGGTTGTTTGGAGATCAATTTGATGCCGTCATGAACTACGGACTGACGGAAGCGTTCTTGACCTTCTTTGCGACGCGAGAAACGACAGCCTCTGAATTTAGTGATGCCGTCGTCCGGAACTTGAACGGAAACGCGATGAACGTCAACGAGGTGATGTTTAACTTAGTTGGCTCTCACGACACACCACGTGCATTGACACGAGCGGGTGGCGATAAGGAACGGATGCGACTGCTGTTATTATCGCTCTTAACCTTCACGGGAAGTCCTGTCATCTATTATGGTGATGAAATCGGTATGACCGGTGGGCAGGATCCGGCAAACCGGAAATGTATGGAGTGGGATCAAGAAAAACAAGACACAGAACTGCTTAGCTACGTAACGGAATTGATTGCGTTACGAAAAGCCCATCCGGCGCTCGCGAATGAAGCATCGTATGTCTTTGAGCAAATCGATGACGAAAAAAATCAGTTCGTTATCCGGCGCTCCTCACCAAATGGGGACTATCTCATCCTCATCAATAATGGGGAGAAAGAAGCGCGATTCGAATTTTCAGGACGTGCAGTCGACTTACTGGACGGAACGGAGTGGGCTGGTGAAATCAACGTAGGACCAATCCATGGGACGATCTTACAAGTAAAGAATGGATAAGAAAAAGGATTGGCGCAATTTTTGCGCCAATCCTTTTATATTGTCAGCTGAAAAAGCGATGAATCAGTAAACCGCTACGCAGTTTTGGTTCGAACCACGTCGATTTTGGCGGCATGACTTGATTTGCATCCGCGACTTGCATCAAATCCGTCAAGTCGGTCGGATGTAAGTGAAAGGCAACTGCCATCGTCCCGTGATCAACGAGTTGTTCTAGTCCAGCATACCCACGGATGCCCCCGACGAATTGAATCCGCGCATCGGTCCGAGGATCTTCAATTCCTAAAAAGGGTGTCAAAAGTTCATGTTGAAGGATAGAGACGTCAAGATTGTCTTTGACAGTCGTCTGTTGCGCCGTGTAATCGAGCGTATACCATTGTTGCTTAAGATACATCTCAAACCGGTGTTTTTGCGTCGTCTCAGCACGACCAACCGTCACGGTGAAGCGTTGACTGATCCGTTCGAGTAATTCGTCGACCGATTGTCCGTAAAGATCTTCGACAGCGCGATGATACCCCATGATCTTTAATTGGTCACTTGAGAAGGAGACAGCAAGGAACAGTTGTGCCTCTTCGTTGTCCGGATGTAATTTTGCAACTTTTGATGCCGCTTCTGCCCGGTGATGTCCGTCCGCGATGTACAGTGCGTCATGACGAGCAAACTGACTCCCAATCGTCAGCATGTCAGAGCGATTTGTAATTTTAAAGATTGTATGTTCAATCCCGTCCTCGGTGGTGAACTGATAGAGCGGGACATTCGTACTCTGTTCTGCAACGATTCGATTGAGTTCATCATCCGGTTGATGGGCGAGTAGGATGGGGCCGGTATGTGCCTCTAACGCATCGATTTGACGGACGCGATCTCGCTCCTTATCAGGACGCGTAAATTCGTGTTTACGGATGAAGCCGTCGTCGTAATCAGTTACGGACACGCAACCGACAAAACCTGTTTGGACATGTTCGCCATCACGGAGACGATAGAGGTAATAGCATTCGTCTTCGTCAAGCTTTAGGATTTGACTATCGCGTGCATCCTTGAAGTGGAGGGCAGCTTGTTGATAAACACGCATGTCGTGCTCATCGATTAGATCAGGTAGCGTCACTTCAGCTTTGTCGATCCGAAGGAAGGATAAAGGGCGACGGCGTACCTCGACCCGTCCTTCAGCCCGGTTGAAGACATCATAAGGTAGCGAAGAGAACGTTTCTGCATATTTGCTTTGTGGTCGTAGTGCCTGGAAAGGTTCGAATGTTGGCATGAGATCACTCCTTTAAAGTAGTCGCGTTTTTAAGATGCCGGGAATCGCATCGAGCTGTGTCAAGGAAATCGTTTCGTCAAGATGGTTATCGATGTCGATGATCGTATAGGCAATCGGCCCTTTGCTACCGTTAATCATGTTCGCGATGTTAATACGCTCCGTCGCGAGGACAGAAGCAATCTGACCGACCATGTTCGGAATATTTTGATGGGCAATCGTCAAGCGACGTTTACCTGAATCGGCGAGTTCGACTGACGGGAAGTTGACGGAATGACGGATGTTGCCGGTCTCAAGAAACGTTTTTAGCTGATCGACGGCCATGATGGCGCAATTTTCCTCCGCTTCAGCCGTCGATGCCCCGATATGCGGCAACGGGATGACGCGCGGTAATGATAAAATGAAGGCATTCGGGAAATCGGTCACATAGTTCGCGAGGCGACCAGATTTCAGGACGGTTGCGAGTGCAGCTTCATCAATCAACTCACCACGCGAAAAATTAAGTAGCGTCGCACCTTGCTTGACTTTCGACAACAAGCGTTCATCGAGCAGGTGATGTGTTGCATCGACGAGTGGAAGGTGAAGCGTGACATAGTCACTCGTCGCAAGAAGTTCTTCAAGATTCGTCACCCGATGAATTTGATTTGAGACCCGCCATGCGGATTCAATCGACATATGCGGATCGTAACCGGAAACGGTCATCCCTAACTCATGCAGCGTATTAGCAAGATTTGCCCCGATTGCCCCGAGGCCAACGATGCCGATTCGTTTACCTAACAGCTCTGTCCCGACAAATTGCCGCTTGTTGGCTTCGATCCGTTCCGGGATGTCTGGTCCGCGTAAATTATTCGTCCAAAGGATACTCGGTATCAATTTTCGGGCTGTTAAAAAAAGACTGGCGATGACGAGTTCCTTAACGGCATTCGCATTCGCACCGGGCGTCGAAAAGACGGGGATCCCACGATTTGCGAGTTGGTCGAGCGGGATCGTATTGACACCGACGCCAGCACGGGCGACCGCCTTCAAGGAGTCGGCGAACTGCATCCCGTGTAAGTCCTTGCTGCGAACGAGGAAAGCATCTGGTGCCTCAACTTGGCGATGGACGTGGTAATCGTCCGTAAAGCGACTCAGTCCTTTTTCAGACAAATCATTCCACAACTGGATTTGGTACATTTAACGTTCCCCCTGTTCAAATTTACGTAAGACGGATAGTAAAGCTTCGACACCAGTGGTCGGCATCGCGTTATAAAGGCTAGCCCGCATACCGCCGACAGAACGATGTCCTTGTAGGTTCACTAAGCCGTGTCGTTCGGCGTATGCGATAAAGGCATCGTCTAAGGCTTGTTGTCCTGTCGAAAACGGGATGTTCATCAAACTTCGATCTGCGTGAGCGACTTGATTCGAAAACAGGTCGGAGTGGTCGAGCGCATCATAAAGCGAGGCGGCTTGAGCACGGTTGCGTGCCGTGATTGTCTGTAATCCGCCCTCTTGTTTTATCCATTCGAGAACGAGTTTCGTTAAATAAATACTATACGTAGGTGGTGTATTGTAGAGTGAATGGTGTTTCGCATGAACGTCGTAACGTAAGTATGAACCGAGAGCAGAAGGTGTCTGCTCGACTAAACTTTTTTTGATGATGACAAGTGTCATACCGGCAGCACCGAGGTTTTTTTGGGCGCCTGCATAGATGACGTCGAACGCGCTGACATCAATCGGTTCTGATAAAATTGATGAAGAAAAATCAGCGACGAGCGGGACGTTGACACGTGGAGCTTCCTGAAAAGTCGTCCCTTCAAGCGTGTTGTTCCATGTCACGTGTAGATAATCGGCATCCGAAGTAAAAGGACCGGCCGGAATCGACCGATAGTGATCGTCTCGGGAAGAGGCGATGATGCGTGTCGATGCATAAGGAGCAGCATCGGCAATCGCCTTTTGCGACCAGCCGCCCGTATCGATGAAGTCGACACGATGAGTCGTCGCAAGGTTCAGTGGCAACATAGAGAATTGGAGCGTTGCGCCACCCTGTAAGAACAAGACATCATAGTCTGACGGCACTTCAAGCAGTTCGCGGACGAGCGACGTTGCATCGTCTAAGATTGCTTCGAATAGGGCGGAGCGATGACTGAGCTCGAGGACAGACTGATGGGACCCTCGATAATTCAATAATTCCGATTGTGCTTTACGTAAGACAGGTTCAGGTAAAACGGCTGGACCTGCGGAAAAGTTAAAAACAGTCATCCAATTCCTTCTTTCTCGTTAATTTTCAGAAAATACATGCAACTTCAGTGTAACGGAATGAAAACGGATTTTCAAATTGCTTTCAGATAGATTTCAAGTACCGAATTCGAATAAATAAAGAGGCTGACTCAAAAGTTGCTCCAAAACCAATTGCAGTGACGGACGGTTCCGGTTTTACGCGGCTTTTACAGAATAAAACGGAAGAGCTCGCACCGTCAGATACAAATAGGCCCGTTTCCCTGTCCATAGTGAGCAGGGAAACGGGCTTTTGTCTCACCCGAGAAAAAGTGAGAGAGCCATTCCTTGTTAAGGCCGTTGATCGTCATCGCAGTAAATGAGAGGAGTGGATCCATGTCATTTAATTTTGATCAAGCGACGTCGCTTGCGAAAAATGCCACTTCCAGCCTGTGTCCGTCAGTTGATAAAGAGAAACGATACGAAAACGTCCTACATAAGACGTCGTCCCATATTGAAACTGGTCTTCTGTCAATGTTTGTACCAAGGCAGTCGTCTCAAAAAGCTCGACAGTCATCGATTCATCTATAGAAGAAACCCATTTTATCAAATCAACGTCAACATAGTGGTCTAAATAAGTTTCTGCGTCGAATTGTCGTCCAAGTCCATCGATGAACGAGAAACTAGGAGTTAAAAGTTCGTTCATCGCTTCTCGGTTTCCAGCCATCAAATGGTCGTGTCTTGCTTGTAAGACATGTTGCAGTTGTTCTTGTGTTGAGAGTTGCATGGAAATTCTCCTTTCTATACGTATGAAGTTTATCATGAATGAAATTAAAAAAAGACCTTGCATCAGCAAGGTCTTAAAAAAATTAAAGTTTAGTAACGTTAGTTGCTTGCGGTCCGCGTTGGCCTTCTTCAACTTCGAAAGAAACCTCTTGACCTTCGTCAAGTGATT